>NZ_JQKB01000003.1 GCF_000745835.1 Belnapia moabensis DSM 16746 | reverse complement strand
CGCCGGCAAGGTGATCCACGCCATCCTTGACAACTACGCCACCCACAAGCACCCAAAGGTCCGGCAGTGGTTGGCTGATCATCCGCGCTGGGTCTTCCACTTCACGCCGACATCGGCGTCCTGGATCAACGCCGTCGAGGGCTTCTTCTCGGCCATCACACGCAGGCGCATCCGCCGCGGCGTCTTTCAGTCAGTCCCCGACCTGCAGGACGCCATCACCCATTACATCCGCGACCACAACAAGAAGGCCAAGCCATTCGCCTGGACCAGGCCTGCCGACACCATCCTCGGCACGCTGGCCAGGCTTCCTGCACCTTCCGTTTGAGTCGGTGCACTAGGGGAGGAACCCTTTCCGGAACGGGATGAACGTCCTCAACGAAACCCGCCCCGCAATGCCTGCCGCCAGCCGCGGCCCGGCACTGCGGCGCCGGTGGGTCCGCCGGCTGCGCTGGCCGGCGCTGGTCCTGGCCCTGCTGCTTTTGGCGCTTGGGGTGAATTGGTGGCTGCTGGTCGGGCGCTGGCTTGAATCGACCGACAACGCCTATCTCCAGGGCGATATCGCCATCCTCGCCCCACGGATCGAGGGCCATGTCGCCGCCATCCTGGTCACCGACAACCAGCGCGTCGTTGCCGGCCAGGCGCTGATCGAGCTGGACCAGGGCCTCTGGCGCGCTCGGCAGGCCGAGGCGGAGGCGACGCTCGCCGAGGCGACCGCCGGCATGGTGACGCTGCGCCAGCAGCTCGCCCAGCAGCGCGCCCAAATCGAGAATGCCGAGGCCCAGCTCGAGCAGGCCCGGGCCGAGCAGACCCGCGCCCTGGCTGAGGCCCGCCGTGCCGGGGCTCTCGTCGGCGCCGGCTGGACCAGCCGCCAGGCGAATGAACGTGCCGTCGCCGACCAGCGCAAGGCCGATTCCGCCGTCGCCGCCGCTCTTGCTCAGCTGAGCGTTGCCCATCAGCAGCTCGATGTGCTGGAGGCGATGCAGGTGCAACAGCAGGCCCGCCGCGACCAAGCTGCGGCAGCCGTCGAGCGTGCCCGGATCGACCTCGGCAACACCGTCATCCGCGCGCCCTTCGACGGCATCGTCGGCAACCGCGCGGCGCAGCTCGGGCAGTTCGTCCGCACCGGCCAGCAGCTCATCGCCGTCGCGCCGCCGCCGGAGCGGCAATGGGTGAATGCGAATTTCAAGGAAACGCAACTCCCGCGCTTCCGGCCGGGTCAGCCGGTACGGCTGACGGTCGATGCCATCCCCGGCCTCGAATTGCAGGCGCATGTCGAAAGCCTCGCCCCCGCCACCGGCGCGCTGTTCAGCCTGTTGCCGCCGGAGAATGCGACGGGCAATTTCACCAAGATCGTGCAGCGCGTGCCCGTCCGCCTTGCCCTCGATCCGGCCGAGGCGGCGCAGCTCGCCCTGTTGCGACCTGGCCTCTCCGTCGCCGCCGAGGTGGATACCCGACCCGATCCATCGGCGCCGCGCGGCGTCTGGTCGGCCGCCGCCGCCCGCTGGGGCGCCTGGCGCGTCGCGCCATGAGCAGCGGCCCGAGCCTCCGCCACCGCATCGGCTTCGGCGCCACGGTGGTCGGCCTTTTCATGGCGATCCTCGATATCCAGATCGTCTCTGCCTCCATCGCCGAAGTGCAGGCGGGACTCGCTGCCGCGCCGGACGAAGCGAGCTGGATCCAGAGCAGCTACCTCATCGCCGAGATCGTGATGATCCCGCTCTCGGGCTTCCTCTCCCGTGCCCTCTCCAGCCGAGTGCTGTTCACGCTGTCCTGCGCCGGCTTCACCCTCTTCTCCGGCGCCTGCGCCTTGGCCGATACGCTGCCCGCCATGGTCGTCGCCCGCGCGCTGCAAGGCTTCGTCGGCGGGGCGATGATCCCCGTCTGCTTCTCCACCAGCTTCCTGCTCTATCCTGGCGCCGAGCGGGTGAAGATCAGCGTGCTGATCAGCCTCACCGCGACCTTGGCGCCCACCATCGGCCCGAGCCTTGGCGGCTGGCTGACCCAGGCGCTGTCCTGGCATTGGCTCTTCCTCATCAACCTGCCGATCGGCACCGCCGTCGCCGTGACCGCCTGGCTCACACTCGACATCGACCGGCCGGAGCCCGGTCTGCTCGCCCGCTTCGACTGGTGGGGCCTGCTTTTCATGGCGAGCTTCCTCGGCTCCGCCGAATACGTGATGGAGGAGGGGCCGCGCTGGGGCTGGTTCGACGATGAGGAGATCACCCATCTCGCCCTGCTCTGCGGCCTCTGCGGCGCGCTCTTCCTCTGGCGTGCCTTCACCCGCACCGAGCCGATCATCCAGCTCCGCGCCTTCCGCAACCGCAACTTCCTGATGGGCTGCCTGCTGAGCTGCATCGTCGGCGTCGGGCTTTACGGCCTCGTCTATGTCCTGCCGCTCTTCTGCGCACGCGTCCGCGGCTACGACTCGATGCAGATCGGCGAGACGCTCTTCATAACCGGCCTCTGCATGTTCCTCTCGGCGCCGATCGCCGGGCGGCTGGCGAAGCTCATGGACCTGCGGCTGCTGCTGGTGCTCGGCATGCTGCTCTTCATCGCCTCATGCCTCTGGATCGCACAACTCACCAATCTCAGCGGCTTCTGGGAGATGGCGGTGCCGCTCGGCCTGCGCGGCACGGCGATGATCTTCATGTTCATGCCGATCAACCAGATCGCCTTCGGCACACTGCCGCCGGCCGAGATCAAAAACGCCGCAGCGCTCTACAACCTGATGCGAAACCTCGGCGGTGCGCTTGGCCTCGCGGCGATCAACACCATCGTCACCTGGCGCGGTTCCGCGCATCGCCAGCACCTGGCGGAGCAGGTGAGCTGGGCGCGGCCCAACGTCCCCGCCTGGCTCGACAACCTCGCCGCTCGCATCACACTGGCCCAGCCGGAGCTCCCGGCCGAGCTTGCCGCGTTGAAGCGTCTGCAAGGGCTCATGCAACGCGAGGCGCTGGTGCTCGCCTATAACGACGTGCTGGTCCTGATGGCGATGCTCTTCCTCCTCGCCATCCCCTGCGTCGCCATCGTAGCGAAGCCTCGGGTGGCGCCGAGTGGAGGGCATTGAGCCCTACCGCATCCGCAGCGGATTCCGCAGCAGCAGCCCGGCGCCTCGGAGAGCGATGCCGAGATGCAGCGCTTCCGGCATTGCCGCGTAGGCGGCCGCCGGCGGCAGGTAGCGCAGCAGCAGCCCGAGCGCCTGGCTGCGGCAGCCGCGCTGGGCGAGCGCCATGGCCAGCAGCAGCTCCGCCTCGCTCGGCGTCGCCCGTGGACAGAGCGGGCAGGCAATGCCGGGCATCCCGTTCGCGCTCACCGCCCGCATCAGCGCATCGAGCGGCCGCAGCGCCGCCATCGCATCCTCGGCGATGAAGGGCAGCCGCATCGCCGCGAGGGTCGGGGTGCCGGTGCGGGCAGCTAGTGCCCAACGACGCATGCCCTCCAGCAGCAGCGCCTCGGCTGGTGGCAATTCGGCGGTCTCGGTATCGGCCCAAGGCCAGGCGGGAAGGCCATGTGTCGCCATTTCGCTCTCTCCGACGCAGGAGGTAAAGCTATCGCAACTGAGAACCATTCGCAAATAAGGATTGCTGTTTACCCTAACGTGCCCGCCGGCGCAGCGGGGCAGGCGCCGTCGCCTCCGGCTCCTCGGTTTCCAGCCGTTCCGCCGCCGGTCGCCAGACGGCATCCCAGCGACCCGGCCGCCCGGCGCGGCAACGCAGAAGCTCGAGGCGCCAGCGCGGATCACCGAGCCCGGCGCTGCCGCCACCGACTCGCCAGCGCGTCGCCATGCCCGACTCGCCCACATCCTGTCGCATCAGCAGGCCAAGCCCGCCCCCCGTCGCAGCCACCTGCTGCAGCCGGCGCGCCGCCATCGGTTCCACCGAGTCGAGGCACAGGACGGCGGCCGCGATGCCGGAGCTGGCGAGGCCTTCCTCCATCGCCCAGAGCGCATCCTCCGGCCGCGCGGCCCGCACCAACAGCAGGTCGGCAGGCGAAAGGCCGAAGCGGCCGAGCCCGGACGGAAAGCCCTCCGCCGCGATCCAGAGCAGGCTGCCGCCCGCCACCGCCGCGGCCCGCGCCAGCAGCAATGTGCAGAACTCCGCCGCCGCCTCTGGCTCCTGCGCCAGCACCTCATGCAGCGCCGCCCAGGGCAGTCCGCCTCCCGGCAGTGCCGCATCGATAGCAGGGCAGAGCGCGAGGCCGCCGGCCGGGCTTTCGGCCCGTCCGGGCCGCGCCGCCAGCGCCGCGCGCAGGGCCAGGCGGTCGAGCCGGGGAAGGGGGGTGTCGTCCTGGGAATGGGTCATGTTGGGTTCGTCTTATGTTCCTGCGCGGATGCCCCCTCGGTCAATCTCCAACTGCCCGATGCGGAATCGCAATGTCGCCAGCCCCTCTTGAATCAAACCCCGGGCCGCGCGCAGATCAGCCCAACGCCAGGAGACGGAATTGCCATGAGCCCCACGCCGCCCGCCCGAATGACGGCCCGAACCGTGGACGGCCTTGCCGGCGCCATCGGCAACACGCCCCTCATCCGTCTCGGCCGTGCCAGCGCGGCAACGGGCTGCGAGATCCTTGGCAAGGCGGAATTCATGCAGCCCGGCGGCAGCGTGAAGGACCGCGCCGGTCTCGGCATCATCGAGGATGCGGAACGCCGTGGCCAGCTTATCCCCGGCGAGCCCGGCATCGTGGTCGAGGGCACCGCCGGCAATACCGGCATCGGCCTGACCCTCGTCGCCAATGCCCGCGGCTACCGCTCGATCATCGTCGTGCCGGAGACGCAGGCGAAGGAGAAGCTCGACTTCCTCCGCATGATCGGCGCCGATCTCCGCCTGATTCCGCCGAAGCCCTATCGCGACCCCGGGCACTACGTGCACACCTCGCGCCGCATCGCGGAGGAGCTGGCCGCCGAGGGTAAGCGCGTGGTCTGGGCCAACCAGTTCGGCAACCTCGCCAATGCCGCGGCGCATGAGGAAACGACAGGTCCCGAGATCTGGGAACAGACCGGCGGCCGCATCGACGCCTTCACCTGCGCCTGCGGCACCGGCGGCACGCTGGCCGGTGTCGCCCGCGCGCTGAAGGCGAAGAAGCCGGACATCCGCATCGTCCTCGCCGACCCGATGGGAAGCGGCCTTTACAGCTGGGTGAAGACCGGCGAGGTGAAGGCCGAGGGCAACTCGATCACCGAGGGCATCGGCCAGGCCTCGACCGTGCCAGGCAACCTGGAGCAGGGACGCTCCCTCATCGACGATGCTGTACAGGTGACCGACCCGGTGGCGCTGGAGCAGGTCTATGACCTGCAACTCCGTGAAGGCATCTCGGTTGGCGGTTCCGCCGGCATCAATGTCGCGGCAGCGATCGCGGTCGCGCGGCAGATGGGGCCGGGTCACACCATCGTCACTATCCTTTGCGATGGTGGAGCGCGCTATCAAAGCAAGATCTTCAACCCGGCGTTCTTGCGCGAGCGCGGCCTGCCGGTGCCAACCTGGCTCGAATAGGGGCAGACCATGGAACTCCTCGACCTCGCTCGCACCATCCGGGCGCGTGACCCGGCCCGCCCGACCTGGATCGAGGCCGTGACCTGCTATGCCGGGCTGCATGCGGTGCTGTTCCATCGCCTCGCCCATCGGTTCTACCGCATGGGCTTGCGCACGATGGCGCGCGCCGTGTCGCACACCAACCGCTTCATCACCGGCATCGAAATCCATCCCGGCGCCACAATCGGCAAGCGGCTCTTCATCGACCACGGCATGGGCGTCGTCATTGGCGAGACGGCGGAGATCGGCGACGACGTACTGATCTATCACGGCGTCACGCTCGGTGGCCTGTCCGGCCAGCCAGGCAAGCGCCATCCGACCATCGGCAACGGCGTGGCGATCGGCGCCGGTGCGCAGGTACTCGGCCCCATCCGCATCGGCGACAATGCCCGCATCGGCGCCAATGCCGTCGTCGTGGCCGAGGTCCCGGCTGGCGAGACGGTGGTCGGCATTCCCGCCCGCCCGCCGCAGGAACACCGCATCCTCGCGCCTCGCCGCGCGCCGAGCCCCGGCTACGGGCTGCTCGACGCCCCTTGCGACCCGGTGGGGGAGGAACTGGCCGAGCTGCGCGCCGAGGTTGCCATGCTGCGGAACGAGATGGCCATGCTGCGGGGCCAGCAGCGGCAGCTGAACGTGCCCGCCGCCGAATGAGGCGCGATCGCCGGAGGCTGGAACCGGCGGCGTGGCGTCCTATCTCCTCTCCCGCAACAAGGAGAGGAGAGAGTTCATGGCCAGCATCCACCGCAGCGCCAGCGCGCATTGGCAGGGCACCGGCAAGGAAGGCACTGGCAGCCTCACCACCCAGTCGGGCGTGCTGAAGGACAGCCAGTACGGCTTCAAGACCCGCTTCGAGAACGGCCCCGGCACCAACCCGGAGGAGCTGATCGCCGCCGCCCATGCCGGCTGCTTCACCATGGCGCTGGCCTTCCAGCTCTCTGGCGCCGGGCACGAGCCGCAGGCGCTCGATACCTCAGCCAAGGTCTCGCTCGAGCAGGAAGGCGCCGGCTGGAAGATCGCCGCGGTGGCGCTGACGCTGAAGGCCAAGGTTCCTGGCCTGTCTCAGGAGGAGTTCCAGAAGCTTGCCGACGCCGCCAAGGCCGGCTGCCCGGTCTCCAAGGTGCTGAACGCCAGCATCACCCTCGACGCCACTCTGGAATCCTAGGCTACACTCCCCGTCAATGACGGGGAGGATTCCATGACCGAGACAGGCGCACGCGCCCGGCGCAACACCATTGGCGACGCGCTGGGGCGTGCGGCGGGCCGTTTCCGCGACCGCCAGGCACTCCGCTATGCCGATCGCGCCTGGAGCTATGCAAGCCTGGACCAGGCCGCCTCCCGCATCGGCCGCTGCCTGCTGGCCTCAGGCCTCGCGCCGGGCGACCGCGTCGTCGCCTATGGTCGCAATTCCGATGCCTATCTGCTGCTCTGGCTCGGCTGCGCTCGGGCCGGGCTCGTGCATGTGCCGATCAACTTCGCCCTGACGCTGAAGGAGGTCGAGTACGTCCTCCGCCAGTCCGGCGCCGCGCTGCTGCTGCACCAGCCAGCGCTGGCCGCCACCGCCGAGGCCGCCCGCGCCGCCGTGCCGCAGGTCCGCGGCGGCACCATCGATGCCGGGGAGGGGCCACTCGACATCCTCGCCGCCGCACTCGACGCACGCTGGGACCGGGACGAGCCGCTGGGCGAGGCGGTGCTGGACGAGGATCTGGTCCAGATCATGTACACCTCCGGCACCACCGGCGCCCCGAAGGGCGCGATGATGTCGCATCGCGGCCTGCTCGCCGAGTACGCCAGCTGCATCATCGAGCTGGAAATGCAGCGCGACGACCGCTCGCTCGCCGCGCTGCCGCTCTATCACACGGCGCAGATGCACGCCTTCACTATGCCGCAGCTCCTCGCTGGCATCCCGACCCTGCTAATCGACGCCCCCGTCGCCGCCACCTGCCTCGAGCTGATCGAGCGCGAGCGCATAACCGCCTTCTTTGCCCCGCCGACGGTCTGGATCACGCTGCTGCAGCACCCGGATTTCGGTGCCCGCGATCTTTCCTGTCTTCGCAAGGTCTATTACGGCGCTAGCATCATGCCCGTGCCCGTGCTGCAGGAGCTGCGTGCCCGCCTCCCCGGCTCACGCCCCTACAACTGCTACGGCCAGACCGAGATCGCCCCGCTGGCGACCGTCCTCCGCCCGGAGGAGCACGAGGCCCGCCCCGGCTCCATCGGCCGCCCCGTGCTCAACGTCGACACCCGCGTCGTCGACCCGGACATGCGTGACGTAGCCCCCGGCGAGCGTGGCGAGGTCGTGCACCGCTCGCCGCAGCTCCTGCTCGGCTACTGGAACATGCCGGAGGAGACGGCGCGCGCCTTCGAGGGCGGCTGGTTCCACAGCGGCGACGTGGCGACCATCGACGAGGAGGGCTACCTAGCCATCGTTGACCGCACCAAGGACCTCATCAACACGGGTGGAGTGCTGGTGGCGAGCCGCGAGGTGGAGGAGGCTCTCTTCACCCATCCTGCCGTCGCCGAGGTCGCCGTCATCGCGGTGCCCGACCCGAAATGGATCGAGGCCGTCGCCGCCGTCGTCGTCCCGCGTGCCGATGCCCCGCCCGACATCGAGGCCGTGCTGCTCGCCCATGCGCGCGGGCTGCTTGCCCCCTACAAGCTTCCGAAGCGCATCATCATCGCCGAGTCGCTGCCGAAGAACACCGCCGGCAAGCTTCTGAAGCGCGAGCTGCGGCAGATGCATGCCGGCACGGCGAGCGGCGCCCTCGGCGCAGGGTGACGCGCGCGCGCGGCCTCGCTATGGTCGCGCGCCACGAGAGGGGACGGAGACCAGGGCATGACGCAGGCAAGGCGAACCGAGGCGCGGCTCGGCGGGCATATCCTGGCTGATGCGCTGGTGGCACAAGGCGTCAGCCACGCCTTCTGCGTGCCCGGCGAGAGCTATCTCGACCTGCTCGACGGGCTCTATGCCCAGCGCAACCGCATCCAGCTCGTCACCTGCCGGTTCGAGGCCGGTGCCGTCCATATGGCAGAAGCCTATGGCAAGCTGACTGGCAAGCCCGGCGTCGCCATCGTCACCCGTGGCCCGGGCGCCTGCCATGCCGCGATCGGCGTGCATGTCGCCTTCCAGGATTCGACGCCGCTGGTGCTGCTGATCGGCCAGATTCCCTTCGAGGAGACCGACCGGGAGAGCTTCCAGGAGGTCGATTACCGAAAGATGTTCGCGCCCCTCGCCAAGTGGGTCACGCAGATTGACGACGCCGCGCGAATCCCGGAGCTGATGGCCCATGCCTTCGATGTCGCCACCTCAGGCCGCCCCGGCCCGGTGGTGGTGGCGATTTCCGAGGAAATGCAGAAGGAGATGGTGGCGGTGCCCGATATCGGCCCCGCCCAGGTCGCCCCTGCGCATCCCTCGCCCGCCGCGATGGAGCGAATGATGGCGATGTTGGCTGGCGCGAAGCGCCCGCTCGCCGTGCTCGGCGGTGGCGGCGGCTGGACGCCGGAAGGCCGCGCCGACATCCGCGACTTCCTTCGCGCCAACGACATCCCCGTCGCGGTCAGCTTCCGCCGCCAGGGCCTCTATGACAACACGCTGCCGAATTTCGTCGGCGACCTCGGCGTCGGCGCCGATGCGACGCTGGTGGCGAAGGCGAAGGAAAGCGATCTCTTCCTCGCCATCGGCACCCGCATCGGCGAAACCGTCTCGCAGGGCTACACCCTCTTCGACATGGCCGGCGGCACGCCGATCATCCATGCCTACCCCGACCAGTCGGAGATCGGCCGCGTCTATCGCCCGGCGCTCGGCATCACCACGGACATGAACGCCTTCGCCGCCGCCGCCAAGGCCATGCCGCCCGTCGCCAGCCCGGCCTGGTCGGGCTGGCGCGCCGAGCTTCGCGCGGCGCGAGAGGCACAAGCCGAGCCCGGCGAGTACGAGGGCCCGCTCAACCTCGCCGTCGCGCTCCAGGCGCTGGAGAAGGCACTGCCGCCCGACACCATCTTCACCACCGATGCCGGCAATTTCGCCACTTGGCCGACGCGCTTCATGCATGTCTCGGAAGGCCAGGACTTCCTCGGCCCGACCAACGGTGCAATGGGCTACAGCGTGCCGGCCGCGATCGGCGCCAAAATCGTCCATCCGGGGCGGACGGTGATCTCCTTCGTCGGCGATGGCGGCTTCCTGATGACGGGCCAGGAGATCGCCACCGCCTTCCACCACTCGGTTAACCCGATCATCCTGGTCTTCAATAACCAGATGTACGGCACGATCCGCATGCACCAGGAGCGGCACTACCCGGGCCGCGTCTCCGCCACCACGCTGACCAACCCGGACTTCGCGAAATTCATCGAAAGCTTCGGCGGCCATGGCGAGGTGGTGGAGGCAACGGAAGAGCTGGTGCCCGCCGTCCAGCGCGCCATCGCCTCTGGCAAGCCGGCAGTGATCGAGGTGCGGACCAATCCGGAGCAGGTGACCAACCGCTCGACCATCGCCCAGCTCCGCGAGCAGGCGCGCAAGGCGGCGGCGAAGGCGCCCGCGGCGCAACCGGCGCGAGTGCCGGCGCCGCGGCGCGTCGGGCCGCGGACACGGTAAGGCGGTGGGGGCTTACCGCCCCACCGCATAACCCTGCATGCCTCGCGGGTTGGCACCCGCGAGGATTTGGCCATCCGCCTCGAGCCGCGCGCCGGTGAGCCGCCCTTCGGACCATTCGCCGCCCATCTCGGCGGCATGGCCGCGGGCCGTCAGCTCATCGAGCACCGCCGACGCGTAGCGCCCCTCCAGCACCAGCTTCCCCGGCCGGGCGCCACGGGGCCAGAAGCTGCTGATCCAGTGCTCGCTATGGAAGCTCGGCAGGTCGATCGCCTGCTGGATGCCGAAGCCATGGTCGAGCATCCGCGCCAGCATGATCGGCTGCCACTGGTCCTGCTGCTCGCCTCCAGGTGTGCCGAAGCTCATCCAGGGCTTGCCCTCGCGCAGCACCAGGCTCGGCGAGAGCGTCGTCCGCGGCCGCTTGCCGGGCTGGAGCCCATTCGGCAGCGTCTCGTCGAGCCAGAACATCTGGCAGCGCGAGCCGAGGCAGAAGCCGAGGCCGGGGATCGCCGGCGAACTCTGCAGCCATCCTGCCGAAGGCGTCGCGCTGACGAAATTACCCCATTGGTCGATCGCGTCGATATGGCAGGTATCCCCGCCCGAAGCGCCGAGGCGGGAGACGGTCGGTTCGCCCGTGCCCGCTGCCATGGTCAGCGCCCCGGCACGCTGCACCGCCGCCGCGTAATCCGTTCGCGGCGTCCTGCCATCCGGCGAGCCCGGCCGGAACTCGTTGTTCGCCTCACGCCCGATCAGCGTCCGTCGCGCCGAATTGTACTCCGCAGACAGCAGCGTCCCCATCGGCACATCGGTGAAATCGGGATCGCCGTAGAAGGCCTCGCGGTCGGCGAAGGCCAGCTTCATGGCCTCGGCAACGGTATGGACGAACTCCACGCCGACCGGGTCCATCCCCGCCACGTCGAACCCTTCGAGCAGGGCAAGGGTCTGCAACATCGCCGGACCCTGACTCCATGGGCCGCATTTCAGCACCGTATGCCCGCGATACTGGCCGGCGAGCGGCTGCTCCACGCTCGCCCGCCACCCGGCCATGTCCTGCCCCGTCAGCAACGCGTGATGCCGCCGGCCGGAGGTGTCGAGGGCGGCGAACTCACGGCCGAAGCGGTCGATCGCCTCGGCGACGAAGCCGCCATACCAGATGTTCCGCGCCGCCTCGATCTGCCCCTCGCGGTCGCTGCTCGCCGCCTCCGCCTCGCGTACCACCCGAGCATAGGTCTCGGCCAGTTCCGGGTTGGTGTAGAGCCCGCCAGGCGTGATCCCCCTCAGCCACAGCGCGGCCGAGGTCTTCCACTCGGCCTCGAAGAGCGGCCGCACCGTCTCGATCGTCGCGCAGATGCGCCCGACCACATGCGCCCCGCGCGCCGCATAGCCGATGGCATAGTCCAGCACGTCGCGCAGCCGCCAGGTGCCGTGGTCTCGCAGCATCAGCGCCCAGGCATCGAAGGCGCCGGGGATGGGCGCGCAGAGGAAGCCCGTCCCCGGCACGATATCGAGGCCCAACTCGTCCTTCAACTTGCCGACCGTCATAGCCGCCGGCGCCGGACCCTGGCCGCAGATCACCTGCTGCGCGCCGAGCTTCGCGCTGTGCAGGATGATGGGACAGTCGCCTCCTGGCCCATTCAGATGCGGCTCGACGATCTGCAGGGTGAAGCCCGCGGCGCAGGCGGCGTCGAAGGCATTGCCGCCCCGCTCCAGCACGGACATCCCGACCTGCGAGGCGATCCAATGCGTGGTGGCGACGGCGCCGAAGGTGCCGGCGATCTCGGGCCGCGTCGTGAACATGCTGTGGCGCTCTCCCTGGGCCATTGTGTGACGGCGAATGGACAGGCAGAGAAGGCCCGATCGGTCTGGAAGGCAAGCATGCTGGTCGGTGTGGTTGGGCCCTCCGGGGCGGGCAAGGACACGCTGATGGCGGGCGCCCGCACCGTCCTCGCCGGTGACCCGCGCTTCCACTTCATCCAGCGCAGCATCACCCGCCCCGCCGAGGCCGGCGGCGAGACTCACCGTCCGCTGAACCGCGCCGAATTCGAGGCCGAGCGCGCCGCCGGCCGCTTCGCCCTCTGGTGGGAGGCGCATGGGCTGCTTTACGGCATCCCGGCCCTGTTGCCGCCCGGCGTGGCGGTCGCCAACCTCTCCCGCACCGTCCTCGCCGAGGCCGCGCGGCGCATGCCCCTGCTGGTGCTGGAGATCACCGCCCCGCCGGCGGTACTGGCCGCCCGCCTTGCCGCCCGCGGCCGGGAGACGGAGGCTGACATCGCCGCTCGCCTCGCTCGGGAGGCCCCGCTGCCGCCCGGCCTCGATGTGGTCCGGGTGATGAATGAGGGCCCGGTGGAGCAAGGCATCACCCGGGTGGTGGCGGCCCTCCGCGCTATCCCCTGAGGGGCAGCCGCTCGGCGATCAGGAAGGGCGCGCCGGCTTTCGCCTGGGTGAACAGGCTGATGGCGCCGACCCGCCGCGGCATCGCCGGCGCCTCGCCGAGAAATTCCGTCACCACCGGCCGCACCACCGCCATCTCCTCGGCCGAGAGCCGCCGGCTGAGAGTGATGTGGAAACGCCACTCCTCCATGACGTACGGGTAGCCGTACCGCCCCAGCAGCGCCTCCTGCCGCGCACTCAGCCGGGCCCGCCGCCGCTTCGCCAGCTCTGCCTCGTCGGACGGCGCCCGGCAGGGCTCCAGCGCCTCCACGCAGGCATCGGCGAGGGGCCGAAGGGCAGGGCAGGGCGCCGTCTCCCGCAGCGCCAGGAACCCATCCAGATTCTCGACCGCGAGCGGCGGAAGGTCGAAGGGCGCGGTCCGCGCCGCAAGCGCCTCCGCCGCGGCGACCGCCTCCGCCCAGCTGACCCGCAGGCGGAAAGGCGGCTTCAGCGTCGCATGCAGGCCGTAGCCCCGCGCATCCCTGGTGACCTCGGCGATGTCGAGCCCAGGCAGCGCCGGTTGCGGGACCGGCGCCCCCGTCTCCGCATCTCGCCCGAGCCAAGCGGAGCCGAGCTGGTGCAGCGGGTCATCCGTCTCCGGCGCCCAGTAGAGGGCCAGGCGCGCCTCTGGCATCGGCTCGCCGATCATGCGACGCGCTCTCCCCCGCGCCAGACGGCGCGGACCACCGGCAGCCCCTCTACCGCCCGCACCCGCACCAGATCGGCCCGCAGCCCTGCCGCCAGCCGCCCCCGGTCCCTCAGCCGCGCCATGCATGCCGGCCCGTCGGTGATGGTGGCGACAGCCTGGGGAAGGGAGATGCCAGTGGTCGCGGCCGCAATCCACGCCGCCTCCACCATCGCCGCCGGCACATAGTCGCTGGCCAGCGCATCGACCGCACCCGCACGAATAAGGTCAGCCGCTGCTACATTGCCGGAATGGCTGCCGCCGCGGACGATGTTCGGCGCCCCGGCGATCACCGTCACGCCAAGCTCCCGTGCCGCGCAGGCTGCCTCCATCGTCACCGGAAACTCGCTGATGCGGATGCCGTCATCCGCATTGCGCGCCATCTCCGCCACGTCGTCATCGTCATGGCTGGCGAGCGGCAGGTCGCGATGGGCGATGCGGTCCAGCAGCCAGCGCCGCTGCGGCTCGCGCAGCCGGGCACGGCGCTCCAGCAACTCGGCGATGCGCGCATCCACCTCGGCATCGCTCATCTGCTTCTGCCGCTGCCGCATCGCACGGTAGCGGGGGATGTCCCGGTACTGGCCGACGCCTGGCGAGTGGTCCATCAGGCTGACCATGGCAACGAGGGGATGGTCGGCGACGCTCTCCACCGCCGGTACCATGTCGGTCGCCGGCAGCTCGCAGCGGAGATGCAGGAGATGCTCCGCCTTCAGCAGGCCGGTCGGCACCAGCGCGGCGAGGTCGGCGACACCCTCGTAGAAGGTCTGCACCCGCCCTGGATCGAAGCCGAGATCGCCGAGGCAGAGCGCGTCGAAGACGGTAGTGACGCCCGCCGCCGCGCATTGTGCATCGTGAGCCAGCAGGGCGGAGCGGCTTGGCCAGCGCGCATTCGCCCGCGGCTGCACCTGGCGCTCGAGGTTATCGGTATGGAGATCGACCACGCCGGGGATGATGTGTTCGCCGCCGCAATCCACCGCCCCCGCAAGGCTGCTGCTCCCCGGCTGCACATCGGCGATCAGCCCGTCGCGCAGCACCAGCGTGCCGGGCACCACATCCTCCGGCAGGACGAGCAGGGCATGGGTGAGGATGGTCTCGGACATCAAGCAGCGACCGGCATGGGCAGGACCTCGAACAATCGGTCCGCGACTTGGTCGCGCACCTCGGTGTCATGGAAGATGCCGATGACCGCAGTGCCCGCTTGCTTGGCAGCACGGATCAGCCCGACCACCACCGCACGGTTGCCGGCATCGAGGCTCGCCGTCGGCTCGTCGAGCAGCAGCACCGGGTAGCCGGGGACGAAGCCCCGCGCCAGGTTCACCCGCTGCTGCTCGCCCCCGGAGAAGGTCGCCGGCGGCAGCCCATGCAGCCGCGCCGGCAGGTTGAGCCGCGCCAGCAGTTCCGCCGCCCGCGCCCGCGCCGCCTCGCGCGCCACGCCCCGCGCCATCAGCGGCTCGGCGACGATGTCGAGCGTCGGCACGCGCGGGATGACGCGGAGGAACTGGCTGACATAGCCGAGCGTCTCGCACCGCACCTCGCGCACCAGACGCGCATCGGCCGCTGCGAGATCGACCTCCGCCCCACGGTGGCGGATGAGGATGCGCCCCGTCCCCGCACCGTAATTGCCGTAGAGCAGCCGCATCAGCGTCGACTTGCCGGCGCCGGAGGGCCCGGCGAGGGCCACGCATTCCCCCGCCGCCACTGCCATTTCGACACTCTCCAGCACAGGAATGCGAAGCCCGCCTTGGAGATGCAGGGTGAAGGACTTGCCGAGCCCTTCAGTGCGGATTGCCGCGCTCATGCCGCCAGCACCGAGGCGACGAGCAGCTGGGTATACTCATGCTGCGGGTCGTCGAGTACCCGGTCGGTCAGCCCCTGCTCCACCACCTGCCCCCGCCGCATGACCAGCAGCCGATGCGCCAGCAGCCGCGCTGCTGCTATGTCATGCGTCACGATCACCACGGAGAGGCCGAGATCGGCGACCAGCGCCCGGACCATATCGAGCAGCTTCGCCTGCACCGAGACATCGAGGCCCCCCGTTGGCTCGTCCATGAAGACCAGCCGCGGCCGTGTCACCAAAGTGCGCGCGATCTGCAGTCGCTGCTGCATGCCGCCCGAGAAGAGCGCCGGCATGCCGTCGATCCGTGCCGGATCGATCTCGACCCGCCGCAGCCACTCCGCTGCTTCGGCACGGATACTGCCGTAATTCCGCGCCCCCACCGCCATCAGCCGCTCGCCGATATTGCCGCCCGCCGAGACGCGCATGCGCAGCCCGTCGCGCGGATTTTGGTGGACGAAGCCCCAATCCGTCCGGTGCAGTCGGCGCAGCGCCGCTTCCTTCATTTCATGGAGGACATGAAATCCGCCCTCCGGGTCGCGGTAGCGGACCTCGCCCGCTTCCGGCCGCATCATGCCGGAGAGCACGCGCAGCAGCGTCGTCTTGCCCGAGCCTGACTCGCCGACGATGGCGACAACTTCGCCGGGAAAAATCTCGAGCGCCACGCCATCCAGCGCCGGCACCGCCCCGAAGCGGAGCGCCAGCCCCTCGGCTTCCAGCAGCGCACTCATTCCGCCGCCTCCCGCTGCGTCTGGCGCGTGGCGCAGTAGTCGGTATCGGAGCAGACGAACATCCGTCCGCCCTTGTCGTCCACGACGACCTCATCGAGATAGCTCTCCCGGCTGCCGCAGAGCGCGCAGGGCGCATCCGCCCGCGCCGGCCGGAAAGGATGGTCCTCGAAATCGAGGCTCTTCACCGCGGTATAGGGCGGCACCGCATAAATCCGCTTCTCCCGCCCTGCGCCGAAGAGCTGCAGGGCCGGCATCCGGTCCATCTTCGGGTTGTCGAAGGCGGGGATCGGCGAGGGCGACATCAGGTAGCGCCCACCGACCAGCACCGGGTAGTTGTAGCTCATCGCCACATGGCCATGGCGGGCGATGTCCTCGTAAAGCTTCACATGCATCAGTCCGTAATCGGCCAGCGCATGCATCCGCTTCGTCTCGGAGACGCGCGGCTCCAGCCGGAAGAGCGGCTCCGGCATCGGCACCTGGTAGACCAGGATCTGCCCCTCGCGCAGCCGCGTCTCCGGGATGCGATGCCGCGTCTGGATGATCGTCGCCTCGCCCGTCCGCTCCGTCGTCTCCACCCCCGCCACCTTGGCGAAGAAGCGCCGGATGGAGACGGCATTGGTCGTGTCGTCCGCCCCCTGGTCGATCACCTTCAACCGGTCGCCGGCGCCGATGACGCTGGCCGTGACGGCGATGCCGCCCGTCCCCCAGCCATAGGGCAGCGGCATCTCCCGCGCGCCGAAGGGCACCTGATGGCCCGGGACCGCTACGGCCTTCAGCAAGGCGCGGCGAATCATCCGCTTGGTGTTTTCGTCGAGATAGCCGAAATTATAGCCGAGCGCTGTCATTCGCCTCCGGCCTCCCGCCGCAGCAGCCGGATCTTCTCCAGCTCGCTCTGGAAATCGACATAATGCGGCAGCTTCAGATGCTCGACGAAGCCCGTCGCCTCCACATTGTCGCAGTGGTACAGCACGAATTCCTGGTCCTGCGCCGGTGCCTCCACCGGCTCGCCGAGCTCCGCCGCGCGCAGCGCCCGGTCGACCAGCGCCATCGTCATCGCTTTCCGCTCGCCCTGGCCGAAGACCAGCCCGTAGCCGCGGGTGAATTGCGGCGGCTCTGTCTTAGAGCCGGCGAACTGGTTCACCATCTGGCATTCCGTGACGGTGATCTCGCCGAGATCGATCGGGAAGCCGAGCTCCGGCGGCTCGAACTCCACCATCACCGCCCCCATGCGAATCTCGCCGACGAAGGGATGCGCGTTGCCGTAGCCGCGCTGCGTCGAGTAGCCGAGCGACAGCAGGAAGCCCTCGTCGCCCCGCGCCAGCGCCTGCAGCCGCAGCGGCCGCTCGGCCGGGAAGTCAAGCGGCTCCCGCGTCAGGTCGCGTGGCTCCGCCTCGGAGGGCTGCTCCGGGGCCATCAGCCCTTCCTGTGCCAGCAACCCCGTCACCCGTGGCATCGAGAGCTCACCGGCCGGAGCCTCCGGCGCCGACGCCGGCACGCCGCCCTCGGCGGCCAGGGCGAAGTCCAGCAGCCGGTGCGTGTAGTCGAAGGTGGGCCCCAGCACCTGCCCTCCCGGCAACTCCTTGTAGGTCGCGCTGATCCGCCGCCTGACGCGCATCGCCTCGGTCTCGACTGGCAGGCTCGCACCGAAGCGGGGCAGGGTGGTGCGATAGGCCCGCAGCAGGAAGGCTGCCTCGATCAGGTCGCCCCGCGCCTGCTTGATGGCGAGCGCGGCGAGCCCCCGGTCATGGCAGGCCCCCTCCGCCATCACCCGGTCCACGGCGAGGCCAAGCTGCGCCTCAATCTGGGCGAGGCTCAGCTCCGGCAGCGCCGGATCGCCTCGCCTCTCCTCGGCTAGCCAGGCATGCGCCGCCTCGATCGCCCGCTCGCCTCCCTTGACCGCCACATAGGCCATCAGCCGGCTCCCTCGATACGCGTGGTGCGTGGCAGCGCCGCCAGCCTGTCCCCGGCGCAGAGCACCAGGTCGATCCCGCGCGGAAACCGCCTCCCGTTGGCTGCCCAGGCTGCGAGGAAGCCGCCAGGCAAGCCCTCGACCGACAGGCGATGCTCCGTCCCGATGCCAGGCCCGGTGAGCCGCCAGCCCCGTCCCGTCTCCAGCCCCGCCACCTGCAGGATGAGCGTCGCCGAACGGTGCGGCTCCTCCTCGGTCCCGGCGTCCAGCGCTGCCAGCTCCGGCATCGCGCCCGCCGCCAGCAGGAAGCCCGCCGCCCCCGGCTCCGCTACCAGCGGGCAGCCGGCATGGAAGCGCAACCACTCCTCCGCCCCGGGTCCCGCATCCATCCAGACCGGCGTCTCCGCATCCGCCAGCGTCAGCAGCACCGCCGCTGCCGCCGGGGCCAGCGGCGCCGGCGCCTGCGGCAGGGCGGCGACGCGTTGGATCCGTCCAGGCCGCGCCATCGCCTCGAGCAGCGCCCGGAACCAGGCCTGCGCATCCGGCACCGGATCGGCGAAACCGGGGGTCAGGCCGCTCATCGCATCGTCGCCATGGTGAAGAACTCCACCCGCGTCGCCGCCGCCTTCGCCGCCTCGCGCGCGGCCCTGGCGGCCTGCGCCTCCGCCAGCGGCTCGATCACCACCGCCAGCAGCGCCTTGTGCCTGGCCGGGTCCTGCAGTGCCGCATCGATCACCGCCGCCAGCTCCGCCTGCCGGGCATCCCGGCCGGCAACATAGGCATGGCCGACTGGTCCATCCGCCAGCCGAACGCTGCACCGCGTCACCGTCATCTCGCCGAGATTGAACGGCGCACCATCGCCACCTTGCCGGCCGCGCGTCATCACCAGTCCGGTCTCCGGCCCGCGCAGCCTGACATGGCGGGGCAGGGCAGGGGCCTCCGCCAGCCGGGCCGCTATGGCATCCGCATCGGCACGCGCCAGCACGCCCATCCAGCGGCGCCGCGCCGCCTGCATCATCATTGCGTCATCGGACATAGGAAAAATCATAAAGTCTAGACAACTGGACGTCTACCTACCTATTGTGCTTGTAACATTACATGCCGGACAGGGCCCATGGTTGAAACTTCAATGAACAAGACAGCCACCCTCGCTCGCGGCCAGGGCGTCGCCCTCTGGCGCCAGATCGCCGGCACGATGGAACGCGAGATTGCCAGCGGCAACCTCGCGCCCGGCTCCCGCCTGCCGACCGAGGCGGAGCTCTCCGCCCGCTTCGCCGTCAACCGGCACACCGTCCGCCGCGCCATGGAGGAGCTGGAAAGCCGCGGCCTCGTCCGCATCGAGCAGGGCCGCGGCAGCTTCATCGCCGAGGATGTGCTCGACTACCCGGTCGGCTCTCGCACCCGCTTCTCGGAAACCATCCGCCGGCAGAACCGCGAGCCCCAGGGCCGCATCCTCCGCATCGAGGAACTGCCTGCCGAGGCGCATATCGCCGAGCAGCTCCGGCTCCGCCGTGGTCGCCCCGTGGTCCTCGCCGAACGGCTGAGCTTGGTCGATGGCCGCCCCATCGCCATCGGCACCCACTGGTTTTCGGCCGTCCGCTTCCCCGGCATCGCCACCCTGCTCGCCGAGGAGGCCTCCATCACCCGCGTCCTGGCCCGCCTTGGCATCGCCGATTACCGCCGCGAGGCCACCCGCATCACCGCCCGCATGCCGACGCCGGAAGAGGCCATGCTGCTTGAGCAATCCCGCAACCGCCCCGTGCTGGTGACCGAGGCGTTGAATGTCGACCCCGAGGGCCAGCCGGTCGAGGTCAGCTTCGGCTGCTACGCCTCTGGCCGCGTGCAGATCGTAGCGGAAAGCTGACATGACCGGCTGGCACATCACCGGCGGCGATGTGCTGCGCGGCGCCACCCTCGCCGCCGGCGACCTCGCCTTGGCCGGCGAGGCGATCGCCGCCACCCCGCTTCCCGGCGCCCGCCGCCTCGACGCCACCGGCCTCCTCGTACTCCCGGGCCTCGTCGACATCCATGGCGATGCGCATGAACGCAGCCTGCAACCACGGCCTGGCATCAACTTCCCGCCGGCCCTCGCATTGCGCGACACCGTCGCCCAGCTGCTCGCCTCCGGCATCACCACCGCCTTCCTCGGCGTGACCTTGTCCTGGGAGCCAGGCCTCCGCTCCCTCGCCATGTGGCGGGCCCTCATGGCCGCGCTGGACGGAGCCGGTGCGCTTCCTCTCGACCTCCGCATCCATTGCCGCTTCGAAGCCGATAATCTCTATGCAGTCGACGACGTCCTGGCCGGCATCGCGGCGGGCCGCATCCACCTGCTCGGCTTCAACGACCACACGCCCGCCATCCTTGAAAAGCTCGGCAACGCCAAGGACTTGGCGAAGTATGCCGGCCGCGCCGGTCTCACCCCCGAGGAATTTCATGCCTTGATCGAACGCATCGCCGCCCGCCGCGGCGAGATCCCGGCCGCCCGCGCCCGCCTCGCCGCGGCCGCTGCCGGCATCCCGATGCTGAGCCATGACGACGCAACGCTGGAGGACCGCGCCCTCTACCGCGCCCTCGGTGCCCGCCTCTGCGAATTTCCGATGGCCGAGGCCGTCGCCGCCGATGCCCGCGCTCATGGTGAGGCGGTGGTGATGGGTGCCCCCAACGTCGTCCGCGGCGGCAGCCATCTCGGTTGGGCCAGCGCTGCCCCGCTTGTCGAGCGCGGCCTGGTGACGATCCTTGCCAGCGATTACCACTGGCCTGCCCTGCTCGAAGCCCCTTTCGCCATGGCCCGCCGCGGTAAGCTGAGCCTCGCCGAGGCTTGGCCCCTCGTCTCCGCCAACCCGGCCACGGCGGCCGGCCTGACCGACCGCGGCGCGCTGCATCCGGGCATGCGCGGCGATGTCGTCGTGATCGATCCCGCCGGGCCGCGCGTCCTGGCCTGCTTCGTCGCGGGCGAGGCAGCGCTTCTCACCGGCGATGCTATCGCGCGTCTCCGCCAGGGTTGAGGAGGGCTTTGCCCTCCTCAAGCGATCGTAAAGCGCTCGAAGCCCTTGGATCAGGCCGTGATGCCCTTCCAGTCGACGCCGCTCTCAAAGGCAGCTGCGGCGCGGTAGATCGTGCCCTCGTCATACATCTTGCCGACCAGCATCAGCCCGATCGGCAGCCCATCAGCCAGCCCGCACGGCACCGACATGGCCGGGTGATGCGTGCAGTCGAAAGGCGCGGTATTGGGCAGCACCTCGAAGGCGCGCTGGATGATCTCGCTGGTCGGCGCATCGGCCACCGGCAGCGGCGTCGCCGCCATCGGCAGCGTCGGCATCGCCAGCAGATCGTATTGCGTCAGCACCGAGTCATAGGCCGCCCGCAAGCGCCGAACTAGGTTCTGCGCCTTGGCGTAGTAATGCCCGCGATGCCGTGTCACCATGTAATGCCCGAGCAGCATGGTGTTCTTCAGCGTCTCCGACAGCTCATCCGCCCGCCCGCGCCAATTGCTGTGCGCATCGAGCAGCGAGTTGACATAGAGCCCCTGCCAATTGAAGCCGAAGCCGTTGCCATGCATCATCTGCACGGTCGCCCCTTCGGCCGTCACCGGCAGCCAGATCGCAGCCCCCAGCCGATGCATCGGCAGCGAGACCTTCTCCACCGTCGCGCCGAGCCCGCGCAGCCGCTCTGCGGCCTCGCGCACCAACGCGTCGTTCTTCTCCTGCGATTGCGGGTGGCCGAAGCCTTCCTCGATCAGCGCCATCTTCATCCCTGCGATGCCGCCCCGCATCAGGTCGCGATAGGCCGGCACGGGTGCTGTATTGTACTGCCTGGGGTCGAGCCCGTCCGGCCCCGCCAGTACCTCCAGCAGCAGCGCATTGTCCTCGACCGTCGCCGTCATCGGCCCGGTATGGTCGATGGTCAGCTCGATCGGCATGATGCCCGTATAGGGCACCAGCCCATGCGTCGGCTTCATCCCATAGATGCCGCAGAACGAGGCCGGCATGCGGATCGACCCGCCCTGGTCGCCGCCGAGCGCCATCGGCACCTCGCCCGCCGCCACGACGGCCGCGCTGCCGGAGGAGGAGCCACCCGCCGAGTACCCCATGCGGTGCGGATTATGCACCGGCGCCGGCGCGCTGGTATGACTGCCGCCAGAGAAGCAGAAATACTCGCAGACCGTCTTGCCGGCGATGGTTCCGCCCGCATCGAGGATGCGCGTGACGACCGTCGCATCGACATCCGGCACATAGCCCTCGAGCGTCGAGGCGCCATTCATCATCGGCACGCCGGCAAGGCAGATATTGTCCTTCAGCGCGATGGTCTTGCCCTTGAGCTTGCCCGAAGACGCGCCTTCCACCGTGCTCTTCACATACCAGGCGCCGTAAGGATTCTCCTCGGCGGCCGGCCGCTTGCCCGGCGTCCTCGGCCACTTCACCTCCGGCAACTCGTCCGTCATCTGGTCGACGATGTTGTAGGCGGCAATGCTGCCTTCGAGGCTGGCGCGATGCTGCGTCAGCTCGCTCTCGGTCATGCTCATCCCGAGTTCCTCGGCAACCTTGCGCAGTTCCTCGGTGCTCGGCAGCCTCAGCGTTCCCAGCGGCATGGTCGCTCTCCTCCAGTTCAGGCGCTCGTGCCCACGAATTCCTGCACGAGGGCAGGGTCGCCGAGCGCGGCGGGCGGGATTTCCCGCGTAATGCGGCCGCGTTGGATCAGCAGGATGCGGTCCGCCAGGGCCTCGATGAAGTCGAGATTCTGCTCGACCAGCAGCACGGAGAGCCCGCGCCGCCGCAGCGCATGGATGCGCTCCACGATCGCCGCGTTGATGGAGGGCTGGATGCCCTCCGTCGGCTCGTCGAGCAGCAGCAGCCTCGGCCGTCCGCAAAGCGCCCGCGCCAGCGCCAGCAATTGCTGCTCGCCACCCGAGAGCGCACCGCCCGGCCGGTCGAGCAGTCGCCGCAACTCGGGGAACTCCTCCAGCACTTCCGCGACGACATCGCCATCCTTGCCGCCCTTGGCGACGACGGCGAAGCGCAGGTTGTCGAGGACGGAGAGGGAAGGGAAAATCTGCCGCCCCTGCGGGACATAACCGAGCCCGCGCCGCCCCCGCTCATGCGGCGGCAGGTGCTGGATGTCTCGCCCGTCGAGCAGGATGCGCCCGCCCTTGCAGGGCAGCAGGCCCATGATGGCGCGCAGCAGCGTCGTCTTGCCCATGCCGTTATGGCCCAGTATGCCGACGCAGCTCCCCGCCTCGACACCGAGGGTCGTTCCATGCAGCACGCCGATGCGTCCATAGCCGGCGACGAGGCTCTCGACCCGCATCATGCCGGCACCACGACCTGCGGCGTCGGCGGCCGCCCGAGATAGACGTCATGCACGCGCGGATCGGCGAGCACCTTGGCGGCGCAATCCTCGACCAGCACCCGCCCCTGATGAAAAACTGTGATGCCGCTGGCGATCGCCCGAATGAACTGCATGTCATGCTCGACGACGATGACGGCATGGTCACGATTCATCTCGCGGATCAGTGCGGCCGTGCCCGCCGTTTCCTCCGCGCTCATCCCCGCCGTCGGCTCGTCGAGGATGATGAGGTCCGGCTCCGGTGCCACAACCGTCGCCAGCTCGACGAGCTGCCGCTGCCCATGCGCCAGCAGTCCGACCAGCGCGCCGGAAAGCGCGCCGATGCCGAGACGTTCCAGCGCCGCCATCGCCCGCCGCCGCGCCTCCCGCTCCCCGTGCTTCCGCCGCACCGCGAGCGTCACGCCCTCAATGGCGGTAAGCCCGTCGAAGAGCGACGGAACTTGTGTCTTGATGCCGATGCCGAGCCGCGCGATCGCATGCGGCTCAAGACCGGTGATATCCCGCCCCCGCCAAAGGATGCGCCCAGCCGTCGGCCGGTACTGCCCGGTAAGGCAGCGGAAGAAGGTGCTCTTCCCCGCCCCGTTCGGCCCGATCAGGCAGCGCAGCTCCCGCTCCGACACGGCAAGGCTGACATTGTCGACAGCCACGACGCCGCCGAAGCGCATCGTCAGCCCCTCGGTTGCCAGCAAGGCGGTCATGGCGCGCGCCGCCGCAGCAGCGTGGCCATGGTCGGCTGCAAGCCGCGTGGAATGGCAAGCACCGCCACCACCAGCACCAGTCCGAGAATGAGGTTCGGATTGACCTCCGGCAGCGTTCCCGCCCAGGCCGTTAGCGCCTGCAGCAGCATCGCGCCGATGATCGGCCCGAGCAACGTCCCCACGCCCCCCACCATCACCCAGATGATCACTTGCCCCGAATAGGCCAGCGAGAACATGGTAGGGCTGACGAAGACGCAATTGGCGAAGAGCATCCCTGCCAGCCCCGCCATCAGACCGCCGATGGCGAAGATCGCCAGCTTGTGGAGCCGCACGTTGTAGCCCAGCAGCGCCGCCCGCAGCTCGTTCTCGCGGATGGCGGTCACGACCCGGCCGAAATGGCTTCTGAGGATCAGCTTGCAGGCCGCATAGCACCCCGCAAGACAGGCCACCGCGATGACGAAGATCTGCTCCGGCGTCAGCGCCGTCCCCGGGTCGCCCGGCATGTTGAGCGGCGGAGTCGAAGGGATGCCGTTGAACCCGCCGAGCGGCGCCGCGCCGATCCGCCACTCCTCGCCCGCCGTCGAATTGATGAAGTTGAACAGGATCAGCGTCACCGTCAGGGTGATGACCCCCATATAGACATCACTGACCTTGCCATAGAACATCACATAGCCCAGCGCCGCCGCTGCCAGCATTGGCACGCCAAGCGCGATGGGGATGGCATAGGTGGTGTCCGGCAGGTTCAACGCCGCCACGGCATAGGCGTAGCCCCCCAGCCCGAAGAAGGCGGCCTGTCCGAAGCAGAGGATGCCGCCGAACCCCCAGACGAGCGCAAGGCTCAAGGCCAGAAGAGCCATGGCGACATAAACCGTCGCATTGATGATGGCGAAGAGCTCCAGCACCTGCGGCAGCCACCAGGCGGCGACCCCCCCTGCCAGCAGCGCCAGCACCGCCTGGAGGAGCGTGCGACGATCCTCCATCACAGCGATCGCCGGAAGAAGCGCCCGGTGATGCCCTGCGGCAGCAGCCGCAGCAGCAAGATGGCGACGGCGAGCATCAGCACCTCGCCCAGCACCGGTGTCGTGACGAAGGTGCCGAGCGTGTTGACGCTGCCGAGCAGGCCAGCTGCCGAACTCGTCCCCGCCAGCATCGCGGCACCTCCGGTAATGACAGTGATGAAGCTTCGCGCGATATAGGCTGTGCCCATGGTGGGTACCACGCCCGACATTGGCGCGATCAGCGCCCCCGCCAGCCCCGACACCGCCGCGCCTGCCGCGAAGGACAGCGCATAGACTCGCTCCGTCGGCACGCCGAGCGCCGCCGCCATGCCGGCATTCTGCATCGTGCCCCGCGCGATCAACCCGGCCGGCGTGAAGCGCAGCACCGCCCAGACCGCGGCGAGCAGCACCATCGTCGCCGCGATCAGGAACAATCCATAGCCCGAGGTGCTGTAGGCCCCGATCTGGACGCTGCCGAGCGGCGCCGAGAAGCCCGCGACGGTATTGCCGAAGATCATCGTCACCGCCCCGATCAGCGCCAGCGACAGGCCCCATGTCGCCAGCATCGTATCCACCATCCGCCCGTAGAGCCGCCTGATCACCAGCCGCTCGACCACGACGCCGAACAGCCCGACGCAAAGCGGCGCCACCACCAGCATCGCCACCCAAAGATTGATCCCCGCCTGCACCGCGAGGATCGCGCTATAGGCGCCAAGCATCAGGAATTCGCCATGCGCCAGGTTGATCACCCGCATCATGCCGAAGACGATGGCGAGGCCGAGGCTGATGAGCAGCAGCGTGGCGATGCCGCTCAGCGCCTGGATCCCGGTGGCGAGGACGAGATCCATGGCTAGATCCTGACGTCCACCACCACCTGGCGATTGGCATTCGGCTCCTTCTGCAGGTCGCAGACCGATTGCGTATCGGCGGGCGGCGAGTTGGGGAAATGCTGCAGCACGTTGAAGCCGCGATTCTTCACCTCGGCCACATAGACATCGAGCGTGACGTGGTTGGTCTTCGGGTCGAGCATCGTCCGGCCCGGGGGGCCATCGACGCTGATGCCCGATCCCAGCGCCTCGATCACCTTCATCCGGTCGGTCGTGCCGGCGCGCTTCACGCCCTCCGCCCAGAGCCTCATTCCGGTATAGCTCCGCATGGCGAGTTCCGCCCCGAGATAAGGGGTGTTGGCGCCGAGCTTCGCCCGGAACTTCTCGAGGAAAGCCTTGTTCGCCGCGTTATCGACCTCCTGGAAATACGAGAAGGCGCAGACGATCCCATCACCCTCCTCGGGCGAAAGGAGCAGGCTCTCATTGCCGCCGCCGAAGGTGGTCGATGCCATCGGGATGCGGCTCTTCATGCCCGCCGCCGCCCACTGGCGGTAGAAGGAGACATGCGCCCCGCCGACGAGCGCAGAGACCACCATGTCTGGCTTCGCCGCCTGTATCTTCTGGATCGCCGGACCGAAATTGGTGACGTCGAGCGGGAAGAAGTCGACCGCCACCGCATCCCCGCCGCCATCGCGGAAGTACTTGGTCACTCATTTGCTGGTGATCTGACCATAATTGTAGTCGGCGGCGACAATATAGACCTTTTTGCCCCATTTCTGCATGATGTGCGGCACCAGCCGCTGCACATTCTGCGCCGGCGTCGAGCCGGTGCAGAAGCAGTTCCGGTCGCAGACTCCGCCCTCATACTGCGTGTTGTAGAAGTAGAGTGTGTTGTAGCGCTTCAGCACCGGGCGTATCGCCTCGCGCGAAGCCGATGTGATACCCGCATGCACAACTGCGGCCCTGTCCCGCGTCGCCGCCTGAGTGGCGAACTGCGTATAAAGCTGGATGTTGGACTGCGGATCGTAGTTAATCACCTGCACCGGCCGCCCCAGCAGTCCGCCTGCGGCATTGATCTCATCGGCCGCGAAGTCGATGCAGGCAATCATCGGCTTGCCGTAGATGTCGAGCCCGCCCGAGGCGTCGTGGATGCTCACCACCTTGATCGGATCGGCACCGAGTGCCGCATGGCGGAAGACGAGCGGCGCCGCGAGCCCCCCGGCCGCGGCGATGAGGGTCCTGCGCTGCATTTGTCTGTCTCCCTGGTCCCGCATCAAAGGTATTGCTTGGCGAGCAGCATGTGCACGCCCTTGTTGCCATCGACGGTCTGCGTCACCCGTAGGTCACCGATCAGCGAGCAGAGCATGTAGGCTTGGTTGCGGCTGAGGTTGGTGCGGGCGCAGATCTCCCGCACCATCTCGCGTACCGCCTGCTTCGCCGCATCGTCGAGATCCTCGTCGAGCCCGATCGAGATCAGGTGCGTCGCCGTCTCCGCGAAGGGCATCTTCAGGCTCAGATCCTTCCGCACCGTCAGCCGGAAGCTGCCCTTCAGCCCGGTCTCCAGCGCGGTGATGCAGACCTCGCCATCGCCCTGCACGCCATGCCCGTCGCCAGCGTAGAAGAGCGCGCCCTCGTTGAAGACCGGCAGATAAAGCGTCGTCCCCGCCTTCAGCTCCTTGTTGTCCATGTTGCCGCCGAAGGCGCGCGGCACGTTGGTGGAGCAGCACCCCCATTCCGGCGGCGGCGCCACGCCGATGACGCCGAAGAAAGGATCAAGCGGCAACTCCATCCCCCAGGGCAGGCGGCAGGTGCCGCGCGCCCTGTCGATGCGAGGATGGATTGTCTCGTACTCGGTGAATTCGTCGGGCAGCGTGCCGAGCAGCGGCATGATGGAGACGAAGCCCCAATCCATCCACGGCTCGGCCGAAAGGATGTCGACCTGCAGCACATCGCCCTGCGCTGCGCCGCGGACGAAGACGGGCCGGTTGACGAAATGCGCTCCCGGCCCCTGTGCCAGCCCCCCGACGGCGGCACGATAGGCCTCCGGCACCAGTGCCGCATCGGGCGGAAAAGCGGGCGTGCCGCCGGCCGGCACGGCGGTGATCGTCACCACATCGCCGGAGTCGACGGTCAGCGCCGGCGGTGTCGCCGCATCGAGCGAGCCCCAGATCAGCGCCTCGGGCGTCGCAGGAATTTCGTGTTGGGCAGGCATGGCGCAAACCTCGTGATGCCTGCGCCTAGCGACGTCAGGCCGACGGTGTCAGCCGGTGCTGCATTTCTTCTCCCACCACGATCATGGCTAAGCTCGACACGCCGCGCAAGCTACTCCGGCCCGCTCCAGGTGAAGCGTTGGAGGTCCAGTGCACAGAGCCCCGTCACCTGCCAATGCGCGGCATAGGCCCGCACCTGTGCCAGGTATCGCGGGTCATCCGGGATCGCATCGGGCCAGAAAGGCGGGTTGAAGGTGGAGATGCCGTTGATCGTCGGCACACGCCGCACCGCCGCCACCAGCATCGCCTCGGTATTGTGGTTGTAGACATTGGCGACCTCCTCGCCGAAGCGGCTCTCCCTCCGCGCCGCCGAGACGTAGAAGGCGTGGCATTCCGGCGGCGCCGGCGGCACCGCTGCCAGCCGCCCCGCTTCCAGCGGCCGGTCGAGGAAGAGCGGCGCGTAGCCATTCGCCTCCTCCGCCAGCAGCAGCCCGCAGAGCAGCGCCACGGTCAGCCGCGGCAGCCGTCGCGCCTCCGCTGAGAGCACCGTCATCGCCAACAGGATGACGGGCAGGGTGAGAAAAATCTGATAGCGCGCCACCACCCGCGCCGCCTTCGCCCCCGGCACGAGGCGGTAGACCAGCGACCACCCCGTCACGCCGCCCAGCTGCAGGCTGAGCGCCCAGGTCACCAGCACCGCGATGGCGAGCGCACGCAGCATGGCCACGCGCCCCGGCGGCGCCTCGCCCCCGCCGCGCCAGAGCCAGAGCAGCGAGGCTGCGAAGATCAGCAGCAGCAGCGGCGGCATCCCCGTCATCAGCTCCGACCAGAAGGGGAAGCCGGGCCGGAAGACACCGTTCATCGCCCGCACCAGCCAGCCCCAGAGATAGTTCGCCTCGCCCACATGGATAATGTCGAGCGGGGAGGGGACGTGCCTCAGCACATCGGCCCAAGGGTGCATCCCCGTCTCCGCCGCCTTCGGCAGGTAGAGCGAAAGGAAGGGGATTTCCGCGACTACGGCCAGCAGGCCGATGGCCGCCAACGGCAAGGCCTGCGTCCGCATGGCTCCGAGCAGCCGCCGCCGCGCCGGCCGCCCCGCCACCACCAGCCAAGCCAGCAGCATCACGCCGCCGCACCAAGCGAAGTACCAAGCCATGTAGAAGCCGGTCATCAGGCAGGCCGCGAAGCCCAGCGCGAATCCCGCCCCCCAGCCCAGCAGCGCGCCCCGCCGCCCTTCCAGCAATGCCACGACCGCCCCATGCAGCAGCAGCGCCAGGACCGGCACCAGCCCTACGCTGAACAGCTGAGCGTGGCTGCCACGGATGTAGAGGTTGTTGCTGATGGTGAAGAGCGCCGCCCCAAGCAGCGCCCAGCCAAAGGGCAGCCCGATCGCCCGCCGCCCGAGCGCATAAGCGCCGAGGAAGCCGATCAGCCTCAAGGTCATGTTGACCAGCTCGCCGCCGAGGAAGAGGTCCACCCCCGCCGCCCGGAACCCCGCCTGCAACAGGCCGAAGACGAGATAGCCGTCATTGTAGCCGAGCGTCCCCGGAACCGGAAAGAAGTAGTCCGTCCGGTCCCAGGCCGAGCGTCCCGCCAGAACATTGACCCAATGCTCGAGGATCGAGAGCTCGATCACCGCATCATGCCGGTCGCCCACCAGCAGGGTGAAGCCGTCGCCGATCTGATTTCGGAAGAAGAACCCCACCGACAGCAGCGCGACGAGGCCGATCGCCAGCCCCCGCCTCATCGCACCAGCCTCGCCTGCCAGAGGCAGAGTAGCGGCGTCACCACCAGCTCCATGCCGAGCGCCGCCAGCATCGGCCACCCCGGCACCCCGCGGACGGCCAGGCCGAAGAGGCGCCCAAGCCCGCCCAGCACGACGATCGCCGTCAGCAGCCGGAACCGTCCCGCATGCCGCGCCGGATCGCCGAGCGTGCTCCAGAACCCGAGCCCGATGCCGAGCAGTAACCCGGAGAGATAGCGGAGATGGCTGTCCTCATCCGCCCCCGACTCGGCTCCGAGCATCGCGGGTCCCGTCAGCATTCCACCGAGCCCTGCCAGCACCGGCACCAGCCCGCCCACCGCCACGGCGAGCCGGAACCAGCCCGTCCCGCTCACAGGTAGCGCCCGCGTTCCAAGATCTCGAGCGTATACTCCTTGTAGGTCATACCCAGCTCCTCGGCCCGCGCGAGCCGGCGGAGCGCGATCTCGCGCGGCGGCGTCTTCCAGGCCCGCTTGTGGGCCCGGCGCCAGACATAGCCGCGCCAGCTTTCCTCGGGATCGAGCGGCGGGCCGCCATTATGGCCGATGCGGGGGATGTCCATGCACCACCGATAGGGCGGGGCAGGGGGGATCGGCAAGGGAGAGGGGAAGGATGGCTCCGGCGGTTGGATTCGAACCAACGACCAACGGATTAACAGTCCGCTGCGCTACCGCTGCGCCACGCCGGATCAGCCAGTGGGCGGCGCCTATAGCAGGGCACCGCTGATGATGAAAGCCCCCACGAGACAAGAGCTGGAGGTCCGGGGCGGAATTGAACCGCCGTAGCAGGTTTTGCAGACCTGTGCCTGACCACTCGGCCACCGGACCGCCGAGGCAAGCCCCGTGCGCCGCGCCTCTTTGAGGCCACAGAGGCGTCAGGTCAAGCGTGCGCCGCAACACGCCCGCTTGGCGTCGAGGGGAGGCGCCCCCTATAACCCCCTCCGGCCGCAAGGACCGTCCCGGCGGGCGAGCCTTGGCGGCGGCTGGAGATTGCGCCTCATGGACTATGCGGATGCGCGCAAGCGCATGGTGGACGGACAGCTTCGCCCCAACAAGGTGACCGATCCCCGCCTGCTCGAAGCGATGCGCGACCTGCCGCGCGAGCGCTTCCTTCCCCGTGCAGCCACGGCCCGGGCCTATACCGATGAGGACATCCCGCTCCCCGGCGGTCGGGCGATGATCGAGCCGATGGTGCTGGCCCGGTTGATCCAACTCGCCGCGGTGCGGCCCGGCGACCGCGCCCTCGTGGCCGGCGCCGGCACCGGCTATGGCGCCGCCGTGCTGGCCCGGATCGGCGCCCGCGTCACCGCCCTCGAGGCCGATGCGCCATTGCTCGAGATCGCCCGCGCCGCTCTGCCGTCCTGCCTGCCGGCCGGCGCGGTGCGGCTGGAGGCGAGCGATCCCACCCAGGGCTTCGCCGCCGCTGCGCCCTATGACATCGTGCTGATCGAGGGTGAGATTCCGGAGGTTCCACCGGTTTTCACCGAGCAGCTGGCCGAAGGCGGTCGCCTGGTCGCCGTCATCGGCATCGGCCGCCGGCAGGGCAAGGCGGTGCTGGGGCAGAAGCTCGGCGGCAGCGTCAGCACCGTCACCGCCTTCGACTGCGCGACGGCTCCCCTGCCGGCCTTCGCCCGCCGCCCCGGCTTCGTCTTCTGAAGCGCGGCGTCCTCGCAACAAAAGCGTGGATGCTGTAGGACCTTGTTAATATAGCTCCGCAAGGATCAGCTTACGATGAAGTGGACTCGCCCCTTTCCGGTGCTGACCGCCGCCCTGCTCGCCCCGGCCGCCCTGGTCGCGCTGGCGCCGCAGGCCGGGGCGCAGACCTTGGCGGATGCCCTGGCCCAGGCCTATGCCAACAACCCGGCGCTACTCGCTGCCCGAGCCCAACTCCGGGCAGTGGACGAGAACGTTCCCCAGGCCCTCGCCGGATGGCGGCCGACGGTCTCCATCGCCAACAGCTTCGGCTATTCCGACGGCCGTGTCCGCGCCCTGACCACAGCGCTCGATCCGAACACCGGCGGCCCGCGCCAGGTCGGCGTCAGCACCCATAACGACCGGACGATCGCCACCAACACCGTCACCATCACCCAGCCGATTTTTCGCGGCGGCCGCACCGTCGCCTCTACCCGGCGGGCGGAGAACCAGGTGCTTGCCCAGCGCGCCCGCCTGCTGGCGACCGAGCAGCAGGTGATGCAGGACACGGTGACGGCCTATGTCGGCGTCATCCGCGACCAGGAGCTGCTGCGCCTCAACATCAACAACGAGCAGGTGCTGACCGAGCAGCTGCGAGCGACCAATGAGCGCTTCCGCGTCGGCGAGATCACCCGCACCGACGTCGCCCAGGCTGAATCGCGCCTCGCCGGCGCCCGCTCGCAGCGTGCACAGGCTGAGGGCAACCTCCAGATCTCACGCGCCACCTTCCAGCGCCTGGTCGGCCTGCCGCCCGGCACGCTGGTTGCGCCGCAGCCGCTCCGCGTGCCGCTCCGCACCGGCCAGGAGGTGGCCCAGGCCGCGGCCGCCAACAACCCGAACGTCGTCGCCGCCCTTTTTGACGAGGCCGGGGCGCGGGACAACGTCAACATCCAGACCTCCGCCCTCGCGCCAACGCTCAGTGTCAGCACCCAGGCCGGGCGGAACGACAACAACCTCACCAACCACACCCGCCAGACCTTCGCCCAGGTGACGGCCAACCTCACCGTGCCGCTCTACCAGGGCGGCGCGGAGTACGCGGCCGTCCGCCAGGCCCGGCAGAGCCAGCAGCAGGCCCGGCAGACGGTGGACGACCAGCGCCGCACCGCGGTCCAGCAGGCGACCCAGGCCTGGGAGCAGCTGCAGAGCTCGCGGGCCCAGGTCGAGAGCGTCCGCGCCCAGATCCGCGCCGCCGAGATCGCCCTCGACGGCGTCCAGCGCGAGGCGATCGTCGGCAGCCGCACCACCCTCGACGTGCTGAACGCCGAGCAGGAACTGCTGAACGCCCGCACCAGCTTGGTCCAGGCCCTCGCAACCGTCGTCCAGCAATCCTACGCGCTGGCCGCGACCATCGGCCGTCTGACCGCGAGCGATCTCGGCCTCGCCGTCGATCTCTACGACATGCGCGCCTACTACAACGAGGTGCGCAACCGCTGGATCGGCCTCGGCGACTATTCCGGCGTGGCGGAGCGCCGCTGATGGCCGAGGAGCGGCCGGCTCAGCCGGGGGGCGCCCCCGCCGACCCGAGCATGGAGGATATTCTCGCCTCCATCCGCCGCATCCTGAACGAGGACGAACCCGGCGCGGCCTCGGCTCCGGCCGCGTCATCCTCCGCCGAACCGCTGACCCTGACCGAGGAGATGCTGGTGCAGGAGCCCGCTGCTGCCGCGCCAGCTCCGCCACCGGAACCGGGTTCCGCGCCGAAGCCTGAGCCGGAGGCGCTGCCCCGGCCCGTGCTCGCCGTGCCCCCCGAACCAGAACCCGAGCCTGCCCCCGAACCCCCGCCGCCGGCCGAGGCGTTGATTGCCCCCACCGTCGCCGCCGCCGCCACCGCCGCCATCGGCACCCTGATCCGCGCCGTCTCCCAGGACCGCGGCGCCGCCGTCACCCGCGGCGGCCCGAGCATTGAGGATGTGGTGCGGGAGGAACTGCGCCCCCTGCTGAAGGACTGGCTCGACCAGCACCTTCCCGCCCTGGTCGAGCGCCTGGTCCGCGCCGAGATCGAGCGCGTCGTCGGCCGCGCCCTGGGCTGATCCGCCTCGCCCCTTGACGGCGCCCGTCCGGCAGGGGACGGATGCGCCCATGCTGGACAAGACCCTCACCCCGGGCAGCTTCGAAACCCGCCTCTATGAAGGCTGGGAGAGCTCGGGCGCCTTCGCCTGCGACCCTGCCTCGGCCGCCACGCCCTTCACCATCATGATCCCGCCGCCGAACGTCACCGGCAGCCTTCACATGGGTCATGCGCTGACCTTCACCATTCAGGACACGCTGGTCCGCTGGCGTCGGATGCAGGGGCGGGACGCGCTTTGGCAGCCCGGCACCGACCATGCCGGCATTGCCACGCAGATGGTGGTCGAGCGCCTGCTGGCGACCGAGGGCAACCAGAACCGGCGCAGCATGGGCCGCGCCGCCTTCCTCGACCGCGTATGGCAATGGAAGGCGGAGAGCGGCGGCACCATCACCAAGCAGCTCCGCCGCCTCGGAGCCAGCCTCGACTGGCCGCGCGAACGTTTCACCATGGATGAGGGCCTCTCCAAGGCTGTCCGCGAGGTCTTCGTCACCCTGCACCGCCAGGGGCTGATCTACCGCGACCGTCGCCTGGTGAATTGGGACCCGAAGCTGCAGACGGCGATCTCCGACCTCGAGGTGGAGAGCCGCGAGGTGAAGGGCAGCCTCTGGCACATCCGCTACCCCGTCGAGGGCGGCGGCGAGATCGTGGTGGCGACGACCCGGCCCGAGACGATGCTCGGCGACACCGCCGTCGCCGTCCATCCGGGGGATGCGCGCTTTGCTGCCCTCGTCGGCAAGCAGGTGATCCTGCCGCTGACGGGCCGCCGCATCCCCGTCGTCGCCGATGAGTACTCCGACCCGGAGAAGGGCACCGGCGCGGTGAAGATCACCCCCGCGCACGACTTCAACGACTTCGAGGTCGGCCGTCGGCACGCGCTGCCGATGCCCTCCGTCCTCGATGCCGAGGCGCGGATCGACCTCGCCGAGCTCCGCCCCGACCTCACCGCCGAGGCCGACCTCGCCTTCCTCGACACGCTGCAGGGCATGGACCGCTTCGCCGCCCGCAAGGCCATCGTGGCAAAGCTGGAGGAGCTCGAACTCCTCGTCCAGGTCGAGCCGCACACCCACCAGGTCCCGCATGGCGACCGCGGCGGCGTCCCGCTCGAGCCGCGCCTCACCATCCAGTGGTATGCCGACGCCGCAACCCTGGCGAAGCCCGCCATCGAGGCGGTCGAGACCGGCCGCACCCAATTCGTGCCGAAGCAATGGGAGAACACCTTCTTCGCCTGGATGCGCGACATCCAGCCCTGGTGCGTCTCCCGCCAGCTCTGGTGGGGCCACCAGATCCCCGCCTGGTACGCACCCGACGGCACAGTCTTCGTCGAGAAGACCGAGGAGGAGGCGAAGGCCGCCGCCCGCGCGAAGTACGGCGAGGACGTCCCGCTGGAGCGCGACCCGGACGTGCTCGACACCTGGTTCAGCAGCGCCCTCTGGCCCTTCTCGACGCTGGGCTGGCCCGACAAGACGCCCGAGCTCGCCCGCTACTACCCTGGCGACGTGCTGGTGACAGGCTTCGACATCATCTTCTTCTGGGTCGCCCGGATGATGATGATGGGCATCCACTTCATGGGCGATGTCCCCTTCCGCCACGTCTACATCCATGGCCTCGTCCGCGACGAGAAGGGCCAGAAGATGTCGAAGTCGAAGGGGAACGTCATGGACCCCCTGGAGCTGATCGACGCCTATGGCGCCGACGCCCTCCGCTTCACCATATGCGCGCTGACCGGCCCGGGCCGCGACGTGAAGCTCGGCCGCAAGCGCGTCGAGGACTATCGCAGCTTCGCCACCAAGCTGTGGAACGCCGCCCGCTTCTGCGAGATGAACGGCATCGCTCCTCAGTCCGGCTGGCACCCGGCCGAGGCGCGCATGCCGCTCGCCCGCTGGATCCTCGACGCCGCCAACACCGCTGTGGCGGAAGCGGATACGGCTCTCGAAGCCTACCGCTTCGACGACTACGCCGCCGCCTGTTACCGCTTCGTCTGGGGCAGCTTCTGCGACTGGTTCCTGGAGTTCGCCAAGCCCGTCTTCAACGGCCCGGACGGGCCCGAGAAGGACGAGGTGAAGGGCGCCGCGCAACACGTCCTCGGCCTGATCCTCCGCCTCCTCCACCCGGCGATGCCCTTCGTCACGGAGGAACTGTGGGACCGCTTCGGCTACGGCGCGGAATGCAGCCTGATCCGCGCCCCCTGGCCCGAAGCAGTGCCCGTCGCCGAGGCCGCCTCCGCCCGCGAGGAGCTGGATTGGATCGTCCGCCTCATCTCCGAGCTCCGCGCCGTCCGCGCCGAGGTGAACATCGCCCCCTCCATCACCACGCCACTGCTGGTGAAGGACGCCGCGCCGGAGAACCTGGCCCGCGCAGATCGCTGGATCGAGGCCGTCCGCCGCCTCGGCCGCGTCACCGAGATCGTGCCGCTCGCGGGCGAGGTGCCCAAGGGCGTCGCCCAGACCGTGCTCGGCGAGGCGACGCTGATCCTGCCGCTCGCCGGCATCATCGACCTCGCCGCCGAACGCGCCCGCCTTGCCAAGGACCGCGCCAAGGCCGAGGCCGAGGCGCGGAAGGTGGAAGCGAAGCTCGCCAACGCCGATTTCGTCGCCCGCGCCAAGGAGGAGGTGGTCGAGGAGAACCGCGAGCGCCTGGCCAATTTCCAGGCCGAGATGGCCCGCCTCGACGCAGCGATGGCCCGCATCGGCGACTAGACCCTTTCCTCGGGCGTTGGGGCCGCGGAGGGGCATCCAGCCCCTCCGGGAAGGGGACAAGTCGCATGGCCAGGATGGATCACGATCGCGGCGGCGCGATGCCGCTGCTTGCCGCCGGGCTGCTGGCGGGGGCGGCCGGCGTCGCCGCCATGACGCTCGGCGAGAAGCTGGAGCAGGCGGTGACCGGCCGCCCGAATTCTTTCGTGCCCGGCCACACGCTCGAACGCCTGCTCGGCCGCCCTGCGCGCCCGGACCGCGAGCGGCAAGGCCTCAACTGGGCGATGCATTGGGGCCAGGGCATCCTGCTCGGCATGGTCCGCGCCGTGATGGCGCGGGGCGGCGTCGGCGGCCCCTTCGGCTCCTTCCTCTTCCTCAACCTGCGCCTGCTGAACGACCAGAGCCTGGAGAACGCCACCGGCATCGGCGCGCCGCCCTGGACCTGGCCGCGCGACGAGCAGGTGGTCGACCTGCTGCACAAGGCCGTCTACGCCTTCGCCACCGGCGCCGTCGCCGACCGGCTGGTGACGGGGCGGGCCTCGCCGGGGACGGGCCTTGCCGAGCCGGAGGGCTGGCATCGCGCCGACCATGCTGCGCGTTCGGCCGCCCTGCGCCGGGCCGCCTGAGCGGACATTCCGCCCGTAGGCCATGATCGCCGGCCGCGCTGCGGCGTTCGCTCCCCATCAGGGGAGACACCGCATGCCGGCCCAACGCCTGCCACTCGCCATCGGCGTCCTCGGCTTCGCCCTGGGCGGGTTCTTCGACGGCATCCTGCTGCACCAGGTGCTTCAATGGCACCATTTCCTCAGCCTCGTCGGCGGTGAGGCTCTGCGCGACACCCGCACGCAGATTCTTTGGGACGGACTGTTCCACGTCGCCGTCTATGCCATCGCGCTGCTCGGTCTCTTCCTGCTCTGGCGGGCCCGGTCGGGGCTCGGCGAGACGCGGGGGATGCGCCTGTTCGGCTGGGCGCTGCTCGGCTTCGGCATCTGGCAGCTGGTCGATGTGGTCGGCTTCCATTGGATCGTCGGCATCCACCGCATCCGGGTGGATGTGCCGAACCCGCTGGCATGGGATATCGGCTGGCTTGCCGTCATCGGCCTCCCGCCGCTGTTGGCGGGCGCGTGGCTGCTGCGGCGCGGCGATGCGGGGCCGCCCGGCCGGGGCGGGCTGCGGGTCGCGGCGATGCTCTCTCTGGCCGTCATCGGCGCGGCGCCCGTGGCGGCGCTGCCGCCCACCGATGCCACCACGGCCCTGGTCCTGTTCCGGCCGGGTATCGGCCTCGCCGGCGCCGCCGAGGCCGTCGCGGCCGCCGATGGGCGCCTCGTCTGGGCCGATGCCTCGGGCGAGCTGGTCGCTGTCGACCTGGGCGAGGCCGGCAGCGCCTGGACGCTCTACCGCCGCGGCGCGATGCTGGTCGGCACCGGCCTGCCGGTGGCGAACTGCCTCGGCTGGTCCCGAATCTGACGGGCGCCATCTCCGCTTGCCTTATCCCGAGACTTTGCGACCCTCACGGCCAGAACCGGAGGATACGCCATGACCGAATGGGACAAGTCGAAGCTCCCGAGCCGCCACACCACGGTCGGCCCCGAGCGCGCGCCCCATCGCAGCTACTACTACGCGATGGGCCTCACCGAAGCCGAGATCGCCCAGCCCTTCGTCGGTGTCGCCACCTGCTGGAACGAGGCCGCGCCTTGCAATATCGACCTCCACCGCCAGGCGCAGAGTGTGAAGCAAGGGGTGAAGGTCGGCGGCGGCACGCCGCGCGAGTTCACCACCATCACCGTCACCGACGGCATCGCCATGGGCCATCAGGGGATGAAGTCCTCGCTCGCCTCGCGCGACGCCATCGCCGACACGGTGGAGCTGACGGTGCGCGGCCACTGCTATGACGCGCTGGTGGGGCTGGCCGGCTGCGACAAGTCGCTTCCAGGGATGATGATGGCGATGCTCCGCCTGAACATCCCGAGCGTCTTCATGTATGGCGGCTCCATCCTCCCCGGCACCTACAAGGGCCGCGACGTCACGGTGGTCGACGTCTTCGAGGCGGTCGGCCAGCACGCCGCCGGCAACCTTTCGGAGGAGGAGCTGCACGAGCTGGAATGCGTCGCCTGCCCCTCCGCCGGCGCCTGCGGCGGCCAGTTCACCGCCAACACCATGGCGACCGTCTCCGAGGCAATCGGCCTCGCGCTCCCCGGCTCCGCCGGCACACCCGCCCCCTTCGAGGAGCGCGACCGCTGGGCCGCGGAGTCGGGCCGGGCGGTGATGGAGCTGGTCCGCCACAACCTCCGCCCGCGCGACATCGTCACGCTGAAGTCACTGGAGAATGCCGCTGTCATCGTCGGCGCGACGGGCGGCAGCACCAACGCGGGCCTCCACCTGCCCGCCATCGCGCATGAGGCCGACCTCCGCTTCACCATGGACGACGTCGTCGCCATCATGCGCCGCACACCCTACATCGCCGACCTCAAGCCGGGCGGGAAATACGTCGCCTATGATGTCCACAAGGTCGGCGGCATCCCTGTCATCATCAAGGCGCTGCTCGAGGCCGGCCTGCTGCATGGGGACTGCATGACCGTCACCGGCCGGACGCTCGCCGAGAACCACGAGAGCGTCGTCTTCCCCACCGGTCAGGACGTCATCTACCCGGTGAGCCAAGCGCTCTCGCCGACCGGCGGCGTCGTCGGCTTGAAGGGCAACCTCGCCCCGGACGGCGCCATCGTGAAGGTCGCGGGGATGAAAACCCTTCGCTTCGAGGGCACTGCCCTCTGCTTCGACAGCGAGGAGGAGGCCTTCCAGGCCGTCGAGCAGCGCGCCTACAAGCCGGGCGACGTTATCGTCATCCGCTACGAGGGGCCGAAGGGCGGGCCCGGCATGCGCGAGATGCTCTCCACCACCGCCGCCATCTACGGCCAGGGCATGGGCGAAAGCGTGGCGCTGATCACCGATGGCCGCTTCAGCGGCGCCACCCGCGGCTTCTGCATCGGCCATGTCGGGCCCGAGGCGGCGGTTGGCGGCCCCATCGCCCTTCTGCGCAATGGCGACCGCATCGTCATCGACGCCGAGAATGGAACGATCGACATGCTGGTCGAGGAAGCGGAACTCACCCGCCGCCGTGCCGAGTGGAAGCCTCGCCCGACCGACTACAACTCGGGCGCCCTGTGGAAATACGCCCAGCTCGTCGGCCCGGCCCATCTCGGCGCCGTCACCCATCCGGGCGGCGCGGCCGAGACGCATTGCTACGCCGACCAATAGCGCGTGAGCCGGCCGGTGAAGCCCAGGCCTGGCAGGGGTTTCATCGGTCATGCCTCGCTTTCGTCACAGAGCCCGGGTTTCTATCGGCACCCGTCACGAGGAGTGATCGCGATGAAACGCTTCCTGCTGCCGCTGCTCCTGCTGCCGGCGCTCACCCTGCTCTCCGGCTGCGTCGTCGCGCCGGCCCGGCCCTATTATGGTCGGCCCTATTACGCGCCGCCCCCGCCCCCGCCTGCTGTTTATTACGGCCGCCCCTACGGCTATGGCCATGGCTGGCGCCGCTGGTGAGAAAGGGCAGGGGACGCTGACCCGCCGGCGCTCAATCCACCCTCGCTCTCCGGCGGCTGGCGGTAGAAGCGCCTACCGCAACTCGACCCAAACCGGCGCATGATCGCTTGGCTGGTCCTCCGACCGGGCGACCGTATCCACGCCACACCCCGTCAGCCGCTCCGCCAGCTCCGGGCTGAGCAGCGCATGGTCGATCCGCAGCCCGCGGTTCATGTTGAAGGCCGGCCCGTAATCCCAATAGGTGAAGGGCGCATCCCCCGGATGCAGCGCCCGCAGCGCATCCGTCATCCCGATATGGGTGAGGGCCCTGAACCGCGCTCGGCTCTCGGGATGCACCAACGCATCCGTCGCCGGCAGCGCCCCGGGCGAGAGGTCCGCCTCGGTCGGGCAGACGTTGAAGTCACCCAGCACCGCCACCGGCACGAATACATCGAGCCTTGCCGCCACCCAGTCCCGCAGCCGCTCCATCCAGCGCAACTTGTACTGGAAGCCGGCCTCGCCGCCCGAATTCCCGTTCGGCAGGTAGATTCCCGCCGCCTCCATTCCCGCCGCGCGGACCGAGACGAAGCGGGCATGATCATCCTCCGCCTCGCCCGGCAGCGCGTCCCCCGTCACCTCGAATTCGATGCGCCCGAGCACCGCGACGCCATTTCGCCCGCCCGGCTGCCCGATCGCCTGGATGCGATACCCGCTCCCCTCGAATTCCGCAGCCGGGAATTCCTCCGTCTTGCACTTCAGTTCCTGAAGGAAGAGCAGATCCGGCTGATGCCGCTCGAGGAAGCGCCGCACATGCGGCGCCCGGCGGCGGATCGAGTTCACGTTGAAACTGGCGAGGCGAAGCATGGCCCCACCATCGCCGGAAGCGGATCGCTTGGTAAGAGGGAAGCGGCCCTTACCCGACCGCGAAGCTGACGCCGCAGCCGCAACCCGAGACCGCCTGGGGATTGCGCACGACGAAATGCGCCCCGATCAGCGAATCGTTCCAATCCAGCTCCGATCCCGCCAGCAGGTCGAGCGAGACGCCGTCGATGAAGACCCGCACGCCGCCGGCCTCCACCACTAGGTCGTCCTCCGCAGCCGCATCCTCCAGCGCGAAACCGTACTGGAAGCCTGAGCACCCACCGGCACTCACCGAGACGCGGAGTCCTGCCTCCGGCCGTCCCTCACGGCGCGCGATCTCCGCCACCTCGGCGGCGGCGCGGGGGGTCACACGGAAACGGGGCAGGTCGGCACCATCGGGCATGGCAGTATCTCGATCAGCTTCGGCAGCCAAGATAGGGTCGCCGCAGCCTGATTTCCAACCTCGCCTCCGCCCATGCTAGGCAGCGCCATGCCGTCCGAACCCCGCGCTCCTTGGGCCGTCGATCCCCGCCACTCCCGCGGCCGGCTGCATCCCGAGCCCGCCGATGCCCGCTCCCCCTGGCAGCGCGACCGCGATCGCATCATCCACACCGGCGCCTTCCGCCGCCTGCAATACAAGACGCAGGTCTTCATTTTCCATGAAGGCGACTACTTCCGCACCCGCCTGACCCACAGCATCGAAGTCGCCCAGATCGCCCGCAGCCTGGCCCGTCGCCTCCGCCTCGACGAGGATCTGGCCGAGGCCCTGGCGCTCGCCCACGACCTCGGCCACCCGCCCTTCGGCCATGCCGGGGAGGAGGCGCTCGACAGCCAGATGCGCCCCTATGGCGGCTTCGACCACAATGCCCAGTCGCTGAAGGTCGTCACCACCCTCGAGGCCCGCTACGCCAGCTTCGACGGCCTCAACCTGTCCTGGGAGACGCTGGAAGGCCTCGCCAAGCACAACGGGCCGCTACGCCGCCCCTCGGCCTTCATCGCCGAGTACGACCGCCGCCACCCCCTCGACCTGCTGACCCATGCCTCCGCCGAGGCCCAGGTCGCCGCCCTCTCCGACGACATCGCCTACAACAACCACGACCTCGATGACGGCATCCGCGCCCGCATCCTCACCGTCGAGGAGATCGCTTCTCTTCCCCTGGTCGGCGACGCCTATCGCGAGGTGCTCGCCCTCCACCCCGGCATCGCCCGCGACCGGCTCGTGACCGAGACCGTCCGCCGGGTCATCAACCTGATGATCCAGGACGTGGTGGAGGAGGCCAGCCGCCGCATCGCCGCCCTGGCCCCGCAAAGCGCCGACGACATCCGCGCCGCGGCCGAACCGGTGATCGCCTTCTCCCGCCCCATGGCCGAGGCGAACCAGGTCATCCGCGACTTCCTCTTCACCCGCCTCTACCGCCACTGGCGGGTCAACCGGGCGATGCAGAAGTCGAAGCGGGTCAGCCAGCTCCTGTTCCAGCTCCTCCACGGCGGCCCTCAGATGCTCCCCGACGACTGGAGGGCGAGGGCAGGGGAGGCTGGCAGCCCGACCTGCGCCCGCGTCGTCTGCGACTATATCGCCGGCATGACCGACCGCTACGCGCTGGAAGAGCACCGCCGCCTGACGGACCCGAATATCCCCGGGTAACGCCGGTGTTTCCACCCAGGGCCATCGCGGGCTAAACCGCAGCGCAGCATGACCAGCACCGATATCTTCGCGGCCCTCCGCGCCCGCGCCATCGCCGCCCTGCAGGACCTCCTGCCCGAGCTGCCCGCCGAGGCCTTCGCCAAGGTGCAGATGGAGCCGCCGCGCGACCCGACGCATGGCGACATGGCGACCAATGCCGCCCTCGTCGTCGCCAAGCCCGCCCGCCAGCCTCCGCCGAAGCTCGCCGCCGCCCTGGCCGAGCGCCTCTCTGCCCTGCCCGAGGTCGAATCCGCCGCCCCCGCCGGCCCCGGCTTCGTCAACCTCCGCCTGCGCGAGTCCTTCCTCCGCGCCCAGCTCCCGGTGATCCTCGAGGCCGCCGAGGCCTATGGCGACAGCGCAATCGGCGCCGGCCGCAAGGTCGATGTCGAATACGTCTCCGCCAACCCGACCGGCCCCATGCATGTCGGCCATTGCCGCGGCGCCGTGGTGGGCGATGCGCTCGCCAACCTGCTCGACAAGGCCGGCTGGGCGGTGACGAAGGAGTACTACATCAACGATGCCGGGGCGCAGGTGCAGGCCCTCGCCTGGGCCGCCTACTGGCGTTACCTGCAGGCCCTCGGCACGATGCTGACCGAGGAGGAATACGCGGCGAACATCCCTGGCGGCCTGCAATACCGCGGTGAATACCTCATCCCCGTCGGCGAGGCGCTGAAGGCCCGCTACGGCGACGCCCTCGCCCCCGGCGCCCTCCCGGCCGACCCAGCGCTCTGGCTCGACACCGTCCGCCCCTTCACCGTCGAGGCGATGATGGCCGAGATCCGCCAGGACCTCGCCGCCCTCGGCGTCCGCCACGACGTCTTCATCAGCGAGGCGGAACTGGTCCGCGCCGGCGTCGCCGACCGCGCCATCGCAACGCTCGCCGAGCGCGGCCTGGTCTATGAAGGCGTCCTCGAACCCCCCAAGGGCAAGACCCCCGACGACTGGGAACCCCGCCCTCAGACCCTCTTCGCCTCCACCCGCTTCGGCGACGACGTGGACCGCCCGCTCCGCAAGTCGGACGGCAGCAACACCTATTTCGCCAACGACATCGGCAACCACGCGGACAAGCTGGCCCGCGGCTTCGATGAACTCGTGCATATCTGGGGCGCCGACCATGGCGGCTACGTCAAGCGGATGCAGGCCGCCGTCTCGGCCCTCTCGGCAGACCGCCCGGTCCCGCTCGACGTGGTGCTGACCCAGATCGTCAAGGTGATGAAGGGAGGCGAGCCGGTGCGGATGAGCAAGCGCGCCGGCACCTATGTGACGCTGGCCGACCTGATCGAGGAGGTCGGACGCGACGCCGTCCGCTTCACCATGCTGACCCGCAAGGCCGACGCGCAGATGGAATTCGACCTTGACAAGGTCGTCGAGCAGTCGCGCGAGAATCCGGTCTTCTACGTGCAGTACGCCCATGCCCGCTGCCGCAGCGTCCTCCGCAGCGCCGGCGACCCCGCGGACCTCGCCGAGGCCCCGCTCGATTCGCTGGCCGATCAGGCCGAACTGGCCCTGATCCGCCGCCTCGCCGCCTGGCCGCGCACCGTGGAATCCGCGGCGCTGGCCCGCGAGCCGCACCGCATCGCCTTCTTTCTCCATGACTTGGCCGGCGATTTTCACGTATTGTGGAACAGGGGACGAGAGGACACGACCCTCCGCTTCATCCGGGGGGATGAGCCGGAGGCGACGCGGGCGAGGCTCGCGCTGGTTGCCGCAACGGCGACGGTCATCCGCTCGGGCCTCAGGGTGATGGGGGTCACGCCCGTCGAGGAGATGCGGTGAGCGATATCACGGTTCCATCCTGGCGCGCCCGGCCGGCCGAGCCGGGTCCTAGTTGGCGCATGCTGGCGGTCGCCGGCGGGCTGCTCGGCACCCTGGCGGTGGGCGGCGCGGCCTATTGGGGCATCTCCCGTATGGGGCCCCGGGTTGTGCCGACCATCGAGGCGGATACGCGCCCGGTGAAGATCAAGCCGGACGCCCCCGGGGGCCTCGTCGTGCCGAACCAGGACCAGCTGGTGCTGGAGCCGCCCTCGGTCCGCCGTGCCGCAGAGCGCAACGTGACAGCATCCTCCCGCCTCGACCGCGGCCCGGAGAGCCCGGCGCTCGACCTGCTCCGCCAGCAGGCTGCCCCGCCGGCGCCCGCGCCCCAGGCTGCCGCACCCGAGCCGGCCCCGCCACCTGTCGCTCTCGCCCCGGTGCCGGCGCCAGCCCCGGTCGTTGCCGCACCGGTGGCGCCGCCCAGCCCGCCGCGCCCGCTGCCCGTCGCCGCCCCGGCCAACCCTGCTATCGCCCCGGCCGCCAATGGCCGGGCGATGGTCCAGCTTGCCGCCCTCAGCTCCGAGGAATCCGCGCGTGGCGAGTGGGAGCGCCTGCAGCAGCGCATCCCCGAACTGGCTGCCTTCCAACCGGTGATCTCCCGCTTCGACCGCGACGGGAAGCCGCCGCTCTACCGCCTCCGCGCCGGCGGCCTCGCCAATGCCGCGGCTGCCCGCGCTCTTTGCGCCGCGGTGCAGGCCAAGGCCGCGCCCTGCAACCCGGTCGGGGGCTGAACCCGGAATGACCCGGCCGCGCGCCGCCATCATCGGCCTCTCCGGCCATGCGCTGAGCGAGGAGGAACGGGCGCTGCTGCGCGCCACGCCCCCGCTCGGCGTAATCCTCTTTGCCCGCAACATCGCCGACCCCGCGCAGTTGCGCGCCCTCACCGCCTCCATCCGTGAGGAGCTGGGCGAATCCGCCCCCATCCTGGTCGACCAGGAGGGCGGCCGCGTCGCCCGCCTCCGCGCCCCGCACTGGCCCGACTTCCCGCCCGCCGCCCGCTTCGAGGGTGCTCCGGACGAGGCCGCCCGCGCCAATGCCGCGCTCCACGGCCTGATCTGCCGCGAGGCCGGCTTCGACGTGGTCTGCGCCCCGGTCCTCGACCTGCGGATGCCTGGCGCCCATGGCATCATCGGCGACCGCGCCTTCAGCGACGACCCGGAGGAGGTCGCCCGCCTCGGCCTCGCCTGGGCCGAAGGCCTCCAGCAGGCCGGCTGCATCCCCGTGGTAAAGCACATCCCCGGCCACGGCCGCGCCATGGTCGACAGCCATTACGAGCTGCCCCGCGTCACCGCCCCGCGCGAGATGCTGGTCGAGGATTGCGGCCCCTTCGCCGCCCTGGCCGACATCGCTGCCTGGGCCATGACCGCGCATATCGTCTATGAGGAGCTGGACCCGGAGCGCCCGGCAACCCTCTCGCCGCTGGTCATTGGCCAGGTGATCCGCCGCGCCATCGGCTTCCAGGGCGTGCTGGTCAGCGACGACCTTTGCATGAAGGCGCTGGAAGGCGAGCCCGGCGAGCTCGCCGCAGCCGCGATCGCCGCCGGCTGCGACATCGTCCTCCACTGCAACGGCGTGCTGGAGGACAGCGCCGCCGTCCTTGCCGGCTGCCCCACCCTTCCGGAACAGGCAGAGGTGCGGCTAGCCGAGACCCGCACCCGGGTGCTGGCCGCCCGCCAGGCGCTCGACCCCGCCAGCCTGCTCGCCCTCCGGGACGCTCGGCTCGTGGCCGCCGCGTGACCGAGGGCTTCGGCTGGCTGCCGGAGCTGGTGGCCGCGGTGCTCGCCTCGGTCCTGGCGATCACCTTGCACGAGGCGGCGCATGGCTATGCCGCGCTCGCCCTCGGCGATCCGACGGCGAAGCTGGCCGGCCGTCTCAGCCTCAACCCGATCCGCCATGTGGACCCGGTCGGCACGGTGCTGGTACCCGGCATATTGCTGCTCGGCCAGTTGCTGACCATCGGCCGGGTCGAGTTCATGTTCGGCTGGGCCAAGCCGGTGCCGGTGAATATTTGGGCGCTGCGCCACCCGCGGCAGGGGATGATGTTGGTCGCCGCCGCTGGCCCCTTGATGAATTTCGCCCTGGCGATCATCGCCGGCCTGCTGGTCCACCCGCTGGTCGCGCTCGACGGCACGGCGCCGCGCGACCTGCTCTTCGCCGGCCTCCGCTTCGTCCAGTACGCAATCCTCGCCAACCTGGTCCTCGGCCTGTTCAACCTGCTGCCCATCCCGCCGCTCGATGGCGGGCGGATCGTCGCCGGCCTGCTGCCGCGGGCGCTGGCGCTGCCCTATATGCGACTGGAGCGCTGGGGCATCCTCATCGTGCTCATCGCTGTCTTCCTGCTGCCGCGAATCGCGGAAGGCTACGACCCGGTCGGCTGGGCACTCCGCAACGTCATCGCCCAGGCCTTCGACCTCGTGCTGCTGGTCACGGGCAATGGGGGAGGGGGCGAATGACCCAGCCGGTCCTGCATCTCCGCCTCGACGGCTTCGAGGGGCCGCTTGACCTACTGCTCGACCTGGCGCGGGCGCAGAAGGTCGATCTCGAGAAGATTTCCATCATCGCCCTCGTGGACCAGTTCCTCGCCGTGCTGGAGCAGGCCCGCCGCGTCCGCCTCGAACTGGCGGCCGACTGGCTGGTGATGGCCGCCTGGCTCGCCTGGCTGAAGTCCCGCCTGCTGGTCCCACCCGACCCAACCGAGGAGGTCGATGCCGAGGCCCTCGCCGCCGCGCTGACCGACCGCCTCGCCGAGCTGGAGCGCATGCGCCTCGCCGCCGCCTGGTTGACCAATCGCGGCCAGCTCGGCCGCGAGGTCTTCGCCCGCGGCGCCGCCGAGCAGCTCCGCATCGAGGACCGCAGCGGCCTCCATGCCGACCTGCCTGCCCTGCTCCAGGCCTATGCCGCCGCCCGTCGCCGGGCGCTCGCCCGCCGCCCCTACACGCCGAAGCACCGCAAGCTCTGGACGGTGCAGGATGCGCTGGCCCGGCTCGGCCGGCTGATCGGCGCGCTGCCGGACTGGGCGGTGCTGCACCGCTTCCTACCCGAAGGCCTGACCGACCCGGTCGAGCAGCGCGCCGCGCTGGCCAGCACCCTCATCGCCGCGCTCGAGACCGCCCGCGGCGGCGCCATCGAGCTGCAGCAGGACCGCGCCTTCGGCCCCATCCTGGTCCGCCGCACCGCCCCGACCGAAGCGATCCCCGATGTCCGAGCTGCCTGAGCCCGCCGAACCCTTGGCCGAAGCCCTGCTCGAAACCACCGCCGAGCCTGTTGTGGAGGCGGACCCGGCCCTCTTCGCACATGCGCTGCGCATCGCCGAGGCGCTGATCTTCGCCAGCGACCGCCCTGTCGCGCCTGCCCGGCTGGCTCATGCCCTGCCACTTGGCATCGACCCCCGTGCCGTCATCACCGCGTTGATGGCGACAACCGCCGGCCGTCCGGTCGAGCTGGTCGAGGTCGCCGGCGGCGTCGCCTTCCGCACAGCGCCCGACCTGGCGCCGGCCATCACCAAGGTGGTCGAGGTCCCCCGTCGCCTGCCGCGCGTGGCGATGGAAACCCTCGCCATCATCGCCTACCACCAACCCGCGACCCGCGCCGAGATCGAGGAGATCCGCGGCGCCTCTCTCTCGCAATCGACGCTCGAAGCCTTGCTGGAGATGGGCCTCATCGCCCCGCGCGGCCGCAAGGAGGTCCCCGGCCGCCCGAGCCTCTGGGGCACCACCCCGCGCTTCCTCGAGCAATTCGGCCTGAAGGCGCTGACCGACCTGCCGCGCCGCGAGGAATTGGTGAACGAGCCGGCCTCGCCGCACTCGGCATGAGTCTCCGCCTCAGCGGCATCCGCCACGCCTATGGGGCAAGCGAGATCCTCCGCGGCATCGACCTCGAAGTCGCCGCCGGCGAGATTCTCTGCCTGCTTGGCCCCTCGGGTGACGGAAAGACGACGCTGCTCCGCCTCGTCGCTGGCCTCGAGCCGCTCCAGGCCGGCCGCATCGAGCTGGATGGCACCACGCTTGCCGAGCCAGGCCGAGAGCTGCCGCCCGAGGCCCGGCGGGTCGGCTTCGTCTTCCAGGACTACGCCCTCTTCCCCCACCTGACCGTCGCCGGCAACGTCGCCTTCGGCCTCGGCGCCACCCCGCGCGGCGAGCGCGCCTGGCAGGTGGCCGAGGCCCTGGCCCGGGTCGGGCTGGAGGCGATGGCCAACGCCTACCCCCACACCCTTTCCGGCGGCCAGCAGCAGCGCGTCGCGCTGGCGCGGGCGCTCGCCCCCCGTCCACGCGCCCTGCTGCTCGACGAGGCCTTCGCCAGCCTCGACGCGAGGCTCCGCGAGCAGGTGCGCGACGACACGCTGCATGTCCTGCAATCCGCCGGCATCCCCGCCCTCATCGTCACCCATGACGCGGAGGAGGCGATGTTCCTCGCCGACCGCATCGCCCTCATGCAGGAGGGGAGGGTGGCCCAGCTCGGCACGCCGCAGGAGCTTTATCTCCATCCCGCCAGCCCCTTCGTCGCCACCTTCCTCGGCGAGGTGAACCGCCTGCCTGCCCGAATCCGTGCTGGCGAGGCAAGGACCGTCCTCGGCCCGCTTCCCTGCCCCCTACCCGACGGCCCGGCCGAGCTTCTCCTTCGCCCGGAAGGCCTCCGCCTCGGCGGCGCCGAGGGCCCCGTCGCCCGCGTCGAGGCCTGCCGCCTGCTGGGCGCCACCAGCCTCGCCCATCTCACCCTGCCCGACGGGGCCGGAGGGACGCTGCATCTTCATGCCCGGCTGCCGCCCGGCCTGCCGCTCCGACGTGGAGAGGAGGTGAAGCTGGCGTTGGATCCCGAACGCGCCTTCGTATTTCCGACCCCCGCTCCCTAGATTGGCGCAGGCAGACTATCCTGCTAACGGAGGCGGCCCGCGCGACGAGGCGGAGCCGGAGACACGATGTTTGATCTAGCCTGGTCCGAGATTGCCCTGATCGGCGTGGTGGCGCTCGTCGTCATCGGCCCGAAGGACCTGCCCGAGGCCATCCGCGGCGTCGCCCGCGGCATCTCCAAGCTGCGCCGCATGGCCAGCGAGTTCCAGGGCCAGGCCGACGAGCTGGTGCGCGAGGCCAATCTCGACGAGGTGCGGCAGTCGATCAACGAGATCCGCCGCTTCAACGTCCGCGACGAATTCACGAAGGCGGTGGACAAGGACGGCACGATCCGCAAGACCTTCACCGAGGACCCGCTGAAGCCGAGCTACTCCCCGCCGCCCGAGCCCACGCCCGCGCCGGCCGCCGAGAGCTTCGGTCCGCCACCCCCGCCCGCAGCCGAGCCGCCACGCCCGGCAGCACCGGCCTTCATCCCGCCAAGCGCCGTGCCCGCCCCGACCGTGGCCGCCGCGCCGCCGGCCGCCCCCGCCTTCGTGCCGCCGGCCGAGCCGGCCCCGCCCCAACCGACCAAACAGAGCTGAGCACCCACGCCCGTGCCGCGCGACCCGGACGATACCATCGACGACAAGCCGATGCCGCTGCTCGACCACCTGATGGAGCTGCGCACGCGGCTTCTCTGGTCGGTCGGCGCCTTCGCCATCGCCTTCGCCATCTGCTACTACTTCTCCGCGCAGATCTACGGCTTCCTCGCCCGGCCGCTGGCCGACATCCTGCAGAGCCAGGGCGGCGGCGAGCGGCGGATGATCTTCACCGCCCTCTACGAGGCCTTCTTCACCTACCTGAAGGTCGCCTTCTTCGGTGCCGTCTTCTTCAGCTTCCCGATCTGGGCGACGCAGCTCTGGCTCTTCGTCGCCCCCGGCCTCTACCGCAGCGAGAAACGGGCGATCACGCCCTTCCTCGTCGCCTCGCCCTTTCTCTTCGTGATGGGCGCGGCGCTGGCCTACTACTTCATCTTCCCGCTCGCCTGGCACTTCTTTATCACCTTCGAGACGCCGCCCGGCGACGGCGCGTTGCCGATCCAGCTCGAGGCCAAGGTCAGCGAATACCTCTCGCTGGTCATGCAGATGATCCTCGCCTTCGGCATCGCCTTCCAGCTGCCGGTGCTGCTGACGCTGCTGTGCCGCGTCGGCATCCTGAGCGTCGAGACGCTGAGGAAGGGCCGCCGCTACGCCATCGTCGGCATGTTCGTGTTCGCCGCCGTGATCACTCCGCCCGACGTCATCAGCCAGATCGGCCTCGCCGTGCCTATGATCGCCCTTTACGAGATCTCGATCCTCGCCGCGACCTGGATGGGGCGGAAGAAGGACGGCGGGACGAAGACCTGACCCATGCATGACATCCGCGCCCTCCGCGCCGACCCGGCCGGGTTCGACGCCGCCATGGCCCGCCGCGGCCTCGCACCTCTCAGTGCGGAGCTGCTCGCGCTAGATGCCGCCCGCCGCGAGGACGTGACGCGCCAGCAGGAGGCGCTGACCCGCCGCAACGAGCTGGCGAAGCAGATCGGCATGCGGAAGCGCAAGGGCGAGGACACGGCGGCGCTTGAGGACGAGGCCCGCGAGCTCCGTCAATTTCTTGAAGCCTTCGAGACCCGGCGCTTCGAGATCGACGACCGGCTCGCGACGCTTCCCAATATCCTCGACGCGGACGTCCCGGATGGCCGCGACGAGTCGGACAACGTCGTCCTGCACCAGCATGGTGAGCCGCCCCGACCGAACTTCGCTCCGAAGCAGCATTTCGAGCTCGGCGAAGCCCTAGGCCTGATGGATTTCGCCGCTGCCACCAAGCTGGCCGGCGCCCGCTTCACCGTCCTCCGCGGCGCGCTCGCCCGGCTCGAGCGCGCCCTCGGCCAGTGGATGCTGACCCTCCACGCGACGGAGCACGGCTACACCGAGACCTCCGTGCCCTATCTCGTCAACCCGGCCAGCATGTACGGCACCGGCCAGCTGCCGAAGTTCGAGGAAGACCTCTTCAAGACCACGGACGGCCGCTACCTCATCCCGACCGCCGAGGTGCCGCTGACCAACCTGGTCCGCGACGAGATTGTCCCCGAAGCCGCGCTGCCCTTCCGCTATACCGCCCTCTCGCCAAGCTTCCGCTCCGAGGCCGGCAGCGCCGGGCGCGACACGCGGGGGATGCTCCGCCAGCACCAGTTCCACAAGGTCGAGATGGTCTCCGTCACCCGCCCCGAGGACAGCGCCGAGGAGCACGAGCGGATGACGCGCTGCGCCGAGCGGGTGCTGACGGAGCTTGGCCTCACCTGGCGCCGCATCGTGCTCTGCGCCGGCGATACCGGCTTCGGCGCGGCGAAGACCTATGACCTCGAGGTCTGGTTACCGGGGCAGGGGGCGTGGCGGGAGATTTCCTCCTGCTCCAACTGCCGCGACTTCCAGGCCCGGCGGATGAATGCCCGCATGAAGCCCACCGAGGGCAAGGGCAATGTCTTCCTGCACACGCTGAACGGCAGCGGCGTCGCCGTCGGCCGCGCCTTGATCGCGGTGATGGAGACCCACCAGCAAGCGGATGGTAGCATCTTGATCCCAGAGGTCTTACGCCCCTGGATGAGCGGCCAGGACCGCATCGCCTGACTCAAGGTTTCCAAAGGCCCTTCGGTCTTTGGTGGGTGGAGTTTGAGGAGGGCAAAGCCCTCCTCAACCTTCAGGCAGCCACCCCCATTCTTCCCGCCAGATCCTGGATGAACTGCCAGGCCACCCGTCCCGACCGCCCGCCGCGCGTCACCGACCACTCATTGGCCTGCCGCCTGATCTCCTCCTCGCCGACCTCAAGGCCGAGCGCCCGCGCATAGCCTTCGACCATGGCGAAGTAGGTCGGCTGGTCGCAATTGTGGAAGCCGAGCCACAGCCCGAAGCGGTCGCTGAGCGAGACCTTCTCCTCCACCGCTTCGCCCGGGTTGATGGCGGTGCTGCGCTCGTTCTCGATCATGTCGCGCGACATCAGGTGGCGCCGGTTGCTGGTCGCGTAGAACAGCACATTCGCCGGCCGCCCCTCGATCCCGCCATCGAGCACGCTCTTCAGCGCCTTGTAGTCGGCATCCTCTCGCTCGAAGGACAGGTCGTCGCAGAAGACCAGGCAGCGCCGCGCCTGCCCGCGCAGGATGTTGAGCAGCGCCGGCAGGCTACGGATATCCTCCCGCTGGATTTCGATCAGAGCGAGGCTTCCCGCACGCTCGGCCAGCGCCGCGGCATGGGCCGCCTTCACCAGCGATGACTTCCCCATCCCCCGCGCGCCCCACAGCATCACGTTGTTGGCCGGGAAGCCGCGGGCGAAGCGCAGCGTGTTCTCGAGCAGGATGCCCTTCTGCCGGTCGACGCCCTGCAGCAGCCCGATCTCGACCCGCGCCACCTTCGGCACCGGCGTCAGCCGCGCCACCGGCTCCGGATGCCATACGAAGGCATCCGCCCCGTCCAGCGAGGGCGCGGGCGGCGGCGGCGGTGCCAGGCGCTCCAGCGCTTCAGCGATGCGGGTCAGCAGGGCGGTGTCCATGGAGTGTTCCAGTACGGGGGAGGCTTGACGGGCGGGGGGCGAAAGCTAGTTTGCGCCCGCCGTCTACGGCAAGCCGGCCCAATAAGGAATTCGCCCGGGATGCTGATCTCCCCCGCCTACGCCCAGGACGCCGCCGGCGGCGCCGCCGCGCTCGTCACCCAGCTCGCGCCGCTGCTGCTGATCTTCGGCGTCTTCTACTTCCTGCTGATCCGTCCGCAGCAGAAGAAGCAGCGCGAGCACCGCGCCTTGCTCGCCTCGCTCAAGCGCGGCGACCGCGTGCTGACCGCGGGCGGCATCATCGCCAAGGTGGTCACCGTGAAGGAAGGCGTGGACGAGGTGGAGGTGGAGATCGCTCCCAATGTCCGCGTCAGCGTGCTGCGCCAGACCATCGGCGACGTGCTGAAGCCGATCGGAGCCGAGACCAAGGCGTGATCCCGCGCCGGGCACTGGCGGCGCTGCTGCTGCCGGTGCCGGCCCTGGCCGCCGAGCCCGATGCCCGCCGCGCCCTCGGCGGCACGCTGGTCCAGCTTGCCGCTGAACCCGCCGTGTCCATGCCGCTGCGCGGCGCCGCGCGTGGCCGCCAGCAATCGGTCTATGAGGGGCTGCGCCTGCCCGGTCCCCCGGTCGCCATGGTCGCCGAACGCTGGCTGGTCGGCTGGGGCAGGGAGGGCGATCGCGGCCTTTTCCTCGCCTTCGATTGGCAGGCCGAGCAGCTTTTCCTCCTGCTGTTGGTCGATGGCGGCCCGGTCCACCTCGCCCCAGGCCGCCAAGCCCGCTGGCCCGAGGCGCTGGCCGAACCCTTCGCCCGCTTCGCCCCCGGCCTCGCCCGCCATCCGGTATTCGCGGAATAGAGGAACCGTCCCGCGCCCTCGGCAGAGGTCAGGCCGGTCCTATCTTGGCATGATCCGATAACAACCGAGGAGCCACCGATGTCCGATCCCAAGACCCTGCTGCAGATGGCAGGCGCCGCGCTCGCCCCACCGAGCCTTGCCGATGCCGTGCTCGTCGTAGTCGACGCCCAGGGCGAGTACCGCACCGGCAAGCTGCCACTGGAGGGGATCGAGCCGGCGCTGGAGCGCCTCGCTACCCTCCTGCATGCGGCCCGCGCCGCCGGCACGCCGGTCATCCACATCGCGCACAAGGGCCGCCCCGGCAGCCTCTTTGACCGCGAGGCGGAAGGCGGCGCGATCGTGGCGGAGGCCGCGCCGCAGTCCGGCGAGCAGGTGATCGAGAAGCCCCTGCCGAACGCCTTCGCCCAGACCGGCCTCGGCGAGGCGCTGGCCGCGCTTGGCCGCAAGGAACTGGTCCTTGCCGGCTTCCAGACACATATGTGCATCAGCAGTACCGCCCGCGCGGCGCTCGACCTCGGCTACCGGGTGACGATCGCGGGCGATGCCGCGGCGACCCGCGCCCTGCCGGATCCGCTCGGCGGCCCCGCCCTCAGCGGCGCCGAGATCCACCGCATCGCGCTCGCCGAGCTGGCGGACCGCTTCGCCGTGGTGGTGCCGGTCTCAGCCCTGCGCTGAGACCGGGTCCCTTCCGAAGCCTCAGGCGCTCTGGCCGGACTTCAGGCCGCCATTCTTCAGCAGCGTCTCCACGACTTCCCAATCGACCAGCTTGTTGAGGAAGTTGTCGAGGTAGTTCGGGCGCACGTTGCGGAAGTCGAGATAGTAGGCGTGCTCCCACACATCGACGCCGAGGATCGGGGTGCCCTCGCCGGTAGCGACCGGGTTGGAGCCGTTCGGCGTCTTCGTCACCTTCAGCTTGCCGTCGGCGCCGACGATCAGCCAGGCCCAGCCGGAGCCGAACTGCGTCACACCGGCCTGCTTGAAGGCCTCCTTGAACTGCGCGAGGCCGCCGAGATCCTGGTCGATCTTCGCCGCCAGCGTCCCCGGCAGCTTGTCTCCGCCACCCTTCGGCGACATCACCTGCCAGAACAGGATGTGGTTCCAGTGCTGCCCCGCCTGGTTGAGCACCGGCAGCCCGTCGGCCCCGGCCTTGCCCGCCTCGGCGACGATGTCCTCGAGCGACTTGCCGGCGAGGCCCTTGCTCTCGATCAGCCCGTTGAGCGCGGTGACATAGGCGTTGTGGTGCTTGCCATGATGCAGCTCGAGCGTCTCCTGGCACATGCCCTGGGCGGCGAGCGCGCTGGTGTCGTATGGCAGCGGCGGCAGGCTGAAGGCCATTGGATCTCTCCCGTTATGGTGGGTACGGCACCCGGTAGGTCCGGGAGCTAGGTCGAGAGCTAGGCGGCGGCTTCCCGCCCGTCAAGCAAGCGGGCATGAAGCCTGTGATGCCCAGCACGCTCTCCCCGATTGGCGCCTTCGCCCGCGCGCATGACCCCGACCGCTTCCTCTGCGCGCTCTTCGCGCCGCCGGACCGGCGCGAGGCGCTCTTCACCCTGATCGCCTACAACCACGAGCTCGCCCGCGCCCGCGAGGCCGCCCGCACCCCGATGATCGCGCTGATCCGCCTGCAATGGTGGCGCGACGCGGTGGAGGAGGCGGCGACCGGCAAGCCCCCCCGCCGCCACGAGGTCGCCGAGCCCCTGCACGCCGCCATCGCCGCCGGCCTGCTCGATCCGCCCGATCTCCAGGCCATGGCCGATGCCCGCGAGGCCGAGGCGGAGGAGGAAGGCATCCCGACCGAGTCCGCCTTTGCCGCCTATCTGCGCGCCAGCGCCGGCGGCTTCGCTGTCGCCGCCGGCCGCCTGCTCGGCGCCGCCGGCCCGGCGCTCGCCGCCTTGCAGGAGGCCGGCGCCGCCTATGGCCTTGCCGGCATCCTCCGCAGCACCGTCAGCCTGGCCGGCCAGGGCCGGTGCCTCCTGCCCGCCGACCGCCTCGCCGCTGCGGGCCTTAGCGCCGAAGCGGTCATTGCCGAGCCCGCCACCGCCGCCCCCGTCATCGCCGGCCTGGCGGGGCAGGGGCTCGACAGGGCCCGCAGCCTCCGTCCCCGCCCGCCCCGCGGCGCCATCGCCGCCGCCCTGCCACTGGTGCTCGCCCGCCGCGACCTCCGCCGCCTCGCCCGCGGCCGGCCCATCCCGCCGACCCGCGGCCTCTCCGACCGCCTCGCCGTCACCGCCGGCGGCCTGCTCGGCCGCGTCTGAGTCATCGCCCGCCGAGCGCCACCAGGGTGAAGTCGTCCGCCGGCAAGAAGGCCTCCACCGCCAGCTCCGAGAGCAGGATGTCGCGCGGCGTGCCGAAGACCATGGTCGTGCTGAGGAAGCTGAGCACCCCCGCCTCCGTCGCCAGCTGGAAGGGCACCGCGATGCCAGCCTCTTCGCCCGCCCGCCGGTCCGAACTCGGCGAGGGATAGGAGATCAGCTCCTCCAGCAAAGCCGAAAGCACCGGGTCTGCCGTCTCCGCCACCTGCCGCCGGAGCCGCAGGAGCAGATGCGCCCGCCATTCCGGCAGGTTGGCGATCCGCGGCGCCAGCCCCCGCTCATGCAGGCTGAGCCGCAGCACGTTGACGGGCGGCTTCAGCAGCACTGCATCGCAGCCCGCCAGCAGCGGCCCGACCGCCGCATTCGCCGCCAGCAGGGTCCAGTGCCGGTCGATGGCGACGGCGGGGAAGGGTGCATGCCCCGCCAGCACCCGCTCCACCATCGCCCGCACCGGGCCGAGCGCCGGGTCCTCATAGCCCCGCTCCGGAAAGACCGGGGCGAAGCCCGCCGCCAGTAGCAGCAGGTTCCGCTCGCGCAGCGGCATGTCGAGCTGCTCGGCGAGGCGCAGCACCATCTCCCTGCTCGGCCTGGCCCGGCCGGTCTCGATGAAGCTCAGATGCCGCGCCGAGATCTCCGCATCCAGCGCCAAGTCGAGCTGGCTGCGCCGCCGCACCTGCCGCCACTCCTTCAGCATCCGCCCGAAATTCTCCATGCCGCCGAGGCTAGCGAGCCGCCCGCCGCGCCGCCATGACCTCCGAGGTAAGGCGGAAACAAGGCCGTGCTGCCTCGAAACCAGCACCGCCCCGCCGCGCTCCGGCCATACCTCCGGCCGTTCATGTGACGCAGGAGGAAGGCCCGTCCCCCAACCGCCATTCCTCCAGGGAGGTCGCCATGACCCGCCGGCTGATGAAGATCCTCGCCCTGCTGACCGTCACCGCCAGCCTCGGCGGCTGCGTCGCCTATACGGGCGGCTACGGCCACCGCCAGAGCGGTTACGGCTATGGCTATGGTGGCTCGCCCCGTTATGCCTATGGCGGCGGCTACAGCCGCGGCTACTACGGTGGCAGCTACCGTGGAGGCTACGGCAGCGGATATGGCAGAGGCTACGGTGGTGGCTATCGCAATGGATACGGCGGCGGCTACGGCTGGCGCTGAGGCGCCGCCCTCCTGGTTTCCCGGATCGTAGCGCGAAGCAGCTCGGTCATGCGCCGGACGGAGGTTCACCGCATCAGTGGACGCCCGCCCCGCCGCCGCCCAGACTGGCCGCACTGCCAGGAGGGACCCGGATGCGCCTCGTCGCCGCGCTACTCGTCGCCATGAGCCTTGCGATGCCTGCCAAGGCCCAGGCCTGGGCGACCAGCTGGGCCGCTTCCGTTCAGGGCCCCTATCCGACCGGCAACCCCTCCGCCCAGCCGGACCAGCGATTCGCTTTCCCTGACCCTGCCCGCGGCGCTAGCGACCAGACCCTCCGCCTCATCCTCCGCCCGAGCCTCTGGGGGAGGGAGGTCCGCCTGCGCTTCTCCAACGCCTTCGGTACCCGCCCGCTGACGCTGGACGGCGTGAGTATTGGCCTGCAACTCGGCGGCGCCGCGCTGGTCCCCGGCAGCAACCAGCCGGTCCGTTTCGCTGGCCGCGAAGCCCTCACCCTGCCCCCTGGCGAGAGCGCCTGGAGCGACCCCGTCACCCTGGCCTTCGTGCCCGAGACCGGGCCTGGGACCATGCAGGGCCGCAAGCTCGCCGTCAGCCTGCATGTCGCCGGCGAGAGCGGGCCGATGACCTGGCACGCCAAGGCGCTGCAGACCTCCTACGCGACGCCGCCCGGCGTCGGTTCGCTCGGCCATGAGGAAGGCGAGGGGGCCTTCCCCTTCAGCACGACGAGCTGGTTCTTCCTCGACGCGCTCGATGTCCGCGCCCCCGCCGGCACGCCCGTCGTGGTCTGCTTCGGCGACAGCATCACCGACGGCACCGCCAGCACCCTCAATGGCGACGACCGCTGGCCCGACATCCTCAACCGCCGCCTCGTCGCCCGCTTCGGCAACCGCGCCGCCGTGGTCAATGCCGGCATTGGCGGCAACCAGGTCGCCGGCCCCGCCGAATACTCGCCACAGAAACCCTTCCCCGGCGGCCCCGCCGCCGGCCAGCGGCTGGAGCGCGACGTGCTGACCCTCTCAGGCGTCACCACGGTGATCTGGCTGGAGGGCATCAACGATTTCAGCCGCAATGGCAATGCGAGCGTGGAGACGGTGCAGGCCGCAATACGCGACACCGTCGCCCGAATCCGCGCCCGCCTGCCGGGCGTTCGGGTGATCGGTGCAACGTTGACCCCTGCTCTCAGTACCGAGGGCCAGCCGCACGGCTTCCGCGAGCAGGACGAGAAGCGGCGCGCGCTGAACGAGTTCATCCGCCGCAGCGGGCTCTTCGACGCGGTCATCGACTTCGACGCCGCGACGCTCGACCCGGCGACCGGCGGCATCCGCCCGGAAATGGTGCCTGAGAGCACTACGGGTGGCCCCGGGGACCGCCTCCACCCCAACCGCGCCGGCTACCTGGCGATGGCCAACAGCATCGACCTCGGAGCGCTGCTGCCCGCCCTGCGCTGACGGGCGCTACGCTTGCCGCTCGGGGATGGCGACCACCAGCCCATCCAGCGCCGAGGTCACCGCGATCTGGCAGCAGAGCCGCCGCCCCTCCGGCACGCGGCCGACCTTGTCCTCGATCATATCCCGCTCATCCGGTGAGGCCTCCGGCAGCCGCCCGCGCCACGCCTCCGCCACATCGATCATGCAGGTCGCGCAGGCGAGCTGCCCGCCGCATTCCGCCGGCATGCCGGGCAGGTCGTGGCGGATCGCCAGATGCATTACCGTCGGCGCATCCCCCGCCTCCAGCGTCTCGGCACGCCCATCGGGTAGGAGGAAGGTGATCTGCGGCATTCGGGCCTCCTTGGCGCTCCCCGGCAGAGGGTGCAACCTGCCGGCCGGACCCTGGGGAGGAAAACCAGCATGGCCTACGCGCCCTTCGACCTGACAGGCAAGGTGGCGCTCGTCACCGGCGGCAATGGCGGCATCGGCCTCGGCTTGGCCGAGGCGCTGGCCCAGGCCGGCGCCGACATCGCCATCTGGGGCACCAACGAGGCGAAGAACGAGGCCGCCCGCGCCCGCCTCGCCGCCACCGGCCGCCGCGTCCTCGCGCTCCGCTGCGATGTCGGCGAGGAGGCCGAGGTAGAGGCCGCCTTCGCCGAGACGCTGGCGCAACTCGGCCGCGTCGATGGCTGCTTCGCCAATGCCGGCATCTCCGGCGGCCGCTCCGGCCCCTTCATTGAGCGCACAAAGGAGCAGTGGGACCGGGTGATCCGCGTCAACCTCACCGGCGCCTTCCTCACCTTCCGCGCCGCCGTCCGCCACATGCGCGCCCGCGCCGAATCGGGCGACAAGGGCGGCGTCCTGGTCGGCACCGCCTCGCTCGCCGCTATCGAGGGCGCGGCCCGCAACGAGCATTACGGCGCATCGAAGGGCGGCATGGTCTCGATGATCCGCGCCCTCGCGGTGGAGCAGGCCCGCCACGGCATCCGCGCCCACGCCATCCTCCCTGGCTGGATCGAGACGGACATGACCGCCCGCTCCGTCGCCGACCCGAAATTTGCCGGCAATGTCCTGCCCCGCGTGCCGATGCGCCGCTGGGGTACGGGCGAGGATTTCGGCGGCGTCGGCGTCTATTTGATGAGCGCCGCCAGCGCCTTCCACACCGGCGACAGCTTCGTCATCGACGGCGGTTACTCGATCTTCTAGGGAGACCTCGCATGCCCCGCCGCTTCATCGACATCTCCGTCCCGCTGAAGGCGGGCATCCGCTCCGACCCGCCGGAGATGCTGCCGAAGATCGAGTATGTCGATCACCACATGTCCGCCCCGCACATGGCGGCCTATATGGGCGTCCCCGTCTCCGCCCTGCCGAATGGCGAATACGCGGCCGTGGAGCGCGTCGACATCAGCACCCATAACGGCACGCATCTCGACGCGCCCTACCACTACTTCTCGCGGATGAATGAGCGCCTGGTGCCCGGCGGCGAACCCTCCTGGCGCATCGACGAGGTGCCGCTGGAATGGTGCTTCAACTCCGCCGTGAAGCTCGACTTCCGCCACATGGAGGACGGCTATGTCGTCCAGCCCGGCGATGTCGAGGCCGAGCTGAAGCGCATCGGCCATGAGCTGCGGCCGCTCGAGATCGTCGTCGTCAACACCGCCGCCGGCCTGCGCTATGGCGAGGAGGACTACATCGACCGCGGCTGTGGCATGGGCAAGGCGGCGACGCTCTGGCTGCTGGAGCGCGGCATTCGCCTCGTTGGCACCGATGCCTGGTCCTGGGATGCCCCCTTCAGCCACACGAAGCGCAAGATCGCCGAGGGCGGCGATGCCTCGCTGATCTGGGAAGGCCACCGCGCTGGCCGCGAGATCGGCTACTCGCATCTCGAGAAGTTGCACAACCTGGAAAGCCTGCCATCGGACGGCTTCCAGGTCGTCTGCTTCCCAGTCAAGGTCCATCGCGGCTCCGCCGGCTGGACCCGCGCCGTCGCCATCATCGACGACTAGCTAGAGGACGGCGATACACTCGATTTCCAGCAGGAAATTGGGCCGCGGCAGCGAGTAGACGATCGCTGTGGTCCGTGCCGGGTACTTCCCGTCCAGGAAGTGCGCGGCATAGATCCGGTTCATCTCGGCGAAGTCCTCGCGCCGGGTCAGCAGCACGTTGACCTTCGCCACGCGGTCCCATCCCGCTCCCACGACGGCCAGGATGGCGGTGATGTTCGCCATGGTTTGCGTCATCTGTGCGGTGAAGTCGCCGACTGCCAGCGTCCCATCCGCCGCATAGGCCGGGATGCCGGAGACGAAGAGCAGATTGCCGACCTTCACCGCCGGCGAGAGCGGTGCGGGCACCTTGTGCTGCCCCTCGGGAAAGATGTGCTCGAGCGGTTCCATCCTCTTACTCCACCTTGATTCCGTTGGCGCGGACCACCTCCGCATAGGTCTTGGTATAGCGCAGGATCTCCTCGCCGAACTGCGCCCCGGGCCGGGCCAGCACGGTGAAGCCCAACTCCTCCAGCCGCCCCTTCACCTCCGGTCGGTTCAACGCCTCGATCCAGGCGGTTTCCAGCCGCGCCCGTGCCGGCGCCGGCACATCGGCGCGCAGGATCAGCCCGAACCAGCTGTCGGAGAGCACCAGCGGGAATCCGAGCTCCGCCATCGTCGGCACATCGGGCAGCTCCTTCACGCGCGCCTCGGCCGAGATGGCGACGGCCCGCATCTGCCCGAGCTGCGCCGGCTGGATCACGTCCGGCAGGTTGGCGAACATGAATTGCAGCCGGTTGCCGATCAGGTCCGTCATCGCCTGCGGCGCGCCGTTATAGGGCACATGCGTCGCATTCAGCCGCGCCGCCTCGCGGAATTGCTCGCCGCCCAGATGGTTCGAGGTGCCGATGCCATAGGAGCCGAAAGCGAGGCCCGGCCCGGGCTTCCGCCCCGCCTCAAGGAAGCCGTCGAAGTTCCGCGCGACAGAGGGATGCACCACCAGCACATGCGGCACCACGGTCGCCATCACCAGCGGCGCGAAATCCGTCAGCGGCTTGTAGGGCATGCTCGGCCGGAGCGTGACATTCGCCGCGAAGCTATTGGCGATCATGATCATTGTGTGGCCATCGGGGGCCGAACGCGCCACCTCCTGCGTGCCGATCACCGTCGCTCCGCCCGGCCGGTGCTCGATCACCACCGGCTGGCCGAGAGATTGCGTGAGGAGGTTCTGCACGATGCGCACCACCGGATCCATCGTCCCGCCCGGCGTGAAGGGGATGATCACCCGCACCGGCTGGCTCGGCGCCCAGCCCTGCGCCCGCGCGGGCACGAGGGCAGGGGCGGCGAGCAACGCGGCGAGCGCGGCGCGGCGCGTCGGGGCGAAGGCGGTCATCGATGGTTCTCCTGCGGCAGGGCGCCGATGGTCGCGGCTGCCCCAGGCCCCGGCAAGGCCGCGGCATCGGGGAAACCGTCGCCACGAGACAGCGCCTGCACAAGCGGCAGGCAGGCGCCATGCCGCACCGCCACCGGCATGACCGATGCCGTCGCCCCGCGCCACATCGGCCCTGCGCCGCCCGGTTGCGCGCCCCCCGCTCCGGCGCCAGCATGCCGCGACGCAACCGGGGACCATCATGCCGCAGATCGACGCCGACCGCTTCCTCCGCGACCTCAAAGAACTTCGCCGGATCGGCGCCTACAAGACCGGCGTCCACCGCCCGACCTATTCGCCGCAGGACATGGAGAGCCGGCGCTGGCTGATGGAGCGCATGGCGGAGATCGGCCTGGAGCCGAGCATCGACGGCATCGGCAATGTCTACGGCCGCCATCGCAGCCCGGGGCCCCATCTTCTCGCCGGCAGCCATATCGAGAGCCAGAACCAGGCCGGCTGGCTCGACGGCGCGCTTGGCGTCATGGCGGCGCTCGCCTTGGCCCGCGCCGGCCTACCCGTCGACGTCGCTGCCTTCGCCGATGAGGAGGGGCATTTCGAGGGCGGCTTCCTCGGCAGCAAGTCGATCATCGGCGCCCTGCCTGAGGAGGAGATCGACCGCAGCCGCAGCCGCAATGACGGCACGCCGCTACGCGAGGCGCTGGCCGCCGCCGGCCTCGCCGGCAAGCCGCGCATGCAGCTCGAGCCCGGCCGCCACAAGGGCTTCTTCGAGATGCATATCGAGCAGGGCACGCAGCTCGAGCGCGCCGGCCGCCGCGCCGGCGTGGTCACCGGCATCGTCGCCATCTGGCAGTGGCGCATCACCATCGAGGGCATGCAGGACCATGCCGGCGGCACCACCATGGCCGAGCGCCGCGACGCCGGCCTCACCGCCGTGCGCCTGCTTTCGATGATCGACCGGGAGATGCCCAAGGCCTGCGGCGCACGCAGCACCTGGACCACCGGCCGCATCTCGGTCGAGCCCGGCGCGCCGAGCATCATCCCCGGCCGCGCCGACATCCTCTTCCAGTTCCGCGACATCGACGTGGCGACGCTCGATCGCATGGAAGCCTGCCTCCGCGCCTGCGTGCAGGAGAGCAACTGCCGTGAGCGCTGCGAGGCGATGCTGACCAACATCAGCAAGTCGCTCCCCGCCCCCTGCGACACCGCGATGATGGCCGCCCTCGACTCCGCGGCGGAGCGCCACGCCCCCGGCCTCTGGCAGCGCATGCCGAGCGGCGCTGGCCATGACGCGCAATACATCGCCCGCGTCATGCCCGTCTCGATGCTATTCACCCCCTCCATCGGCGGCATCAGCCACCACTGGGCGGAGGACACCAAGGAGGAGGACCTGGCGCTCTGCTGCCAGATCCTCGCCGACGCCGCGGAAACCTACCTGAAGGGTTAGCCCATCAGCGACACATGGGCGGCAACGATCCCCCAGCCATCCTCGGGAAAGCGCACCCATGTCTGGCTCTGCCGCCCTCGCTTCCCCGCCCGGATGAATTCCGTATTGGCCACGGCGAAGTCGTGCCCGAAGGTGGTGATCACCGTATTCTCCAGCTCCCGCGCCAGCCCGACCGGCGAGCGCCCGCTACGGAAGGCCGCGATCGCCTCCCAGCCATAGAGGCACTCCGCCGGCCCGTAGCGCAGCGTCCGACCGTCGCGGCGGAACAGCGCCTGCAGCACCGGTACGTCGTTGGTGACGAGCGCCCGCTCATACTCGGCGAAGGCCGCCCGCATCTCGGCCAGCACCTCCGGCAGATCGACCTCCATCACGCCCCCTCCTTACCTTTGAGATAGGCCCGCCACCCACCCGTCGCCGAGATATCCGGCATTCCCGCGACACCCGCCGCCTCGCAGAGGAAGCCGAGCGGCCGCGACCCGTCCGCCATCTCCACCCGCCCGAAGCCGAGCGGCGGCGGAATCTCGGCGAGGAACGGCCCCACCGAAGCGGCCGGCACCGCCCAGACCTCACCCGCCACCGCGACGCCACCTTCGCCGACCCGCACCATCCCTGGCCGTCCGCCGAGATCGTGCAGCCGATAGACCGTCGCCGTCCGCGCCTTGCCGAGGAACCGCCCGCCATGTCGGAGCAGCTGCGGATTGAGCGGCAGCCCCGCCATATGCGCCCCAATCGCCAGCAGCGGCAATTCGTCGGAGGTGAGGGCAGGGGGCTCCGGCGCCGCCGGTACCGCCCCGCCCAGCGCCCCGAGCCCAACCCCCGCCGAGGCGTGCAGCCCGGCCCCCAGCCCCGCCAGCCGCGCCTCGGAAAAGGCCGGCCCCACCAGCGTCACGCCGAAGGGCCGCCCGTCGCCGCGGAACCCCGCTGGCACCGCCAGCGCCGCGAGGTCGCAAATATTGACGAAGTTGGTATAGGTCCCGAGCCGGCTGTTCGCCGCCACCGGCTCCGCCGCGAGGTCGGCAAGCGTCGGCACCCCCGGCGCCGTCGGCAGCACCAGCGCATCCACCCGGGCGAAGAGCAGCCTCGCCAACCGCTTGGCCTCGGCGGCGGCGTGGAAATCCTCCCAGGCATCGACGGTCAGCTTGCCGAGCCCCGCTTCCAGGATACTCCGCGTCACCGGATGCACGCTCCCCGGCCGCTCGACGAGGAAGCCCCGCAGCGCCGCCGTCCGCTCCGCCACCCAAGCCCCGTCATAGAGCCGCTGCGCGATGGCGAGGAAGGGCGCGATATCCACCCTCTCCACCGTTCCGGCCCGTGCCAGCGCCGCCTCATAGAGCGCCGCATCATCCGCCGTATCGAAGACCAGCTGCCCCGGCAGTGGCGCCGCCAGCAGCCAGGCCGGCTGGGCCGCCGGAGCCGTCCGCCAGCCGAGCGGGGCCGGGCGTCCATACCGGTCCCCCTCCGCCACCCCCGCCATCACCTCGAGCACGGCAGCGGCATCCGCGACCGTCAGCGCGAAAACCGAGACGCAATCCAACGACCGGCAAGCCGGCACGACCCCCATGGTCGGCACCAGCCCGAGGCTCGGCTTCAACCCGACGATGTTGCAGGCCATGGCAGGCACCCGCCCCGACCCGGCCGTATCCGTCCCCAGCGAGAAGGCCGCGATCCCCGCCGCTACCGCCGCCGCCGAGCCGGAAGACGAACCACCCGGGATGCACTCCGCCGCCACCGGGTTGCGCGGCGTGCCATGCGGGCTCCGCGTCCCGTTCAGCCCCGTAGCGAACTGGTCGAGATTGACCTTCCCCAGCAGCACCGCACCCGCTGCCAGCAGCCGCGCCACCGCCGGCGCATCCGCCTCCGGCACATAGGCGAAATCCGGGCAGGCCGCCGTCGTCGGCAGCCCGGCGCAGTCGATATTGTCCTTCACCACGAAAGGCAGGCCGAAGAGCGGCCGCCCGCGCGGCCCCTCCGCCGCCAGCGCCTTCGCCCGCGCCAGCACCTCCTCGTCGGACACCCGCGCCAGGAACAGCGCCGGATCGTCCCACGCCGCGATCCGCGCGAGCGCCGCCTCCGTCACCGCCACCGGGCTGCCGCCCTGCGCGAAGAAGCCCGCCAGCGCCGCGAAGGTGAAAGCCGCCGGCACCATCAGCCGAACCTCAGCAGCTCGTCCGCCGCCCGTAGCAACTCCCCATCCGGCGCCTTCAGCGCCTCTAGGATGCGGAAGTGATCCGCCCCGCTCACCGGGATCAGCGCCCCCGGTGCATGCGCCTCGGCCCGCAGCTTGTGGAACGCCCGCGACTGCCGCCGCAGCTCCGGCAGCTCGCCGGTGCCATAGGCGATGGCGAGCGGCTTCCGCACCACCGGCAGCCGCATCGGCGATAGCGAGGCCAGCTCCGCCTCGGTCAGCCCGAGCTTCTCGTCGAGCTCGGTATCCCGGATCGGCGCCAGCTCAAAGATGCCGGAGATGGCGAGCCCCGCCGAGACCCGCGGATGGTCGAGTGCCATCGCCGTCAGATGCCCGCCTGCCGACCAGCCCGAGACCACGACCTTCCCCGCGATCCCATGCTCCCTCCCATGCAGGGCGAGCCAGTCCAACGAAGCCCTGATCTCACCCACGATCTGCGTCAGCGAGGCCTCCGGTCCCAGCGTGTGGCCCGGCAACGCCGCCGACCACCCGCGCTCCAGCGCCCCCGCCATGAAGGCACAGAAATCCTCCCGCCGGTTCCGCTGCCAATAGCCGCCATGGATGAAAACGAGGCAGGGCGCCGATGCCTCCTTCGCGGGGAAGAGATCCCACGCTGTCCGCTCCGTCGCCCCGTAGCCCAGGTCGAGATGCCCGGCGCGCGCCGCGCGGAACGGCGCCGCCTCGGCATTCCGCGCCGCGATCAGCGCCGGGCTGTCCTTCACCGCCGTGCTGTTGTCATAGGCCGCGCTGCGCTCGGCCTTGCTGGCGCCGGCCCAGAAGGGCGGCAGCGGATCATATGCCATGGCGGGAACCCCTAATGATGACTGCCGAGCAGCCCCGAAAGATGCCGCCTGAGCGCGTTGAACTCCACCCCCGTCGGGTCGCGCGGCCTGGGCAGGGCGATGCGCTCATCGGCGATGATCCGCCCCGGTCCCGGCGACATCACCACCACCCGGTCGGCGAGGATGATCGCCTCCTCGATCGCATGGGTGACGAAGATGATGCTGAGCTTCGCGCGCGCCCAAATCTCCAGCAGATCCTCCTGCAGCCGCTCGCGCGTCATCGCATCCAACGCACCGAAGGGCTCGTCCATCAGCACCACCTCTGCATCGTTGGCGAGCACCCGGGCGATGGCGACCCGCTGCTTCATGCCCCCAGAGAGCTGGTGCGGATAGGCTTCCGCGAAGCGCGTCAGCCCCACCATCTCGACGAAGCGCCTGGCGATCGCCGCCGCCTCCGCCTTCGGCCGCCCGCGCGCCACCGGCCCGAAGGCGATGTTCTGGCTCACCGTCAGCCAGGGAAAGAGCCCGTAATCCTGGAACACCATTCCCCGGTCCGGCCCCGGCCCACTCACCGGCTTGCCCCACATGAGCAAGGCGCCGCTGCTCACTGTCTCGAACCCCGCGATCATCCGCAGCAGGGTCGATTTCCCGCAGCCGGACGGCCCGATCAGGCAGATGAATTCTCCCTTGCCGATGCGCAGCGTCGCATCCGAGAGCGCCGTGATCGTCTCTGCCCCGAAGGCGAAGCGCTTGTCGACATGCTGGATGTCGAGGATCGGCAGCACCGTCCCCGTCGCCGCCGGCCGCTCCAGCACCTCACCCATGTTGCGGACTCCAGCGCAGCAGCCGACGCCCGAGCAGCTGCACCGCCCGGTCGGAGAGGAACCCCAGCACCCCGATCGTCACCATCCCAGAGATGACGATCTCCGTCCGCGAGAGCTGCCGCGCCTCCATGATGATGGCGCCGAGCCCCGTCTGCACCCCCGTCATCTCGCCGACGACGATCACCACCCAGGCAAACCCCAGCCCCAACCTGAGCCCCGTGAAGATCGAGGGGAGGGAGGCCGGCAGTACCACCTTCCAGAACACCGCCTGCCGCCCGACGCCGAGCATCGCCGCCGCCTCGAACAGCCGCCCCTCGACGCTCCTCACGCCGAAGACCGTATTCAGCAGGAACGGATAGAAGGCGCCGAGGAAGACCAGGAAGAAGGCGCTGCGCGGCCCGATGCCGAAGACGATCATGGCCAGCGGCAGCCAGGCGGTGACCGGGATCGGCCGCAGGATCTGCAAGGACGGGTCGAGCAGGTCCCGCACCACCGCGATGCGCCCGATCAGCATCCCCATCGGCAGCGCGACGAGCGCGGCCAGCGCGAAGCCGCCATAGACCCGCCCGAGGCTCGCCATCGCATGGGTCCACAGCGTCGCCGAATAGAGGTCGTCCCAGACCCCGCCGAAGGCGAGGTCCCACCACTGCACCGCGACGTCGGCCGGCGGCGGGATCAGGTGATAGCCCGGCCCGCTCGTCGCCACATGCCAGGCGAGCAGGCCGAGCACCGGCGCCGCCACCGCCAGCAGTGCTTGGCGCGAGGCGGTGGCGCGCACCGCCAGCGCCGTCATGCCGCAGACTTCGCCAGCTCGTCCGAGAACCTCGCGTCGAAGAAGGTGCCGAAATCCGGCAGCGCGCGGATCTGCTTCAGGCTCAGCATCTGCTCGGCATAAGTCTTCGCCCGCACCACCATCTCGGGGGTCATCTGCCAGTTCAGCTCGACATTCGGCAGGCTGACCTCCAACGCATCCCGCCGCATCCCAAGCTTCGCCACCGCAGTCTCGATGGTGACGCCGCGGTTGGCCATGCCGAATTCGCTCGCCTGCCGGTGCACCTTCAGCATGGCCCGCACGAGGTCCGGCCGCTGCGCGACGGTCTCGGGATGCGTGGCAAAGATCATGTTCAGCGAGCCCATCGGCGTCGAATAAGGATACTCGACGATCTTCCCGACGCCCGAGGAAATGGAGACACCCGGTCCCGGTTCCGCCCCGACATAGGCATCGACATCGCCACGGGCCAGCGCGATCGGCATCTCGGAGAAGGAGACCCGCACCGACTGCACGTCGCGGATCGTCATCCCCTCCATCCTGAGCCGCTCGAGGATGAAGACCTCCTGCGTCGAACCCGGCCAGATGCCGACGCGCTTGCCGCGCAGGTCGCGCAGCGTCTCGATCTCGGCCTCCTTCTTCGCCACCACTGCCATGACCCGGTCGCAGCAGGAGCCGATCACCGTCACCGGCTCCCGCGCCGCCGCGCCGAGGATGCCGGCGGCGATGCCGAAGGCACCGAAATCCACAGATTTGGTCACGACCGCATTCTTGCCCTCGGTCGGACTCTCGAAGGGGATCACCTCGATCTTCATCCCCGCCGGCTGAAACCGCTCATAGAGATAGGGCGCGATGGAATGGATCAGCCGCAGCGCCCCCATCCTCACCGTGACGCCCTGCGCGTGCAGGGCAGGTGCGGCGAGGGCGGCGGAGGCGGCGCCAAGCAGCGCGCGGCGGGCGATGGGCATGGAAGCGATCCTCCAGGAGCGGGACGTTTCGCCTGCCCATGCAACGCCCATGCCGCACCTGTGAGGCGCTTCCGTCCCGCTAACTTCCCTGCGCTGCCGCCGAAAGCGGCATCCCGCTCACCCCGCGCGCAACTCCCGGATCGGCCGCCCCGCCAGGAAGGCCTCCACCGCCTCGACGGCGCCGAGGAAGTACTGCGCGTAATTCTCCTCGGTGACGTAGCCCAGGTGCGGCGTCAGCACGGTATTGGGCGCCGCCAGCAGCGGATGCCCCGGTGGCAGCGGCTCCCGGTCGAAGACGTCGATGCCCGCCCCCGCGATTTGCCCGTCCTGCAAGGCGGTGATCAGCGCCTCCTGCTCGATCAGCGGCCCCCGGCTGGTATTGACGATGAAGGCCGAGCGCTTCATCCGCCCCAGCTCCTCCGCCCCGACGATCCCCCGCGACCGGTCCGACAGGATGAGGTGCAGGCTCACCACATCCGCCTCCTCCATCAGCTGCGCCTTCCCGACCAGCCGCGCCCCCGCCGCCTCGGCCTTCTCGGCGGTGAGGTTCTGGCTCCAGGCGATCACCTCCATCCCGAAGGCCTGCCCCACCTTGGCGACCCGGCTGCCGAGATTGCCGAGCCCCATCACCCCCAGCACCTTCCCTTCGAAGGTCGAGCCGATGCTCCCCCCCGGCGCGATCTGCCAACCACCCGAGCGCAGCGAGGCCTGCTGCTCCGGGATGCGCCGCATGAGCGAAAGGATCAGCCCCCAGGTCAGATCGACGGTCGGATGCCCGAAGCTCGGCGTGCCGCAGACCGTCACCCCGCGCTCAGCCGCCGCCTCCAGATCGACGCTCCGGTTCCGCGCCCCGGTGGTGATCAGCAGCCGCAGATTCGGCAGCCGCTCCAGCAGCGCCCGCGGGAAGGGCGTGCGCTCGCGCATGATGAGGATGGCGTCGAAGGGCAGCAGCCGCGCCACCAGCGCCTCCATCTCGGTGACGGTATCCCGGAACACCTCGATCGTCAGCGCCTCGGGCAATCGGTCCCAGGGCCCACGCGTCAGCGCCACGCCCTGATAGTCGTCGAGGATGGCAAGGCGGCTCAATCCAGGCATCACGCGTCTTCCTTATCCTTGGGCAGCAGCAGCCGCGTCGCGGCCTCGCGCAGCCGGGCGGGAAGGGGCACGCTCCGCCCCTGCTCGGCCCGTGCCACATAGACATGGACGAAATGCGCCTCCGCACTCGCCCGCTCCTCCGCATTGCGGAAGATGCCGACCTCGTAGCGGATGGAGCTGGTCCCGAGCCGCCCGCACCGCACCCCGCAGGTCACGGAATCGGGGAAGGCGATCGGCGCGAAGTAGCGGCAGCCGGTATCCACCACCAGCCCGACCTCGCTGCTGGCCTTCAGGTCGAGCACCCCCTGCTCGATCAGGAACTGCGCCACCGCCGTATCGACCCAGCTGTAATAGGTGACGTTGTTCACATGGCCATAGACGTCGTTGTCCATCCAGCGGGTCGGGATGGCGATGAACCAGCGGTAGTCGGCACGGGTGCCGATGGGCGGCCGGCTCACGCCGCGGCCCCGCCGAGTCGGCAGGCATGGATGAGGGCAGAAGGCGGCACGTCACGCTCCCCGGTTGCCCCGGCATTATGAACCGGCCAGCCGCCACGCCAATCCGGGACGCTTCGGCGTATTCGGGCTTCGCCCCTCGCCGCCGCGCCGCTATAGGTGAGGAACCGCAACCCCCCACGCCGCAGCCAGGTCCGAGAGCGCCTTGAGCAGCCAGACGCTTCCAGAAGCCTTCCGCCTCCGGGCCGGCAATTTCAACCTGCTCGTCCTGCGCCTGCTGGACCCGCGGCCGGAAGCCGTGCTGCCCGCGCTCGGCGACCAATTCCGCCGCGCCCCAGGCTTCCTCCGCTTCGCCCCCATCGTCATCGGCCTTGCCGATCTCGAGGCGGCGCCGGAGGAGGTGGATTTCCGCGGCCTCGTCGAGGGCCTCCACAAGCTGGAGATCGTGCCCATCGGCACCTCCGGCGGCAGCCAGGCGATGAAGCAGGCGGCGCAGCACGCAGGCCTTCCCCCCCTCCGCGCCGTCGGCGCCGAGGCCGAGCCGGCCCCGCCGCCCGAGGCCATCCCCGTGCCGCCCGCCGCGGCCGCGACGGAGGCCGCCCCACGCCCCGACTTCTCCGGCTCCGGCCGCGCCGCCATGCTGGTGGCGGAGCCCGTCCGCTCCGGTCAGCGCATCTATGCGCAGGGCGCCGACCTCATCGTCACCGCGACCGTGAATGCCGGTGCGGAGATCATTGCCGACGGCAACATACATGTATACGGAGCACTCCGCGGCCGCGCCGTTGCCGGCGCCGCGGACGATGCCACGGCGCGGATCTTCGCGCTGAATTTCGACCCGGAGCTCGTCGCCATCGCCGGCTTCTACGCGGTGCGCGAGGGGCTCGGCGACGCGCCCATCGGCAAGCCGACGCAAGTGCGGCTGGAGGGCGAGGAGATGCGGTTCGCACCGCTCGGGTGATGGGATGAGAATGGGGATGAGGGGGATGCGTCCATGGCGCAAGTGATCGTTGTCACCTCCGGCAAGGGAGGCGTCGGCAAGACCACGACCAGCGCCGCCGTCGCCACCGGCCTCGCGCAGCGGGGCAAGAAGACGGTGGTGATCGATTTCGACGTCGGCCTGCGAAACCTCGACCTCATCATGGGCGTCGAGCGGCGCGTGGTCTTCGACATCGTCAACGTCATCCAGGGCGAGGCCCGCCTCAACCAGGCGCTGATCCGCGACAAGCGCGTTGACACCCTGGCGATCCTCCCCGCCAGCCAGACCCGCGACAAGGACGCGCTGACCCGCGAGGGCGTCTCGACCATTATCGAGGAGCTCTCGGCCGACTTCGACTACATCCTGTGCGACAGCCCCGCCGGCATCGAGAAGGGCGCCCTCCTCGCCCTCTACTTCGCCGACCAGGCGATCGTCGTCACCAACCCCGAGGTCTCCTCGGTCCGCGACAGCGACCGCATCCTCGGCGTGCTGCAGTCGAAGTCGAAGCGCGCCGAGGAGAAGAAGGACAAGGTGAAGGAGCACCTCCTCGTCACCCGCTACGACCCCAACCGGGTCGAGCGCGGCGAGATGCTGAAGCTTGAGGATGTGCGCGAGATCCTCGCCATCCCCCTGCTCGGCGTCATCCCCGAGAACGAGAGCGTGCTGAAGGCCTCCAACACCGGCACGCCGGTCATCATGGATACCGAGAGCGTCGCCGGCCAGGCCTACAAGGACGCGGTCGGCCGCTTCCTCGGCGAGGACCTGCCGCACCGCTTCCTCGAGCCGGCCAAGAAGCCCGGCCTGTTCCAGCGCCTGTTCGGGGGGAGGGCCGCCTGATGAGCTGGCTCGATTATTTCCGCGCCACCCGCAAGGAAGAGGCGCCTCCCAGCGCCTCCGCCGCCAAGGAACGCCTGCAAATCGTGCTCGCCCATGAGCGCATCGGCCGGACGCGCGAGGATTTCCTGCCGAAGCTCCAGCAGGAGCTGGTTGCGGTCGTCGCCCGCTACGTGGCGATCGACCCGGGCAAGGTGAAGCTCGACCTCGACCGCGGCGGCGACATGTCGACGCTCGCCATCGAGATCGAGCTGCCCGCACCTTCGCCCGGCCGCCAGGCCGCCGCGAGCTGACAACGGACCTGGCGCAGCTAGCGCGCCAGGTAGAGCATCACATCCCCACCGGACATCGCCTCGGCGGGCGTGCAGTCTTGCGCCTCGCCCCGGGCCGTCAGCCGCCGCAGCCTGAACTGCCCCGCCAGCCGCCCAAGGAAATCCGCCGGCGCCGCCGACCGCACCGGGTTGAAGCAGAGCAGCACCTGCACCGCCGGATTGGCCTCGATTACCCCCTGCATCCCGGCGAAGGCTGCCTCCTCCGCGCCGCAGAGATCGAGCTTCACCACATCCGGCTTCACCCTGCCATGCCGGTCGAGCGCCCGCGTCGCCACCATCGCAATCCCCGGGCCACGCACCATACCGGGCCCGCCCCCGCCGCCCGCTAGCTCCTCCGGCAGCAGATGCGCATTCATCGGGCTGCCCTCCGGCAGGACGAAGCGCATCACCCGCCCCGATTCGGGCCCGGCCAGCGCCACCTCCTCCACCTGCGACCGCCCTTCCATGCCGTTGAGCGCGAGATTCCGCCGCAGCAGTACCGCCGAGCGCGGATGCGGCTCAAAGGCGAGGACCTTGCCCGCCGGTCCCACCAATTCCGCCGCCAGCAGGCTGAAATAGCCGTAGCAGGCCCCGCCATCGACGAAGACCTGCCCAGGCTTCAGGCGCTCGGCCAGGAAGCGCGTCGTCCACCACTCCCAGAACCCGTCCACGGCAAGATGCGGCGCATGGGTGAAGTCACCCGCATCGACCAGCATCTTATGCCGCCCGAGCGTGCGGCAAAGCAGCGTCTCCCCCGCCATCGGCACCGCCTGGGCCAGGGCACGCACCGCCGCCTCCGCCGGCCCGGCCGGTCCCGCGAGCCGCGCCACGGGCACCAGCCTCCGCCGCGGCCGCAGCCACTCCGCGACCCGAAGGAGAGGGGAATTCGAGGGGGCGGCAGTCTGGCCCTGCGACATGCGTATTCTCCGGTGACGCGCTTCGCGCCGCGCGCCCTCATGTAAAGGAGATCACGCGGCCGTGGGAACGCGTCTCGCACCCCCTGGCGCCCTATCCGTCCCTGCGTGATACCTTCGCCGCATGCCGACCCTTCCCGCCTTCGCCCCCGCCGTCGACTTCGCCCTGTCGCACGAATCCCCCTGGCCGCGGGACATCCGCGCCCATCTCGAGGTCGGCTTCTTCGAGCCGCCGCCGGCCAACGCCATCATCGGCCCCGTCGCCCCGCGCGGTGCCCCCAACGGGTTGATCCTTTACAACGGCCGCCGCGTCGCCGAATGGGGCGACACGCAGCGCGTCGACATGACCTTCTCGGTAGCGAAGTCCTACCTCGCCCTTCTCGCCGGCCTCGCCCATGGCGACGGCCTCATCCCCGACCTCGACGCGCCCGTTCGTGCCCTGGTCGATGACGGCGGCTTCGACAGCCCGCAGAACGCCGCCATCACCTGGCGCCACCTGCTGACCAACACCTCCGAATGGGAGGGTACGCTCTTCGGCAAGTCCGACCTCATCGACCGCGGCCGCAACCTCGGCGTGGAAGGGCAGGGGAAGAAGGGCTTAGCTCGCCCCCTTCACAAGCCCGGCGAATACTGGGAATACAACGACGTCCGGGTGAACCGCCTGTCGCTTGCCCTCCTTCGCCTCTTCCGCCGCCCCCTGCCGGAGGTCTTCGCCGAGCGCATCACGCGCCCGATCGGCGCCTCGCAGGACTGGCGCTGGCTCGGCTACGAGACCTCCTGGGTCGATATCGAGGGCCGCCGCATCCAGAGCGTCTCCGGCGGCGGCCATTGGGGCGGCGGCGTTTTCATCCATGCCGAGGACCAGGCGCTCATCGGCCAACTCACCCTGCAGGACGGCGTCTGGGACGGCCGCCGCCTGCTGCCCGAGGGCTGGGTTGCCCAATGCGCCACGCCCTGCGCCCTCAACCCGCATTACGGCCTGCTCTGGTGGCTGAACACCGGCCGCACCCGCTGGCCATCGGCCAGCGCGCGGAGCTGGTGCTTCTCCGGCGCCGGCGGCAACGTCACCTGGGTCGATCCGGATGCCGGGATCACCGCGGTGCTGCGCTGGGTGGATCAGACACAGCTCGATGGGTTCATGAAGGCGACCTTGGCCGCTGTCGCTTGAGGGGGTGTCGCCCCCTCAAACTCCCCTGCCAAGGACCGAGAGCTCCTTGGAACCCTTGGGTTCTGATCAGTACCGGTGATACCCGCCACGGCGCGCCATGCGCTCAGGGCTTCGGCTGCACCGCATACCGCCCCGGCCCGATCCAGGCGAGCAGCAGGAAGCCGCCGCACATCGAGAGGTTCTTAAAGAAGCTGAAGATCTGGCCCATCTGCGCCGGCCCCTCGAACTCCCAGAACCGATGCGCGATGACGCTGGTCCCGAGCGTGTAGAGGATCAGCCCGAAAGCCGCCCAGCGCGTCCACAGCCCGAGGATGACAAGCAGCGGGAACACAGTCTCCGCCAGCACCGCAACTATGCCGCCGAGATAGGGCAGTGGCGCTCCCTGCTGCGTCAACATCCCGACGATGCCTGGCCACCCCATGATCTTGAAATAGGCGCTGATCGGAAACAGCACGACCATCGCGATGCGCCCGACGAGCAGTACGGCATCGAGGTCGCCGCTCCGCGCGGTGACTGGGCTGGTGGTGGCGGACATGCGAGACTCCGTTGCAAGGACCGGCGAAGCTACCGGCACCCTCGCACCCGCCACAAGCGCTACCTCGGCGGCGACACCGCATGCTCCCGGAGGCTCGCGCCCGTCGCCGGATCGACCTCGCGCAGCAGCACGTCGTAGCTCCAGAGGTTCGCCAAGTGCCGCAGCACCTGCCGCGCCTCCTGCTCCTCCAGCAGCCGGCCGTCCTGCACCCGGTGTTCGAGGATCAGCCGCCGGTCGCCCGACAGATCGACATCCACCACCTGGATATCCGGATCCATCCAGGCTGGGTCGTACTGCTTCGCCAGCGCCCGCCGCAGCCGCCGGTAGCCGCGCTCGTCATGCATCGCATCGACCCGCAGCACCGGCTGTGCCGCATCGTCCTTCAGGTGGAAGAACTTCATCTTCCGCATGAGGTGCGGGCTGAGGAATTGCAGGATGAAGCTCTCGTCGCGAAACTCGGACCAGCCGTAGCGCAAGGTCGGCATCGGGTCCCCGCTGCCGGCGAAATCGGGGAACCACTCGCGGTCCTCCTCGGTCGGCTCGCGGCAGATGCGCTCGATATCCTCCATCATGGCGAAGCCGAGCGCATATGGGTTGATCCCCGAATAGCGCGGATCGTCGAAATCCGGCTGCATGATGACGCTGGTATGCGAATGCAGCGCCTCCAGCAGCGCCCCGTCGCTCAACCGTCCCTCCGCATGCAGCGTGTTGAGGATGCGGTGGTGCACATAAGTCGCGCACCCCTCGTTCATCATCTTGGTCTGCCGCTGCGGATGAAAATACTGTGCCACGTTGCGGACTATTCGGATCACCTCGCGCTGCCAGGGCGCCAGCCGCGGTGCCGACTTCTCAAGGAAGTAGAGGACGTTCTCCTGCGGCAGCTGCAGCATCGCCCGCCGCTTCTCGACCTCGTCGGCGCCGATCGCCTGGCTCGCCCGCTCCGGCAGCGTGCTCCACAACACGTTGTACATCCGCTCGTCATGCGCCCGGCGCTCCCGCACCCGCTGCTCCTCGGAGCGCAGGTCGATGGTCCGGCGGTGATGCCGGTGCACGCCGTAATTCATCAGCGCATGCGCCGAGTCGAGCACCCGCTCGACCGCGATCTCGCCGTACTTGTCCTCGCACTCCGCGATATAGCCTTTGGCAAATTCGAGGTAGTCGAGGATGCCCTTCGCATCCGTCCACTCGCGGAAGATGCGGTTGTTCTTGAAGAAGTGGTTATGCCCGAAAGCCGCATGCGCGATCACCAGCGCCTGCAAGGTCGCGGTGTTCTCCTCCATCACATAGGAGAGGCAGGGGTCGGAGTTGATGACGATTTCATAGGCGAGCCCACGCAGGCCCTTGCGGTACAGCGCCTCGTGCTGGGCGAATTGCTTACCGAAGGACCAGTGCCGGTAGAATAGCGGCAGGCCCGTGCTGGCATAGGCATCCAGCATCTGCTCCGCGCTGATGATCTCGATCCGGTTCGGGTAGAAGTCCAGCCCGAGGTCGCGGACCGCCACCTCCTCGCAGGCATCGTGGATGCGCATGAGCGTGGAGAAGTCCCAGTCCGCCCCCTCATAAAGGAGGCCGGGCGTGGATACGGGCGCGTTCATGCCTTCGCCTCCTCAAGCAATCCGCGCTTGGCGAAGAGCTCGCGGAAAACGGGGAAGATGTCCCGCCGGTTGCGCACCTTCTTCATCGCCATCGGCGCGCCGGCGCTGACCAGCTGCTCATAGGTCCGCCACAGATCGGTCGGACCCCGCGGGAAGCCCGGCATGCCATGCTCGCCGTCGCGCCCGACCTCGATATAGGCATAGTACTGGCAGGCCGGCAGGACCTCGTCGATCAGCAGCCGCGCCGTGCGCTGGCTGTCGCCCGCGGCATTGTCGCCATCCGAGGCCTGCGCGGCGTAGATGTTCCAATCCGTCGGCGGATAGCGGTCGGCGACCACCTTCCGCATCTCCTCCAAAGCGGTGGACACCAAGGTCCCACCTGTCTCCCGGCTATGGAAGAAGGTCTGCTCATCCACCTCCGCCGCCTCATGCGTATGGCGGATGAAGACGATGTCCACATGCTTGTAGCGCCGCTGCAGGAAGATATAGAGCAGCGTGTAGAAGCGCTTCGCCAGGTCCTTCATGTCCTCGGTCATGCTGCCCGAGACATCCATCAGGCAGAACATGACGGCCCGCGCCACCGGACGGGGGACCGGCTCGAAGCGCCGGTAGCGCACGTCGATCGGGTCGATCCAGGGGATGCGCTGGCTGCGCTTCAGCTGCACCGCCAGCTCCGCCTTCAGCGCGGCGATGCGCTCCTCGCTGCCCGGCTGGCCTTCCAGCTCGGCGATCTCCGCCTCCAGCGCCGCCACCGCCTCCGGCTTTGGCCGCTTCAATGCAATGCGCCGCGACAGGCTGTTCCGCATGGTGCGCGCCAGGGAAAGGTTCGACGGCGTCCCCGCCACCGAATACCCCGCTCGGTGCCAGGCCGGGTCCGCCCCCTCAACCAGCCGCCGCTTGGCGAGGTCGGGCAGTTCCAGGTCGTCGAGGAAGAGCGAAAGAAACTCCTCCCGCGTGAGTACGAAGCGGAAGGCATCCTCCCCCCCGCCCTCGGGCGAGCCCTCGGACCCGCCCCCGCCGCCGCCACCCTGCGGCCGCTGGATTTCGTCCCCTTCGCGGTACTCCTTGTTGCCGGGCAGCACATGGTCGCGCATGCCACCCGACCCGTGATGGAAGCTCGGCTCGCGGATACCATGGAGGGGTATCGAGACCTCGCCCCCCTCATCGGCGCTGCGGATATCCCGCTTCGCCGAGGCATCCCGCACCGCCTCCTGCACCAGTGATTTCGCCCGCCGCAGGAAGCGCTGGCGGTTGGGCAGGCTACGGCCGCTTGGGTTCAGGCGGCGGTCCAGGATCTGCATCGAGCAGGCGCCTCGCGGTCCAGTTCTGGGTCAGCCGGCCTGCTTCACGCGCATGTACCATTCAACAAGCCGGCGGACCTGTCTTTCGGTATAACCCCGGGAGACCATGCGTTGCACGAACTCCCCGTGCTTCTTCTCGCTCTCCCCGTCCTTCTTGGAGCCGAAGGAGATCACCGGCAGCAAGTCCTCCACCTGGCTGAACATGCGCCGCTCGATCACCTCACGGATCTTCTCGTAGGAGGTCCAGGAGGGGTTCCGCCCGCCCCGATTGGCCCGCGCCCGAAGGGCGAATTTCACCACTTCGTTGCGGAAGTCCTTCGGGTTGGCGATGCCGGCCGGCTTCTCGATCTTGGTGAGCTCCTGGTTCAGCAGCTCCCGGTTCATCATCTGGCCGGTATCCGGGTCCTTGAAGTCCATGTCCTCGACCCAGGCATCCGCATAGGCGACGTAGCGGTCGAAGAGGTTCTGGCCGTAGTCGTTATACGACTCGAGATAGGCCTTCTGGATCTCGTTGCCGATGAACTCGGCGTAGCGCGGCGCAAGCTCCCCCTTGATGAACTCCAGGTAGCGCTTCTCCGTCTCGTCCGGCAGCTGCTCGCGCCGGATCGTCTGCTCCAGCACATACATCAGGTGGACGGGGTCGGCCGCGATCTCGGTCGTGTCGTAGTTGAAGGCCGCCGCCAGCACCTTGAAGGCGAAGCGGGTCGAGGCCCCCTCCATGCCCTCATCGGGCCCGGCCGCATCCCGGTACTCCTGCAGGTTCTTCGCCCGCGGGTCCGTCTCCTTCAGCGACTCGCCGTCATAGACCCGCATTTTGGCGTAGACGTTGGAGTTCTCGTGCTTCTTCAGGCGCGAGAGCACCGTGAACCGCGCCAGCATCTCCAAGGTGGCCGGGGCGCAGGGCGAGGCCGAGAGCTCCGATGAGGAGACCAGCTTCTCGTAGATCTTCTGCTCTTCAGTCACCCGCAGGCAGTAGGGCACCTTGATGACGTAGATGCGGTCGATGAAGGCTTCGTTGTTCTTGTTGTTCTTAAAACTTTGCCATTCCGACTCGTTGCTATGGGCCAGGATGATGCCCTGGAAGGGCAGGGCGCCGATATTCTCGGTGCCGATGTAGTTGCCCTCCTGCGTCGCCGTCAGCAACGGGTGGAGCATCTTGATCGGCGCCTTGAACATCTCGACGAATTCCAAGACGCCCTGGTTCGCCCGGTTCAACCCGCCCGAGAAGCTGTAGGCATCCGGATCGTTCTGTCCGAACATCTCGAGCTTCCGGATATCCACCTTGCCGACCAGTGAGGAGATGTCCTGGTTGTTCTCGTCGCCGGGCTCGGTTTTGGCGATAGCGATCTGCCTGAGGCGCGAGGGCCTGACCTTCACCACCCGGAACTGTGAGATGTCTCCGCCGAAGGCATCCAGCCGCTTCAGCGCCCACGGACTCATCAGCCCAGTCAGCCGCCGCCGGGGGATGCCGTATCGGTCCTCCAGCATCGGCCCCATCCGCTCCGGGTCAAACAGCCCGAGCGGGCTCTCGAAGACCGGGCTCATCTCGTCGCCCGCCTTCAGCACGTAGATCGGCTCCGCCTCCATCAGCGCCTTCAGGCGCTCGGCGAGCGAGGACTTGCCGCCCCCCACCGGACCCAGCAGGTAGAGGATCTGCTTCCTTTCCTCCAACCCCTGGGCGGCATGACGGAAGAAGCCGACGATCCGCTCGATCGTCTCCTCCATCCCATAGAATTCCGAGAAGGCCGGGTAGACGCGGATAGTCCGGTTTAGGAAGATCCGCCCGAGCCGCACATCCTTCGCGGTATCCACGACAGTCGGCTCGCCGATCGCCTTAAGGATACGTTCGGGGGCACTCGCATAGAATCCCGAATCCTTCCGGCAGCCTTCCAAATACTCCGAGATGGACATGTCTGTTTCGCGCCGGGATTCATAGGCCCGGGCATAATCGGCGAAGATGTCCTGCATGCTGTTCATCGGCCGCCCCTGCAAGCGCTGCCAGTTAGATGGCAACGCAGACAGTGTGCGGAATGGGGGCGTCGAGTGCGGTAAACTTTTATTGCTGCGGCGCACCGCGCCGCTGTAGACTGCAAATCACGGGAAGGGGAGGGCAGGGCCCCCACCGCTCAGCACGCATTGCCTGCCGGCACCGCCAAGTCAAACCCGACAGTTGGAACCAAGCTGGCAAATCGCCGTAGATGGTCGGGTCTGTGACACTTCATGACAGGATGCCCCTGCCATGAAGTCACGTTTCATTAAGCTTTACCCGCCGCCGGCAACATTTCGATACCGAGGCGCCTTATGGCAATAACCACGGCCCGGGGCGTGCCAGGTGCCTCAGCGCGAGTGTCAGAGACCACCTAGCAATCCCCGCGCCATTTGCTAGTCCTCCGCGTTTGCTGGCACGCCGCAGGTCACCCCACCATCGATGATCATGCTCTGCCCGGTCATGAAGCTCCCCGCCGGCGAGGCGAGGAACACCGCCGCCCCCGCGATCTCGTCCGGCTCGCCGATCCGCTTCAGCGGCGTATCCCGCGTCCGCTTCTTGTAGTTGACCGGGTCCTCCCACAGCGCCCGCGCGAAATCAGTCCGCACCAGCCCAGGCGCGATGCAGTTGACGCGGATATTCTTCGGCCCCCATTCGCAGGCTAGGTTCCGTGCCAGCTGCAGGTCCGCCGCCTTGGTGATCGCATAGGTGCCGAGATTGACCGAACCCCGGTACCCACCGATCGAGGAGATGATGACGATCGCCCCGCCCCCGCGCGCCTCCATGCTCGGGATGCACATGTGCGACAGCCACATGTTCGACTTGATGTTGGTCGCCATCATCTTGTCGAAGACCTCGTCGGGGATGCCCATGGCTGGCCCGAAATGCGGGTTGATCGCCGCGTTGCAGACCAGGATATCGACCCCGCCCCAGCGCGCGATGGTCTCGTCCGCCAGCGCCTGCAGCTCCGGCTTGCGGCCGATATTGCAGGCCATGGCCACCGCCTCGCCGCCCTTGGCCTTGATGCCGTCCACCACGACCTGACAGGCATCGAGCTTGCGGGAGGAGACGACGACCTTCGCCCCATGCTCCGCAATCCGCTCGGCGATGGCCCGGCCGATGCCGCGCGACCCGCCGGTGACGATGGCGACCTTGCCGCTGAGGTCGAAGAGCGATGATCCGGGCATAGCTGTTCCTCCTGGGTTGTTGGAGGCGAGTGTCCCTGCCGCTTTCGCTATGCGTCAACCGCCCTTGAGGGTGCATCGAAGGCAATGCTTCCGATCCCCTCGCACCGCCCCCGGATCCTTCGAGTTAAACCATTGGTTTCCAATGACCTTCTGGCCTTTGGTGAGAAGGGCTCGGGAGGGGCAACGCCCCTCCCGAAAGCTGCTACAACCACCGCCAACGTCACCGAGGAGCCCCCGATGCCCGACGACCTCCCCATCGCCATCCCCCTCGACGGCGCCTCCAACCTCCGCGACCTCGGCGGCTGGCAGATGGCCGATGGCCGCCGCCTCCGCCTCGGCCACCTCTACCGCTCCGCCACCCTCGCCCACCTCACCGAGCGCGACGTGGAAACGATCGCCGGCCTCGGCCTCCGCACCGTCTGCGACCTCCGCGGCGTCGAGGAAGCCGCCCACCGCCCCTCCCGCCTGCCCGCGGGCGCCGAGCGCATCCACCTCCCCATCGAGCCGACCGTCGGCGCCTCGCTCGCCGACCTCATGCAGCGCGAGCTGAGCACCGGCGAGGATGTGGTCGACCTCCTCCGCCGCGCCTATCTCGACTACGGCACCCGCTTCATCGGCGCCTATCGCGGCCTCTTCGACCTGCTGCTCCAGCCGGAGCGCCACGCGCTGCTCTTCCACTGCTCCGCCGGCAAGGACCGCACCGGCCTCGCCGCCGCGCTGATCCTCACCGCCCTCGGCGCCAGCCGCGAGACGGTGATGGAGGACTACCGCGCCACCGACCGCATCTGGCGCCGCGACCTGGCCCTGCCGCCCGGCACGCCGAAGCCCCTGGCCGACGCCCTCTACGCCACCCATCCCGAGCTGCTGGAAGCCGCCCTGGACGCCGCCGTGGAGGCCCATGGCGGCGCCATGCCCCTGCTGCTGGAGCGCGGCCTCAGCCTCACCGCCCCACGCCTGGAGCGCCTCCGCGACCTGCTGCTGGAATGATCACGGCATGTAGCCGCCCCCGTTCACATGATAGACCTGCCCGGTAATCCAGGACGCTCCGAGCGAAGCCAAGAAGACGGCCATGTCGGCGATATCCTCAGGCCGCCCCAGACGCCCGAGCGGCAGCGCCGCCCCCATCGCCCGCACTTCCTCATCCGTATTGCCGTAGCGCGGCTGCGCCGTATCGGTCAGCCCCGGCGCGATCGCATTCACCCGGATGCCATGCGGCGCCAGCGCCAGCGCCATGGAGCGGGTGATGCCCACCACGCCGTTCTTCGTCGCGCTGTAATGCACCCCGACCGGCGTTCCCCGAACCGCGGAGGAGGCCAGGTTGACGATGCACCCCTTCACGCCTCCCGCCACCATCGCCCTGGCCGCCGCCTGCGCACAGAACACGCTGCCCTTCAGGTTGACGGCGAAGACCTGATCCCACTGGCTTTCCCCCATCTCGAGGAATTCGACCCGCGGAAAGATCCCCGCATTGTTGACCAGCACCTCGACCGTCCCGAGCGCCGCCGAGGCCGCCTCGACCAGCGCCGCGCAGGCCCTGGCCCCTGCGCCGACATCCCCCTGGACCAGCGCCGCCTTGCGCCCTGCCGCCCGCACGCCCTCGGCTACGGCCTCCGCCGCCTCCCGGTCATCGAGCCAGTTGATGGCGACGTCATGCCCCGCCGCCGCAAGGGCTAGGGCGCAAGCTCGCCCGATCCCCTGCTGCGCACCCGTCACCAATGCCACCATCTCCCCATCCTCCACCGATGCTGCGCCGCACTATGCGGCCAGCTTCACCGGCTGAGTAGGGCGCGATACCGCTCCAGCATCTGCCCGCCCTCGCTCCCGGCGCGGCCGAGCCATTCCCGCGTCTGCACCTCGCCGATGGCGCGGAGCTGCTGCTGCATCGCCGGCGCCACGCTGGCCACCTGCACGTCATGGCTCCGCAGCTTGCCGACCATCTCCACCTCCGCCTCGCGCGAATACTCGGCCCCGCGCGCCTCCGCCCGCTTCGCCGCCTCCATTACCGCCGCCCGCTGCGCCGCATCGAGCGTGGCCAGCGCCCGGCTATTCGCAAAGACCGCGTTCCGCGGCCGCATCCCGCCCACATCGGTGAAGTTGCGGGCGAAGTCCCAGGCGCTCGCATCCACCCCCGTCTGCGCCGAGGTGAAGAGCACGTTGACCACGTTGGTGGCAAAGGCCTGCGGGATCTCCGGTACCTGCACGGTGACGGGCTGCGCCCCCAGCAGCTCGGCGAAGCGGAAGGTCAGGTTGTTGAAGGCCCGCATCCGCGTCCCCTTCAGCGCCTCGACGGATTGCAGCGGCTCCCGCGTGTAGAAACCCTGTCCGGTCCAGTTGACCATGTAGAGCAGCGTCAGCCCCTGCCGCTCGAAGCGCGCGCGGATATAGGGCTCGGTCGCCCGGTGCAGCGCCCCCGCCGCCTCGACGGTATCGGCGAGGAACGGCACGCTATCCACCTCGAAGAACGGGTCCTCGTTGCCATAGGCCGAGAGCAGGATCTCGCCGAGTTGCACCTGCCCGGTCTGCACCCCGCGCTTGATCTGCGGCATCGCCAGCAGCGTCCCGTTGTGATGCGCCTGCACCGCCAGCCGCCCGCCCGTCCCCTGCTCGATATCGGCCAGGAAGGCGCGGACGTTGCGCGTATGGAAATTCGCCTCCGCATAAGGTGTCGCCATCACCCAGCGCGTCTGCGCCAGGGCGGGTGGAACCAGGGCCGATGATGCGAACAGGCCAAGCGCTGCGCCCGCGAGCGCGCTGAACAGGCTCTTCATGATGACGTTCTCCCTTCGCCGCCTATGCCGCGGCCTCGGAACGAAAGCTGTCCCGGCGCGGCCACTCCTGGCAAGGGGGCCTGGACCGCGCCGCCGCTCGGTGTAGCCTGCCGGGATGACCGTTCTCCCCGAGACCCCGAGCTTCCGCCTCGACGGCCGCCGTGCCCTCGTCACCGGCGCCGGCCGCGGCATCGGCCTCGCCGCCGCCGCCGCGCTGGCCGGGGCAGGGGCCTCGGTGACGCTCGCCGCCCGCACCGGCGATGAGGTCGAGGCCGCCGCCGAGGCTATCCGCGCCTGCGGCGGCCAGGCCGAGGCGCTGGTGCTCGACATCGCCGACACCGCCGCCGTCCAGGCCGCCATCGCCGCGCGCCCCGCCTTCCACGCCTTCGTTAACAATGCCGGCACCTCCCGCCACGCTCCCTTCCTCGAGGTAACCGAGGCCGATTTCGACACCGTGCTGGCGCTGAACCTCCGCGGCTGCTTCTTCGCGGCACAGGCCGTCGCCCGCCGCATGGCCGAGGAGCGCATCCCCGGTTCCATCATCAACATCTCCTCGCAGATGGGCCATGTCGGCGGCCCCAACCGCAGCGTCTATTGCGCCAGCAAATGGGCGATGGAGGGCTGGACCAAGGCGATGGCGATCGAGCTCGCCCCCCTCGGGATTCGCGCCAACACCATCGGCCCCACCTTCATCGAGACGCCGATGACGAAGCCCTTCTTCGAGCGCCCCGAATTTGCCGATTGGGTCCTCAGCAAGATCAAGCTCGGCCGCCTCGGCCAGGTGCAGGATCTGATGGGTCCCGTCGTCTTCCTCGCCTCCGACGCCTCGGCCCTGATGACGGGCTCGGCGATGCTCATCGATGGCGGCTGGACCGCCGAGTAAGGAAACACGTCCATGGCTCGCTGGCTCAAGCAAAGCATCTCCGCCGCTGACAAGGCCGATGCGGATACCAAGGTCCGCGGCATCGTCGAGGGCCTGCTCGCCGACATCGCGCAGCGCGGCGACGCCGCCGTCCGCGAGTACTCGGTAAAGTTCGACGGCTGGGACCGCGCCGACTACCGCCTGACCGATGCCGAGATAGAGGAGTGCCTCTCCCAGCTCACCGGCCAGGACCTCGAGGACATCCGCTTCGCCCAGGCCCAGGTCCGCAACTTCGCCGAGCACCAGAAAGCGGCGCTGAAGGACATCGAGGTCGAAACCCTCCCCGGCGTCGTCCTCGGCCACAAGAACATCCCGGTGAATTCGGTCGGCTGCTACGTCCCCGGCGGCAAGTACCCGCTACTCGCCTCCGCCCATATGTCGGTGGTGACGGCGAAGGTCGCCGGCGTCCCCCGCATCGTCACCTGCGCCCCGCCCTACAAGGGCAAGCCGGCGCCCGCCATCGTCGCCGCCCAGCACCTGGCCGGCGCCGACGTGATCTACTGCCTCGGCGGCGTCCAGGCCGTCGGCGCCATGGCGCTGGGGACGGAGAGCATCCCCGCCGTCGACATGCTGGTCGGCCCCGGAAACGCCTTCGTCGCCGAGGCCAAGCGCCAGCTCTTCGGCCGCGTCGGCATCGACCTCTTCGCCGGCCCGACCGAGACCCTCGTCATCGCCGACGAAACCGTCGATGCCGAGCTCTGCGCGACGGACCTCCTCGGCCAGGCCGAGCACGGCCCCACCAGCCCCGCCATCCTGCTGACCGACTCCGAGAAGCTCGCCCGCGAGACCATCGCCGAGGTCGAGCGCCTACTCACCATCCTCCCGACCGCCGAGATCGCCCGGCAGTCCTGGCGCGACTACGGCGAGGTCATCGTCTGCGACAGCCTCGACGAGATGGTGCGCGAGGCCGACCGCATTGCCTCCGAGCACGTGCAGGTGATGACCCGCGATGACGACCACTTCCTGCGCCACATGACCAATTACGGCGCCCTATTCCTCGGCCCCCGCACCAACGTCTCCTATGGCGACAAGGTCATCGGCACCAACCACACGCTGCCGACGCAGAAGGCGGCGCGCTACACCGGCGGCCTCTGGGTCGGGAAGTTCCTGAAGACGGTCACCTACCAGCGCGTGCTGACCGACGAGGCCAGCGCCATGATCGGCGAGGCCTGCTCCCGCCTCTGCATGCTCGAAGGCTTCGCCGGCCATGCCGAGCAGGCCAATATCCGAGTTCGCCGCTATGGCGGCCGCAACATCCCCTACGCCACGGCGGCTGAGAAGCGCTGATGGCCCTCGACCTCCTCCTCCGCAACGCCCGCCTGCCCGACGGCACCGCCACCGATATCGGCGTGAAGGACGGCCTCATCGCCGCCCTCGCGCCGAACCTCGCGGCCGATGTGGCAGAGGTGATCGACTGCGCCGGCCGCCTCGTCTCCCCCGGCTTCGTTGAGACCCACATCCATCTCGACAAGACCTGCACCATCGACCGCTGCGCCTGCGAGACCGCCCGCTTCCCGCATCACGCGATGGAACGCACCAGCGCGATCAAGCACACTTTCACCGTTGAGGACGTGACCGACCGCGCCCGCCGCACGTTGGAGAAGTGCATCGGTCACGGCACCACGCTGATGCGCACCCATGCCGAGGTGGACCCGAAGGTCGGCCTGCGCGGGTTTGAGGGCGTCAAGGCCCTGGTCGACGAGTACAAATGGGCCATCGACATCGAGATCTGCGTGATGCCGCAGGAGGGCCTGCTCAACAACCCCGGCACCGACGAGCTGATGGTGGCCGCGCTCCGCAACGGCGCCCGCGTCGTCGGCGCCGCCCCCAGTTACGACACCGACCCCGCCGGCCAGATCCGCCGTGTCTTCGAGCTGGCCCGCGAGTACGACGCCGATATCGATATGCATGTCGACAGCGGCTCCTCCGCCGCCCATCTCGACACCCGCCTAGTCTGCGACCTGACTGAGCAATACGGCTGGGGCGGCCGCGTCGCCTGCGGCCACCTGACCAAGCTCTCGGTCATGCCCCTGCCGGAGCTGGACGCGATGGCGAAGCGCATGGCCGATGCCGGCGTCGCGCTCACCGTCCTCCCCGCCACCGACGTCTATCTCGGCGGTCGCGACAAGGACCACCGCATCGAGCGCAGCGTGGCCGACGCCAACCGCCTGCACCGCCTCGGCGTCACCTGCTCCATCTCCTCCAACAACATCCTGAACGCCTTCACCCCGATGGGCGACGGCCAGCTCATTCGCATGGCGAACCTTTACGCCAACGTTACCCAGCACGCGATGCCGGACGACCTGCGCGAGACCTGGTCCATGTTCACCACCGAGTCAGCCAGGCTGATGCGCCGCCGCGACTACGGCATCACGGTCGGCAACCCGGCCGACCTCACACTGATCGACGCCCCAGACCCCGTCGCCGCGATCCGCGAGGTCGCCCCCGTCCTCGCCGCCTTCAAGCGCGGCCGCCGCAGCGCCACGCGCCAGCCCGTCACGCTGCACCGCCCCCCTCTACATTGGCCGGAGTGAGCCGCATGTCCAGCATCACCGACCGCCGCCAGCGCTTCCGCGCCGTCCTCGCCGGCCCGGCCTGCATCCATCCCGGCTCCGTCTTCGACCCGATGTCGGCCCGCATCGCCGAGGATCTCGGCTTCGAGGTTGGCATGTATGCCGGCTCCACCGCCTCGCTCACCGTGCTCGGCGCCCCCGACCTCATCGTGCTGACGCTCAGCGAATTCGCCCAGCAGGCCCGCCGCATCTGCCGCGCCGTCCGCACCCTGCCGGTGCTGGTCGATGCCGACCACGGCTACGGCAACGCGCTGAACGCCATGCGCACGGTGGAGGAGCTGGAGAATGCCGGCGTCGCCGCCATGACGCTCGAGGACACTGTCCTCCCCCGCCCCCATGGCGATGGCCGCGTCACGCTCATCTCCCTGGAAGAGGGCCTCGGCAAGGTCCGCGCCGCGCTCGCCGCCCGCGACGACCCCTCCTTCGTCATCGTCGCCCGCAGCGGCGTCGTCTCCGTCAACGGCGTGGAGGACGCCGTCGCCCGCACCAAGGCCTATACCGCGAGCGGCGCCGACGCCCTCTTCTATACGGGGATCAAGACCCGCGCCGAACTGGACGCCGTCGCCGCCGTCGCCACCCTGCCCATCATCATCGGCGGCATCGAGGGCACCGAGCTGAAGGACCGCGACTACCTCGCCGCCCGCGGCGTCCGCATCGCACTCCAGGGCCACCAGCCCATCATGGCCGCCCAACAAGCCGTCTACGCCACGCTGAAGGCGCTCCGCGAGGGCGTACAGCCCGCCGACCTGCAAGGCGTGCCAGGCGCCGACTTCATGGGCCGCGTCACCCGCGACGCCGATTACAAGCGCTGGACCAAGGAGTTCCTGGGGGGCTGAGCCCGCCACCCCCGTCCTGCCCTGCCGCCTGACCCACGCCTTCGGAGGAAAACGACAATGTCCCAACCGGAAGACAGCCCCTTCCAGACGCTGCATGAATTCGTCAAGGAGGCGAAGGGCCGCCTCAGCCCCGGCAACTGGGACTACCTCGTCGGCGCCACCGAGACCGAGACGACGATGATGCGCAACCGCGCCGCCATCGACAGCCTCGCCTTCCGCCCCCGCGTCCTGCGCGACGTCTCCAAGATCGACTTCTCCGGCCGCTTCCTCGGAAAGCCCATCACCCTGCCGGTGATGCTCGCCCCGGTCGGCGGCCTCGAGAATTTCGACCCGGAGGGCGGCGCCCCCGCCGGCCGCGCGGCAGGCGACTACGGCGTCCCCATCATGGTCTCCTCCGTCTCCATGCCTGGCCTCGAGCCGATGGCCCAGGCGGGGCAGGGGCCCAAGGTCTTCCAGCTCTATGTCCGCGGCGACTGGAACTGGATCGAGGAGGTCAGCCAGCGCGCCATCGGCGCCGGCTACGACGCCTTCTGCATGACGGTCGACACGGCGATCTACAGCCGGCGCGAGCGCGACATCGCCAAGCGCTTCGTCAAGCCCTGGCGCGTCCGCGCCACCGGCCAGCACTTCCAGGCCGCTTTGAACTGGGACGACGTGAAGCGCTGGAAGGACCGCTTCCCCGACACGCCGCTCGCCCTCAAGGGCATCGCCACCGCCGAGGATGCGCTGCTCGCCGTCGAGCACGGCGTCGAGGTGGTCTATGTCTCGAACCATGGCGGCCGCCAGCTCGACCATGGCCGCGGCTCCCTCGACGTCCTGCCCGAGGTGGTGAAGGCGGTCGGCGGCCGCGCCAAGGTCTGGGTCGATGGCGGCTTCGTCCGTGGCACCGACATCGTGAAGGCCATCATCCTCGGCGCCGAGCTGGTCGGCATGGGCCGGATGTACTGCTACGCCCTCGCGGCGGCCGGCGAGGCCGGCGTCGCCCGCATGTTCCGCATCCTGCAGGACGAGGTGCATGGCGTGCTCGGCCTGCTCGGCGTGACGAGCTTCGGCCAGCTCGACGGCAGCTACCTGCACCCCGTCGCACCGGTCGTGCAGCCGCACGTCCACAGCGCCTTCCCGCTGACCAACCTCACCGACCCGGGCTACCGCTAGACCCCGGCCGCATACCCATCCCGCTGCGGATCGGCTCCGCCCTCTGCGGTGCCGTCCCAGACGGCGATGCCATGCACCCCGGCGAAGGCGTAGCTCTGGTAGCTCCGCTTCGTCGCATAGCCCATCGCCCGCAACGCCCGCTCCGTCGCGCGCGGAATGCGGTTCGACAGGTCGATCGTCTCGCTCGTTGCCGAGAAGCGCGGCGCCATCACCGCCTCCTGCATCCCCATGCCCCAGTCGAGCAGGTTGAGCAGCACCTGCGCGACGGCGACGGTAATCCAGGCTCCGCCCGGCGCCCCGAGCGTCACGACCGGCTTCCCCTCCCGCAGCACGATCGTCGGCGTCATGGAGGAATACCGTCGCTTCCCCGGCGCGATGGAGCCCGCCCGCCCCGGCCGCGGGTCCATCCAGTTCATCGCCCCGTTCAGCATGAACCCCATCCCCGGCACGATGAGGCCCGAGGGTACGGCGAGAGTATGCGTCATCGACACCATCATCCCCTCCGCATCGACGCAGGAGACATGCGTGGTGTTCGGCGCGTCGCTCCCCGCGCGGGTGAGGCTCGCCCGCTCCCCCCGCCGGATGCGCGCCGCACACGCATCGGCATACCCGTCCGACAGCAGCCGCCCGACCGGCACATCCTGGAAGGCCGGGTCGCAGACATGCGCCTCCTTGTCGATGCCCGCGATCTTCATCGCCTCCGCCACCACCGCGACGTAGTCCGGCGTGTTGTGCCCAAGCGCCACGAGGTCGAAGCGCTCCAGGATCCGCAGCATCTCGCCGACGACGACGCCCCCCGCCGGCGGCTCCGGCAGCGCCAGCTCATACCCGCGATAGGGCACGCGCAGCGGCGCCCCCTCCGCCACTCGGAAGCCGTCGAGGTCCCCGGCGTCGATCAGCCCGCCCCGCGCCTCCATCGCCGCGACGATCGCCCGCGCGATCCGCCCCCGGTAGAACTCCTCCGCCCCACCCTCGGCCAGCACCCGGAGCGTCGCCGCCAGCTCCGGGTTGCGCACCACCTCGCCGAGCCGCTTCGGCGTCCCGTCCTCCCGCAGGTAGAGCCGCCGCCCATCCTCGGTGTAGCCAAGCTTCTCCGGATAGCTCATCCGCCCATAGGGCCGCTCGTCGAGGGTGAACATCGCCTGCACATGCGGCCGGATGATCCACCCCTCCTCGGCGAAGCCGATCGCCGCCTCGAACAGGCTGGCCCAGTCCTTCCGCCCGAGCCGCGCATGCGCCTCGGCGAAGACCCGCACCGCCCCCGGCACGGTGACGGCCTGCGCTCCGCACTCGTTCTCATACCCCCGCACGCGATAGCCGAACCCGTCCGGGCACTCGCCGAGGAAATGCTCCGCCCACATGTCCGGGCGTGCCGCCGCCGGGCAGGTCCCCAGCCCGTTGAGCACCGTATGCGTCCCGCTGGCCGGGTCGAAGACCTGCAAGGTGGCGATTCCGCCGATGCCGCACATCATCGGATCGACGACGCCCTGGGTGATCGCGCAGGCCAGCGCCGCATCCAGCGCATTGCCGCCCGCCGCCAGCATCGCCGCACCCGCCTCCACCGCCTCCGGCTGCGGCGCGACGACCATCGCGCGCGGGGAGGGGAGTCGCCGCTCCGGCCGCGTCACTTCGCCGCTCTCGGCCGGTCCCACCAGCTGCATCCTCCAGGCATTGGGGTGTGGTTCCCTGCCAGCATCCGCTGCCTGCGGTCAGCAAGGCGGAAGGCGATCTGCGCTCCGCTCCGCTCCTCCATCCGGCTCGCCTCGATCCCGACATAGCCGAGCGCCCGCACGCCCATGCTTTCCTCCCATGCCTGTTCCCGCAGCATCGCGCCGATGCCGCCTCCCGTCACATGAAACCTGCCTCGCGCTTCGTCCCATGCCACGGGATCATGTGCCGTCCGGCGTCCAGTATTGGGACGACACTACATCCATGAGGAGACAGAAGTATTCGCCCGGAAACAACCCTCACATCCTGGGCAAATATCCATTATCGACTCGGATTCCCCAAGACTTACGCCGATCATTAGCGTGGCTCAAAGAAAAGGATGGTCACCATGCGCCATGCGATATTCGGCCTCGCCCTGGCCGCGCTCCCGCTTGTCCTGAGTCTCCCTGCCGCCGCCGACAATGATGAGCCGGATATCGGCCTACCCCAGCCACCGCGCCACGAATGCCGCCCGCTCTACACCACGACACCCGCGCCCATCGGCCCCGCCAGCGCCGACCCGGAGCAGGCGACCGAAGGCTTGGTCCTGGTCGGCACGGTCTGCACCCCCGCACGCTGAGCCCGGCCCCGTGCGTGACTTCCTGCTGGCCTATCTGGCGATCCTGGTCACGCCCGGCCCAAACCTCCTGGTGATCGCCGGCGTCGCCGCGCTGCACGGAGCGCGCGGCGCCCTGCCGGCCTGCCTTGGCATCGCCCTCGGCGCCGGCACGCTGAACGCGGCCCTGGCGGCGACCCTGCAGGGCGCCCCTGCCGCCCCCGGCTGGGCCGCAGCCGGCCGCCTGGCCGCGGCCGCCCTGCTGCTCTGGGCCGCCCTCGCCATCGCCCGCAGCCGCCTACCCGAGACCGGCCATCGCATCGGCGGGGCCGAATTCACCGCCGGCTTCTGCGCCGCCGCCACCAACCCGATAACCGCCGCCTTCTTCGCTGCGCAATTCCTCGGCCCGCTCGCCCTGCTGGACGCCAAGGTGCCCCTGGTGCCGCTCGCGGTGACGGCGACCGCCCTCGCCACCTCCCTCGGGCTCGCCATCCTGCTGGCGAGGCCAGCCTGCCAGCGTCTAGCCCTTGCTTGGCACCGCCCCATCCGCCTCGCGGTCACCGCGACGCTGGTGGCGATGGCCGCCTCGGTCCTCGCCTCACTCTGAAGCCCGACAAATCCTGCCAGAGCGAACGCCGATCGGCCGAAGCCTTCGGATCGAAGGAATTCGCCCGACCGAACAGCTGGTCGAGATTCCTTGGGCGCGCCTCGGGGAACGCCATGCCGTCGCCGCCCGATACGAGAAGACTGCCCGTTCTTCTTCGCGGCGACGGTGCGTTGGCTCAAGGCCGCCAGAGGGAGAACTCCGTGCCGAAATCGGTCGTGACCAGGGCCTGGCAACGCGACGGTTCCGCCCGGCAGTCCGGGCCCGGGACGGCCGCGATCCGCCCATCCCGGCGGGCCTCGAAGACCAGCGGCACGGGGGGCTCCGACATCTTCGCGTAGGACAGCTCGACCTGGAAGCGGATGGAGTCGAAACGGTTCGGATCTGCATAGAAGATGAGGTCGCGGGGGACGGCCTCGCCGGGGTTGAGCGCCGACCGCTCGCTCGGCAGCGCAGTGGCGCCTTCGAACAGTACCCCGTGGCGCAGGATCACCTCGCCGCCCTCGGGCTCGTCGTAATACCTGGCCTGGGCGATCGTGCTGGACCCGGGAAGCTGCTCGGGCATCGCGCCCGCCGCGGAGGGCTCGCCGAAACGCGTCCTGACGCCCACCACGTTGTAGGTGAGGCCCAGGACGCGCACCTCGGCCTGGCCGACATTGGTCCTGGTGACAGTCGAGCGGATGGCGACGAGGTCCCCCCTCTGGCCGACCCTCTCCAGCGTGCTCGTGACGGACACGCTCGGTGGCGCGAGGCCCGGCGCAATCTTGGCCTCGTAGATGAAGGTGTAGACGCCCCAGGCGCCGGCCAGCACGATGGCGAGCGTCTGGACGGCGCTGTTGAGCGTCTCCATGTCGAACCTCGACCCGGTGGGTTCGTGCCCGGCCTCCTTGCTCATCAGGCATCCTCACGCGCATGACCGACCTGTAATCGCGTCGTGAGCGCCTTGGTTTATCCTGGCAACGCCGGATCCTCCGGCCGGAAGCCCACGATCACCGGATCGCGGCTCACGCTCTCGCTTGCCGCCTTCGCATGTCCGGACGGGACGTCCGAGTTGATCTCGTCGCTTCGCGCCCTGCAGTCGGGAAATGCCATGGGGATCGCCAAGTCTTTCGGCATTTCGACTGCTGTCCGACCGAGGGAATGATCCCACCTGATCGGCATCTCCCGTCCAGAAGGGAGTTCAAATAACAGTACGCACCAGTATTCGCCCGGCCCTTCATCGGTGTGAGCTTGGAATTGCCTGAACTGCAACCGGAACGGGCCCGTGAAGCCGGCTGCGCCGGTTCGCGGGCCGCTGCATTCCTCACCGCCATGGCTGGGCGCGTCAGGCCAGCGCCTTCGATGCTTTCTCGAAGGTCCCCTTGCTCAGCTTCGGCACCGCCAGCACCCGCCCCAGCTCCTGCCGCATCAGCGCCGCCCGCTGCGGCGCCTGCCGCCGCCACTGCCCAAGCGGCCCCACCATCCGCGCCGCGATCGAGCCGTTGATCGGGTCGAGCGCGATCACCGCATCCGCCAGGAACCGGTACCCCTCGCCATCCTCACGGTGAAAATGCAGCGGATTCCCCGAGGCGAAGGCTCCGATCAGCGACCGCGCCCGGTTCGGGTTGCGCAGGTCGAAATCCGCATGCCCGTAGAGCGCCCGAACCGCCGCCATCGTATCCGCTCGCGAGGACATCGCCTGGATCGAGAACCACTTGTCGAGCACCAGGTCGTCGCCTCGCCAGCGCGCATGGAAATCCGCAAGCGGCTCCTCCCGCGCGGGTCCCTCCGCATCCGCTAGCAACGAGAGCGCCGCCAGCCGATCCGTCATGTTCCCCGCCTCGCGGTATTGCGCTTCGGCCAGCCCGACATCCCCCGCCGCCACGAGATAGGCGAGGCAGGCATTGCGCAGCGCCCGCCGCCCGATGCTCCGCCCGTCTACGCGGTACTCGCCCGCCTCCGCTAGCCCGTCATAGGCCTCGCGCAGCGCATCGCCGCAGCGCCGCCCGATCTCCCGCCGCAGATGCTCGCGCACCGCATGCACCGCCGCCGGCTCGGCGACCTCCATCTGGTCGGCGAGGAAGCCCTCGCCCGGCAGCGCCAGCGCCTCGGCGGCGAAGGCCGGGTCCGCTTCCGCCCCGCGCAGCGTGTTGCGCACCGCCTCCTCCAGCGCCGCATCGAAGCCGAGCGCCTCGCCACGCAGCTGCGCCGCCACCATCCCGAGCATCAGCCCCGCGGCATATTGCTGCCCGCTCTCCCATCGGACGAAGGGGTCCGTGTCGTGCACGGCGAGGAAGCGCAGCCGCTCCGGCGCGACACCCTTCAGCTTCACCGGCGCCGAGAAGCCCCGCAGCAGGGAAGGGACCGGCGGCCCCTCCACATCCTCGAAGACGAAGCTCTGCTCGCCCTGTTCGAGCAGCACCACCCGCGTCCCCGGCTTCGCCTCGTTCTCCCCGGCCATCCGCGTCGCCACCTCGCGCCCGCCAGCATCGAGCAGCCCCATGGCGACTGGAACGGGCACCGGATGCTTCTCCGCCTGCCCCGGCGTCGCCGGCAAGCTCTGGCGCAGGGTCAGCACCCAGCGCCGCGCCTCCGCGTCATAGCGATCCTCGGCGACGAGCTCCGGCGTTCCCGCCTGGTCGTACCAGCCCATGAAGGAGGACAGGTCGATGCCCGACGCCTCCTGCATCGCCGCGACGAAATCCTCGATCGTCACCGCCTGGTTATCGCAACGCGATATGTAGAGATCCATCCCCCGGCGGAAGGCCGCCGCCCCGATCCGCGTATGGATCAGCCGCACCACCTCCGCGCCCTTCTGGTAGACGGTCGGCGTGTAGAAATTGTCGATCTCGATATAGCTGTCCGGCCGCACCGGGTGCGCCATCGGCCCCGCATCCTCCGGGAACTGCGCCGCCCGGAGCCCCCGCACGTCGCGGATGCGCTTCACCGCCCGGCTGCCCTGGTCGGCGCTGAACTCCTGGTCGCGGAAGACCGTCAGCCCCTCCTTTAGCGAGAGCTGGAACCAGTCCCGGCAGGTGACGCGGTTGCCTGTCCAGTTGTGGAAATACTCGTGTGCGATGACCGTCTCGATGCCCTGGTAGTCCCCATCCGTCGCAGTCTCCGGCCGCGCGAGAACATACTTGGTGTTGAAGACGTTGAGCCCCTTGTTCTCCATCGCCCCCATGTTGAAGTCGGAGACGGCGGCGATGTTGAACACGTCGAGGTCATACTCGAGCCCGAACACCTCCTCGTCCCAGCGCATCGAGCGGATGAGGCTGTCCATCGCATGCCCGCAGCGATCCTCGTCGCCCCGCCGCACCCAGATATTGAGCGCCACCTCCCGCCCCGACTGCGTGGTGAAGCGGTCGCTCACCGCTACCAGCTCCCCCGCGACCAAGGCGAAGAGGTAGCTCGGCTTCGGATGCGGGTCGTCCCACCGCACCCAATGCGTCCCGTCCCCGCCATCCCCCGCGCCCGCCGGATTGCCGTTCGAGAGCAGCACCGGACAGCGCGTCTTGTCGCCATGGATGGTGACGCTGTACCGCGCCATCACATCCGGCCGGTCGGGGAAGAAGGTGATCCGCCGGAACCCCTCCGCCTCGCACTGCGTGTAGAAATTCCCCCCCGAGGTATAGAGCCCCGACAACTCGGTATTCTTCTCCGGCGCGATCCGCACCAGCGTCTCCAGCACGCCCCGGTCGGGCGCATCGCCGATGGTCAGCGACCCGTCCCCGCCGAGCCTCGCCCGCCCCTCCGCCAGTGCCACCCCGTCGAGCCTCGCGTCCAGCAGCGCCAGCCCGTCGCCGTCGAGCCGGAACTCCCCCGGCCCGTTCCGCCGGAAGGCCAGCCGCGCCCGCACCAGCGTCGCCGCCGGATTCAGCCGGAATTCCAGCTCGACCGTATCGATGAGGAAGGCCGGCGGCCGGTAATCGGCCCGGCGGGTCGTCTGCGGAGCGCTATCGGGCATGGTTCTGGTCTAACTCCATCGCGGTGGGTCAGCAGATCGGGTCTACCCACGCACAATGCGAGAGGCGCGCCGCCGCACCCTTACTCCACGCGGATCTTGTTCGCCTCGATCACCTGCCGGAACTGCTCCCGATGCGTCTTCAGGAAGGCGGTGAATTCGGCCGTTCCCCGCGGCTCCGGCTGGAAGCCGATGGCGGCGAGGCGCCCGCGCACCTCATCCGTCCCCATCGCCCTCTCCGTCTCCTGCGCCAGCCTGGCGACGATCTCCGGTGGCGTCCCCGCCGGCATCATGTACCCGCCGAAGGCCCCGACATCGAAGCCCGCCGCCTCCGGGACGCTGCCGAGCGGCGCGATGCCCGGCGCCAGCGCGCTCCCCGCCCCGAGGGTGATGCCGAGCGCCCGCAGCGCCCCCTGCTTCACCAGCGGCCCCGTCGCCGCCAGCGTGTCGATGGCGAAATCCACCTGCCCCGCCACCACCGAGGTCAGCGCCGGCCCGCTCCCCTGGAAGGGCACATGCACCGTATCCATCAGCCCGGTCCTGCTCAGGAACATCAGGGTGATGAGATGCGCCGCCGCCCCGGTGCCGGATGAGGCATAGGTGAACTTCCCTGGATTGGCCTTCACCACGCGGATGAACTCCGCCGTATCCTTCGCCGGAAAGTTGTTCGTCACCGTCAGCAGATAGGGCGAGATGCCGATCATCGCGACCGGCGCGAAATCCTTCTCGGGGTCGTAGGGCGTCCGCTGCACCAGCGGCGCCGTGGTGATCGGCCCGGTCGAGGCGGCGAGGATGGTGTAGCCATCGGGCGGCGCCTTGGCGACCGCATCCGTCCCGATCATCCCGCCCGCGCCCGCCTTGTTGTCCGGCACGATGGTCTGCCCCCACTGCGCCGCGACCTGCTGCGCCGCCACGCGCGCCATCAGGTCCGTCGCCTGGCCCGGCGGCCAGGGCACGATCAGCCGCACCGGGCGGGAAGGGTAGGGGCCCTGCGACTGGGCTAGGCCAAGGCGCGGCGCGGCAAGCCCCGCACCGGCAAGCAGAAGGCTACGACGATCCACGGCAACGCTTCCCCGTTTTTGTTTTGTGAGGCGAGCATAAGTCCATCTGCGCGACTGGGCCACCTGCCAAAACATGCCGGTGGCCAGTGCGCTTCCGGATCATGCATCTCCCGCCTTCAGCGCCCCGGGATCGCAGGCGACGTATCGCAACTTGCAAAAAAGCACGATCGGTCGTATCACTGCACCATGAAATCGCAGGCGACCCGCGTCACCCTCCTCCACCACGGCCTGCGCGCGCTCAGCCTCGACGGCCTGTCAGGCGTGACCCTCGGTCGGCTTGCCGAGGCAGCCAGCCTCTCCAAGAGCGGCTTATTCGCCCATTTCCGCTCGAAGGAGCAGCTCGAACTCGCGTTGCTCGACGAAGCCGCGCGTCTGGCCCGCGCGCATGTGGTCGAGCCGGCGATGCAGGCGCCGGATGGCCTGCCCCGGCTCCGTGCCGTCGTGGAGCGCTGGCTCGGCTGGGCACCGCGCGCCGGCCTGCCCGGAGGCTGTCCCGTGGCCGCCGCCCTGTTCGAGCTGGACGACAGCACGGGCAGGGTGCGCGAACATGTGGCCGCGCTGGAGTGCGAGTGGCGCGGTCTTCTCCGCTCCCTCGTCGCCTCCGCCGTCGCGCAGGGGCAGCTGCACGCGGAGACGGAGGTGGAGCAGTTCGTTTGGGAGCTCTGCGGCATCTATCTCAGCCATCATGCCTCCGCCCGGTTCCTGCGCGATCCCGCGGCCGATGCGCGGGCTCACCAGGCCTTCGATGCCTTGCTGCGCCGCGCCGCGCCTGTCATCCGGGGCCTCCCGCAGTGAGCCGCAATGAGGCGATCCAGGCGGCGGAGCTGGCGCAGCTTCGGCGGCTGCGCCTGGCGGCGCTGGTGGAAGGGGTAACGCTCGTCCTCCTCCTGCTCATCGCGGTACCGGCGAAGCACCTGTTCGGCCTGGCTGCGGCGACGAAGGTGATGGGGCCGGTGCACGGCCTCGCCTTCGTCGGTTATGCTTGGATGCTTCTCGCCACCGTGGCCGGCGGCTCCTGGCGCCCGGGCGAGATCCTGCGCCTGATGGCGGCCGCCTTCGTGCCCTTCGGTGCCATCCTCAGCACCGGGCTGCTGCAGCGGAAGGAAGCGGCGCTGGCTGCGGCCGGCCGCAACCAGGTATGATGGACCCGACCTGGCTGAAGGCGCTGCACGTCGCGGCGGTGCTCGTCTTCGCCGGCGGACTGCTGGCACAGTCGCTCGCGGTCGCGGCTGCGTCGCAGGGCGGCGTCAGCCCCGGCCTCCTCGCCCGGTTGCGGCTGTGGGATCTGCGCGTCACCGTCCCGGCACTGCTGGCCGTCTGGGCCCTCGGTATCGCTGCGGCGCTCGGTAGCGGCTGGTTCGGGGCAGGCTGGCTGTCGGCCAAGCTGCTGCCAGTCGTCGCGCTCACCGGCCTGCATGGGGTGCAGGCCGGCGCGCTCCGCCGGGTGGCGCTCGGGGCGTGCGAACCCCACCGCAGCCTCGCCTGGGCCCCAGTGGCGGTGGTCCTGTCCTTCGCCGCTATCGCGTTGCTGGCCGTCGCCAAGCCATTCTGAGGGCCACGGCTCATGGCCCCGCCGAAGCGGGCCGTCAGTCCACCCGCATCGCGGCGCGCCGCACCACGGGTGCCCAGCGCGCCCGGTCCTCCGCGAAGAACCGCGCGAATTCCTCCGGGCTCGCGCTCGGCTCCACCTCCAGCCCGCCCTCCACCAGCCGCCGCCGGATCTCCGGATCCATGAGCGCCGCATTCAGCGCCCCATGCAGCCTGAGGATGCGCTCCGGCGCCGTCCCGCCCGTCGCCAGCAGCCCGAACCAGGTCGCCGCCTCGATCCCGGGGAAGCCCTGCTCTCCCGTCGTCGCCAGCTCCGGCATGGCGCTGCTCCGCTGCCGCCCGGCGATCGCCAGCGCCCGCACCGCCCCCGACCGGATATGCGGCTGCAACGGCGCCAGCGCATTGGTGAAGACCTGCACCCGCCCGGCGATGAGGTCGTTGAGCGCCGGCCCCGTCCCGCGATAGGGGATATGCTCCATCGGCACGTCGAGCACCTGCGCGATCATCGCCCCCGCCGCATGCCCGGTGCTCCCCACACCGGGCGAGGCATAGGACAAAGGCGGCGCCGCCCCCCGCGCCACCGCCTGCAACTCGCGCAGGTCGCGCGCCGCGACCGAAGGGTGCACGACGACAACATTCGGCCCCACCCCCATCAGCCCGACCGGCGCGAAGGCGGTGGCGACGTCATAAGGCACCCGCGCTTGCACCAGGCTGGTGATGGTGAGGCTCCCGCTCCCGCCGAGGACCAGCGTGTACCCATCCGGCGCCGCCTTGGCGACGGCCTCCGCGCCCAGCATCCCGCCCGCCCCGCCGCGGTTCTCAATGACGACCGGCTGCCCGAGCCTTGCCGCCATCCCCTCGCTGACGAGCCGCCCGACGATGTCGTTCGTCCCACCCGGCGGCCAGGGAATCACCAGCCGGATCGGCCGCTCGGGGAAGGGGCCTTCCGCGCGTGCAAGCCCGGGCGCCGCCAGCAGCCCCGCGACCAGCGCGCGCCTCCGCACAGGCCCGGTCGCCCGATTCACGGCTGCGGTGCCCGGTCTCACCTGCGCCCTTCGCCGATCGGGCTCAGTAGACGACCACCGAGCGGATGCTCTCCCCCCGCTCCATCAGCTCGAAGCCATGGTTGATCTGCTCGAGCGGCATGGTGTGGGTGATGAGGCTGTCGATGTCGATCTTCCCCTCCATGTACCAATCGACGATCTTCGGCACATCCGTCCGCCCCCGCGCCCCGCCGAAAGCCGTCCCTCGCCAGTTCCGCCCGGTGACGAGCTGGAAGGGCCGCGTGCTGATCTCCTCGCCCGCGCCCGCGACGCCGATGATGATGCTCTCCCCCCAGCCGCGATGCGTGCATTCCAGCGCCTGCCGCATCACCTTGGTGTTGCCGATGCACTCGAAGGAGAAGTCGGCACCGCCCCCCGTCAGGTCGACGATCGCTTGCACCACCTTGTCCGCGCCGATCTCGCTCGGGTTGATGAAATGCGTCATGCCAAACCTGCGCGCCATCGCCTCCCGCGCCGGGTTGAGGTCGATGCCGATGATCTTGTCGGCGCCCACCATCCGCGCGCCTTGCAGCACATTGAGCCCGATGCCGCCCAGCCCGAAGACCGCGACATTCGCCCCCGGCCAGACCTTGGCGGTGTTGATGACCGCGCCCACGCCCGTCGTCACGCCGCAGCCGATGTAGCAGATCTTGTCGAAGGGCGCGTCTTCCCGGATTTTTGCGAGCGCGATCTCCGGCAGGACGGTGAAGTTCGCGAAGGTGCTGCACCCCATGTAGTGCATCACCTGCGTCCCCTCGCAGGAGAAGCGGCTCGTACCGTCCGGCATGACACCCTTGCCCTGCGTCGCCCGGATCGCCGTGCAGAGGTTGCTCCGCTGGCTGAGGCAGGTTTTGCACTGCCGACATTCCGGCGTGTAGAGCGGGATGACATGGTCGCCCGGCTTCAGGCCGGTGACGCCGGCACCCACCTCGCGCACGATCCCCGCCCCCTCATGCCCAAGGATCGCCGGGAACAGCCCCTCCGGGTCCCGCCCGCTCAGCGTGTACTGGTCGGTATGGCAGAGCCCCGTCGCCATGACCTCGACGAGCACCTCGCCCTGCTTCGGCCCACCGATCTCGATCGTCTCGATGCTCAGCGGCTTCCCTGCCGCCCAGGCCACCGCCGCACGCGTCTTCATCAGCCTGTCCCCCTGCCGGTCTAGGCGGCACTCTGCCGCCACTCCCGGCAGGGGTCCAGAACCAGGCTCTAGTCCTTCAGCTCGGCCGGCACCTTGCCGCCATTCGCGGCGAGCTTCTGCATGACCTGCTTGTGCAGCCAGATATTCATCGCGGCGGAATCGCCCGTATCCCCGGTATAGTTGAGCTCCTTCGCCAGCTCCTTCCGGTTCTCGAGGCTGCTGTCCAGCTCCAGCAGCTTCATCAGGTCGACGATCGAATGCCGCCAGTCGAGCTTCTGCCGCTGCTGCGAGGCCAGCCCGTCGAGGATGCCCGTCACGTCGATCGGCGCCGGGCTCGCCGCCCCGGCCGATGTTGCCCCTGGGGCGGGCACGTCATCCGCCGGCCCCGGCGACTGCGCCGGCGCCGCGGCCTCCGCGGCGGGCGCCGCCTGAGCATGCCCCTTCAGCTTGTCGAGAATGCGACCGAACCAACTCATGCGGATGACCTCCTTGATGACCGAGGCCCCAACGATCCGCGCCCCATCCGGTTCACCGGACACGCAAGGTCACGGCCGCACCCCGCGCCCGATCCGCCCCGGCTCCCGCAACCTCTCGGCATAATTGGCGAAGTCGCAGAGCAGCCGCCGCGTCTGGCGCGGATCGATGATCTCCTCCGCCCAGAACGCTTCCGCCGTCCTGAGCGGACTTCGCAGCTTCTGCAGCCGCCCTTCAATCTCCGCCAGCTTCGCCGCCGGATCGTCGGCCGCCTCGATATCCGCCCGGTAGGCCGCCTCGATCCCCCCCTCCAGCGGCAGTGACCCCCAGCGCGCCGAGGGCCAGGCATAGCGCACCGAGAACCGCCCCGCCGGCTGATGGATCGCCCCCGCCACGCCGAAGGCGTTGCGCAGGATCACCGTGCACCACGGCACCCGGCTCTGGTTGATCGCCGCCATCGCGCGCACGCCCCAGCGGATCGTCGCCCGCTGCTCCGCCTCCAGCCCGATCATAAAGCCCGGACAGTCCATCAGATGCACGACCGGCAGATGGAAGGTGTCGGCCAGATCGACGAAGCGGATGATCTTGGCGCAGGCATCCGCCGTCCACGACCCCGCATAGAACATCGGATCGCCCGCGATCACCGCCACCGGCAAGCCGTTGAGCCGGGCGAGGGCCGTCACCACCGACCGCCCGAAATACCGCCCCATCTCGAAGACGCTGCCCTTGTCGAGCATGCCCTCGATCAACGGCCTGATCCGGTAGGTCTTGCGGATCTCCCGCGGGATAACCGAGAGCCATGCCTCTTCAACGCGCGCCGGATCGTCCTCGCACGCCTCCCGCACCGGCAGCTCATGCACCGAACTCGGCAGGTAGCTGAGGAACCGCCGCGCCGCCGCGAAGGCCTCCTCCTCGCTGTCGACCGCATGATCGACCGCCCCCGCCCGCGTTTGCGTCTCCCACCCCCCCAGCTCCTGCTTGGTGAACTGGCGAGGCCCCAGCGCATTCACCACCGGCGGCCCGGCGACGAACATCGCCGAGCTCTTGGTCATCACCGAGAAATGCGTCGCCGCCAGCCGCGCCGCCCCGAGCCCCGCGACGGAGCCCAGCCCCAGCCCCACCACCGGCACGAGCGAGAGGTTGTCACCCGTCAGGTGATACATCTGCTCGCCCCCGATCCCACCTGGCAGGTTCGCCCGTCCCGTGGTCTCGATGGTCTTGACCGACCCGCCGCCGCCCGAGCCCTCGATGATCCGGATGATCGGCAGCCGCAGCTCGCGGGCCATCCGCTCCGCCATGATCGGCTTCTCGCGGATCGTCGCATCCGCGCTGCCGCCCCGCACGGTGAAGTCGTCGCCGACCACCACCACCGGCCGCCCATCCACCTTTCCCCGCCCCATCACGCAATTGGACGGCGTGAACTCCTCCAGCTCTCCATCCGCACCGTACCGGGCCTTCCCCGCAATCGCCCCCACCTCATGGAAGCTCCCGGCATCCAGCATCCCGTCCACCCGCTCCCGCACCGTGAGCCGGCCCCCGGCATGCTGCCGCGCCACCTTCTCCGGCCCGCCCATTGCGCGCGCCATCGCCTCGCGCCGGGCGAGGTCCTCCAGCTCCGGCTGCCAGCTCATCCGTCCCTCCATGCCTTTCCCCGGATGCTAGCCGCGCCTATCTTCCCCGTGGAGAGGAACGGAGCACTTTCATGGCCGAGACGCTGGACGCCTGCATCGTGGGCTGGGCCCATACCCCCTTCGGCAAGCTGGAGGAGCCGGATATCGAGAGCCTGCTCGCCCGCGTCGGCCGCGCCGCCATCGAGGATGCCGGCATATCGCCCGCCGAGATCGATGCCGGCTTCCTCGGCGTCTTCGGCGAGGGCTTCACCAACCAGGGCTTCCCCAGCTCGCTGGTCCTCCAGTCCATCCCCGAGCTACGCTTCAAGCCGATCACCCGCTACGAGAACGCCTGCGCCACCGGCAGCGCCGCCATCCACGGCGCCCTCGACTTCCTTGCGGCGAAACGCGGCCGCTTCGCCCTCGTCCTCGGCGCCGAGAAGATGACCGCGACGCCCGGCCCGCAGGTCGGCGAGATCCTGCTGAACGCGAGCTACCGCAAGACCGAGCAGGACATCCGCGGCGGCTTCGCAGGCGTCTTCGGGCGCATCGCCGAGGCCTATTTCCAGCGCCATGGCGACCAGTCCGACGCCCTCGCCGCCATCGCCGCGAAGAACCACAAGAACGGCGTCGACAACCCCTGGGCGCAGATGCGCAAGGACCTCGGCTACGCCTTCTGCCGCGCGGAGTCGGACAAGAACCCCTTTGTCGCCCCGCCGCTGAAGCGCACCGATTGCAGCCTCGTCTCCGACGGCGCCGCGGCCATGATCATCACCGACAGCGAGACGGCGAAGTCGATGCAGAAGGCCGTTCGCTTCCGCGCCGCCGTGCAGGTGAACGACTACCTGCCCATCGCCGCCCGCGACATCATCCGTTTCGAGGGCCCGCGCGAGGCCTGGTCCCGCGCCCTCGACCAGGCCGGGCTCGGCGCCGCGACCGACCTCTCCTTCGTCGAGACGCATGACTGCTTCACCATCGCCGAGCTTCTCGAGTATGAGGCGATGGGCCTGACGCCGGAAGGGCAGGGGTCCCGCGCCATCCTCGAGGGCTGGACGGCGGCCGACGGCAAGCTCCCCGTCAATCGCTCCGGCGGCCTGAAGGCCAAGGGCCACCCGATCGGCGCCACCGGCGTCTCCATGCACGTCCTCACCGCCATGCAGCTCACCGGCACGGCCGGCGACCTGCAGCTGCCGAAGGCCGATATCGGCGGCGTCTTCAACATGGGCGGCGCCGCGGTCGCCAACTACGTCTCCATCCTCGAACGCGCCTGAGGATGGAAGCGGAAGACCCTATCCTCTGGGTCTACGTCACCGCGGCCGATGCGGAGGAAGCCCGCCGCATCGGCCGGACGCTGGTGGAGGAGCGCCTGGCCGCCTGCGCCAACCTCCTCCCCGGCCATGTCGCCATCTACCGCTGGGAAGGCGAGGTGAAGGAAGACCCCGAGTCAGCCTTCATTCTCAAGACCACCGCCAGCCGCTTCGAGGCGCTGCGCGCCCGCATCCGCCACCTCCACAGCTACGACCTGCCCGCCATTCTCGCCTTGCCGGCCACCACGGGCGATGCCGACTTCTTCGCCTGGATCAGGCAGCAGGCGGCCGGCTGAGCCTCAAAGCCGCCCCAGCAACTCCGTCTTCTTCGCCTGGAATTCCGCTTCGGTCAGCACACCCTGCCGATGCAGCTCCGCCAGCCGCCGGATCAGCAGGATCGGATCGCCCCCGGCCGATGCGGCGGGCGAAGCCTCCGCCGGCGCCGGACCGAGGGAAGGGCCCTGGCCAGGGGACGGAGCCAGGCCGAACGCCGGGGCAGGGACCTTGTCGCCTCCTACCTCCCGCAGGCCCTCCAGCCTGACCTCCCCCCTGTCGCCGCTAAAGGCCAGCACCTGCCCCGAGCCCTGCTGCTGCGACACCCCGCTGATCCGGTGCTCCCCGGTATCGAAGAGCCGCACCCGCCCCTCCTGCCGCACCGCCAGCCGCCGCGCCGCCGGGAAGAGGGCATAGCCCATCCCGTTCTGCGTCCCGCTCGCCGCCGGGCTGCCCAATTCCCCTGGCCACCACCTGCCCTGCACATCCGCCGGCGCTGCCGCCTCGGTAAAGACTGCCTCCGCCCCCCGCAGCACCGCCGCCAGGTCCCGGCACAGCGCATCCACCCGCGCCTTGAGCGCTTGGTTGAACATGTCGCCGACCATCACCATCCCGCCCTGCGACCACTGCCCCATGCCGCCCAGGTCCGGATGGCTGAACTGCGCCATGGTCCCGCCGCCCGCCGCCAGCGCATGCAGCAGCACCAGCGCCGCCTCCTGGCCGACGCCATGCCGCGCCGCGATCGCCGCCACCTGCCGCTCCCCGGCCCCGGTCAATTCCCGCATCGCCATCGCTCCATCCATGGCCCCGAGCCCTGCCAGAACCTTTCCCCGGCGAACAGTCACGTCCCAGCGGCGTTACGACCCTGATCCCCCCGGAGTGCCGCATGCCCCGCTGGACCCGCCTCGCCGACCCCGCCACCGATGCCGAGCTGCTCCCCGCCTGGTTCGTCCAGCGCATGCTCGGCGCGACGAAGGGCCATTTCGGCCTGCTGCTGACGACCGGCGACGTGCTGCGCGTGGCCGGCCTCCGCGCCGCCCATATCGCCGAGGACGGCACCATCCTGCTCGACCTGTTGCTCGACCATGCCGGCGTGCCGAGCCTCGCCGATGTCGCCTGGCAGTCGAAGCACTATCTTGGCGCCCCGGTCCCCGGCGCGGTGGAGGCGACGGTGAACCTCTCCCAGGTCGTCTGCGCCGTCGAGTTCACCGCCGAATCCACCCTCTCCGACAAGGTGGTCGAGCTGCGCCAGGCCGCCGAGGAAGTCGTCGAGCGCCAGGAAGTCGCATGAAGGCGGCGGGGCAGGGGTGCCGAGCCATCCTTGCTCTTCGCCAACTGTTTCCGTTATGTTCCGAATTGCCGAAGGCCGCAGCCGCAGCCAGTGGCCGGGAGGCGCCTAAAACCCTCAAATCTTAAAAATCTACCAAGGATGAATGCTGCAAGATCAACCGCTTGCGCTGCTATCCTCACCCATGACACCCGTCGATTTGAAGCGGCTTAAAGCCCTTCAACCCGGCACCAGCACCATCGCCGCCGCCTGCGCCGCAATCCCTTCCCCCCGCCCGGTGAAGCCGAGCCGCTCGGTCGTCGTCGCCTTCACGCCGACGATCCCTGGATCGACGCGCATGAGCTCCGCCAGCCGCGCCTGCATCGCCTCGCGATGCGGCCCGATCTTTGGCCGCTCGCAGAGGATCGTCACATCCACATTGGCGATGACGCCGCCCCGCGCCGCCACCCGCCCCGCGGCATGGCGGAGGAATTGCGCGCTGTCCGCGTCCTTCCACCGCATCTCGGAGGGCGGGAACCACCGCCCGATATCGCCCTCTGCCAGCGCCCCATAGATCGCGTCGCACAAGGCATGGATGCCGACATCCGCATCCGAATGCCCCTCCAGCCCGAACTCACAGGGCACGACCACGCCGCAGAGCACCATCTTCCGCCCCACTTCGGTCCGGTGCACGTCGAAACCGGTGCCGACCCGCGGCACCAGCCGCGCCTGCACCTGGCCCGCTACCCGCTCCAGATCCTCGGGGAAGGTGATCTTCACATTCGTCTCCGATCCCGCCACCAGCACCACCCTCTCGCCCGCGATCTCCAGCAGCTGCGCATCGTCCGTCGCCTCGCCACCCGCCGCCCGATGTGCCGCTAGCAAGGCCCCGAACCGGAACCCCTGCGGCGTCTGCGCCCGATACAGCCCCGCCCGCGCCACCGTCTCGAGGATGACGGCGCCGTCGCCCCGCTTCAGCGTATCCGCCACCGGCTGGGCCGGAATCGCCCCCGGCGCACTCTTCAATGCCTCAAGAACGGAAGGAATGGTCCCCCTCGGCACCACCGGCCGCGCCGCGTCATGCACCAGCACCACCTCGGGCCCCCGTCCGGCCAGCGCCTCCAGCCCGGCGCGGACGCTCGCCTGCCGCGTCGCCCCGCCTACCACCGCGGGCAGCACCGGCAACCCGTCGAGCAGCGCCGCGATTCGCGCCTCCTCCCCGGCGGCACAGACCGGCAGCAGGATATCGACCAGCCCCTCCGCCAGCAGCGCCTCCGCGGCATGGCGGATGACGGGGCGCCCCAGCAAGGGCAGATATTGCTTGGGCGCGGCGGCGCCGAAGCGCGTGCCGCTGCCGGCGGTCATCAGGAGGGCGGCGATGCTCATCGCCCGCTTCTAGCCCATAACGCTGTCGCGGCAAAAATTGGTACGTTTCTCGGCGAAGTGCCCCGGCAGGCGTTGCCGAAACAGGGCAGTTCCCCTAGTTTGCCCAAATCATGAGCATGACCATGCCCGACTCCCAGGCCCATTCGGCGGCGAATGCCCCTGAATCGGGCGGTTTGCCCCCCATCATGGTGGGTGATGTCCGCATCGACACGCCCATTTACCTCGCCCCCATGTCCGGCGTGACGGACCTGCCCTTCCGCCGCCTCGCCCGCCGCCTCGGCACGGGCATGGTGGTGAGTGAGATGATCGCCTCCCAGGCCATGGTCCGGGAGAACCGGCAGACGCTGAAGATGGCCGAGGTGGATGGCTTCGGCGCCCCCTCCGCCGTCCAGCTGGCCGGCTGCGAGCCCTCGGTCATGGCCGAGGCCGCCCGCCTCGCCGCCGACCGCGGCGCCGCCATCATCGACATCAATTTCGGCTGCCCGGTGAAGAAGGTCGCGCTCGGCCAGCAGGCCGGCAGCGCCCTGATGCGCGACGAGACCCGCGCCGCCGCCATCCTCGAGGCGGTGGTGAAGGCGGTCACGGTCCCCGTCACCCTCAAGATGCGCATGGGCTGGGACCACAGCTCGCTCAATGCTCCGAAGCTCGCCCGCATCGCCGAGGCCTGCGGCATCCGGCTGGTGACCATCCACGGCCGCACCCGCCAGATGCTCTACACCGGCAAAGCTGACTGGGCTTTCATCCGCGGGGTGAAGGAGGCCGTCTCCATCCCCGTCCTTGCCAATGGCGACATCCTGACCCCCGAGCACGCCGCCGAGGCCCTCCGCCTCTCCGGCGCCGATGGGGTGATGATCGGCCGCGGCTGCTATGGCCGCCCCTGGCTCCCCCGTCAGGTGGCCGAGTACCTCCGCACCGGCGAGACGCCGGCCGAGCCCAGCCTCGCCGAGCAGCTCGCCATCCTCCTGGAGCATTACGCGGACATGCTCTCGCACCATGGCACCCAGACCGGCCTCCGCCTCGCCCGCAAGCACATCGCCTGGTATTCCAAGGGCCTGCCGGGCTCGGCCGATTTCCGCTCGCAGGTCAACCAGGTGGAGACAGCGGAGGAGGTGATCCGGCTGATCGAGGGCTTCTACCAGCCCCTGCTCGATCTCGGGCTGGAGGCCGCCCGCGCCCGCTTCCACGCCCAGGGCCAAGGCGACGGCACGGAGCGGATCGCCGCATGAACAGCCTCGCCACCCGCGCCCGGGTCATGCCCCTGCCGGCCCGCAGCACACCGCTGCCGGACTCTGCCGCCATCCTCGCCGCCTTGCCGATGCCGGCCGTGGTGATCGATGCCGAGGACCGCTTCCGCTACGCCAACCCGGCGGCCGAGCTGTTCTTTCAGCTCTCCTTCGGCTCGCTCGCCGTGCTCCGCCTCGGCGACCTGCTGCCGCCCGACAGCCGGCTCTTCGCCCTGCTCGCCCAGGTCCGCCAGCATGAGGCGCCGGTCTCCGACCACGATCTGACGCTTGACAGCCCCCGCCTCAACCGCCGCGGCGTCGCCGCCCATGGCGCCCCGCTGCCGGAGATGCCCGGCGCCGTCGTCCTGACCCTGCAGGACGGCTCGACCGCACAGATGATGAACCGCCAGCTGAACTTCCTGGGCGCCGCCCGCGGCGCCTCCGCCATGGCGGAGATGCTCGCCCATGAGGTGAAGAACCCGCTGTCGGGCATCCGCGGCGCCGCGCAGCTCCTCGAACAGGGCGCCTCCGAGCCCGACCGCGAGCTCTGCCTGCTCATCCAGGACGAGGCCGACCGAATCCGCAACCTGGTCGACCGGATGGACATGTTCTCCGACCACCCTGTGGAGCTGGCCCCGGTCAACATCCATCAGGTGCTCGACCATGTGCGGCGCGTGGCGCAGACGGGCTTCGCTGCGCATCTCCGTATCGTCGAGGATTACGACCCCTCGCTGCCCCCGGTTTGGGGCAACCGCGACCAGCTCGTGCAGATCCTGCTGAACCTCGTCAAGAACGCCGCAGAGGCGGTCGACCCGCTTGGGGGTGAGATCATTCTCGCCACCGCCTATCACCACGGCGTCCGCATCGCCGTCCCCGGCAGCAAAGAGCGCGTGCATGTGCCGCTCCAGGTCATCGTGCGCGATAACGGCCCGGGTATCCCAGAGGCCGTCCGCGCCACGCTCTTCGAGCCCTTCGTCACCACCAAGCGGGGCGGGCAGGGGCTCGGCCTCGCGCTGGTAGCCAAGCTGGTCGCCGACCAGGGCGGGCTGATCGAATGCGACAGCCGCCCCGGCCGCACCATCTTCCGCCTTTCGCTGGCCATGCCGCCGGCGGGGCCGCGCCCCGATGCCAAGCAGATGGATCGTTCATGAGCGACAGCCGCACCATTCTCATCGCCGATGACGACCGGGCGATCCGCACGGTGCTCAGCCAGGCGCTCGGCCGCTCGGGCTACCAGGTGCGCGCCACCTCCTCCGCCTCCACGCTCTGGCGCTGGGTCGAGGACGGCGAGGGCGACCTCGTCATCACCGATGTGGTGATGCCGGACGAGAACGGCCTCGACCTCGTCCCCCGCATCAAGCGCATCCGCCCCGAGATGCGCGTCGTGGTGATGTCGGCCCAATCGACCTTCATGACGGCGCTGAAGGCCGCCCAGCGCGGCGCCTTCGAATACCTCCCCAAGCCCTTCGACCTGAAGGAGCTGCTGGCGGTGGTCGAGCGCGCGCTCGCCGCCCCCCAGGCCCCCGAGCCCGCCGAGGCGGAGGAGCCGGAGGAGCGCCTGCCCCTGGTCGGCCGCAGCCCGGCCATGCAGGAGATCTACCGCACCGTCGCCCGGCTCACGACGACGGACCTGACGGTGATGATCACCGGCGAATCGGGCACCGGCAAGGAGCTGGTCGCCCGCGCCCTGCACGATTACGGCCGCCGGCGAGGCGGGCCCTTCGTCGCCATCAACATGGCGGCCATCCCGCGCGAGCTGATTGAGAGCGAGCTCTTCGGCCATGAGCGCGGCGCCTTCACCGGCGCGCTGAACCGCGGCATCGGCCGCTTCGAGCAAGCCGCCGGCGGCACCCTCTTCCTCGACGAGATCGGCGACATGCCGCCCGAGGCGCAGACCCGCCTGCTGCGCGTGCTGCAGGAGGGCGAGTTCACCACCGTCGGCGGCCGCAACCCGATCAAGGCGAATGTCCGCATCGTCGCCGCCACCCATCGCGACCTGCGCCAGTCCATCCGCCAGGGGTTGTTCCGCGAGGACCTGTTCTACCGCCTCAACGTCGTCCCCATCCGCCTGCCGCCCTTGCGCGAGCGGATGGAGGACATCCCGCTGCTCGCCCGCCACTTCCTCGAGCGCGCCCGCGCCTCCGGCCTGCCGCTGAAGCAGCTGAGCAGCGAGGCGGTGGACCGGCTGAAGGGTCATGCCTGGCCCGGCAATGCCCGCGAGCTCGAAAACCTGATGCGCCGCCTCGCCGCCCTCTACCCGCAGGAGACGATAGACGGCGAGGCCGTCAACGCCGAGCTGTCCGAGGCGGAGCCACCCGCCGAAACCGGCCTCCGCCGCCCGGAGACGCTGGAACAGGCCGTCGAGCGCCACCTGAAGGCTTTCGTCGCTGCCCATAAGGACGGGCTGCCGGTGCGCGACCTCTATGACCGGGTGCTGGCCGAGGTGGAGCGGCCCCTGCTCCGCCTCGTCCTCGGCGCCACGCGCGGCAACCAGATCAAGGCGGCGGCGATGCTCGGCCTCAACCGCAACACCCTGCGGAAGAAGATTCGCGAGCTCGACCTGCCCGTGGTGCGCGGGCTCGGCTGATGGCTGCCGGCGAGCCGCGCCAGCGCGGCCTGCCCCGCCGCATCGCGGATGTGCTGCTGGGCCGGGGGATGACCCTCGGCCTTGCGGTCAGCGCCCTGCTGCTCGGCGTGGCCACCTTCTCCGTGCTGTCGGATGGCAGCCCGCTCGGCCCGACCAAGCCCGGCGCCGTGGTCGGGCTGGTGCTGGTCAACGCGGCGGTGCTGCTGCTGCTGATGGCCTCCCTGGCCGGGCGGCTGGTCCGCGTCTGGGCGGAGCGGCGCCGGGGCTCGGCCGGCTCGCGCCTGCATGTGCGGCTGGTGCTGCTCTTCGGCGTCGTCGCCGTGGTGCCGGCGATGCTGGTCGCCGCCTTCGCCGCCCTCTTCTTCAACCTCGGCATCGAGACCTGGTTCAGCGACCGGGTGCGGACGGCGCTGGAGGCGAGCCTCCAGGCCAGCCGCGGCTACCTCGAGGAGCACCGCAACACCATCCGCGGCGATGCGCTGGCGATGGCGGCCGACCTCTCCCGCGCCCGCGTCCTGCTGCCCGACAACGGCCTCGCCTTCGCCCGCGTCCTGGCGACCCATACCGCGCTACGGAACCTGACCGAGGCCGTGGTCTTCGACCCGGCGACCCAGCAGGTCGTCGCCCATGCCGGCTATACGACGAGCTTCACCCTCGACCCGCCGCCCGAGGATGCCATCGCCCAGGCGAGGCTCGGCGACGTCGCGGTGCTGCCGGCCGAGGACCGGGTACGGGCCGTGGTCGCGCTCGATTTCGGCCAGGGTTGGATGCTGCTGATTGGCCGGCCGCTCGATGCCACGGTGCTGGCGCACCAGCGCTCGGTCGAGAAGGCGGTCGCGGAATATGTCGAGCTCGACAGCAACCGCTCCGGCCTCCAGATCACCTTCGTCATGATCTTCGCCATCGCTGCGCTGCTGGTGCTGCTCGCGGCAGTGCTGATCGGGCTGGTGCTCGCCAACCAGCTGGCCCGGCCGATCGGGCGGCTGATCGTCGCCGCCGAGCGGGTGAGGGGGGGCGACCTCGCCACCCGTGTCGAGGAGGGCGCAGCCGACGAGGAGATCGCCAGCCTCGCCCGCGCGTTCAACCGCATGACTAACCAGCTCGCGGCGCAGCGCTCGGAACTGCTCCAGGCCTATCGCCAGATCGACGACCGGCGCCGCTTCACCGAGACGGTGCTGGCCGGCGTCTCGGCCGGCGTCATCGGCCTCGAGACGGATGGGCGCATCAACCTGCCGAACCGAAGGGCGAGCGAGCTGCTCGGCATCGAGCTCGACGCCGCCATCGGCCGGCCGATGGCCGAGGTTGTGCCGGAATTCGCGCCCCTGCTCGCCGGCGGCGCCGAGCGCACCGCCGAGATCCGCATCGGGCCCCCGAGCAACCGCCGCACCCTGCTCGCCCAGATCGGCGAGGAACGGCAGGCGGGTGGGCAGGGGGAGATCGCCGGCTTCGTCCTCACCTTCGACGACATCACCGAGCTGCTCTCGGCCCAGCGCAAGGCGGCCTGGGCCGATGTCGCGCGGCGCATCGCCCACGAGATCAAGAATCCGCTGACCCCGATCCAGCTCTCGGCCGAGCGGCTGAAGCGGCGCTACCTCAAGCAGATCAGCAACGACCCGGAGACCTTCGTTGCCTGCACCGATACGATCGTCCGCCAAGTCGGCGATATCGGTCGGATGGTGGACGAGTTCTCCGCCTTCGCCCGCATGCCCCAGCCGGTGATCCGGCCGGAGGATCTCTCCCAGGTGCTGCGCGAGGCGCTGGTGCTGCAACGGGACGCGCATCCCAGCATCCGCTACGAGGTCCAGCTGCCCGAGGGGCTGCGCGGTCCGCTGGTCGCCTGCGACCGCCGCCTGCTCGGTCAGGCGCTGACTAACTTACTGATGAACGCCGCCGACGCCGTCACCATGCGCGCCCAGGCCGAGCGGGACGCAGGCCACGACCCTGGCCAAGTCTTCGGACACATCACCGTGCGCATAGAGCAGGGCGAGGAAAGTGTCGCCATCGCGATCGAGGACGACGGAGTCGGTCTGCCCCAGGGGGACGAGCGGGACCGCCTGACCGAGCCTTATGTGACTCACAAACCGAAAGGAACCGGTCTCGGCCTTGCCATCGTGAAGAAGATCATGGAGGACCATGGAGGCAGGCTGGGGTTGGAGGACCGTCCCCGCGAGGCCGGCTCGGGACGCGGTGGTGCCCGGGCCGTTCTCACCCTGCCGTGGCGACCCGGGGCCGACCGCATGGCGGAGCGCCCGGCCGGCACGGAGACCGAGACGACTGAACCCTGGCCGGATGGCAGCATGAGGCGCGCGCATGGCGCATGAAATCCTGATCGTGGATGACGAGCCGGACATCCGGGCGCTGATCGAGGGCATCCTCTCGGACGAAGGCTACGAGACGCGGCAGGCGGCGAATTCCGACCAGGCGCTGGCGGCCTTCAAGCACCGCCGGCCGTCCATGGTGGTGCTCGACATCTGGCTGCAGAATTCGAAGCTGGACGGGCTCGGGATCCTGGCGGAGCTCCACAAGGAGGAGCCGCAGGTCCCGGTCGTCATGATCTCCGGCCATGGGACGATCGAGACGGCGGTCCGGGCGATCCAGCAGGGCGCCTACGATTTCATCGAGAAGCCCTTCAACTCCGACCGGCTGCTGCTGGTGGTCGCCCGCGCGCTGGAGGCGGCCCGGCTCCGGCGAGAGAATTCCGAGCTGCGGCTGCGCGCCGGGCCGGAGACGGAGCTGGTCGGCAGCTCGGCCAGCCTCGCCCAGCTCCGCGCCGCGATCGAGCGGGTGGCGCCCACCGGCAGCCGGGTGCTCATCGCCGGCCCGGCCGGGGCCGGGAAGGAGGTGGTGGCGCGGATGATCCATGCCCGCTCCCGCCGCGCCGACGGGCCCTTCGTTGCGCTCAACTGCGCCACGTTGAACCCCGCCCGCTTCGAGGAGGAGCTGTTCGGCATGGAGGCCGGTGCCGATGCCCAGGCCTCGCCGCGCCGCGCCGGCGTGTTGGAACGCGCCCATAACGGCACGCTCCTGTTGGACGAGGTGGCCGACATGCCGCTCGAGACCCAGGGCAAGATCGTCCGGGCGCTGCAGGAGCAGGGCTTCGAGCGCATCGGCGGCGCGACCCGGGTGAAGGTCGATGTCCGCGTCATCGCCACCACCAACCGCGACCTCCAGGGCGAGATCGCGGCCGGCCGCTTCCGCGAGGATCTCTACTACCGCCTGGCCGTGGTGCCGCTGCGCATCCCGGCGCTGCGCGAGCGACGGGAGGACGTGCCGGCGCTGGCCCGCCACTTCATGACCCGCTCCGGGGCCACCTCCGGCATGCCGCCGCGCGAGCTGGCCGAGGATGCCATGGCCGCGCTCCAGGCCTACGACTGGCCGGGCAATGTCCGGCAGCTGCGCAACCTGATCGACTGGCTGCTCATCATGGCACCGGGCGAGGCGCGCGAGCCGATCCGGGCCGAGATGCTGCCGCCCGAGGTGGGCTCGGCGGCGCCGGCCATGCTGAAGCTCGACCGCAGCTCCGAGATCATGACGCTTCCGCTGCGCGAGGCGCGCGAGCTGTTCGAGAAGCAGTATCTGGAAGCCCAGCTGCTCCGCTTCGGCGGCAATATCAGCCGCACCGCCAATTTCGTCGGCATGGAGCGGAGCGCCCTGCACCGGAAGCTGAAATTCCTCGGCGTCCATGCCGAGGACCGGGTGCCGGCCGGGCCGGCCCTGTGACATCCTGCCGGAACGGTTAGCCGGGGTCCTTCATGTCGCGCATCGCTTACGTCAACGGCCGCTATGTCGATCAGCGGCTGGCCGAGGTGAATATCGAGGACCGGGGCTACCAGTTCGGCGACGGCATCTACGAGGTGGTCCACCTTCATGCCGGCCGCTTCATTGACGAGGAGCGCCACCTCGCCCGGCTGGTGCGCTCGCTCGGCGAGATCCAGCTGCCGATGCCGATGAGCCTCCCAGCCCTCCGCCATGTCCTCGCCGAGGTCGCCCGTCGCAACCGGGTCACGGAGGGGCTGCTCTACATGCAGGTGACGCGCGGCGTGGCCCGGCGCGACCATGCCTTCCCGAGGCAACCGGTGCCGCCGGCACTGGTGGTCACGGTGAAGCGCATCGCCCCCTATCCGGCCAGCGTCGATGGCTGGGGCGCCAAGGCCATCACCCTTCCGGACCTGCGCTGGGCGCGGCGCGACATCAAGTCGATCAACCTGCTACCCAACTGCCTGGCCCGCCAGGCGGCGCGGGAGCAGGGAGCGATCGAGGCCATTCTCTACGACGAGACGACAGGGATGGTGACCGAGGGTGCCGCCACCACCTTCTGGATCGTCAATGCCGAGGGCGCCATCGTCACCCGGCAGCTTGACCATATCATCCTCCCCGGCTGCACCCGCGCCGCGCTGATGGTCGAGATGCAGGCAGCGGGGCTGCGCTTCGAGGAGCGGGAATTCAGCCTGGAGGAGGCGAGGGGAGCCCGCGAGACCTTCCTGACCTCGGCGACCTCCTTCGTGAAGCCGATCCTCGCGCTCGACGGCAAGCCGGTTGGCGACGGCAAGGTCGGGCCGGTGGTGCGGCGCCTCTTCGATCTCTTCGCTCGGCATGTGAAGGGCGATCTGAGGAACGCGGCGTGACGCGGCCACAGGGAATCCTCTGGGATTGGGACAATACCCTCGTCGATGGCTGGCTCGCCATCGCCGCCGGGCTGAACGCCGCCTTCGCCCGCTTCGGCCTGCCGCAATGGACGCTGGAGGAGGTGAAGGGCCGCGTTCGCCGCTCGCTGCGCGAGACCTTCCCCGAGATGTTCGGCGCGCACTGGGAGGAGGCGAGGGACGTCTTCTATGCCGAGGTCCGCGCCCGCCACCTCGCCGTGCTGACGCCGATGCCGGGCGCCGGCGAGGCGGTATCCGCCATTGCAGGGCTCGGCCTGCCGCAGGGCGTCATCAGCAACAAGCAGGGGCCCTTGCTGCGGGCCGAGGCGGCGCATCTCGGCTGGGCGCCGCGGTTCCGCATCCTGGTCGGTGCCGGCGACGCGGCGGTGGACAAGCCCGACCCGACGCCCTTCCGCATGGCGCTGCCGGCACTCGGCCTGCCGGCCGGCGCGGTCTGGTATGTCGGCGACACCGCCCTCGACATGGAGGCGGCGCGCCGGGCCGGCTGCACCGCCGTGCTGCTCGGCAACGCGGCGCATGACGGCGGGCCGGAGGCCGCTGCGCCGGACCTTGCCTTTCCGGACGCGATGGCGCTCACTGCCTATCTGCGAGGCGATCGCCGGGGCTGATGCCCGGGGCGGCGGCAGGCCCGGCCGTCATGCGTGGATGCGAGGGCAGGGCTGCCTTGCAAACAGCGGCCCGAGGATGGATGGTGCGGCCTCCGGCGGGGCGACCCGTCTCGGGCGCGCCGCCGATCAGAGTGGCCGTCAAAAACAAGAAGGACCCTGCCGTGGCAGCCGAGAAGTCCCAGAACGTGCAGGACGTGTTCCTGAACCACGTTCGCAAGAGCAAGACCCCCGTCACGATCTTCCTCGTGAATGGCGTCAAACTTCAGGGAATTATTACCTGGTTCGATAACTTCTCTGTCCTTCTGCGGAGGGATGGGCATACCCAATTGGTCTACAAGCATGCGATCAGCACCGTGATGCCCGGCGCGCCGATCCAGCTCTTCGATGCCACCGCAGCCGCCCGTGAAGGCGCGACGGTGAGCCGAGAAGGCAACACCTTGACCATGAACCGTGAGGCCAATCCTGTCGGCGGAGATTGAACCGGGGCTTCCAGCCCCAGCAAACGACCGGGGCGACGGCACCGAGACCGGTCCCACCCGGGCCGCCGTCATCCTGCCCTATGAGCGACAGCCGCGCGGCCTCGGGCCGCAGCACGACACCGCGCCGCGGGCGGCGGAGGCCCGGCTGGCGGAGGCCGTGGGCCTCGCCGCCAGCATCGGCGTGACCATCGTCCACCAGGCGATCCACCCGCTGCGCGAGCGCCGCCCCAGCACCTATCTGGGCGAGGGCCAGGTCGCGGCGGCGCGGCAGGCGATCGACGACCAGCGCGTAGCGCTCGTCGTGGTCGATGCCGCGCTCTCGCCGGTGCAGCAGCGCAACCTCGAGCGCGAGTGGCGCTGCAAGGTCATCGACCGGACCGGGCTGATCCTCGAGATCTTCGGCGAGCGCGCCCGCACCAAGGAGGGCGCGCTGCAGGTCGAGCTTGCGCATCTCGACTACCAGCGCACCCGCCTCGTCCGGTCCTGGACCCATCTGGAGCGGCAGCGGGGCGGCTTCGGCTTCCTCGGCGGCCCCGGCGAGTCGCAGATCGAGATCGACCGGCGGCTCATCACCGACCGGATGGTGAAGCTGAAAAAGGAGCTGGAGCAGGTGCGCCGCACCCGCGGCCTGCACCGGCGCCAGCGCGAGAAGGTGCCCTACCCGGTCATCGCCCTCGTCGGCTACACCAATGCCGGCAAGAGCACGCTGTTCAACGCGCTGACCGGCGCCGGCGTCTACGCCCAGGACCAGCTCTTCGCCACGCTCGACCCGACCATGCGCGGCATCCGCCTGCCCTCCGGCCGGCGGGCCATCCTGTCGGATACCGTCGGCTTCATCTCGGAACTGCCGACCCAGCTGGTCGAAGCCTTCCGCGCGACGCTGGAGGAGGTGGCCGCGGCCGATATCATCCTCCACGTCCGTGACGTCGCTCATCCCGACACCGCGGCGCAGCGGGCCGACGTGCTCTCCGTACTGGAGGAGATGGCGGTCGGCGCCAATGCCCCACTTGACGAGGGATGGCAGCGTCGGGTGCTGGAGGTGCTGAACAAGGCCGACCTGCTTGGCGGAGTCGGTTCCGTGCCCGGCGGCTCGGCCGATGGCGCCGTCGCCGTCTCCGCGCTGACCGGGGAGGGGCTGCCCCAGCTCCTCGAGGCGCTCGATGCCCGGCTCTCCGCGAATATGGAGACGGTGCGTTATGCCATCCCCTCGGGGGACGGGGCGCGCCTCGCCTGGCTCTACCGCCATGGCGAGGTGATCGAGCGCGCCGATACCGAAGTGGATGTCCAGGTGACCGTGCGCCTTTCGCCGACCGACCGCGCCCGCTTCGAGCAGCCCCCGCCGTGAGCGCACGGCTCGACGGCCGGGCCATGGCCGATGTCGCCGCCCTGCTCCGCCAGGCGACCCAGGCCGAGATCCTCCCGCGCTTCCGCCGCCTCGCGGCCGGCGCGGTACGGGCGAAGAGCGGGCCGCTCGACCTCGTCACCGATGCCGACGAGGCCGCCGAGCGGGTCATCGCCGCCGGTCTCCAGGCGCGCTTCCCCGGCTGCACCGTGGTCGGTGAGGAGGCGACGGCGGCCGACCCCGCCGTGCTCGGCCGGTTGGCCGGGGTGGACCTCGCCTTCGTCGTGGACCCGGTGGACGGCACCGCCAATTTCGCCGCCGGCCTGCCGGTCTTCGGCTGCATGACGGCCGCCATCATCCGCGGCGAGATCGTCGCCAGCTGGATTCATGACCCGCTCGGTGACGACACCGCCATGGCGCTGCGCGGGGAGGGCGCCTGGATCGAGGCGCCGGATGGCCACCGGGCCGCGCTCCAGGTGGCGGCACCGGCGCCGGTCGGGCGGATGGTCGCCGCGGTCTCCTGGGGCTACATGCCCGAGCCACTGAAGAGCCGCGTCGCCTCCCGCTTGCCGCGGCTGGCGGCGACGGTGAATTTCCGCTGCGCCGCGCATGAGTACCGGCTGGCGGCCGGCGGTCACGCCCATGCCCTTGTCTACAACAAGCTGATGCCCTGGGACCACGCGCCCGGCTGGCTGCTGCACCGCGAGGCGGGCGGCTATGCGGCGCGGTTCGACGGCTCGCCCTACGGACCGGAGACCATCACCGGCGGCCTGATCCTCGCCCCCGACCGGGCAAGCTGGGAAGCCCTGCGGGAGGCCTTGCTGGCTGACTAGCGCCGGCGCGGCCTGGTCTCCCGGCCGAAAACCGAGGAGAGCCTGCCATGTCCGATACCGCGCCCGCTTTGGTCATCCTGCCCCGCGCCCATGAGGTGGGCGGCTTCGAGGTCCGCCGGGCCCTGCCGGCCAGGGAGCGGCAGATGGTCGGGCCCTTCATCTTCTTTGACGAGATGGGACCTGGCGAATTCCTCGAGGGCACCGGGCTCGACGTGCGGCCGCATCCGCATATCGGCCTCTCCACCGTGACCTATCTCTTCGAGGGCTCGATCCAGCACCGCGACAGCCTCGGCTCCGACTTGGCGATCGTGCCGGGCGACGTGAACTGGATGACGGCGGGGAGGGGCATCACCCATTCCGAGCGCAGCAGCGCCGAGAGCCGGCAGGTGCGGCGGCGGATGGCCGGCATCCAGTCCTGGGTCGCACTGCCGAAGGAGGCCGAGGAGACCACGCCGGTTTTCGCTCATCACCCGGCGGCTACCCTGCCGCTGGCGGAGGAAGGTGGGCTGCGGCTCCGCCTGATCGCAGGCGAGGGCTGGGGAATGAAGGCCCCGGTCGCCGTTTCCTCGCCGCTCTTCTACGCCGATGCGGTGCTTGCGCCGGGAGCGGTGGTGCCGATGCCGGACGGCCATGAGGAGCGCGCCGCCTATGTGGTCGAGGGTGCGGTGACGGTCGGCGAGGACCGGCACGAAGCCGGCCGGATGTTGGTCTTCCACCCGCGCTCGGGCCTCGCGCTGCGCGCCGGGCCGGAGGGGGCGCGGCTATTGCTGCTCGGCGGGGCGGCGATGGACGGGCCGCGCTACGTTTTCTGGAATTTCGTCGCCTCGTCGCATGACCGCATCCAGCAGGCGAAGGAAGACTGGCGGGCCGGCCGATTCCCGAAGGTCCCTACCGACTCGGTCGAATTCATCCCCTTGCCGGAGACGGTGCGGGTGAGGGGCTAAGGCCTGCCCCGACCAGAGCATTTCTCGGTTGCGGCCACCTCAGGGGGTCGCTCCTTGGCGTTTTTGTTTAGTTCCTGAAAAGTTCTTCGCTACCTGAACGGACATCTCAAAGGCTTGCAAAACCTTGACTTTCTTATGTAAAGTTTTGACATTTTATTGTGAAAGGCTTTCCGACTGCGGCCGTTAACTGCCAAGGCCGGCTGTGAAGTCGTTTACAAGCCTTGTTTTTCCTCGGTTTTCACCGCCTGCCACTCGGCTTCCATCGCCTCAAGCGAGGCATCGGCCGGGGACAACCCGCGTTGTGCCAGCCTCGCCTCGACACCCTGAAAACGACGCTCGAACTTGGCATTGGCGCCGCGCAGGCATTCCTCCGGGTCGAGATCCAGCTTTCGCGCCAGGTTGGCGAGAACGAAAAGCAGGTCGCCTACCTCATCGGCAAGGCGCGCCGGGTCGGCGCCGGGCAGCTCGGCCCGCAACTCGGCCGCTTCCTCCTCGAGCTTGTCGAGCACCGCAGCGGCATCCGGCCAGTCGAAGCCGACCCGGGCGGCACGGCGGGTCAACTTGGCGGCCCGAGTCAGGGCAGGGAGGCCGGAAGGCACGCCCGCCAGCGTCCCGCTTTCGGCACGGGCGGCGCGCTCGGCAGCTTTCTGCACCTCCCAGGCGGCGGTCTGGGTGGCGGCGTCGCGGGCGGCGGCCTCGCCGAAGACATGCGGGTGCCGGCGGATCATCTTCTCGCTGATCGTCTCCGCCACATCGGCGAAGCCGAACCGACCGAGTTCCGAGGCCATCTGCGCGTGGTAGACGACCTGGAAGAGCAAGTCGCCCAACTCATCCTGCAGGGCCGAGAAGTCCGGCCCATGGCGGATGGCATCCGCCACCTCATAGGCTTCCTCGATCGTATAGGGCGCGATGCTGGAGAAGTCCTGGACCTGATCCCACGGGCAGCCATCCGGCGCCCGCAGCCGAGCCATGATGGCGAGGAGGCGGCCCAGGGCGGCTTCGGCGGCGGCATCAGGCTTCGGCTGGTCGGTCATGGCGCGGGCTCCTCAGTCGGTCGGAGGCTCCCGTCGCAGATGGGGGAAGGCCATGCAATGGCCGGTGGGCACGCAGGACAGGGTTTGTCCCAGGCTTTGTCCACAGCCACGATTGTTGTATAAGATATATTATGGAAAGAGAAGATCTGGGGATAAAGCTGTGGTTAAGCCTGTGGGCAGCGCGTTCGGCCAGTTGACCGTGTTTTCCGCGCAGCACGCTGTGGTGCCAATGCCTCAGTCCAGCGGGACTTCCAACACCAGCCCATCATGCGCCGGCTCGATATGCGGCGGCAGCTCCCGCTTCAGCGTCGCGTAGTCCATCGCTGTGCCCATATGCGTCAGCACCGTCCGCCGCGGCTTCAGCCGCTCCACCCATTCGAGCACCTGCGACAGGTTGGCGTGAACCTTGTGCGGCCCGCGCTGGAAGCAGCCAACCACCCAGGTATCCAGCCCCTCCAGCGCCGGCATGCTCTCCTCCGGCAGCATCACCACATCCGTCGAATAGGCGAAGCGGCCGATGCGGAGGCCGAGAGTGTCCATCACCCCATGGTCCTGGCGGAACACCTCCACCCTGAGGCCCGCCGCCTCGAAGCGCTCGCCATACTCCACCCGCCGACCTTCGAGCGCCGGCCGGTAGAAAAATGGCGGAGTCGGGCCAATGAAGGCGTAGTCGAAGCGGTCATCCAGCTTCTGCAGCGTCGTTCTTGTTCCGTACGCGTCGAGCGCCCGGCCGGTGATGCGGTTCACCTGCCGAAGATCGTCGATGCCGAGGCAGTGATCGGCATGGGCGTGGGTGAAGAGGATCGCATCCAGCCGCCCGGCGCCGACCGCCAATAGCTGCTGCCGCAGGTCCGGTCCGGCATCGATCAGCAGCCGCCCGCCAGCGGGCCCCTCGATCAGGGCGGAGGTGCGGGTGCGGCGGTTGCGTGGCTCGCTGGGGTCGCAATCGCCCCATTCGCCCCCCTCGCCCGCACCGCCGATCAGCGGCACCCCGCCGGAGCCGCCGCAGCCGAGGATGGTGACCCGCAGCACGCCTCAGGCGGCCTTGCGGAACAGTCGGCGGAAATTCGCCGTGGTCAGCGCCTCGACCTCCACCCCGCTGAGGCCACGGGCCTCGGCCAGGACGCGCGCGGTATGCGCCACATAGGCCGGCTCACAGCGCTTCCCACGCAGCGGCACCGGGGCGAGATAGGGGCTGTCCGTCTCCACGAGCAGCCGATCGGCCGGCAGTTCGGCGGCCACTGCCCGGATTTCCGGCGATTTCGGGAAGGTCAGGATACCGGAGAAGGAGACATAGCCCCCCATAGCCACCGCCTGCCGGGCCAGCTCGGCACCCGAGGAAAAGCAGTGCAGCAGGAAATCGAATTCGCCGCCCGACTCACGCTCCTCGCGCAGGATGCGGAGAATGTCCTCATCCGCCTGCCTGGCATGGATGGCCAGCGGTAGTCCGGCCAGCCGCGCCGCCCGGATATGCCGGCGGAACCCCTCCTGCTGCATCTCGCGCGGCGACTTGTCATAGAAGTAGTCGAGCCCGCTCTCGCCGATGCCGATGATGCGCGGGTGGTCGGCCAGCGCCACGATCTCCTCGACCGTCGGCAGCCCCTCCGGCTCGCCCGCATTGTGCGGATGCACGCCCACCGTGCCCCAGACATCCGGGAAGCGCTCGGCCAGCGCCTTCACCGCCGCCGCCTGGCCGACGCGGACGCCGATGGTGACCAGCAGGCCGACACCCGCCTCGCGGGCCCGGCCGACGATCCCCTCGATCTCGGCCTCGGTGAAGTAGTCGAGGTGGCAGTGGCTATCGACGAGCATCGTTCAGGCTTCGACCTTGCGGAAGAGCGGGGCCGGCGGCGGCAGCAAGATACCCTCGGCCAGCGGCACGGCGAGGGCATCGAGCCCCCTGCCCTCCGCCGGCACGCCGAGCTGGTCGAGCATCGTCGCCACGGTCCCGGGCATGAAAGGTTGCAGCACGGTGGCGAAGACCCGCAGCGCGGTATGCAGGTGCCGCAGCACCACCGCCATGCGAACGGGGTCGGTCTTCTTCAGCGCCCAGGGCGCCTGGAGGGTAATATAGCCATTCGCCGCCCGCGCCTCGGCGAGGATCGCCTCCAGCGCCAGGTGGAATTCCTGCCGCCCGATATGCGCGCCGACCCGTCCTGGCAGGCTCCCGAGTCCGGAGAGCAGCTCCGCATCGCTCTCCGCCGCTTCGGCCGGAGCCGGCAGAGCGCCGCCGCAATTCCGCTGGATCAGCGAGAGCGTCCGGTTCGCCAGGTTGCCCAGCGTATCCGCCAGCTCCCCATTCAGCCGCCCGATCAGCGCCGCGCGGGAGAAGTCGCCATCATGGCCGAAGGGCACCTCGCGCATCAGGAAATACCGTACCGGGTCGAGCCCGTACTCCTCTACGAGCTTCACCGGGTCGATGACATTGCCGAGGCTCTTCGAGATCTTTTGCCCCTCATTGGTCCACCAGCCATGGGCGAAGACCCGCCGCGGCGGCTGGAGCCCCGCCGCGACAAGGAAGGCCGGCCAGTAGATCGCATGGAAGCGGACGATGTCCTTGCCGACAAAGTGGACATCTGCCGGCCAGAACTTCCACCGCGGGGCGGCCGTGTCGGGATAGCCGGCGGCGGTGATGTAGTTGGTCAGCGCATCCAGCCAGACATACATCACATGGGCCGGGTCGCCCGGCACCGGGATGCCCCAGGTGAAGCTGGTCCGGCTGATGGAGAGGTCCTGCAGCCCGCCCTCGACGAAGCGCATCACCTCGTTCCGCCGCGAGGCCGGGGCGATGAAGTCCGGGTTCTCCCGGTAGAATTCGAGCAGCCAGCTCTGCCATTTCGACAGACGGAAGAAATAGCTCGGCTCCCGCACCCACTCGACCGGCGCACCGGTCGGGGCGAAGCGGCGCCCGTCCCGCTCCTCGATCTCGTCCGGCCCATAGAAGGCCTCGTCCCGCACTGCGTACCAGCCCTCGTAATGGCCGAGATAGATCTCGTCCCGCCGGACCAGCTCCTCCCACAGCGCCTGGCAGGCCGCCTTGTGCCGCGGCTCCGTGGTGCGGATGAAGTCGTCGTTGGAGAAGCCCATGGTCGCCGCCAGGTCGCGGAAATGCTGGCTCACCCGGTCGGTGAAGGCCTGCGGGTCCATCCCCGCATCCTGCGCCGCCTTCTCCACCTTCTGCCCGTGCTCGTCCGTGCCGGTGAGGAAGAAGACCTCATGACCCGAGAGCCTGGCCCAGCGCGCCATCACATCGGTGGCGAGCGAAGTATAGGCATGGCCGATATGCGGCCGGTCGTTCACGTAATAGATCGGGGTGGTGAAGTATGTCGTGGCCATGGCTGCGTCTTTCAGCGGAGCGAGAGCATCCCGAGGCTGCTCAGGACGGCCTGCTTGCGGTCGAGGTTCAACCGCTCCGTCTCGTCCGCGAGGCGGCCCAGCTTCTCCCACAGGGTGGACCACTCGGCAAGCGAGCGCCCTTCGGCCCACCGCAGCGCCGTGCCGTCGCGCGCTGCGCCGCGCAGCCCGGCCGCCATCGCCCGCCGCAGCAGGGCCATGAAGGTGGTGAGCGCCGCCGCATCGCGCCGCGCCGTGACCCGGTCCGCGATGTCCTGCGCCCGGCGCGGATCGAGCCGCGGCAGCCCTGCCAGCACCTCGTCGACCAGGGATTGCAGGGCGAGCCCCTCGCCCTCCGCCAGCAGCAGGGCGCGGCCGGGGCAGCCATCGGCGATGCGGGCAAGGCCGGCCCGCTCCGGCCCGCCCAGTTCCGGCAGCCAGCGGCCGAGCAGCCCCTCCATCGCCGGCGCCGGCAGCGGCGCCAGGTCGAGCCGCCGGCAGCGGCTGCGGATGGTAGGCAGCAGCCGGTCCGGCGCGCTGGTGACGAGCAGCTGCACGGTGCGCGGCGGCGGCTCCTCCAGCGTCTTCAGCAGGATATTGGGGACGACTTCGCGCTCCGCCCGCTCCAGCTCCTCGACGACGACGGCGCGCCAGCCGCCCTCGGCCGCGGTCATCGCCATGAAGCGCAGCGCGGCACGGGCATCCTCGGCGCGCAGCACCTCCTTCTTGCCGCGCTCGCCGGTATTCGGCGCCATGCTGAACAGATCGGCATGGGCACCGGCGGCGACACGACGGAAGACCGGGTGCTCCTCCGGCAGGTGCAGCGGCACCGCGCCTGCCGGAGTCCGGGGCAGCCCGGCCAGCAGCCAGCGAGCGAAGCGATAGGCGAGCGTGGCCTTCCCGACTCCGGAAGGCCCGGCGATCAGCCAGGCATGCGGCAGCCGGCCGGAGCGGGCGGCTTCCTCCAGCGTGCGCGCGGCATCGTCATGCCCGAACAGCTCGGGATTGGCGCGGGGCTCCGGCGGCGTCACGGCAGCAGGCGGGCGCGGACGGCCTTCAGGATCTCGCCGGCGACGCCCTCCGGCGTGCCGGTCGCATCCAGCAGCAGGCAGCGATTCGGCTCCGCCGCCGCGATGGCTCGGAAGCCGTCCCGCACACGGGCATGGAAGGCCGCATCCATCGCCTCGTAGCGATTGGCATCGCCGCGGGCGGCGGCGCGGGCGAGGCCCGCCTCGGGATCGATTTCCAGCACCAGCGTAAGGTCGGGCCTGAGCCCCTCCAGCGCAACCGCCGCCAGCGCGTCGAAAACATGCCGCGGCACGCCCTGCCCGAAGCATTGATAAGCGAGGGTCGAATCGGCGAAGCGATCCGACACCACCCATCTCCCGGCCTCGAGCGCCGGCCGGATGGTCCGCTCGACATGCTCCCGCCGTGCCGCGAAATGCAGCATGCACTCGGCGACGCCATCCCAAGGGTCCTGCCCCAGCAGCACGGAGCGGATCGCCTCCGCCCCCGGCGCACCGCCCGGCTCCCGCGTGCGAAGGACGTGGATGCCCTCCGCCTCGAGCGCCGCGACGAGCCGCCCCGCCTGGGTGGATTTACCCGCCCCCTCCCCGCCTTCCAGCGTGATGAAGCGGCCCCGCCCCATCAGCCGCCGATCCAGCGGCCGATCACCGCCGGGATGCGCGAGACAAGGCCGAGCCTGTCCACATCGGCGCCTGCCAGCAGCGGCAGGGAGAGGTTCGGCACCCCCTGCCCCATCACCTCCAGCCGCCCGAGCTCCTGGCCCTTGAGGACAGGCGCGGCGATCGGCGCGTCATATCGCACCTTCGCCTGCAGCCGCTGCCGCCACTGCCGCGGCAAGGTGACGACCACATCCTTGCCGCCCACCAGCGGCACCGTCCGCCGATCGCCGAGATGCACCGGCACCTCCTCGATCACATCCGCCGCGCGGAACAGCACCACATTCTCGAACTCGCGGAAGCCCCATTCCAGCAGCCGCTCACTCTCCTCGCCGCGTGCCCGCATGGTGGGCAGGCCGTTGAACACCAGGATCAGCCGCCGGTCGCCCCGCTTGGCGCTGGCGGTGAGGCCGTAGCCGGCCTCTTCGGTATGGCCAGTCTTCAACCCGTCGGCACCGGGCACGCGCGCCAGGGTCGGGTTGCGGTTCTCCTGGCTTATGCCGTTCCAGGTGAAGCTGCGCTCGTTGTAGTACTTATAGTATTCTGGGAAGTCGTTGATGATGTGCCGGGCGACCCGCGCAAGGTCGCGGCAGGTCATCCGGTGCTCCGGGTCGGGCCAGCCGGTCGCGTTGCGGAAGGTGCTGTCGGTCAGGCCGATCTGCTTCCCTTTCTCGTTCATCATCTCGGCGAATTGCTGCTCCGAGCCGGCGATGCCCTCGGCCAGGACGATGCACGCATCGTTCCCCGACTGCACGATGACGCCGCGGATCAGCGCCTCCACCGGCACCGTGCTGCCGATCTGGACGAACATCTTGCTGCCCTGCATGCGCCAGGCCCGCTCGCTGACCGGCAACTCCTGGTCCAGCTTGAGCCGTCCTTCCTTCAGCATGCTGAAGACCATGTACATGGTCATCAGCTTAGACATGGAGGATGGCGGCATACGCTCATCGGCATTCTTGTCGAGCAGCACCGCATCGGTGTCGGCATCGATGATGAGTGCCTGACGGGCGATGGTGTCGAACGGGCCGAGCGGCGTATTCGCCGGGGTCGGCGCCGGGCCGGCGGGCGCGTTGCGCGCGCCGGTGGCACCCGGCCTCTGGGCATTCCGGGGCTGGGCGAGGGCCGGCAGGCTGGCGGCGGTCAGCGCCGCGGCGACGGGCAGGACCAGGCCGCGGCGGGTGGAACCCAGGACGCCGGGCTTCGGGGCATCAGGGCGGGAGGACATGGCAGGCGGACTCCGGTGCGGTGCGCATCGCATACGCCGTTGCACCCCCGCCGCTCAAGGGCTTGTGTGCGCCCACCGAAAATCGAGCGGTTGGCGTGGCTTGCGGGACGCTCTTCCAACGTCATTCCACCAGCAGCCGCACCTCCGGCAACCCCGCCAGCAGCACTGCGCCCACCGCCCGGTCAGCCGCGGCGACATCGGGGAAGGGCCCGGCGACGACCCGGTATTGCGGCTGGCGCCCACCGCCTAAGGGCTCAACCCGCGGCCGGACGCCTGGGATGCGCGCCGCCTGCCGCTGGGCTAGGTCACGGCGGAAGAAGCTGCCGGCCTCGATCAGCAGCCGGCCAGGCTGCGCAGGGCGTGTGGTCACGATTTCCGGCAATGGATCTGGCGGCATTTCGGGCCTGGCATCGGCCAGCGTCCGGGCCACGGCGCGGACAGGGGCGGTGCGCCCGCCCGCCTCCCGTGCCCCGGCCAGCGGCGGCAGCGCCTCGGTCTCGACCGCGGCCCGGGGCGCGGCGGCGACCGCAATCGCAGGCCGCTCCGCATTCGGCAGCGCACCAGCCAGCGCCTGGCTCGGTCCGGTCTCGACCCGGATGCGCACCTGCGCCGCCCCATTCGCCGGGATGCCCAGCAACTGCGCTGCCCTCGGCGACAGGCCGATAACCCGCCCCGGCTGCGCCGGCCCCCGGTCATTCACCCGGACCTTGATCTCCCGCCCATTCTCCAGGTTCCAGACAGAGACGATCGCCGGCAGCTGCAAGGTCCGGTGCGCACCGACCAGCCGGTCCGCGTCATAGGCCTCGCCATTAGCGGTGCGCTGCCCCGGCCGGCCCCTTGGCAGCACCGCGGCGACGCCACCCTCCTCCAACCCGAAATCCTCGCGCGGATAGGACCAGACGCCGCCCATCGCATAGGGCTCGCCCAGCATGTAGCGACCGGGGAGCGTCGGCGGCGGCGCCTGGCGATCGCAGCCCGCCGCCAGCAAGGCGATGGCGAGGGCGGCTCGCCTCAAGCGACGCGGTCCGAGAGCAGCCCCACGGCCAGCGCATAGTTCACGGGCGGATTGTAGCGGCGGATCACCTGGAAATTCTTGTGGCAGAGGAAAAGCTGGGTGGTGCCGTTCCGCGGCAGGACGAGGCTGCTCTCGATCTCGGAGGCGGGCAGCGGCCCGCCATCCTGACGGCGGAAGCCCATGCGGCCCCACTCCCGCAGCGGCCGCTTGCTGTCCATCTCCGCCCGTTCCTGGTCGAAGCCGGCCGGGGCGAGCACCGCTTGGCCCCAGGGCTCCTCGTCACGCCAGCCATGGCGGGCGAGGTAGTTGCCGATGGACGCCAGCGCATCCGCACGACTGTCCCAGATGTCCCGTCTCCCGTCGCCGTCGAAATCCACCGCCAACCGCTCGAAATTGCTCGGCATGAATTGCGGCTGCCCCATCGCCCCGGCCCAGCTGCCCTTCATCCGTGCGGGTGCGACATGCCCGCCATCCAACACCCTCAGCGCCGCAATCAGCTCGGTGCGGAAATAGCTCGACCGCCGCCCATCCCAGGCCAGTGTCGCCAGCGCCTCGATCACCCCGAAGCCGCCGGTATTGGTGCCGAAATTCGTCTCCATCCCCCAGATCGCCACGATCACGCGGGGATCGACCCGGTAGCGCGTGCCGATCGCGGCCAGCAGGCTGCGGCTCTCGGCGTAATTCCGCCGCCCATTATCGATCCGTGTCTGGGAGACGATGCGGTCGCGATACTCCTCCCAGCTGAGCGACCCTTCGGGCTGGCGCCGGTCCAGCTCCAGCACCCGGTCGACCGGGCGGAGGCCGCTGAGCGCCCGCTGGATCGTGCCGGGCGAGACGCCGGCACGGCGGGCATCCCCGCGGACGCCGTCGAGGAAGGCATCGAAGGACGAGGTGGCGGCGCGGGCCGGTGCGGCGAGCGCCACCGGAATCGCAAGGAACAACCGGCGAGGGATCATGCCGCGACAGGTGCCACGGGCCATGCCCCGTCCGCAACTACCGCGTGCTCTTGGAAGCCGGGGCGATGGTGCTAGGATCGGCGGAAGCCGAGGGGAAAACGTCATGGTCGCCGTCACCGAAACAATCGCCCAATATTGCGCGACGCTCGATTTCGCCACCCTGCCGCCCGAGGTGCAGGAGCGCACACGCTTCCTGGTGCTCGATCTCGTCGGCAACATCATTCGCGGCCGGCATGATGCGGAGAGCACCCCTGCCCTGCTCGCCATGGCGCGCGCCCTCGGCCTCGCCGCCGGCGGCTCCGCCGTGTTCGGCGACAGCGCCCGCTACACCCCGGCAGGCGCCGCGATGCTGAACGGCGCACTGGCCCACAGCCTCGACTTCGACGACACCCATGCGGCGGGCACGCTGCACCCGGGCGCGCCGGTGATCCCGGCGGCGCTGGCGGCGGCCGAGATGGTCGGCGCCGATGGCCGTACCGTCCTCTCCGCCATCGTCGCCGGCTACGAGGTGACTTGCCGCCTCGCCCTGGCCCTTCCAGGCGGCGACCACTACGACCGCGGCTACCATCCGACCGCCACCTGCGGCGCCTTCGGCGCTGCCGCCGCCGCGGCGCGGGTCTTCGGGCTGGACGCCAAGGGGATGCAGGACGCCTTCGGCATCGCCCTTTCCCAGGCCGCCGGCAGCCTGCAATTCCTGGCGAACGGCGCCTGGACCAAGCGCTTCCAGGTCGGCTGGTCGGCGATGAACGGCCTCGCCGCCGCAACGCTCGCGCGCGAGGGCTTCCGTGGCGCCTCCGAGGCTTTCGAGGGCAAGGCCGGCTTCCTCCGCGCCTATGCGCCGAACCCGACGCCCGAGCGCGCCCTCCAGGGCCTCGGCCATCAGTTCGAGCTGATGAACACGGCGGTGAAGCCCTACCCCTCCTGCCGCTATGGCCATGCCTGCGTCGATGCGGCCATCGCCTTCCACAACGAGCTGGGGCTCAAGGCGGAGGATATCGAGTCCGTCACTATGGGCCTGCCGAACAAGGGCATGCTGCTGGTCGGCGCCCCCCTCGCCTACAAGCAGAACCCCCAGAACGTCGTCGACGGCCAGTTCAGCGGCCCCTTCGTCGTCGCCTGCGGCCTGGTGCACGGCCATATGGGCTGGGACAGCTATGCCCACCTGCAGGACCCGGCGGTGCGCAGCGTCCTCCCGAAGGTCAACTGCGTCGAGGACCCCGAGATCCAGGCCCTCTTCCCGGACTACATGTCCGGCAAACTGACCCTGAAGGTCCGCGGCCAGGAGCATGTCCGGGTGGTGAAGATCGCAAAGGGCGAGCCGGAGAACTTCCTCACCGAGGCGGAGCTACGGGCCAAGTTCCATGGCCTGGTCGATGCCGTGCTCGGCCGTGACCGGGCGGTGCAGCTTGCCGATGCGGTGATCGGCCTCGAGCGTGCCGCCGACGTCAACGGCATGCTGCGCCTCGGCGCGCCGATGATGGCGGCAAGGCTCGCCGGGGAGTAATCTCCGGCCCTCGAACGGGCCGGGGCTCAGTCTCCGGCCCTACTTGTCCTCGAGCTGGCCGAGGAAGGCGCGGAAGTCCTTCGCCTCGCCGAAATTGCGGTAGACGCTGGCGAAGCGGACATAGGCCACCTGGTCCACCTCCTTCAGCGTCTCCATGACGATCTCGCCGATCTGTCGCGAGGTCACTTCAGAGTCGGCCTCCGTCTCCAACCGCCGCTGGATGCCGTTGACGATGCGCTCTACCCGGTCCTCGTCGATCGGGCGCTTGCGCAGCGCCACGCGGATGGACCGCGCCAGCTTCTCCCGGTCGAAGGGCGCCCGGCGCCCATCCGTCTTCAGCACCGTCAGCTCGCGGAGCTGCACCCGCTCGAAGGTGGTGAAGCGACTGCCGCAGGCCGGGCAGGAGCGCCGGCGCCGGATGGCCGCCGCATCCTCCGCCGGGCGGCTGTCCTTCACCTGGGTATCGTCACTGCCGCAATAGGGGCATCTCATCGATAGATCGGGAAGCGCTGGCAGAGGCTGAGCACCCGCCCCTTCACGCTCTCCTCTACCGCCGAGTTGGCGGCGGCATCATTGGCCCGCGCCAGCCCGTCCAGCACCTCGCCGATCAGCTTGCCGACCTCGCGGAACTCCGCCTCGCCGAAGCCGCGCGTGGTGCCGGCCGGCGTGCCGAGGCGGACGCCGGAGGTCACCATCGGCTTCTCCGGATCGAAGGGGATGGCGTTCTTGTTGCAGGTGAGATGCGCCCGGTTGAGCGCGCCCTCCGCCGCCTTGCCGGTGAGCTTCTTCGGCCGCAGGTCGACCAGCAGCAGGTGGTTGTCCGTACCACCCGTGACGAGGTCGAGCCCCTGCGCCTTCAGCTCTTCCGCCAGCGCCGCCGCATTGGCGACGACGGCCCGGGAATAGGCGCGGAATTCTGGCTTCAGCGCCTCGCCGAAGGCGACAGCCTTGGCCGCGATCACATGCATCAACGGCCCGCCCTGCAGGCCAGGGAAGACGGCGCTGTTGAACTTCTTCGCCAGCGCCTCGTCATTGGTGAGGATCATGCCGCCACGCGGCCCGCGCAGCGTCTTGTGGGTCGTCGTCGTCGCCACATGCGCATGCGGGAAGGGCGAGGGATGCGCACCGCCCGCCACCAGCCCGGCGAAATGCGCCATGTCGACCATGAACCAGGCGCCCACCTCGTCGGCGATGGCGCGGAACGCGGCGAAGTCCCAGACCCGCGCATAGGCCGAGCCGCCGGCGATGATCAGCTTCGGCTTGTTCTCGAGCGCGATGCGGCGGACCTCCGCCATGTCGATCCGCTGGTCCTCCTGCCGCACCGTATAGGGCACCGGCTTGAACCACTTGCCGGAGAGGTTCGCCGCCGAGCCATGGGTCAGGTGCCCGCCCGCCGCCAGGTCGAGCCCCATGAAGGCATCGCCCGGCTGGAGCAGCGCCAGGAACACCGCTTGGTTGGCCTGCGCCCCGCTATGGGGCTGCACATTGGCGAAACCGCAGCCGAAGAGCTGCTTCGCCCGCTCGATCGCCAGCGTCTCCGCCACATCGACGAACTCGCAGCCGCCGTAATAGCGCCGCCCCGGATACCCTTCGGCATACTTGTTGGTCAGCACCGAGCCCTGCGCCTCGAGCACCGCCCGGGAGACGATATTCTCCGAGGCGATCAGCTCGATGCCGTCCTGCTGCCGGCCGAGCTCCTGCCCGATGGCGGCGGCCAGTTCCGGGTCGGCTTCGGCGACCGGGGCGCTGAAGAAGCGGTCCGGGATGCGATAGGCAGTGGTCTCGTTCATGGCGTCACCCGTTCGGAGCAAGCTTGGCGAGGCGCCGGGCATGCCGCCCGCCCTCGAATTCGGTGGCGAGGAAGGCCCGCAGCGCATCGAGCGCCAGCTCCGGCCCGGTGGTCCGGGCGCCGAAGCAGGCGATGTTGGCGTCGTTATGGGCCCGAGTCAGCCGCGCCTCGGTCGCGGAGTGCAGCACCGCCGCGCGGATGCCGCGATGCCGGTTGGCCGCAATCTGCACGCCGATCCCCGTCCCACAGACCAGCACGCCGAACCGCGCCTCGCCCGCCTCGACGGCGGCGGCGACGCGATGGGCGAAATCCGGGTAGTCGACGCTTTCGGTGGAATTGGTCCCGACATCGATCAGCCGGTAACCGGCCTCGGCGAGAACCTGCTGCAGCACGGACTTGAGCGGCAGGCCGGCATGGTCCCCGCCGATGGCGATGGTGAGCTGGGTCATGCGGCGTCCCCTACCACGCAATGGGGTCCGCGCGATATGGTGACCACAAGGGCTTGCGCGCAACCCTGGCCTGCAAGCATGCAGCCCCTGGGCCCGCCTTGGCGCGGGCCGCCCACCTCTTCATCGCGCTTCCGTCCCGGCTCCGGACATGGCACGGATAGGCCGACGGAGGAGCACCCCATGGTCAACAGCACCAATCCCGAGACCCTGGCGCTGCATGGCGGCAGCCACCGGGCTGACCCGACCACCGGCTCGGTCGCCGTGCCGATCCACCAGACCACGAGCTTCCAGTTTCAGGACACCGGCCATGCCGCCCGACTCTTCGGCCTGGCCGAGCTCGGCAACATCTATACCCGCATCATGAACCCGACCTGCGACGCGCTCGAGACGCGGATCGCTGCGATCGAGGGTGGCGTGGCGGCGCTCGCGGTCGGCTCCGGCCAGGCGGCGACCAGCTTCTCGGTGATGAACCTCTGCTCGGCCGGCGACAACATCGTCTCCTCGACCGATCTCTATGGCGGCACCTGGAACCTCTTCGCCAACACGCTGAAGCAGTTCGGCGTCGAGGTCCGCTTCGTCGATCCCGCCGACCCGGAGGGCTTCGCCCGCGCCACCGACGCCCGCACCCGCTGTTACTACGCCGAGGTCCTGCCGAACCCAAAGCTGCAGGTCTTCCCCATCGCCGAGGTCGCCGCCATCGGCCGCCGCCTCGGCGTGCCGCTCATCATGGACAACACCGCCGCCCCCATCATCTGCAAGCCGCTCGCCCTCGGCGCCGCGGTGGTGATGCATTCGACGACGAAGTTCATCGGCGGTCACGGCACCAGCATCGGCGGCATCGTGGTCGATGGCGGCAATTTCGACTGGGAGGCCGGGGCTGATCGCTTCCCGACGCTGAACCAGCCGGACCCGAGCTACCACGGCGCCGTTTGGAGCCAGGCCGCGAAGCCTCTCGGCCCCATCGCCTACATCCTTCGGATGCGCACCTGCCTGCTGCGCGACATGGGCGCCCCGATGTCGCCCTTCAACGCCTTCATGTTCCTTCAGGGGCTGGAGACGCTGCCGCTGCGGATGGAGCGCCACTGCGCCAATGCGCTGAAGGTCGCCGCCTACCTCTCCTCCCACCCCAAGGTAACGAAGGTCATCCACCCGAGCGTGCAGACCGGCGAGGCGAAGCGCCGCGCCGATGCCGCGCTACGCGGCGGCTATGGCAGCCTGATGGGCTTCGAGATGCAGGGCGGCGCTGAGGCCGGCGCCCGCTTCATCGACAACCTAAAGCTGCTCTACCACGTCGCCAATATCGGCGATGCCCGCTCGCTGGCCATCCATCCGGCGACGACCACCCATAGCCAGCTTTCCGCCGAGGAGCAGCTGGCGACCGGCGTGACCCCCGGCTATGTCCGCCTCTCCATCGGCATCGAGCATGTGGAGGACATCATCGCCGACCTTGCTCAGGCGCTGGAGGCGGCATGAGCATCGGCACCCCGACCGGGGCCTTCCCCGCGACGCGGATGCGGCGCAACCGGCGCGACGCCTGGACGCGCCGGCTCAACGCCGAGAACACGCTGACGGTCGACGACCTGATCTGGCCGATCTTCATCCGCGAGGGCAGCGGCCAGACCACCGACGTCGCCTCGATGCCCGGCGTGGTTCGCGTCACGCTCGACCGCCTCGCCGGTCATGTCGAGCAGGCGGCGAGCCTCGGCATCCCCGCCGTCGCCCTCTTCCCGATGACGCCGCCCGAGCTGAAGGATGCCGAGGGCACCGAGGCGCTCAACCCCGAGAACCTGATGTGCCGCGCCGCCCGCCTATTGAAGCGCGAATTCCCCGAGCTCGGCCTGGTCGGCGACGTGGCGCTCGACCCCTATACCGACCACGGCCATGACGGCGTGATCCGCGAGACGCCGACGGGCGAATACGTCCACAACGACGAGAGCGTCGCCGTCCTCGTCACCCAGGCGGTGAACCAGGCCGAGGCCGGCATCGACGTCATCGCCCCCTCGGACATGATGGACGGCCGCATCGGTACGATCCGCGCCGCGCTCGACAAGGCCGGGCTGATCGACACCCGCATCATGTCCTATGCGGCGAAGTATGCCTCCGCCTTCTACGGCCCCTTCCGCGACGCGGTCGGCAGCGGCAAGGCGCTCCGCGGCGACAAGAAGACCTACCAGATGGACCCGGCCAATACCGACGAGGCGCTGCGCGAGGTCGCGCTCGACCTAGCCGAGGGCGCGGACATGGTGATGGTCAAGCCGGGCATGCCCTATCTCGACATCGTCCGCCGGGTGAAGGACCGCTTCGGCGTCCCCACCTTCGCCTACCAGGTGAGCGGCGAATACGCGATGATTATGGCCGCCGTCCGCAATGGCTGGCTGGAGCACGAGCGGGCGATGATGGAGAGCCTGCTCGGCTTCAAGCGCGCCGGCGCCAATGGCGTGCTGACCTATTTCGCGGTGGAGGCGGCGCGGCTGCTCCGGTCGCGCTGAGTCCCTGAAGGAGGCGCAAGCGATGAACACCGACTGGCTCGGCCTAGCCGATAAGATCGCCGTCGTCACCGGCGCCGCGGGCGGCATGGGCCGCGCCATCGCCGCCGCCTTCGTCGAGGCCGGCGCCGCCGTCGCCCTGCTCGACCGCGAAAAGGACGGGCTGCTGGCGCTCGAGGGCCAGCTCACCGCCGCCGGCGGCCGCGTCGCCGCCATCCGCTGCGACACCGGCTCCGAGGCCAGCATCGCGGACGCGGCCCGCGCCTCGGCCGACAAGCTCGGCCCGGCCGATATCCTCGTCAACAATGCCGGCATACTCCGCGCCGGCCCGCTCGCCACCCTCCCGCTGGAGGAGTGGAACACGCTGCTCGCGGTGAACCTCACCGGCTACCTGCTCTGCGCCCAGGCCTTCCGCCCGCAGATGCTGGGCCGCGGCGGGTCACTGGTCCACATCGCCTCCATCGCCGCTAGCAATCCCCAACCCCGCAGCGGCGGCTACAGCCCGAGCAAGGCGGCGGTCGCCATGCTCTCTCGTCAACTGGCGCTAGAATGGGGCCCGGACGGCATCCGCAGCAATGTCGTCAGCCCAGGCCTGATCCGCACGCCGATGTCGGAGAGCTTCTATCAGGCCCCAGGCGTCAAGGAACGGCGCGAGGCGATCCTTCCGCTCCGCCGCATCGGCACGCCGCAGGACATCGCGGATGCGGTGATCTACCTCGCCAGCGCGCGTGCCTCCTACGTGACCGGCGGGGAGATTCTAGTCGATGGCGGCCTCGACCAGGCCATAATGGAACTCACCCCCCGCCCCGGATACTGACGCCCTCGAAGAAGCCAACCATCGCCCGGACGCTCAGGCTCTCGCCCGCCCGGTCATAGAAACCGCAATGCCCGCCGCCTGCGACCTGCAGCGGCAGCACCGCCGGGCAGGCCGCCCAGTCGATCTCCTCCATCACCGTGACCAGCACCAGCGGGTCATCCTCCGCCATCACCAGCAAGGTCGGCACGCGTATCCGTGGCAGGGCGGCGGCCGGCCGGTTCACCTCGCAGAAGACACCAAAGGACGGGTAGCCGAAGCGCGGCGCCGTCACCTCCGCCTCGAATTCCATGAGCGACCCGGCCCGCCGCGCCGCCTGCCGCAGCGGCTCGATAAGGTCGTTGGCCGGCACCGCCAGCACCTCCCGCCGGTAGAGCGCCAGCAGGGCACGGCCGAGCACCGGGTTGGCATCGATGGTGGCGAAGGCCGCCGCCGGGTCGAGCGGCGCCCCGATCGCGGCGGCGCCAAGGATGACGGGCAGCCCCTCCCCGCCACGCCCCAGAAGGTTCAGCACCAGCGCCCCGCCGAGCGACCAGCCGGCCAGCACTACCCCATCCGCCGTCAGCGCCTCCGGTAGCACGGCAAGCGCCTCGGCCAGATCCTCGCTGCGACCGAGATGATAGTGGCTGGTGCTGCGCGCCAGGCTCCGCGCGCTGCCGCGCAGGTTGAGCCGCACCACTGGAAAGCCCCGCCGCAGCAGCCCGGCTGCGGCCTCGCGTAGATAGGGGTCGTCCTCCGTCCCGGTCAGCCCATGCACCAGCACGGCAAGCGGCCGCCCCGGGCCGCGCTCCGGCAGATGCAGCATGGCCGCCAGCGCATCGCCATCCGCCATCGGCAGCCAGAGCCGATGCCCCGGCGTCAGCCGCGCCGGCCAGGGCCAGCGCAGCGCGCGCAAGGTCTGCAAGGTGCCGCCCAGCCAGGGCGAACGCGGGCGGAAGGGCACGGGCGATGGCGTCATGCCACCGCCAACGCGCTGCCGCCGCGACGGTTACAGGACGCCCTTGTCCCGCAGCGCCGCGATCTCCGCCGCCGTCATCCCGAGCACCCCGCCCAGCACCTCCTCCGTATGCTGTCCGAGCACCGGCGGCGGGCTGCGATAGCTGGGCGGCGTCGCCGAGAGCTTCACCGGGTTGGCGATCACCTTCACCGTCTCGCCCGAGGCGTGCGGCAGCTCCAGCACCATGTCGCGCGCCTGCACATGCGGATCGGCGAAGACCTGCTCCAGCGTGTTGATCGGCCCACAGCCGATCTTCAGCGCCTCCAGCGCCTCGATCCACTCCGCCGTCGTCTTCGACTTCATCACCGGCGTCAGCGTGTCAGTCACCAGCTGGCGGTTCTGCACCCGCTTCGGGTTGGTGGCGAAGCGCTCGTCGCTCAGCAGGTGCTCCAGCCCGTTCGCCTTGCAGAAGCGCTCGAAGGTCGGGTCGTTGCCGACGGCCAGGATGATGTAGCCATCCTTGGTCGGGTATTCCTGGTAAGGCGCGATGTTCGGGTGCTGGTTGCCGAGCCGCGGCGGATTCTCGCCGGTCGCCAGGTAGTTCATCCCTTGGTTCGCCAGCCAGGCGACATGGGTATCGAGCATGCCGATGTCGATCTGCTGCCCCTCCCCGGTCGCGTTGCGGTGGTTCACCGCGGCCAGGATGCCGATGCAGCCATAGAGCCCGGCGAAGAGATCCGCCACCGGCACGCCCACCTTCTGCGGCGTCCCCTCCGGCTCGCCGGTGAGGGACATGACGCCGCCCATCGCCTGGATCAGCGCGTCATAGCCCGGCCGCGGCGCATAAGGGCCGGTCTGGCCGAAGCCGGTAATCGAGCAGTAGATCAGCCGCGGATACTTCGCCTTCAGCTGCTCCCAGCCCAGCCCGTACTTCGCCAGCGCGCCGACCTTGAAATTCTCGACTAGGATGTCGCAATGCTCGAGCAGCCGGTGGATCACCGCCTGGCCCTCGGGCTTGGCGATGTCGAGGGTGACAGACTTCTTGTTACGGTTCACCCCGACGAAATAGGCGCTCTCCCGCGTATTGGGCACGAAGGGCGGGGCGAAGCCACGGGTATCGTCACCGGCCTCGGGCCGCTCGATCTTGAACACCTCGGCACCGAGGTCGCCCAGCATCTGCGTGCAGGTCGGTCCCGCCAGCACCCGCGTCAGGTCGAGCACCCGGAGCCCCTTCAGCGGCCCGCCATCCCGTCCGTCCTGCATTACCCTCTCCCTTGTGTCAGCGGCATGAACCTGCCCGTTGATGCACCAGCCGCGGCGCTACATCCAGCCCGGCAGGATGAAGACCAGCCAGGCGAGCAGCGGCCCGGCGACCACGACGAGGATGCTGTAGACCAGGAAACGCCGGTACACCCCCTCGCGCTCCTCCGGCCGCGCATTCGCCACCACCAGCGCACCATTGGTCGAGAAGGGCGAGACATCGACGATGGTCGACGAGATGGCCAGCGAGGCGATCATCCCCCCGACGCCAATCTGCCCCTGCTGCAGGAAGGGCACAGCCAGCGGAATGATGGCGCCCAGCACCCCCACCGAGGAGGCGAAGGCCGAGACCACGCCGCCGATATAGCAGAGCAGCAGCGCCGCCAGCAGCGGCGCGCCGAGGCTGGAGACGCCCTGCCCCACGCTGTCGATCGCCCCCGACTTCTGCAGCACGCCGACATAGGTGACGACGCCGCCGACCAGCAGGATGGTGGACCAGCCGATCTTGTCGACCGCGCCCTTCTGCTCCTCCGGGTCGAGCAGCGCGAGCGCGACGGCCACCGTCACCGCCAGCAGCCCGATATTGATGTTGAAGGCGAGTCCGCCGATGGCGAGCACCGCCAGCCCCAGCAGCGTCACGGCCTGGTGCAGGTTCAGCCCGCCCTGCTGCGGATGCGCGGGCGGCGTCAGGCTGGCATCGGCACTCGTGCCATGTCCCGCGATCGGCAGGCCGGTGACCGCCGCCCCCGCCCCATCCGTCACCGCCGCCGCCGCCCGCCGCCCGAGCAGCGCCCGACCCCCGAAGGCAAGGAACACGCCGACCGAGACGACCAGGTTGAAGCCGAGGCTCGCCAGGAACAGCATGGTCTCATGCCCCGGCAGGCCGGAGCGGGCCACGATCTGGTTGGTGATGCCGCCATAGATGCTGATCGGCGAGAAGCCGCCACCCTGCGCCCCATGGATCACCAGCAGCCCCATCATCAGCGGGCTGATCGCGTATTGCCGGGCGAATTGCAGCGCGACCGGGGCGAGGATGGCGCAGGCCGCCGGGCTCACCGCCCCCACCGCCGTCAGCGCCGCCGCCACGCCGAACATGATCCATGGGATGGCCGCGATCCGCCCGCCGACGGCGATCACCGCCCGATGGATCAGCCAATCGGCCGTCCCGTTCTTCTGGGCGATGGCGAAGAGATAGGTGATGCCCACCAGCGTGACGAAGAGATCGCCCGGAAAGCCGGCGATGATCTGCGCCGAGGTCATCCCGACCGAGAGCGTCCCGATCAGGAAGGCCATGGCGAGGCCCAGCGCCCCCATGTTGAGCGGCAGGGCGGTCGCGACGACGAACATCACGACCAGCCCCAGGATGGTGACGGTCTGCGGCGACATGGACAATGTCTCTCCCTCCGGGCCGGTCACCACCGGCCCGCCTCATCCCCTCGTTCAGCCCGGCTTGCCGCCGGCCTTCTCCTCGCCGCCCAGCAGCCGCGCGAGCGCCGAGCGCGAGGGCGCCGCGGCCGCCGCCTTCGGCGTCTGCAGCAGCGCCTCCACCGCAGCGGAGCGCGCCACATGGCCCGAATGCACGAAGCGCTCGTGGTTCGCCTCGATCTGCTCGCGGTCGTAGAGGTAGTTGACCATCACCCCGAAGCTCTCGCGCATGCCGCGGGCGGAGGTATTGCCGAGCCAGTTCACCCGCTCCAGCCGCGCGCCATTGCCGAGATGGAAGCGCGCCACCGGGTCGATGCCCGGCTTCCCCGCCGCCGGCCGGGTCAGATAGGCGGCGGCCAGGCGCAGCAGCGGGCCGCGCAACGCCTCCCGCTTAGCCTCCTCCTCCCACCACGCACCCTCCGCCAGCGTCCGGATGGCCGCCGCCGCATCCTCGGTGCCGGCCGTCGCGGTCAGCAGCGCCGCCTCCTCCGGGCGGAACAGCCCCTCCTCCGGCGGCGAGGCCATCTCCCGCTCCAGCCAGCGGCGGAAGCCGGGCACGGGCGAAAGGGTGGCGAAGGTCGCAAGCTGCGGCAGCTCCGCCTTCAGCTCCTCTACAACCTGCTTGATGAGGAAATTGCCAAAGGAGATGCCGCGCAGCCCCTCCTGGCAGTTCGAGATGGAGTAGAAGATCGCCGTATCCGCCCCCGCCGGATCGGCCGGAGGCGCATCCCGCGCCAGCAGCGGCTGCACCGCCGTTGCCAGCCCCTGCACCAGCGCCACCTCGACGAAAATCAACGGCTCGCCCGGCAGAGCGGGGTGGAAGAAGGCGAAGCACCGCCGGTCCGCATCGAGCCGGCGCCGGAGATCCTCCCAGCCCTGGATCTCATGCACCGCCTCGTAGCGGATCAGCTTCTCCAGCACCGCCGCCGGGGTCTGCCAGTCGATCCGCCGCAACTCGAGGAAACCGCGGTTGAACCAGGAGGCGAAGAGGTGCCGCAGATCGGCGTCCAGCACCCCGAGCGCCGGCTCGCCGCGGGTCAGCCCGGTCAGGTCCTCGCGCATCCGGACCAGGGCAGCGGTGCCGCCCGGCGCCATGTTCATCCGCCGCAGCAGCTCCTGTCGCGGCGGCTCGGCGGCCTCGGCCAGCCGTGCGGCGGCCTCGGGCGAGGGCTCCGCCATCCATTCCTCCGCCGCCCGGCGCAGCCGCTCCGGGTCGGGGCCGAAGCCATCGGCCAGGAAGCGGAGGAAGGCGATGCGATCCTCCCCGGCCAGCTGGACGAGGCTTTCATGCAGCTCCCGCGCCACCGCCGCCCCCGAGGCCTCGCCACGCTCCGACAGCAGGGACTCCGCCAGGCGCCGCGCCCGGTCCAGCGGCGGCAGCCCGGTCGAGGGCACATCGGCATAGTCCCGGCCGCGATCGGCGATGCCGGACCACACCCGCTCCAGCCAGGCGCGGCTGTCGGACAGGCTCAGGGCTACGGACGGCATGGAATCCCTCCTCTGGCAGGCGCTGCCTTACGCCGTATGTCCCGGCCAAGAAAGCCGGGCAAGGAGCGCCATGCCACCGCATCGAACCACCCTGGAAGCCCGCTGGCTGGCGCTGACTCGGGAAGTCCTGCCCGGCATGGCCGCCGCCGAGGGTTGGCCCATCCGCCTCGACCACTGCTTCATGCGCGTCTGCCTCGACGCCGCCATCGGCCGCCCCTGGCACGAGGCGGTGCGCCGCCCCGCCATCCGGCACCTCACCGAGCCGCAGCTCGCCGCCGCCGTGGCCATTGCGGAGCGCATCCGGGCCGAGCCCGCACTGCTGCCGGCGCTCAACCGGCAATCCCTCCGCTGGCGAGGCAAGCTCCGCTGACGCGGTGCCTTGCGGAAGCCCGACCCCGGCGCCATGGTCCCGCCACAGACCCGGAGGAACCCATGCTCGACCGGCCCATGCCGACCCCCGCCGCTCCCAGCCTCGACCCCTTCGCGCTGGCCAGGGCGCTGTCCGGCCATCACTTCATCGGCGGCGGCTACGTCCCCGGCCGCAACGGCAAGACCTTCGCCGTCGTCAACCCAGCGACCGGCGAGGAGGTGGCCCGCGCCGCCGAGGGTGACTCCGCCGATGTCGACGCCGCCGTCCAGAACGCCGCCAAGGCCCAGAAGGAATGGGCGAAGATGCCGGCCCGCAAGCGCGGCGCCCTCGTCCACCAATGCGCCGCGCTCATCAAGGAGCACCAGGAGGAGCTGGCCCGCCTCATCGCCCTCGAGACGGGCAAGGCGCTCCGCACCGAGAGCCGCGTCGAGGCCGGCGTCGTCGCCGACATCTTCGAGTTCTTCGGCGGCCTCGGCAGCGAGCTGAAGGGCGAGAGCGTCCCCTTCGCCCCGAACGTGCTGAGCGTCACCGTGCGCGAGCCGCTCGGCGTCGTCGGCGCCATTATCCCCTGGAACGTGCCGATGCTGCTGATGGCGCTGAAGGTGGCGCCCGCCCTCGTCGCCGGCAACAGCGTCGTGGTGAAGAGCGCCGAGGAGGCGCCGCTGGCCGTGCTGCGCATCTGCGAGCTGATGAACCGCGTCCTCCCCGCCGGCGTCTTCAACATGCTCTCCGGCTTCGGCCCGGACTGCGGCGCGCCGCTGGTCGAGCACCCGCTGGTCCGCAAGCTCACCTTCACCGGCAGCGTCGAGACCGGCAAGATCGTCGCCCGGGCTGCGGCCGAGAAGCTGATCCCCGTCACGCTCGAGCTCGGCGGCAAGTCGCCGATGATCGTCTTCGCCGATTGCGACTTCGACAAGACGGTCAGCGGCGCGCTCACCTCCATGCGCTTCACCCGCCAGGGCCAGAGCTGCACGGCCGCCAGCCGCATCTATGTCGAGCGCCCGATCTTCGACCGCTTCGTCCAGGCGATGAAGGATGCGGTGAACCGGATGGTCATGGGCGACCCGCTCGACGAGAAGACCGATATCGGCACCATCGTGAGCGAAGGCCAGCTCGAGAAGGTCCGTGGCTTCATCGAGGAAGGCAAGGCGACGCCCGGCGCCACCGCCCATGTCTGCTCCGCCATGCCGCAGGACCAGGCGCTGAAGAAGGGCCTCTTCATCCAGCCCGTCATCTTCACCGGCCTGACCAAGGACAGCCGCCTGGTGCGCGAGGAGATCTTCGGCCCGGTCACCGTCATCGCCCCCTTCGACGATGCAGAGTCGGTGCTGGCCGAGGCGAATGACAGCGAGTTCGGCCTCGCCGCCTCTCTCTGGACCAACAACCTGAAGGTCGGGCTCGACCTGGCGCACCGGCTGGAGGCCGGCCTCGTCCAGATCAACCAGAACCTCGTGGTCCAGGCCAACCTCTCCTATGGCGGCGTGAAGAGCAGCGGCCTCGGCAAGGAGGCCTCGCTCGAGGCGATGCTCGAGCACTTCACCCACAAGAAGACCATCATGGTGAACATGGGCTGATATCTCCCCGCGACGCCGCTGCGCGTCGCCGCGGGGGCCCTGGAGGTTCGCTCTATTCCCGCGAACCTCGCACCGCCTTCCGCGGCTTCACCGCCGCGGAAGGCGACCACGCTCGTCAGACGAACCACTGCCCCGTCGCGGCGAAGTTCGCCGTGACCTGCGCGGCGACCGCGTTCCAGTCCGTCACCTCGTCACGGTCCGGGTCACCGAAGCCGATGCCCGAGACGTACCAGTTGCCGGTGCGCTCGAAATTCCGCGTGGCCTCGGCGGCGATGGCATCCCAGTCGGCGCCCTCCCAGCCCCGCGCCTCGAATTCCTGGTTCACCGCCCCGCGGCCGAGATCGGGGTTGTCGGTGAAGATGCCATCAACGCCGATCTCGATCAGCGCCCGCGCCTCCTCGGTCATCGTCTCGACCTCACCCTGCGGCGTGAGGGAAAGGAAGCTCTCCTCCGCCCGCAGCGTGTAGGGCACCACCTCCAGCCCCGCCGCATGCGCATCCTCGACCAGCGAGGTGGTCTCGCCGGTGAGCTGCCGGGCGATCTCGGCGCGGCCGTCGCCATCGCCGTCCACCGGCGTCTCCAACTCGGTGACCGGGCGGATGTAGTCCTTGTACGGCCCGATCGCCTCGGCATAGACGCGCGCCATGGCCTGCAGCGCCTCGGCGCTCAGCAGATCCTCGTTGATCGCGCTCTCCACCGAGAGGTCGAGCCCGAGCTCGTCATAGATCGACGGGTCGGCGCCGAGCGCCGCCTTGGACGGATCGAAGTTGAAGGCAAGGTCGTATGAGCCGCCGAGCAGCTGCACCAGCGGCAGGTCGATGCCCGCCTCCGGCATGATTTCCTTCTGCAGCTCGATCAGGTTGCCGAGCTCGAAGGACTGGATGGTGACGCGCCCTGGGTCGGTGAAGCCGGCCTTCACCAGCGCCTCGACCAGGAGCTGGCTGGTGTCCTGCCGGATGAGCGTGCCGTCGAGATAGGTGCCTTCCTGGGCGAAGAAGGTCGGGTGCTTCGTCTCCGGAATTATGCCGATCTCGCGCCCCGTCCGCGCCTCCTCCTGCCGCACCAGCTCGATCACCTCGTCGAGGGTCGGGATGCGGTAGAGGTCGTCATACTCGGTGTTGTCCGGCCGCACCTCGGGGATGCGCTCGCGGGCATAGAGCGTCTTGATCTCGGCGAGGGTGAAGTCCTCGGCGAACCAGCCGGTGATCTCCTGCCCGTCGATCGTCTTGGTCGTCTCCCGGTCGGTGAATTCTGAGCGGTCGGCGACATCGGTGGTTCCGCCGAGCTCGTTCTCGTGCCGAGCGATCAGCACACCGTCCTTGGTCACGACGACGTCCGGCTCGATCACATCGGCGCCCAGCTCGATGGCCAGCCTGTAGGCTTCGAGCGTGTGCTCCGGCCGGTAGCCGCTCGCCCCGCGATGCCCGACGACCTCCGGGGCCTCGCCGTCCAGCGTGTTGAATTCGCTCATCGATATCCCTTCCCTGGTCCGCCTGGCTGCAGCCTTGGCGGCGGAGGCTAGGGGTGGGGGACAACAGCCGGATGACGCCCGGATGACAGCAAGATTATAATGTATTCAAGCCATATCGTATTGTCCCGAACCCGGCCCCGGGCGCCACGTTGCCACCGGCACCTCCCCTACCGGCAAGGCGCACCCCCGCATGACCACCCTGGGCTACAAGCTGATGGCCGAGGAGCACGCCCCGCGCGCCCTCGTCCGCAACCTCGTCGCGGCCGAGCAGGCCGGCTTCGAATTCTCCGCCATCTCCGACCACTTCTCCCCCTGGGTCGAGGAGCAGGGCCACGCCTCCTTCGCCTGGTCGGTGCTGGGTGCCATGGCCCAGGCGACCAGCCGCATCGGGCTGATGACCGCCGTCACCTGCCCGATCATGCGCTACCACCCGGCGATCATCGCCCAGGCCGCCGCCACCCTCGCCATCCTCAGCGAGGACCGCTTCGTGCTCGGCCTCGGCGCCGGCGAACGGCTGAACGAGCATGTCGTCGGCGAGGGTTGGCCCGGCGTCGGCGAGCGCCATGCCCGCATGGGCGAGGCGCTCGAGATCATCAGCGGCCTCCTCACCGGCGAACTGAGCAACTACCGCGGCCGCTACCTCCAGCTCGACCACGCCCGACTGTTCGACCGGCCGGAGCGCAAGCCGCCGGTGATCTTCGCCGTCGGTGGCCCCGAGGCCGCCCGCCTTGCCGCCCGCAAGGCGGACGGCATGATTGCCACCGAGCCGAAGCCCGAGCTGGTCGAGGCCTACCGCGAGGCGGGCGGCAACGGCCCCTGCTATGCCGAAGTCTCGCTCTGCTTCGCCGCCAGTGAGAAGGAGGGGATGGAGACCGCACACCGCTATTCCCGCTGGGCGCTGACCGGCTGGGCGGTGATGGCCGAGCTGCCGAGCGTCGAGGCCTTCGGCGCCGCCACCACGCATGTCCAGCCGGAGATGATGGCGGCCCAGGTCCCTTGCGGCCCCGACCCCTCGCGCCACCTCGAGCGGCTGGAAACCTTCCGCAAGGCCGGCTTCGACCACCTGATTCTCAGCCAGATCGGCCCGAACCAGGAGGGCTTCCTCGACTTCTTCCGCAGCGCCCTGGCGCCGGCTCTGCGCTAGACCGGTGTTGTGCCCGGGCCTGGCCCGGGCACCTCGCTACCCCAGTAAAGCCTGGGCGCAGGCGTCGAGGATGCTGTCCGTGTCCAGCCCGTATTCCCGGTAGAGATCGGGGATGTCGCCCGCCTGCCCGAAATGGTCGACGCCGAGCGGCACCACCCGCTGCCCGCGCACCGCGCCCAGCCAGGCATGCGCTGCCGGGTGGCCGTCCAGCACCGTCACCAGCGCCGCATCCGGCGCGAGCGGCGCCAGCAGCTGCTCCACCCAGCTCGGCGCCCCGAACCCGCCGCGAGCCTTCCGCCGCGCCGTCAGCCACTCCGCATGCAAGCGGTCTGGGCTGGTGATGGCGAGCAGCCCCGCCCCCGGCTCCTCCGTCCGTAACTCCTCGAAGGCCGCGACCGCCTCCGGCGCCACCGGCCCCTGATAAGCGATGGCGATGCGCGTCCCCGGCGCTGGCGGCACCACCCAATGCCCGCCGGCGACCACCGCAGCCGGGTCGAGCTTCCGCGCCGGCTGCTCCAGCCCCCGCGTCGAGAGCCGCAGCCACACCGCGCTCCCATCCGGCTTCTGCATGTGCTCGAAGCCCCAGCGCATCAGGATGCTCAGCTCATCCGCATGGGTCGGCTCGTAGCTGGCGAGCCGGTCCTGGGCAATTCCGATCAGCGGCGTGTTGATCGACTGATGCTGCCCGCCCTCCGGCGCCAGCGTCAGGCCAGATGGCGTGCTCACCAGCATGAACCGCGCATCCTGGTAGCAGGCATAGATCAGCGCATCGAGGCCGCGGTTGACGAAGGGATCGTAGACCGTCCCCACCGGCAGCAGCCGCGCCCCATAGAGCGAATGCGATAGCCCGAGCGCCCCCAGCAGCAGGAACAAGTTCTGCTCCGCGATGCCGAGCTCGATATGCTGCCCCTCCGGCGACATCCCCCAGCGCTGCGCCGAGGCGAGCTTCGCATCCCGGAACACGTCGTTCTTCAGGTGCCGGTCGAACACGCCGCGCCGGTTCACCCAGGCCCCGAGATTGGTCGAGACGGTGACATCCGGGCTGGTGGTGACGATCCGGCTGGCGATCGGCGCCGCCGCCCCCTGCCCGCGCCCCAGCTCCGCCAGTACCTCGCCGAAGGCCGCCTGGGTCGAGAGCTTCCGCCCCGCCGGAACCCGCGGCAGCGGGAATGCCTCCGGCACCGGCACCGCGGGCGAGGCCAGCCGCCGCCCTTCCTCCGCGAGCCGCTTCGCAAAGGGCACGCCCTCGATGAAGGCGCGCAGCTCCGCCTCAGGCACCTCGAGCCCGACGAAGGGCTCCCATTCCTGCCCGTCCGCGATCCCCATCTCGCGCTTGAAGCCGGCCATCTGCTCCTTGGTCATCAGCCCGGCGTGGTTGTCCTTGTGCCCGGCGAAGGGCAGGCCCATGCCCTTGATCGTGTAGGCGATGAAGCAGGTCGGCTGGTCGCCCGCCGCATCCTGCGCCCGGAAGGCCTCCAGCAGCGCCGCCACGTCATGCCCGCCGAGATTGGTCATCAGCGCGCCCAGCTCCTCGTCCGAGAGCGGGTCGATGATGGCGCGGATGCCCTCCTCGCGGCCAAGGTCGGTCAGCAGCGCCGCCCGCCAAGCGGCACCGCCCTGGAAGGTCAGCGCCGAGTAGAGGCTGTTCGGGCAATCGTCGATCCAGCGCCGGAGCGACTCGCCGCCCTCGCGGGCGAAGGCCGCCTCCAGCTTCCTGCCATATTTCAGGGTGACGACATTCCACCCCATGTCGCGGAACAGGCCCTCGATCCGCCCGAACAGCCGGTCCTGCACCACGGAATCGAGACTCTGGCGGTTGTAGTCGATGATCCACCAGACATTGCGGACATCGTGCTTCCAGCCCTCCAGCAGGGCCTCGTAGATATTGCCCTCGTCCAGCTCGGCATCGCCGACGATGGCGATGTGCCGCCCCGCCGGCACGCCCGGCCGCCCGAGCCCGTGCAGGTGAACATAGTCCTGTACCAGGCTGCCGAAGCTGGTCAGCGCCACGCCGAGCCCGACCGAGCCGGTCGAGAAATCCACCTCCGCCCCGTCCTTGACCCGCGACGGATAGGGCTGGATGCCGCCGAACTGCCGCAACGTCTCAAGCTTCGCCCGCTCCTGCCGCCCGAGCAGGTAGTTGACGGCATGGAAGACCGGCCCGGCATGCGGCTTCACCGCCAGCCGATCCTCGGGTTTCAGGATCTCGAAATAGAGCGCCGTCATGATCGAGATGACCGAAGCGCAGGAGGCCTGGTGCCCGCCTACCTTCAGCCCGTCCCGGTTCGGCCGGACATGGTTGGCATGGTGGATCATCCAGGCCGAGAGCCAGAGCAGCTTCCGCTCCATGGCATGCATCAGCCGCAGCCGCTCGCCCTCCGACTCGCGGTCGGCCCGCACCAGATTGGTGCCGTTCTCGGCCAGGATGTTCATCGGGGCCCTCCCGCAGTCTTGGACAAGCCGCATCTGGCCCTGCCTTCCCCGCCTCGGCAAGGGCGCAGGCGGTGCCAGGCTGGCGGCCAGGCGCTTGCGGTCCCGCCGGTAGCCCGGTAATCCCCTGGCCCAACCCGCGCGCGAAAGGCCTGGCGGCATCATGCGGATCACCCAGAGCCTGTTCGGCCGCAGCTCGCTGCTGCTGATGGCCCTCGGCTTCACCGCCCTGCTGGCTACCGGCGCCGGGATGGTCTGGCTGGTCGAGGCGACGCGCAGCTTCGCCGCCGGCGTCATCGCCACCCAGGATGTGCGGGTCACCGCGAGCCAGGTCTTCTCCCTGATTCAGGACGCCGAGACCGGCCAGCGCGGCTACCTGCTGACCGGCGAGGACCGCTACCTCGAACCTTACCGCCGTGCGATGGAGGCCCTGCCGCACGAGCTACCGGCGCTGGCCGCCCGCATCGCCGCGGATGGCGGAAACGTCGATGCGGTCCGGCAGCTGCAGGCGACCCTCGCCATGAAGCTAGACGAGCTCGACCGCACCATCAGCCTCGCCGCGGCGGGCGACCAGGCCGGCGCCCTCGCCCTGATGCGGACCGACCGGGGCGTGGCCGAGATGGACACCATCCGCAGCATCGTCAACGGCATCGAGACCCGCAGCATCGCTCGCGGCGAAAAGCGCAGCAAGGGCCTCGTCCGCACCGGCCGGCTGCTGCTGGCCGGCGCCGGCGCCGCCTTCCTGCTGATCCTTGGCGTCACCATCGGCGCCGTCCTGCATGCCCGCCGCTACGCCCGTGCGCTGGAAGCCGCCCAGGCCGAGGTCACCGCCGCCAATGCCTCGCTCGAAGCACGGGTCGCGGAGCGCACCGCCGCTCTCGCAGCCGCGAATGACGAGGTGCAACGTTTCGCCTATATCGTGTCGCATGACCTGCGCGCGCCCCTGGTGAACGTCATGGGCTTCACCACCGAACTCGAAGCCGCCGTCGCCCCCATCGGCGCGCTGCTCGCGGCCGCTGAACGGGAGGCGCCCGGCATCGTCACCTCCGACGCCCGCGCCGCGGTGCTCGAGGACATCCCCGAGGCCGTCGGCTTCATCCGCTCCTCCACCCAGCGCATGGACCGGCTGATCAACGCCATCCTGCGCCTCTCCCGCGAGGGCCGCCGGCTGCTGCACCCGGAGCGCGTCGACCTTCAGGCGCTGATCGCCGGGTTGGTGGCGACGCAGCAGCACCAGCTCGACGAGGCCGGCGTCAGCCTCACCCTCGCCCCCGGCCTGCCGTCGATCACCAGCGACCGCCTGGCGGTCGAGCAGATCTTCGGCAACCTGATCGACAATGCGGTGAAGTACCTCGATCCCGCCCGCCCCGGGCGCATCGTCATCCGCGGCCGCACCAGCCGGACCCATGTGGTGGTCGAGGTCGAGGATAACGGCCGGGGGATCGACCCGCGCGACCACGACCGCATCTTCGAGCTGTTCCGCCGCTCCGGCCGTCAGGACAAGCCGGGCGAAGGCATCGGCCTCGCCCATGTCCGGGCGCTCGCCCGCCGGCTCGGCGGCGATGTCGAATGCCGCTCGGCCCCCGGCCTCGGCTCCACCTTCCGCGTCACCCTGGCGCTCACTGCGCCCGCCAACACCCAGCCGCCCAGCAGCGCAGAGGACAGCCCCGCATGAACGCCGCCGCCCAGGCCGTCACCATCGTCATGGTCGAGGATGACGAAGGCCATGCCAGGCTCATCGAGAAGAACCTGAAGCGCGCCGGCGTCTTCAACGAGGTCCGCCACTTCCTCAACGGCACCGCGGCGCTCGACTTCCTGGTCGGCGACGGCCGGCCCGAGCATCGGCCGCTGCTGGTCCTGCTCGACCTCAACCTGCCGGACATGTCAGGCTTCGACATCCTGGCCAAGCTGAAGGCCGACCCGCAGCTCAAGCCCACCCCCGTCATCGTCCTCACCACGACGGATGACGAACGCGAGATCAGGCGCTGTTACGAATTGGGCTGCAGCGTCTATATTACGAAGCCCGTGAACTACGAGACCTTCGCCCAGGCTGTGCGCCAGCTCGGCCTGTTCCTCGCGGTGATCCAGGTGCCGCCCACCCCGTAATCCCCAATCCAGGGACGATGACTCCGCTGCCCCGCCGCATCCTCTACATCGACGACGAAGCCGGCCTCCGCCGCCTGGTCCAACGCGACCTGGAGCGGCACGGCTATGCCGTCGTCACCGCGGCCGACGGCCCGGCCGGGGTCGCGCTCGCGGCCGAAGGCGGGTTCGATGCCATCTGCCTCGACCACTACATGCCGGGGCAGGACGGGCTCGACACCCTCGTCGCGCTGCGCCAGCTCGCCGAGCGGCCGCCCATCATCTACGTCACCGGCTCCGACGAAGGCCGCATCGCCGTCGCCGCGCTGCGCGCCGGGGCGGCGGACTACGTCATCAAGGAGGCCGGCGGCGACTTCCTGCTGCTGCTCCGCTCGGCGATCGACAGCGCCATCGAGCGCGAGGCTTTGCGCCGCGCCCATGACGCCGCCGAGGCCGCGGTGCGCGAGGCCCGCGACCGCGCCGAGGAACTCGCCAACCAGCGCGCCATGCTGCTGCGCGAGGTGAACCACCGCGTCTCCAACAGCCTCCAGCTCATCGCCTCCCTCACCCGGCTGCAGGAAGGCGCGGTGCAGGACCCGGCCGCGCGCGACGCGCTCGCCGCCATGCGCAACCGCATCGCCGCGGTCGCCCAGGTGCATCGCCGCCTCTACACCTCGGACGATGTCCGCAGCGTCGCGCTGGACGACTATCTAGCGGGCCTGGTCGAGGAGATCGCGCGCTCGGTCGGCGGGCGCCCGATCGGCTTCGAGGCCGAGCCGATCGAGGTGCCGACCGACCGCGCCGTCTCGCTCGGTGTCATCCTCACCGAGCTCGTCACCAATGCGCTGAAATACGCCTATCCGGCGGGCGAGGAGGGCCCGATTACGGTGCGCCTGGAACGCCAGGACGACCACGGCCTGCTCGCCGTGCAGGACCGCGGCATCGGCGCCGGGGCCAAGCCCTCGGCCACCGGCACCGGCCTCGGCCGCCGCATCGTCGATAGCCTGGCGCAGAGCGTCGGCGGGATGGTGTCGCTGACCGCGGGGCCAGGCGGCACCGCGGTCTCCATCCGCTTCTCGCTGGCCTAGAAGGACACCGACAGCGACAGCGCGCCGAAGACGAATTCCTTCTTCTGCCCGACGAATTCCTTACTGCGGAAATTCTGCGTGTAGCTCAGCCGGACATTGTGCCAGAAGACCGCCCCGCCGAATTCGAGGTCGCCAACGAAGGGCCGATGATCAACCGAGCGGCTGTCCCGGTAGGTATTGCCGTCGAGGAAGATGTCCCGCGCCACCGCCCGCCCGCCGGCGCCGGCGAAGAGATACCAGCCGAAGCCTTCACCCACTGCCGCCGAGGTATCGGCGATGGTCGGGCGGATGCGCGGCGCGCCGAAGTCGCGGTCCAGCCCCTGGCCGATGCGGACGCGCCCACCGATGCCGGCATAGGTCTGCACCGTGCCTGCGGCGAGCGTCACACTCGGCAGCGTATCCACGCCGAGCCCGCCCGGCAGGGAGGCGACCGGGATGCGCCAGATGCGGTCGTAATTCAGGTTGAAGACCGGCTCGTCCCGCAGCTGGTAGCGCCAGCCGCGCGCCTCCCGGTCGCCGAGGACGGTATGCACCACGTCCTGGGTCTGCCGGGCGAGCGAACTCGGCCCCACCACGCCGACCTGCAGGCTGAAGCGGTCAAGCGTCGTCTGCGTCCGCCGGTCGAGCGAGATCTCGCCATAGAGGTAGCCCGCATAGGGCCGGTCGCGCGGATCGGGGTCGCGGCTGTGGGTATCGACCGGGGTGAACATGCTCTGGCCGAAGCCGAGGCCCCAGCGGCTGCGCGCGGGGCCGAAGAGCGTTCCCAGCGCCTCGTCCAGCGCCGCCATCGGCCCCGGCAGGTTGTCCTCGGCCGAGGCCCAGTTGAAGCGGAAGCCATTGGTGTACCAGCGGTCCGTGTTGCGGGCGTAGCTGTCGTTCTCGGAGACGATACTGACGGATCCGCGCCGGTCCGGCGCCGGAAGATCCTGTGCTGCGGCCGTGCCGGCGAGCAGGGTGAGGGCAGGCAGGGCTGCGGCAAGCGATCGCTTCATTTGTCCCATCCCAGGAGAGGCGCTAGATGTAGCCGCTCAGGCGCGGTCCGCATAGGATGGGTGGCCGAGTGGTCTATGGCAGCGGTCTTGAAAACCGCCGTGGGTTCACGCCCACCGTGGGTTCGAATCCCACCCCATCCGCCAAGCGCGCTCTATTGATCGGGCCCGAGCACGAAGCGCAGCCCCCGGTTCACCGCCACCGGAATCTCGGAGAAATGCGTCTCCCCGGAGATCTGCTCGAATCGCGCCGCGATGCCGAGGTCGCGCAGCCGGTCCGCCATCTCCCGCGCCCGCGCAGGGATGCGCAGCCTCCCGATGCTCTCCCGCCGCATCGCCGCATCCCCCGCCGCCGCCTGGAACGGCGCCAGGCGCTCCTCGAACTCCCCGGCGCCGAGCAGCGCCCGCGGCTGCCCCCGCTCCGCCGGCGGCAGCGCGGCGAATCGCTGCTGCGCCTGGCCGATCAGCTCCGCGTCGAATTGCAGCGAGGGACTGATCGCCACCCAATGGCTGAAGGCGCGCGGCCGCGTCAGCAGCGACCAGACCACGCAGAGCCCACCCAGCGAATGGCCGAACACCCCCTGCCGCGACGGGTCCAGCGGCACCCGCGCGGCGACGAAGGGCTGCAGTTCCTCCACGATGAAGCGGAGGAAGCCCTCGGCCCCGCCGGTGCGCCCCTTCTCCGGCGGCGGCGTCAGGTCGAAGGCGCGGCGCCGGTCGTCATAGGCCGCTTCGGTCGGGTAGCCGATGCCGACCAGCACCCCGTCGCGGATGCCGGTCTCGCCGGGGAAGGCCGCCTGCACCCGCAGAGCATCGCTGGCGATGCCCATCACCGCATTGGCATCGAGCAGATAGAGCGCCGGCCAGCCCCCCGCCGGCGCCGGCCCGTCCGGCTGGCGGATGAAGATGCGCCAGGGCGGCCGCCCGCCGGCCTTCGGCGCCAGGTCGAACTGCCGCACCCCCGGCATGGTCACCGGCGCCCCGTTCTGCGCCCCCGCCACCCGGCCGAACGCCGCCGCCCCGGCGAGGCCGAGCGCCGCCCGCCGCGACAGCGCCATCAGCCCTGCGCGCCCTTCGGCAACTCGCGCTCCACCAGCCGGGCCAGCAGCGCCGCCCCATAGGGGATGGCCGCGTCGTTGAAATTGTAGTGCTGATTGTGGACGGTCGCGCTGTCGCCATTGCCGACATGGAGATAGGCGCCCGGCACTCGCTCCATCATGAAGCTGAAATCTTCCGACCCCATCCCCGGCGGCTTGGTCCGGTCCACCTTCGCCTCGCCCACGATCTCGGCCGCGGCGGCGGCGAAGCGCTCGGTCTGCTCCGGCGCGTTGATGGTCGGCGCGAAGATCAGCCGGAAATCGACGCTCGCCGTCGCCCCAAGCCCCGCCGCGACGCCCTCCGCCACCCGCTTCATCCCCTCCTCGAGCAGCCCCCGCGCTCGCTCGCTGAAAAAGCGCGCCGTGCCCGAGAGCTTCGCCGTCTGCGGGATGACGTTGTAGGCATCGCCCCCGGTCACCTTGGTGATGCTCAGCACCGCCGTCTCCATCGGCGGCATGTTGCGCGCGACGATGGACTGCAGCGCCGTCGCAATATGGCAGGCGGCCAGCACCGGATCGACCCCTGCCTCCGGCCTTGCGCCATGCGAGCCCTTCCCCTCGACGGTGATATCGAAGAAGGCCCCGCCCGCCGCCGTCGGCCCGCTGCGGATGGCATATTCGCCGATCGGCAGCCCCGGCCGGTTGTGCATGGCAAAGACCTGATTGCAGGGGAAGCGCTCGAACAGCCCATCCTCCAGCATCGCCAGCGCTCCGCCGCATCCCTCCTCTCCCGGCTGGAAGATGAAGTTCACCGTTCCGTTGAAGGCCCGCGTCTCCGCCAGATACTGTGCGGCGCCGAGCAGCATGGTGGTGTGGCCGTCATGCCCGCAGGCATGCATCCGCCCTGGCGAGGTGCTGCGGTAGGGCAGGTCGTTCGCCTCCTCCATCGGCAGCGCATCCATGTCGGCGCGCAGCCCGATCGCCGCCTCGCCATTGCCCGAGCGCAGCACGCCGACCACGCCCGTGCCGCCGACGCCGCGATGCACCTCGATTCCCCATTCCTCCAGCTTGCGCGCCACCAGCTCCGCCGTGCGGCGCTCCTCCATCCCGAGCTCGGGATGGGCATGGATGTCCTGGCGGATGGCGGCGAGTTCGGCCTGGCGGCGGGCAATGGCGTCGAAGGCGGTCATGCAGGGATCCTCGCGGCTCGTTCCGTTCGAAAAGACCCCGCCACGCCGCCCCCCGCAAGGGTGCCGTGTCTGGTTTTGCTGCGGATTAATCAGGCGGCAACCGCATTGATCGACACCACGCTCTCAGACCAGCCCGACAGGACCCCGCACCTCCATGACCCCCGCTCCCTTGAGCGACGACCCGAATGGCCGCCACCGCGACCCGGTGACCGGCGCGGTCACCGAGGAGGCCCTGCTGCACTTCCTCGAGGCGGTGCTCGGCATGGCCGAGCCGGTCGGTCCGCAGATCGGCATGCTCTGCCTCGGCATCGACGGGCTGGACGCCATCACCGCCCGGCACGGCCTTGCGGTGCGCGACGCGGCGCTGCTCGGCGTCGCCGACCGGATGCATGAGCGCATCCGCGTGCAGGACCTGGTCGGGCGCGTCGATGGCGGCTTCGGCGTCTGCCTCGCCGACATCTTCCCCGCCCAGGCGGTGGCGGCCGCCGAGCGCCTGCTGCGCGCCGTCCGCGCCGCGCCGGTGCCGACGCCGATCGGCGCCCTGGCCCTCACCTGCAGCATCGGCCTGGTGCTGAGCCGCGGCGGCGAGGAGCAGGCCGCCCTCCTGATCGATCGGGCCCGCGATCTGCGCGACGCGGCCCGCCGTGCAGGCGGCGACAACCTCGTCACCTTCATCCAGGGCCGATCAGCTTAGCGGAACCAGGCCCCGCCCCGGATCACCGCCGCCAGAAATACCCCATAGACGAGGAGCCCCGCCGCCAGCGCCGCGAAGACCCAGGTGAGCGAGCCGGTAAGGTGTAACGCCACCCAGCCGCCCCCCACCGCGATCACCAGCCGGACCAGCCCCGCCAGCAGCGGCCAACCGAGCTTCCCCGCCCCCTGCGAGGCGAAGTAGAGCGACAGCCCCAGCCCGAAGAACCCATAGGCCGGCCCAACCACCCGCAGATAGGCCGCCCCCGTCTCCAGCATCCGCGGATCGTCGCCGAACAGCCCCAGCCAAGCCTCCGGCCAGGCCGCCGCCGCCAGCCCCACCGCCTCGGCGGCGATGAAGGCGAGCGCCCCGCCGGTCAGCGCGATGCGCAGCGCCCGCGCCCCCTGCCCGGCCCCGATATTCGTCCCAACCAGCGCCACCAGCGGCGCCCCGAGCCCGAAGACCAGCGGGATCAATAGGTATTCCAGCCGCGTCCCGGTCCCGTAGCCTGCCACCGCATCCGCTCCGCCGGCCCGCGCCACCACCGCCGTCGTCAGCGCGATGGTGAAGGTCGTCTGCAAGGTGCTCACCGAGGCGACGGCGCCGACGCCCAGGATGTCGCGGAACAGCAGCCAGCGCAGCCGCTCTCGGCGCAGCCTGGCGATGCTCCGCCCGGTCAGCACTGCCCAGCCGAGGATCGCGGTCGTGAGCCCCGTCCCGATCACCACCGCCCAGCCTCCGCCTGCGATGCCGAGGGCGGGGACCGGCCCATAGCCATGGATCAGCAGCGGCGAGAGCGGCACCAGCACCACGACGCCGATGACGATTGCGACCGAGGGCAGCAGCATCGCGCCGGTGCCGCGCAGCACGCTGGCGAAGGCATTGCTCAGCCAGACCAGCACCGCCCCGCCGAAGACCACGTCGGAATAGGCCAGCGCTGCCCGCAGCGACCCGCCCTCGCCACCGAGCGCGGCATAGAGCGCGGACCCGCCACCGATCAGCAGCGCCGTGAAGGCCAGGCCCAGCACCCCGTTGATGACCAGAGCATGAAGCACCAGCGCATCCGCATCCTCCCGCCGCCCGGCGCCGAGCGCCCGCGCCACGGCCGAGGCGATGCCGCCGCCCACCGCGCCGCCCGAGAGCATCTGCATCATCATGAAGCCGGGGAAGACCAGCGCCATGCCGGCCAGCGCCTCGGTGCCGAGATGGGAAACCCACCAGGTCTCGATCAGCCCGACCGAGGCCTGAGCCAGCATCACCAGCGTATTCGGCCAGACGAGGCGCAGCAGCGTCGGCACCACCCTTCCATGCAGCAGCATGCGGGTGCGCGGGCTCATCGCCGCCGCGCCGGGCGCGAGGGAGGTCGCGGCGCTCATCTCCGGTACCGCGCCGCGACCTGGCTGCGCGACAGGTTCGGCCCCATCGCCAGCCGCGCCGCGGTGAAGCGCTCCCACTCCGCCACATTCGGCAAGGGAGGGATGGTCACCGCCTCGTCCCGGTCGAGGCCGAGCAGCGCCGCATCCACCATCTCCTCGACCCCCATGACCATCTCGGCCGGGAACTGGTCGACATCGACCCCGGCGCGGCCCCAGATCTCGGTGCGCGTCGCCCCCGGCAGCACAGCCTGCACGCGGATGCCCTTGTCCCCCAGCTCCTGCCGCATCGACAGGCTGAGATTGAGCACGAAGCCCTTGGTGGCGCTGTAGACGCCGTTGAACCGCTCCGGCGCCAGGGCGAGCACCGAGGCGATGTTGACGACGGTGCCCCGGCCGCGCGCCAGGAAGCCCCGTGCCGCCGCCGCCGCGAGGCGCATCGGCGCGACGCTGTTCAGCATCACCATCCGCTCCAGCAGGTCGGGGTCGACCTCCGCCAGCGTACCCGAGGCGGCCATGCCGGCATTGTTGACCAGCATCCCGATCGCCGCATCGGCCTTCAGCCGCCCCTCCACCCGGCGCAGGCCGAGCGGGTCGGTGAGGTCGGCGACCATCACCTCCACCCGCCGCCCGGTCTCGTCGCCGAGCCGCCCGGCCAGCGCCTCGAGCCGGGCCCGGTCGCGGGCGACGAGGATCAGGTCATGCCCGCGCCGCGCCAGGCGGTCGGCATAGACGGCGCCGATGCCCGTGGAGGCACCGGTGATGAGGACGGTATCGGTGGTCATGGCGTGCTCCTGCCGCGGGCGGCGCCGCGGGCGTTGTAGACCTGGAGATGGGCGAAGGCGGCCGCGAGCAGCGGCGCGCCGAGCCCGCGCTCCCGCCCGCGGCGGATCAGGTCGCCGAGGATGTGCTCGGCCTCGACCCTCGGCGCGCCCTGCTCGATGTCGCGCATCATCGAGGCCGCCCAGCGCGATTGCGGGTCGGTCAGCGTGCGGTCGGCCTGGGCGATGGCGGGCGGGCGCGGGGCATGGCCAAGCGCGGCGGCGATGGCGCGCGCCTCGGCCAGCATCCCGCGGGCGACAGCCGGGCCATCCTCCGTCGCCATCGCCTCGCCCACCGTGCCGCGCATCAGGCAGGTGAGCGCGGCGCCCGGCGCCAGCATGCACCACTTCTCCCAGAGATCCTGGAGGATGCCCTCCGAAGCCCGCGCCGCGACCCCGCCCGCGGCGAAGGCCTCGGCCAGCCCCTGCACCTCCGGCGTGATCGCCCCGGAGCGGTCGCCGACCACCAGCGTATCTGTGGGGCTCGCATGGCGGATGGTGCCGTCCGGCTCCATCGTCGTGGCGATATAGGCGACGCCGCCCAGCACCCACGCCGCGCCGAACCGCGCATCCAGCGCATCGATATGCGCGATGCCGTTCAGCAGCGGCAGCACCAGGCTCCCCGGCCCCATCGCGGGCGCGATGGCCTCCATAGCCGGGCCGAGGTCATAGGCCTTGCAGGTCAGCAGCACGACATCGAAGGGCCCACCGATCTGCCCGGCCTGCACCACCGGCAGCCGGCGGCGTCCGACCTCGCCCCGGCTGGCGACCACCAGCCCGTCGCGCTCCAGCTGCGCCGCCCGCCCGGGGCGGACGAGAAGGCTGATATCCGCCCCCGCCTCCGCCAATCTCCACGCGTAATAGCCGCCGATGGCCCCGGCGCCGAGGGAGAGGATCCGCATCGTTGGCCCTTTTTAATGACGACCGCTATCTATCTGCCCATGATTGGCTCCGTCATCAAAACCTGTCAACCATCCGCTCCACGGAGGCTTCGCCCGCACCGCCGCTTCGGCCTATGATGTGCCGGTGAACCTGCTCGCCCCGCCTCGCGCCCGCCTGCCCATCGAGGTCGTCTTCGACCTGGTCTGTCCCTGGTGCTTCCTAGGCATCAGGCGGCTGCGGCGAACCCTGCGCTCCCGTCCGGACGTGGCGGCGGAACTGCTCTGGCGGCCCTTCCTGCTGAACCCGGACTTCGCCCCGCAGGGCGTGCCGCGGCAGGACTACCTCGTCCGCAAATTCGGCGGCGAGGACCGCGCCCGCCGCCTGCACGGCACCATCGCCGATCTCGGCCGGGCCGAGGGCATCGAATTCCGCTTTGACCGCATTCGCCGCGTGCCGCATTCGCTCGATGCCCACCGGCTGGTCCGCTGGGCCGGCCGCTTCAATGCCGCCGACGCCCTGGTCGAGGCGATCTTCGAAGCCTATTTCACCGAGGGCGCCGATATCGGCGATGCCCATGTGCTCGCCGCCATCGCCGGCCAGCAGGGGCTCGACGCGCCCCTCGCCCGCCGCTTCCTCTCGACCGTCGCCGAGGTCGAGGCGGTGCATGCGGACAACCTCCGCGCCCACCGCCTCGGCATCAACGGCGTGCCCTGCTTCGTCGTCGCCGGCCGCAGCGCCATCGCCGGCGCCCAGGAGCCCGAGGTCCTGGAACGCCTGCTTGATATCGCCCTGGTCGAGAGCTAGAGCAAACTCGAATCGGATGGAATCATCTGATCGGAGTAATTTGCTCGCCAGAACAACAAGCTAGAGCGGGCTCCGTGAGCCGGTGCGAACAGAGCCCGCTCTAGCCGGCCACCGCCACCCGCCCGTCGATCGGATATTGCGGATCGTTGTACCCCGGCGTCGAGGGATGCCCCGCCGGTACCAGCCGGTCGACCAGCGCCTCGTCCTCCACGGTGAACCGGTAGTCGAGCGCCGCCAGATAGTCCTCCAGATGCGCCTCCGTCCGCGGCCCGAGAATGCAGCCGGTGACGAGCCGGTTGTTCAGCACCCAGCCGATGGCGAAATGCACCGGCGTGGTGCCGGCGCGCTGCGCATGCTCGCGGATCACCTGCGCGATCTCGAGCGACTCAGGGCGAAGCTCCGTCTCCAGCATCCGCTTGTCCTGCCGCGCCGCCCGGCTGCCCGCCTCGGGCTCCGCGCCCGGCCGGTACTTCGCCGTCAGCACCCCGCGCGCCAGCGGCGAATAGGGAAAGACGCCGAGCCCGTAATGCGCCGCGACGGGAAGCTGCTCCACCTCCGGCTGCCGGTTCATCGCGTTGTAATAGGGCTGCGACACCACCGGCCGGTCGATCCCCGCCTCGTCGCAAAGCCGGCAGATCTCCGCGATCCGCCAGGAGCGGTAGTTGGAGACGCCGAAATGCCGGATCTTCCCCGCCCGCACCAGGTCGGCCATGGCGCGCACCGTCGTCTCCAGCGGCGTCGCACGATCCTCCTTGTGGAGGTAGAGGATGTCGATGAAGTCGGTGCCGAGCCGGCGCAGGCAGGCCTCCGCCCCCTGCATGACCCATTTGCGCGACAGCCCGCCCTCGTTCGGGCCCTTCCCGACCTTGTTGGCGATCTTCGTCGCCACCACCCAGTCATGCCGGCGCGCGGCGATGGCCTGCCCCACCACCTCCTCCGACCGCCCGCCGTTATAGGCATCCGCCGTATCGAGGAAGTTGATCCCCGCCTCGGCAGCCCGCGCGATCAGCCGCGCGCCGGTCGCCGCATCGGTCGGTCCGCCAAACATCATGGTGCCGAGGCAGAGCCGGCTGACGCTGAGGCCGCTGCGGCCGAGTGCACGGTATTCCATGAAAGCCTCCCGGGAAGCGGCCAGTCAGGCCGCCTCCGGCAGGCCCGTCAAGCGGCCGCGTAGCGCGTCAGCGCCAGATCCTCGGAGTCGATCTCCGGCCGCCGCCCGGTGACGAGGTCCGCCAACAGCCGCCCGCTGCCGCAGGCCATGGTCCAGCCCAGCGTCCCATGCCCGGTATTGAGGTGCAGGTTGCGGTACCGCGTCGGCCCGACCACCGGCGTCCCGTCCGGCGTCATCGGCCTGAGGCCGGTCCAGAATTTCGCCTGGGCTATATCGCCCCCGCGCGGGAAGAGGTCGCCCACCGAATGCGCCAGCGTCTCCCGCCGCGGCCCGCGGAGCTTGAGGTTGAACCCCGCCAGTTCCGCCGTCCCGCCGACGCGGATGCGGTCGCCGAGTCGGGTGATCGCCACCTTGTAGGTCTCGTCCATGACGGTGGAGACCGGCGCCCCCGCCTCCTCGGTGACCGGCAGGGTCAGCGAATAGCCCTTCACCGGATAGACCGGCACGAAGACGCCGAGCGGCCGCAGCAGCGCCGTCGAATAGCTCCCCAGCGCCACCACATAGGCATCCGCCGTGACCCTGCCCTGGTCGGTCACGACGCCGGTGACCCGGTCACCCTCGCTCTCGATCCTCTGGATGGTCACGCCCTGGCGGAACTCCACCCCCGCCGCCGCCGCCATCCCGGCCAGCCGCTGGGTGAAGACATGCGCATCGCCCGTCTCGTCGCCCGGCAGGCGCAGCCCGCCGACGAATTTCCCCTCGACCAGCCCGAGCGCCGGCTCCGCGCCGACGCAGCCCTTCGGGTCGAGCAGCTCATAGGGCACCTGGAAGGCATCCAGCACCGCCGTATCGCCGCCGACGGCATCGAGCTGCTTCTGCGTGCGGAAGAGCTGCAAGGTGCCCTGCATCCGCTGGTCATAGGCGATGCCGGTCTCGTCGCGCAGGTCGCGCAGGCAGTCGCGGCTGTACTCGGCGAGGCGGACCATGCGCGCCTTGTTGGTCGCATAGGCATCCTCGGTGCAGTTGGCGAGCATCCGCGCCAGCCAGGGATAGAGCCCGCCCTTCGCCTGCGGCCAGAAGACCAGCGGCCGGTGCCGCATCATCAGCCATTTCAGCGCCTTGACGGGGATGCCAGGGCCGGCCCAGGGCGCCGAATAGCCCGGCGAGACCTGCCCCGCATTGGCGAAGCTCGTCTCCATGCCGGCGGCCGGCTGGCGGTCGATCACCGTCACCTGATGGCCGGCCCGCGAGAGATACCAGGCGCTGGTCACCCCGACCACGCCGCTGCCAAGCACCACAACGCGCATCGCCGCCTCCGCCTATTTATCCACCGAGACTACGCACCGGCGTATGCGAATTTCACGCCAGACCCTCGCAGCCTTTGCCATGCGGAGCCGGAATGGCGCATGATCTGCGGCCAATTCGTAGATAATTCGATGCAAACCCTGGATGACACCGACCGCGCCATCCTCCGCCTGCTCCGCGCCGACGGCCGCATGAGCAATGCCGACCTCGCCGAGGCCGTCTCCCTCTCCCCCTCCGCCTGCCTCCGCCGCGTCCGCCTGCTGGAGCATCGCGGCATCATCCGCGGCTATACCGCGCTGATCGAGGAGGCCGCGCCGCGCGACCTGGTCGTGGTGATCGTGCAGATCACGCTCGACCGCCAGACCGACGAGCACCTGAGGCGCTTCGAGGAGGCGGTGCGCCGTTGCCCCGAGGTGCGGGAGTGCTACCTGATGACCGGCATCGCCGACTACCTCCTGCGTGTCGAAGCGCGCGACGCCGCCGATTACGAACGCATCCACAAGGAGGCGCTGTCGCGCATGCCGGGCGTCGCCCGCATCCAGTCGAGCTTCGCCATCCGCACCGTCATCCGGGGGACCGCATGATCCAGATCGCCAGCGACGCGCTCACTGCCGCCATCAAGCCCGAGGGCGCCGAGCTTTGCCGATTGCAGGATGCCGCCGGTCGCGACTTCCTCTGGGATGCCGGCCCCGCCTGGCCGCGCCATGCGCCGGTGCTCTTCCCCATCGTCGGCCGCCTCTCGGGCGATGGATTCAACCATGCCGGCCGCCGCTACCCCATGCGTCAGCACGGCTTCGCCCGCGACCGAAGCTTCACCCTGATCGACCAGGCGCCCAGCCGCTGCACCTTCCGCCTCACCGACGACGAGGCGAGCCGCACCGCCTATCCCTTCGCCTTCGCCCTCGACATCCACTACGCCGTCGCAGGCGGGTGCCTCTCGGCGGACTACCGCCTGGCCAACCCCGGCCCCGAGCCCCTGCCCGCCTCGCTCGGTGCCCATCCCGCCTTCCGCTGGCCGCTCCCCGGCGCCGAGGGTCGCCCCCACACCCTTACCTTCGAAACAGACGAGCCTGCCCCCATCCGCCGGTTGCAGGACGGCCTGTTGCTGCCCGAGCCCCAGCCGAGCCCCATCGCGGGCCGCCACCTCGCCCTCGCCTCCGCGCTCTTCGAAGCCGATGCGATGATCCTCGACCAGCCCCGCAGCCGCCGCCTCGACTACCGCGCCGAGGACGGTCCCGTCCTCCGTTTCGCCTTCACCGGCTTCCCGCAACTCGGCCTCTGGTCGAAGCCCGGGGGCGACTTCCTCTGCATCGAGCCCTGGCAAGGCTTCGCCAGCCCGCTCGGCTGGGATGGCGAGTTCGCCGCGAAGTCCGGCGTAATCATCCTCCCCCCGGGCGGCGAATTCCGCGCCGGCTGGTCGGTGGAGCTGCTGTAAGGGTGGCGCGCCCGGCGGGATTCGAACCCACGACCACACGCTTAGAAGGCGCGTGCTCTATCCAGCTGAGCTACGGGCGCAATCGGGTTCAGTGCGTCCAGTTCTCCGGACGCCCGAAGCGGAAGTTGTCCGCATAGACCTTCGCCTTGATGCGGACCGGCTTCGGCTCCTCGACCTCGTAGGGGATGCCGTTCGCCTCGGCATAGGCGATAGCATCCTCCTTGCTGTCGAAATTGAGGCTCACCTGCGCATTGGTGTCGCCCGAGCCGGCCCAGCCCATCAGCGGGTCGAGCCGCTGCCGCTCGCCCGGCTCATAGGCCAGGGTCCAGCCCTGAGAGCGCCCCCGCCCGGACTGCATGGCGGAACGCGGCATGACGAAGATGCGGGCAAGCTGCGGCATGAGGCACCCTTGTTGCAGGTATCGGGGCGAGAGGATTCGAACCTCCGACCCTCTGCTCCCAAAGCAGATGCGCTACCAGACTGCGCCACGCCCCGACTTGGGGCGGGAAACTAGGCCGTCCCCCGCCCCACGGCAACAGGAGAGGCGCGGCTACCGCATCGGCCAGGAATACATCAGCCCGCCATTGGTCCAGAGCCGGTTCAGCCCCCGCTCCAGCCCGATCGGCGTCTGCGGCCCGAGATTGCGGTCGAACAGCTCGCCGTAATTCCCGATCGCCTTGATGGCGTTGTAGGCCCAGGCCGGATCGAGCTTCAGCGAGTTGCCCAGCACCGGGTCGACGCCGAGCAGCCGCCGGACCTCCGGGTTGGGGCTGCCCTTCATCTGCTCGAGGTTGCCGCTGTTGACACCGAGCTCCTCCGCCTGGATGAGCGCCGAGAGCGTCCAGCGCACGACGTCGAACCATTCCTGGTCGTCGCGTCGCACCACCGGCCCATAGGGCTCCTTGCTGAACCGCTCCGGCAGGATCACGAAATTGGCCGGATTGGTGAACTGGCTGCGGAGCGCCGCGAGCTGAGTCGCATCCGTGCCGATGGCATCGCACCGGCCGGATTGCAGCGCCGTCGCATTGTCCTGCATCCGCTCCTGCAGCAGTGGCGTGAAGCGCAGGTTGTTGGCGCGGAACCAGTCCGTCGTCACCAGCTCGTTCGTCGTTCCCGGCGAGAGGCAGATGGTCATCCCATCCATCCCCTTCGACTCGGTAACGCCCGCGTCCTTCCGCACCATGAAGCCATGGCCGTCATAGAGGTTGACGGCGACCATGCGCAGGCCGAGCGAGGTGTCGCGCGTCATGGTCAGCGTCGTCTGGCGGATCAGCACGTCGATCTCGCCCGATTGCAGCGCGGTGAAGCGCTGCACCGCGGTCAGCGGCACGAAGCGCACCTTGGCCGGGTCGCCGAACAGCGCAGCGGCGAGGCCGCGGCAGAGATCGGCATCCATTCCGCGCCAGACGCCCTGGCTATCGGGCAAGGAGAAACCGGCAATGCCGACATTGACGCCGCAGTTGAGCACGCCGCGGGCCTTGACCGCGTCGAAGGTCTGGCCCGCCTGGGCAGCGCCGGTGAGGCCAAGCGCGAGGGCCGCGCCGGCCAGCATCCTCTTCAACATGAGTCCTGCCTCAGCGGATCGGGGAGAAGGGGGTAGGCTTCAGCACCATCGTCGTCTGCTGCTTCAGCGCGCCGAGCGGCGCCGTCGCCTTCTGGAACTCCGCCCAGCCGGGATCGGCCGCCATCGCCGCCCGCCGCTTGTCGCGGTCGCCGAGCGAGCTATAGGCCCAGGCGAAGACGGCCTGATTGATCGGCCCGCATTCGGTCACAGCGAACCACAGCAGCTGGCCGAGCAGCCGGTCCTGCACCGGCTTGCCGAGGTCGCGATAGGCGTCGATCCAGGCCTGCGCCTTGCCGGGGTGGAAGTCGTAGGTCCGATGATCGACCCACATCTCCCCACCCTCGACCTTGCGCTCGAAGGGCTGGCCGACCTTCTGCAGCGGCGAGAAGGGCACGGTCTTGAGGAGCTTCGCCTCCTGCGCCATCAGCGCGCCGCTGTCGCGCCCCTCCTTCAGGAAGCGCTGCCACTCCGGATCGGCATCCCGCCGGCCCATGCCGCGCTCGCGCTCGTCGATGTCGTCGAAGCCGCGGACGAAGAGCACCCGGTTGATCTGGCCGAATTCGACCGTGAACATGCCGATCAGCGGCGTCAGCGTGCGGGAGGAGGCCGGGCCGCCGATATCGCGGTAGAGCGCCAGCCAGGCGGGCAGCTTGCCCGGATGCATGGTGTAGATGCGTTGCTCGAGGAACATGGGCTCTTCCCTCCCGTCAGGATGGGCGGAGTGCCGCATGTCCGGGCGCCGCGGTCAATCCGGCCTCACCGCCCGGCCTCGGCCTCCGGCAGCCGCGCGCCGACCTGCCGTGCGCCCGCCTCCGTCACCTGGAACAGCACCAGGCCCGCCGGCGTCGTCGCGCCGCGCTGCATCATCCCGCGCTCGACAAGCCGCCCGGCCACCGGGTCGTCGCCCGGGGCGGGGTAGTGGTTGCGATAGGGCCTGGCGGCGCGATCGAGGCCGAGGGCCTGGCGGATCGCATCGCCTTCTTCAGGGTCGAGCGAGGGCATATGGGGCGAATGCCGCGCCCTCGCCCTGGTTCCCTCAGACCAGCGGCGCCAGCTCGTCGAGACGGCGGAGGATGCCATCGCGGTCGAGGTCCGGCACCTCCAGCAACACCCGTTCGATCCCCGCCTCGCGGTAGGCGTCCAGCTTCCCGGCCTCCGGCGGCGCCCGGAAGACGGTAATGGAAAGGCTCGCAGGGTCCCGGCCCGCCCCTTCCGCCACCCGCCGCAGCCGCTCGCGCGCCAGCTTCGGGTCGAAATCGCCCCCCGCCCGCGGGAACCATCCCTGGCAGAATGCCGCGACCCGCCTCAGCGTGTAATCCGTCTCGCCGCCGAGCAGCACCGGCGGATGCGGCCGCTGCACCGGCTTCGGGTAGCACCAGACCGGGTCGAAGTTGACGAACTCCCCATGGAAGCTCGCCTCCTCCTCCGTCCAGAGCGCCTGCATCGCCCGGATGCGCTCCTCCATCAGCCTGAAGCGCGTCGGATAGCGCGCGCCGTGATTCTCCATCTCCTCGACATTCCACCCGCCGCCGACGCCGAAGACGAAGCGCCCGCCCGAGAGCCGGTCGAGGCTGGCGACCGACTTGGCAGTGATGATCGGGTCCCGCTGCGGCACCAGGCAGACGCCGGTGCCGAGCAGCAAGGTTTTCGTCGCGGCGGCGGCAAAGCTCAGCGCGACGAAGGGATCATGCGTATGCTTGTACCGCTTCGGCAGCTCACCCCCGCCCGGAAAGGGTGAACGCCGGCTGACGGGAATGTGGGTGTGCTCGCAAAGGAAGAGCGAGTCGAACCCCCGCTCCTCCAGCGCCCGTGCCAACTCCCCGGTCTCGATCCCGTATTCGGTCGGGAAGTAGAAGACGCCCGTGCGCATCGTGCTCTCCCCTTACCGCTGCGGCATCGACGTCGGGACGATGGTCTGGATCAGGCTGCTGTCCAGCGCCTCATAAGCATGGAGGTTGATGACGTCATACAGCTCCGCCCGCGTCTGCATCCGGTCGACCAGCTTGTGGGTCCCGCCATTCTCGCGGATCGACTGGAACAGCTCCTCCATCGCCTTGTTGGCGACGCGCGCGGCGGAGACCGGCCAGATCACCATCTGGTAGCCCATCTCCTCGAATTCCTGCGCGGTGAAGAAGGGCGTGCGGCCGAACTCCGTCATGTTCGCCAGCAGCTTCACCTCCGGATAGCCCTCGGCCCGGATGCGGCGCGAGAATTCCGTGAACATCTCCCGGCTGTTCAGCGCCTCGGGGAAGATCGCATCCGCCCCGCTGTCGAGATAGAGCTTGGCCCGCGCCAGCGCCCCGTCCATCCCCTCGCTCGCCGCCGCATCGGTGCGGGCGATGATGTAGAGGTGCCGCCGCGCCTTCCGCGCCGCCGCCACCTTGGCCGCCATGTCATGCGCATCGGCCATCTTCTTGTCGTTGAGATGGCCGCATTTCTTCGGCAGTAGCTGGTCCTCGAGATGCACCGCAGCCGCCCCCGCATCCTCGAAGGTGCGAACCATGTGCATGACGTTCAGCGCCTCACCATAGCCGGTGTCGCCGTCGACCAGCAGCGGCAGCGCGGTCGCGCGGGCGATCTGGCGGATATGGAAGGCGACCTCGTCGACCGTGATCATGCCGAGATCAGGGATGCCCATGGAGAGCGTCATCGCCGCCCCCGAGAGGTAGAGCCCCTCGAACCCCGCCTTCTTCGCCAGCAGCCCCGCCATGCCGTTATGCGCCCCCGGCAGCTGCAGGATCTGCTTCCGCTCGAGCAGCCGGCCGAAGCGGTGGCCGGCGGGCTCCTCGGGATTGTCGGCACCGATGACGTAGGGCATGGGGGATTTCCTCACCGGAAGAAAACGAAGGCCGCCAGGATGAAGGTCGGGACGAGAAAGGCAACCGCCCAGCCGCGATAGCCGAAGAAGCCCGGCATCCGCACCCCCGCGCCTCGATGAAGGCTGCCGGCCCCCAGTTGAACCCGCCCCGATCGCCCCGCGTTGCCACCGGGCATTGAACGAACCCCCTCCCGGACCGATACGGGGTGGGGTTCCCCTCACCCGGCCCGGCCACTAAGGTCCGCGAAAACCCAGGAGACACGCATGGAAATGACCGGCGAGCGGCGCATCCCCGCGCCGCGCCAGCAAGTCTGGGAAGCCCTGAACGACCCGCAGGTCCTGCAGGCCTCCATCCCCGGCTGCGAATCGGTCGAGCGGGTCGGCGACGACCAGTTCCAGGCCAAGGTGGCGCTGAAGCTCGGCCCGATGTCGGCCAAGTTCGGCGGCAAGGTGAAGCTCGAGAACATTAACCCGCCGGCCGGCTACACCATCACCGGCGAGGGCAATGGCGGGGCGATGGGCTTCGCCAAGGGCGGCGCCGACGTCGCGCTAGAAGAGGTTGGCCCCTCCGAGACCCTGCTCACCTACAATGTGAAGGCCCAGGTCGGGGGCAAGATGGCCCAGCTCGGCGGGCGGCTGATCGACAGCACCGCGAAGCAGATGGCCGACCAGTTCTTCAACCGCTTCGCCGCCCACCTCACCCCGGCCCCGGAGCCGGAGCCCGCGCCCGAGCCAGCCATGGCCGAGCCCGCCGCCGCCAGCGCCGAGCGGTCCGCCGCCAGCGCCGAGCGGTCCGCCGCCAGCGCCGAGATCCGCGCCCCCGCCCTCTCCGGGACGGATACCGAGTACCTGCGCGACGCCGGCGGCCCCGGCCCCCTCACCCAGCACGGTGCCGACGGGCCGAGCGCCGCCGGCAAGCCGGTCCACCGCCCCAACCCGCGCCCGGTGGACCCGGTGGCGGTCCAGCCGCTCCGCCTGCTCGGCTCCTTCCAGCCCTTCGGCCTGCCGCTGCAATTCTGGGGCGGCTGCGCGGCGATGCTGATCATCCTGGCGCTGCTCTTCCTGTGAGCGACATCCCGGGGAGCGTCGAGGCCACCCAGCAGCTGCTCGCCGCCGGCGGCTACGTCGCCGACCGGGCGCTCTCGACCACGGTGCATCTCGCCCTGCGCATGGGCCGCCCTCTCTTCCTCGAAGGCGAGCCCGGCACCGGCAAGACCGAGATCGCCAAGGTCCTGGCCGGCGGCCTGCCCCGCCGGCTGGTCCGCCTGCAATGCTACGATGGCCTCGACCTCGGCGCCGCGGCCTATGAGTGGAACCACGCCAAGCAGCTCATCTCCATCCGCCTCGCCGAGGCGAGCGGCGAGACGACGGACCGCGAGGCGCTGGAGCGCGGCATCTACGACCGCCGCTTCCTCCAGGAGCGCCCGCTGCTCCAGGCCCTCAGCCCCGAGGGCGGCCCTGCGGTGCTGCTGATCGACGAGCTGGACCGGGCCGACGAGCCCTTCGAGGCCTTCCTGCTGGAGCTGCTGGCCGATTTCCAGCTCTCCATCCCGGAATACGGCACGGTGAAGGCCAAGGTCCCGCCCGTCGTCATCATCACCAGCAACCGCACGCGTGAGGTCCACGACGCCATCCGCCGCCGCTGCCTCTACCATTGGGTCGACTACCCCGACGCCGCCCGCGAACGCGCGATCCTTCGCATCCGCGCCCCGCATGTGCCCGAGGCACTGTCTGCCCAGGTCGTCGCCTTCGTGCAGAAGCTTCGCGGTGGCGAATACTTCAAGCTGCCCGGCGTCGCCGAGACCATCGACTGGGCCTCGGCCCTGGCCGCGCTCGACGCCACCGAGCTGGAACCGCAGGCGGTCGACGAGACGCTCGGCGTGCTGCTGAAGTACCAGGACGACATCGCCAAGCTGCGCGGCGCCGAGGCCGCGAAGCTGGTCGAGGAGTCGAAGGCCGCGTGATCGCCGCATGAGCGACATGCCCGCCAATCTCGGCCAGGCGATGCAGCTCGCCAGCGCCGGCATCGGTGCCGGCCGCGGCGCGCTGGCGGGCAACCTGCTCGCCTTCAGCCGGCTGCTGCGCCGCGCCGGCCTCCCCGTCGGTCCCGCCGAACTGCTCGCCGCCAGCGAAGCCCTGCAACTCGTCGATATCGGCGACCGCCGCCAGGTCCATGCCGCGCTCCGCGGCGTCATGGTCCACCGCCGCGACGGCTTCGAGATCTTCGACCAGGCCTTCCTGCTCTTCTTCCGCGACCCCGAAGCCGGCCGCAACGCCGCCGCAATGGCGATGCTCGACGGCTTCAGGGAGCGCGACAAGCCACCCCCTACCAGCCGCCGCCTCGCCGAGGCGATGACGCCCCCGCCGCAATCCCCCACCCCGCCCCAGCCGCCGGAAGAGCGCCCGCCGGTCGAGGTGGCGATGACGGTGAGCGAGCGCGAACGCCTGCAATCGATGGATTTCGAGGCGATGTCCGCCGCCGAGATCGCCGCCGCCAGGCAGGAGATCCGCCGCCTCGTCCTGCCGCTGGACGAGCGCCCAACCCGCCGCTTCCGCCCCGATCCCACCGGCCCGAAGACCGACCTCCGCGCGACCCTCCGCGAGAGCCTCCGCATGGGCGGCGAGATCATGAGCATCGAGCGCCGCCGCCGCGTCCACCGCCCGCCACCCCTCGTGGCGCTGTGCGACATCTCCGGCAGCATGTCGCGCTACGCCCAGGTCCTGCTCCACTTCCTCCACGCGGTGACGAATGACCGCGACCGCGTCAGCTCCTTCCTCTTCGGCACGCGCCTGACCAACGTCACCCGCCAGCTCAAGAGCCGCGACGCCGAGGTCGCCTTCGAACTCGTCTCCCACATCGTCCCCGACTGGTCCGGCGGCACCCGCATCGGCGAGAGCATCGAGCTGTTCAACCGCCTCTGGTCCCGCCGCGTGCTCGGCCAGGGCGCCGTGGTCCTGCTCATCACCGACGGCCTCGACCGCGAAGGGGCGAAGGGTCTTGCCGAGGCGACCGACCGCCTCCGCCGTTCCTGCCGCCGACTGATCTGGCTGAACCCCCTGTTGCGCTGGGAGGGCTTCCAACCCAGATCACAGGGCATCCGGGCGATGCTGCCGCATGTCGACGAATTCCGCCCGGTCCACAACCTGCAAAGCCTGCGCGCCCTGGTGGCGACGCTGAGCGGGCCGCAGCCGGCAAGGAGAAATGCCGCATGAGCGATTCCGAAGACGTGCTGGCCACCGCCGCCGCCTGGCGCGCGGCGGGCGAACCCGTGGCGATCGCCACCGTCGTCGAGACCTGGGGCAGCTCGCCCCGCCCGGCCGGCTCGCGCCTGGCCGTCAGCGCCTCCGGCCGGCTCGCCGGTAGCGTCTCCGGCGGCTGCATCGAGGGCGCCGTGGCCGATGCCGCCAAGCAGACCATGACCACCGGCACGCCCCAGCTCCTCGATTTCGGCATCTCCGACGAGCGCGCTTGGGAAGTCGGCCTCGCCTGCGGCGGCAAGCTGAAGGTCTTCGTGGAGAAGCTCTCGTGACTCCGGAGGTCCTCGCCGCCCTGGAGGCGGCGAAATCGGCCAAGCGCCCGGTCGCCCTGCTGACCCGCCTCTCGGATGGCGCCCAGCACCTCTGGCCCGATGCCGAACTCGCACCGCCCCTTGCCGAAGCCGCCGCGAGGGCGCTGGCGGAGGACGCCGCCGCCAACCTCACCCTCGACGGCGAGGCCTGGTTCATCCACCCGCACAACCCGGCCCTGCGGCTGATCGTCGTCGGCGCCGTCCATATTGCGCAGGCCCTGGTGCCCATGGCTCAGGCCGCAGGCTATGCGGTGACGGTCGTCGATCCCCGCCGCGCCTGGGCCACCGCCGAGCGCTTCCCCGGCATCACCCTGATCCACGAATGGACCGACGACGCCGTCGCCGCCCTCGCCCCCGACGCCCGCAGCGCCGTGGTGACGCTGACCCACGACCCCAAGCTCGACGACCCCGCCCTCGACGCCGCGCTGAAGTCCGACTGCTTCTACATCGGCGCCCTCGGCAGCCGCCGGACGCATGCCAAGCGCGTCGCCCGCCTCACCGAGATGGGCCACACGCCCGAGGCCATCGCCCGCATCCACGCCCCCGTCGGCCTCAACATCGAGGCGGTGACGGCGCCCGAGATCGCGCTCTCCATCCTCGCCGAGGTCGTCGCCACCCGCCGCGGCGCGGCGCTGGCGCAGCGTCCGGCGCTCGCCGCATGATCTTCGGGCCCACCCCGCTCGACGAGGCCCGCGGCGCCGTCCTCGCCCATACCGTCCGCCTGCCGGGCAAGGTGCTGAAGAAGGGCACCGTCCTCGACCAGGAGGCCGTCGCCGCCCTGCAATCCGCCGGCCATGGCAGCGTCATCGCCGCCCGGCTGGAGCCGGGTGACGTGCCGGAGAACGAGGCCGCCGACCGCCTCGCCAATGCGCTGATGGGCCCGCTCCTCGCCCGTTCCCGCGCCTCCACCGGCCGGGTCAACATCCTCGCCGATGCCGCCGGGCTGCTCGTGGTCAACGCCACAACCGTCAACCGCCTGAACTCGCTCGACGAGTCGCTGACCGTCGCCACCCTCGCCTCGCACATTCCCGTCGCGGCGAAGGAGATGCTGGCGACCATCAAGGTCATCCCCTTCGCCACCCCCGGCCCGGTGCTGGAGGTGGCGGAGCTCATCGCCCGCACCGGCCCGCCCGCCCTCTCCCTCCATCCCTTCCGCCCGCTGAAGGTCGGCCTCGTGCTGACCGAGCTGCCCGGCGTGAAGGAAAGCGTGATGGAAGGCGCCATCGAGGCGACGCGCGACCGGGTGGAGGCGCTCTGCGGCACCCTTCTGCCCCCCGAGCGCTGCCGGCACGAGACCCAGCCGATCTCCGACGCGCTCAACCGCCTGCGCCGCGCCGGCGCCGAGCTGCTGCTGGTCGCCGGCGCCTCCGCCGTGGTGGACCGCCGCGACGTCGGCCCGGCCGGCATCGTTCGCTCCGGCGGCGCGATCGACCATTTCGGCATGCCGGTCGACCCCGGCAACCTGATCTGCCTCGGCCATATCGACGACATCCCGGCCCTCGTCCTGCCCGGCTGCGCCAAGTCGCCGAAGCTCAACGGCATCGATTGGGTCCTCCAGCGCCTCTTCGCCGGCCTGCCGGTGACGCCGCGCGACGTCATGGGCATGGGCGTCGGCGGGCTGCTGAAGGAGATGGAAGCCCGCCCCCTCCCCCGCGACGCCGCGCCCCAGCCCGCCGGCCCCGCCCCCCGCCGCGGCCGCAAGCTCGCCGCGCTCGTCCTGGCCGCCGGCCGCAGCCGGCGCATGGCTCCGCTCAACAAGCTGCTGGTGCAGGACGACCAGGGCGTCCCCATGGTCGCCCGCGTCGTGGACAACGCGCTCGCCTCCCGCGCCCGCCCGGTGGTGGTGGTCACCGGCTACGAGCATGAGCGGGTCGAGGCGGCCCTCGCCGGCCGGCCCGTCCTCTTCGCCCATGCCGAGGACTATGCGGAGGGCCTTTCCGCCAGCCTCAAGGCCGGGCTCGGTGCGCTGCCGAAGGATATCGAGGGCGTCGTCATCTGCCTCGGCGACATGCCCCTCGTCGCCGGCCCGATGATCGACCGCCTGCTGGCCGCCTTCGACCCCGAGGAAGGCCGCGCCATCGTCATGCCGACCTTTCGCGGCAAGCAGGGCAACCCGATGCTCTGGGCCATGGAATTCCTGCCCGAGATGATGACCATCACCGGCGATGTCGGCGCCCGCCACCTGGCCGGCAAGCACGCCGACCGCGTCGCCGAGGTCGAGATGGCCGATGACGCCGTCCTCCGCGACTTCGACACCACCGACGCGCTCAGGAAGGCGCCGGGCTTCGAGAAGGTCAGGTAGAGCGTGATCGCCGGAGGCCGAAAGGCCGAAGGCGTGACCTACCCTTCGGCCGCGGCGCGCACCCACTCCGCCCAGGCCAGCGCCTCCCGGTCCCGCCCGAACCCGGCGACCACCTGCGCCCCGAGCGGCAACCCCTTCGGCCCCGTGCCCACCGGCACGGTGACGCAGGGCACATGCAGCAAGGTCCAGAGCGAGTTGAAGGCCGGATCGCCCGTCCAGCCGAGCCCCTCTGGCGCCTCGCCCGGCGCGCTCGGCGTCAGGATCGCATCGAATCCCGCGATCACATCGACGAACGCCGCCCGCGCCGCCGCAAAGGCCGCCCGCCCCGCCTCCAGCGCCGCCCGTCCCTGGCCACGCCCCCAGTCCAGCCGCTCCCGCAGCCCCTCCGAGAGCTGCGCCGAGGCCTGATCGACCTCCCAGGCCAGCGCCTCCGCCGACTCCCCATTCATCACCAGCGCATGCGCCTCGTATCCAGCGACGACGACGGGCGGCATCTCCACCGCCTCGACCCTGGCCCCCGCCCGCGCCGCCGCGGCCGCGACCCGCTCGATGGCCTCCCGCGTCTCCGCCGCCGCCTGGTCCACGGAGGGCCCCCAGCACAGCCCGATCCGCGGCGCCCGCCCCGGCTTCTCCTCCGGCGACCCGTAATCCCCGCCCGTCAGCCCCGCCAAGACCAGCGCCGCATGGCCCACGCTCCCGGCGATGACGCCGATCGTGTCGAGCGATTCCGACATCACCTTCATCCCCGCCCGGTGCAGCGTGCCGAAGGACGGCTTGAACCCGACGGCCCCGCAATAGGCCGCCGGCCGGATGATGCTGCCCGCCGTCTGCGTCCCGAACCCGGCATGGAAGAACCCCGCCCCCGCCCCCGCCGCCGAGCCCGAGGAGGACCCGCCCGGCGTATGCGCCGGATTGTGCGGATTGGTCGTCGCCCCCGGCCGCCGCGTGGCGAATTCCGTGGTCACGGTCTTGCCGAGGATCACCGCCCCCGCCCGCCGCGCCAGCGCGACGCAGGCCGCATCGCCCCTCGGCCGATGCCCCGCCCAGACCGCCGAGCCGTATTGCGAAGGCTGGTCCGCCGTATCCAGCACATCCTTCACCCCGATGCCGAGCCCGGCGAGCGGCCCCGCCCGCCCCGCCTTCACCGCCCGGTCGACCGCCGCCGCCTGCCGCAGCGCCAGCGCTGGGTCGAGATGGACGAAGGTCCTGACCTCCGCCTCCCTGGCCCCGATCCGCGCCAGCAGCGCCTCGGTCAGCTCGGTGGCGGAGAGGCGCCGGTCGCGGATGCGCCGCACGGCTTCAGTGGCGGGGAGTGTCGCGGGATCGGTCATGCCCCGAGCTTAGACGCAAGCCCGAAGGGCGCGACAGGCCCGGAATCGCCGGGAAAACCATCGCCCACCGCAACGCCGCTGGCGCCGGCCCCTCGCGGACCCCAGATTGTACCCAATGCCTCTCCCCATCCGCGTGGCCGAGGCGCCGAACGGCGCGCTCACCTACGCCGTCCCCCTGCCGCCCGAGCGCCTGCCCCCGGTCGCCCCGCGCCAGCTCCTCGCCGCCTGGGAGCTGGCCCGCGAGGCCGCCGACCGCCAGCAATGGGGCAAGCCCCGCCGCCTGCTCTTCCCCCGCGCCGAGGGCGAGCCGATGGAGCTCGCCATCGCCGACCGCGACGCCGCCGCCTGGGCCGAAGCCATCGACTCGGCCATCGGCCTCGACACCATCCCCGGCCTCAGCCTCTGCCTCCGCCTGCTCGCCTTGGTCGAGATCCTCGGCCGCGCCCCCTGGCTGGCCGCGCTCTTCGCGGTCACCCGCCAGGGAATCGACCTCCATCCCGCCCTGCTCTCCGCCGCGGCCGCGATGCCGCTGGACGGCGGCGCGCGGTTCGACGAAACCGGTCTGCGCCGGCTATTGTCCCGGCCGCTGCCCCAGGGTCAGTCCCCGGGTAGCGCCCCGAGCCTCGCCGCATCGCATGACGGATGACCCGATGAAACGCCTCCCCTCGATCGGCCTGCTCGCGCTCCTCGCCGCCTGCGCCGGCGGCCCCGACCCCGCCGTGGTGCCGCTCACCGGCAACGCCGCCCCCAGCCGCGCCGCCATCGCCCCCGGCCCCGGCGCCGTCCCCACCACGCCGGCTCCGGCCGCCGCGTTGCGCGACCAAGCCGCGCTCGCCGCCGCCTGCCGGGCCGATGCCGATCGCATCGTCACCTTCCGCGACCGCGGCCAGCTCATGCGCGAGGACGAGCGCGACGCCCGCATCGGCACCGATGCCAGCATCTATGCCCGCCGCGGCGAGACTGACCGCCTGGCCCGCATCTACGAGCGCGACCGCATCGCCTCCGACTGCGTGCAGGAAAACACCCGGACCGCTCCGCAGCAGAACGCCCGGCCCGCCGCCCCGCAACGCTGATGACCATCCGCGGTCTGGCGGCCTTCGGCGCGCTGGGCCGCGCCCTCTCGCATCGCGACGCGCGGCTGTTCTTCGGCGCCTCGCTGACCTCCTGGACCGGGCTCTGGGTCCACCAGATCGCCGTCGCCTGGCTCGCCTGGGAACTGACGAAGAGCGCCTTCTGGGTCGGCATGGTCGCCTTCTGCGACTTGGCGCCGGCGGTGATCTTCAGCCCCATCGCCGGTGCCGTCGCCGACCGGATGGACCGGGTGAAGCTCACCATGGCCTCCCAGGCCACTATCGCGCTCGAGGCGGCGGCCATCGGTGCCTTGCTCGCCACCGGCAACCTCTCCATCGGCCTCCTGCTAGCGCTCGAGATGGTGAAGGGCACCGCCTCCTCCTTCGCCCAACCGGCGCGGCAGAGCCTGATGCCCGGCCTCGTCCCCCGCGCCGACCTGCCCGCCGCCGTCGCCTGCAATTCGCTCTGCTACAACGTCGCCCGCTTCATCGGCCCGGCCATCGCGGGGCCCCTGATCGCGGTCGCCGGCGTCGTCCCCGCCGTCTTCCTCAACAGCCTCGCCTATCTCGCCGCGACGCTGACCATGCCCAATCTCCGCGTCGATGCCGCCCAGCGCCGCGGCGTCCCATCGGGGAGCGGCGTCCTCGCCGACACCATCGCCGGCTTCCGCTATGCCGGTCGCCACTCGGGGATCGGCCCGCTGCTGGCCTTCGCCGCCGTCGCCGCGGTGCTGATGCGCGGCGTCCAGGAGATCCTGCCCCCCTTCGTCGAGCGCCTCTTCGCCCGCGGCGCGGACGGCATGGCGATGCTCACCGCCTGCATCGGCATCGGCGCGCTCTTCGCCGGCCTCTGGGTCGCCGGCCGCGGCAAGCTGGAAGGCGCGGTGACGCTCGCCATCGCCGCCGCCGCCTGTCAGGCGCTCTTCACCATCGGCTTCGTCTCGACCAGCCTCTTCCCCTTCGCCCTGGTCTGCGCCGCGCTGATGGGCGCCAGCGCCTCCGTCCACGGCATCCTGGTGCAGACGCTCGTGCAGAACGCCGCCGATGCCTCGATGCGCGGCCGCGTGCTGAGCCTCTGGGGCATGATCACCCGCGCCTGTCCTGCGAGCGGCGCGCTGGCCCTCGGCACCGCCGGCGAGGTCTTCGGCCTCCGCTGGCCGACCGTCGCCGCGATGCTCGCCGCCCTGCTCGCCGTGGCCTGGGGCTGGCAGCGAAAGCCTGCGATGGTGGCGTCGCTGGAGACAAGAAACTGACACCGGAGGAAGACGACGCCATGGACGACCTGCCCCTGCCCCCCGGCATCACCAGCCGCTTCCTCGACGGCATCAACGGCCTTCGCATGCATATCCTCGAGGCCGGCAACCCTGAGGCGCCCTGCCTGCTGCTGCTCCACGGCTTCCCCGAGCTCGCCTTCTCCTGGCGCAAGGTGATGCTGCCGCTGGCCGAGGCCGGCTACCACGTCGTCGCCCCCGACCAGCGCGGCTATGGCCGCACCACCGGCTGGAGCGCCGATTACGACGGCGACCTCGCCCCCTTCCGCCCCTTCAACATCGTCCGCGACGCGATGGGCCTCATCGCGGCCCTCGGCCATGACGGGGTGGAGGCGGTGATCGGCCACGATTTCGGCTCCCCCATGGCCGCCTGGTGCGCCCTGCTGCGCCCCGACCTGTTCCGCCGCGTCGTGCTGATGAGCGCCCCCTTCGCCGGCCCGCCCCCGCTGCAGGAAGGTGCCAAGCCCCGCCCCGCCGCCCCCGACATCCACGCCGCGCTCGCCGCCCTGCCCCGCCCCCGCAAGCACTACCAATGGTACTACTCGACCCGCGAGGCGAATGCCGAGATGCAGCACGCCCCGCAGGGCCTGCACGCCTTCCTCCGCGCCTACTACCACGCGAAGAGCGCCGACTGGCCCGACAACCGCCCCTTCCCCCTCGCTTCATGGACCGCGGAGGAACTGGCGAAACTCCCCGGCTACTACGTCATGGATCTCGCCAAGGGCATGGCCGAGCAGGTCGCCTCCGACATGCCCTCGCCGGAGGCCATCGCCGCCAACCGCTGGCTCCCCGATGCCGAACTCGCCGTCTACGCTGCCGAGTACGCCCGCACCGGCTTCCAGGGCGGCTTCCAATGGTACCGCTGCACCACCTCGGGCCGCTTCCAGCCGGAGCACCAGCTGATGGCCGGCCGCCGCATCACGCAGCCCTCGCTCTTCATCGCCGGCGCCAGCGACTGGGGCATCTGCCAGGTGCCTGCCGCGCTGGAGCGCATGCAGCGCGAGGCCTGCACCGACATGCGCGGCTGCCACCTGATCGAGGGCGCCGGCCACTGGGTGCAGCAGGAGCAGCCGGAGCAGACCGTCACGCATCTGCTGGACTTCCTGAGGAGCAGCGGCGCGGCCAGCCCGCGGTCGCCCCGAGTGGCCACACTCGGGGCGTGAACCGCCGGCTCAATGAATACTAATCCCGTTTTGGTCTGGCGACAGTCCCGCCAAAACGGGATTAGTCTCCGTGCCGAAACGCAGGACAGCTGATCATGTTGAACACCGCGATCGTCGGCATGGGCCGCTGGGGCCGCACCCTGGTGGAGAGCGTGCAACGGAAGAACGGCGCCGGTCTCCGCTTCGTCGCCGGCACCACCGGCAGGCTGTCGAAGGCCGAAGCCTGGGCCGCCGAACAGGGCATCCGCCTCCACCCAAGCTTTGAGGCCGTCCTCGCCGACCCCGAGGTGAAGGCCGTGGCGCTGGCCACCCCGCACAAGCAGCATGCCGACCAAGTCATGGCCGCCGCCGCCGCCGGCAAGCATGTCTTCGTCGAGAAGCCCTTCACCTTGAGCAAGGCGAGCGCCGAGGCCTGCGTCGCCGCCTGCCGCCAGGCCGGCGTCGTCCTCGCCCTCGGCCATAACCGCCGCTTCCTCCCCGCGACGCTCGAGATGAAGCGCATGCTCGCCGAGGGCGAACTCGGCACCGTCCTCCACGCCGAGGGCCATATCAGCGGCCCCGGCGCCTTCGCCTGGAAGCCCGGCATGTGGCGCGCCGACCGCGAGGAGAGCCCGCTTGGCGGCATGGGCGCCATGGGCATCCACATGCTCGACATGCTGATCAACCTGATGGGCCCCATCGCCGAAGTGACCGTGCAGTCCTTCCCCCGGGTCTCGCCGCATATCGACGACACGACCGCGATGCTCGCCCGCTTCGCCTCCGGCGCCACCTGCAATTTCGCCACGCTCTCGCTGACCGCCCGCTACTGGCGCGTCGCCCTCTTCGGCACCAAGGGCCATCTCGAGATGCAGGGCCAGGACCGCCTCGTCTTCACCCCCGTCGAGGGCCAGGGCTGGGCCCGCGACTTCGACAAGACCGATATCGAGGCCGCCGAGCTGGAGGCCTTCGCCGCCGCGGTCGCCGGCGGCCCGGCCTACCCGCTGCCGGCCGAGCAGGCGATCCACGGCGTCGCCGTCTTCGAGACGATGATCGGCGCGGCGGCCTCAGGCAGCACCTATGCGGTGGCCTGAGCGGCTTGTCGCTGATGTAACGGCGCCCTAGAACGGCCCTTCCTTGAAGGAGGGGCAGCCGATGTCGAAGATCACCCGCCAGGGCAGCAACACGATTCTCTCAGGTTCCGTCGAGTACCACAATTTCGTCTACCTGGCCGGCATGACCGCCGACGACCTTTCGCTCGACGTCACCGGCCAGACGAAGCAGGTCCTCGCCAAGATCACCGCGGCGCTCGAGGCCAACGGCACCGACACCACCCGCCTGCTGACCGCGCAGATCTGGCTGAAGCACATCACCGACCGCGACGCGATGAACAAGGTCTGGGTGGAGTGGCTCGGCGATGCGGGCCGCCCGGCCCGCGCCTGTGTCGAGGCCAACATGGCCGACCCGCGCCACCTGGTCGAGATCATGGTCACCGCCTGCCGCTGAGCGGCTTGGACTCGTGCAAGGGCGGCGCCTTCCGGGGCGCCGCCCTTGTCGCGACTGTGGCTTCTCGGCCGTCACACTGTGGCTAGGCTCCTTTCTGAGACGCTGACTAGGACGATCGTCCGTTCACGGACCAGTAATCGGCGCCTCTCCATGAAAATCACCCCTAGTTTCCCGATGTTTCGCCGCTCCCGGTTGCGCGAGACATTTGCGACCGGGATAACCCCATTTGTGTCGTGAGGTTACGGCCTCGCGAGGCGAAGCGGTTCACGCGCAGGGGGGGATTGGCATGCGGGTGCATCGGATGGCAGTGGCGTGGTGCGTGGTGATCGGTGCGATGGCAGCGTCCGGCGACGCTCTGGCCACGTCGCGGGACCAGGCCCAGCAACGCCATGGCCGGGATTCGGTGCGCAAATCCGCCCCGGCAGGACAGCAGGCCCATGCCACGTCCCACCGGGCGACGAGCCGCCTCCGAACCGCCCGCCGCAGCCAGGCCCGGCTGGCCGCCACCCCCGCCGCCAACGGCGGCATCTCTTGCGTCCCCTATGCCCGCGCCGTCACCGGCATGCACGTCAGCGGCAATGGCGGCGACTGGTGGAGCAACGCCGCCGGCCTCTACGACCGCGGCCAGCGCCCGGAGCCGGGCTCAGTCATGGCCTTCCGCGCGACCGGCGGCATGACCCGTGGCCATGTCGCCGTGGTCCGCCACATCGTCGGCCCGCGCGAGGTCCGCATCGACCACGCCAATTGGGGCGGCCCCGGCATCCGCCGCGGCTCGGTCATGCAGAATATCAGCGTGATCGACGTCTCGGACGCCAATGACTGGTCCGAGGTCCGCGTCCAGTCCGGCACCAACGACAACGCCTTCGGCCGCGTCTACCCGACCTATGGCTTCATCTACAACCGCCCGGATGACGGCGTGAACACCGGCACCGCCTATGCCGGCATGCAGCTCCACCGCAGCACCCGCTACGAGCAGCTCGCCGAAATGCCGGATGGCCAGTCCTCGCGCGGCTACAGCCTGCAAGGCCTCGCCCCGCTCCGAACCGCCCAGGCCCGCACCGCGCGGTAGGCAATCGCGTCTTGCGCCCATCCGCTGGCATGTCACTGTCCAGGGGATGATGCGCTTCCGCCCCAACGGCTGATGGTCCTCGAGCTCCGGGACCTCGCCATCACCTTCCGCACCGATCGCGGCCCGCTCCGGGCCGTCGACGGCGTCTCCCTTGCCGTCGAGGCCGGCCGGACGCTCGCCATCGTCGGCGAGAGCGGCTGCGGCAAGTCCGTCACCGCCCTGGCGACGATGGGCCTGCTGCCCCCCAATGCCCGCCTCTCCGGCTCCATCCGCCTGCGCGGGCGCGAGATGGCGACCCTCGCCCAGCCCGAATGGCGCCGCCGCCGCGGCCGGGAGATCGCCATGATCTTCCAGGAGCCGATGACCAGCCTCAACCCCGCCTTCACCGCCGGCGAGCAGGTGGCCGAGGTGCTGCGCCTGCACGAGCGCCTCGGCGAGCGCGCCGCATTCGACCGCGCCGTCGCACTGCTCGACCGCGTCCGCATCCCCGACGCCGCCCGCCGCGCCCGCCAATATCCGCACCAGCTCTCGGGCGGCATGCGCCAGCGGGTGATGATCGCCATGGCGCTCGCCTGCCGCCCGCGCCTGCTGATCGCCGACGAGCCCACCACCGCCCTCGACGTGACGGTGCAGGCACAGATCCTCGCGCTCCTCGATGAGCTGAAGCGCGAGACAGGCACGGCCGTGGTGCTCATCACCCACGACCTCGGCGTCGTCGCCGACCATGCCGACGATGTCGTCGTCATGTATGCCGGCCGCGTCGCCGAGCGGGCGCCGGCCGCCCGCCTCTTCGCCCGCCCCGAGCATCCCTACACGGTCGGCCTTCTCGGCGCCGCCCCCCGCATCGAGGGCGGCCCCACCCGCCTCGCCAGCATCGAAGGCACCGTCCCCGACCTCCTCCACCCGCCCGAAGGCTGCCGCTTCGCCCCGCGCTGCCCCTTCCGCGGCGCCGACTGCACCCGCCAGCCCCCGCTCTCCGAGGTGGAACCCGGCCACGCCACCGCCTGCTGGCGCGCCCCGCTCGACCGCGTGCTCGCCGCATGACGGCACCGCTGCTCGAGCTGCGCGACCTCCGCAAGCACTTCCCCCTGCGCGACGCAATCGGCCGCCGCCGCGGCGCGGTGCGCGCGGTCGATGGCGTGTCGCTTGCCGTCCCTCGCGGCACGGTCCTCGCCATCGTCGGCGAGAGCGGCTGCGGCAAGTCGACGCTCGGCCGCCTGGCGCTGCGCCTCATCGAGCCCGATGCCGGCAGCGTCCTCTTCGAAGGCGAGGATCTCCGCGCCCTCTCCCCCGCCGCCCTCCGCGCCCGCCGCCGCGACATGCAGCTGATCTTCCAGGACCCCTTCGCCAGCCTCGACCCGCGCATGACCGTCGGCGCCGCCATCGCCGAGCCGCTCCGCCTCCACCGCATCACCCCCCGCGCCGGCGAGGCGGCCCGCGTCGCCGAGCTGCTTGAGCGCGTCGGCCTCCGCCCCGAGGCCGCCCGTCGCTGGCCGCACGAGTTCAGCGGCGGCCAGCGCCAGCGCATCGCCATCGCCCGCGCGCTCGCCAGCGGCCCCCGCCTCGTCATCGGCGACGAGCCGGTGAGCGCGCTCGACGTCTCGGTCCAGGCCCAGGTGGTGAACCTGCTGGCCGACCTCATCCGCGACCTCGGCCTCACCTTCGTCCTCATCAGCCACGACCTCGGCGTGGTGCGCCACATCGCCGACCGCGTGGCGGTGATGTATCTCGGCAGCCTGGTCGAGGAGGGCCCGGCGGACGCGCTCTTCGCCGCCCCCCGCCACCCCTACACCCGCGCCCTGCTCGCCGCCGTCCCCGGCCGTGGCATCAAGGCCCCGCCCATCGAGGGCGACGTGCCGAGCCCCATCGCCCCGCCCGCCGGCTGCCGCTTCCACACCCGCTGTCCCCACGCCGAGGCCATCTGCCGCACCGAGCCCCCCGCCCTCACCGGTGGCGCCCACCTTGCCGCCTGCCACCTGCAGGACCGCCTACCCCCCGCCCCGCCGCTGCGCGAGGCCGAGCCCGGCGGCGACCGCCTCCGCCGCCTGCAATCCTTCTTCCAGCCCGCCGGGAGCGACGCATGATCCGCCGAACCCTCCTCGCCGCCCTCGCCTCCCTGGCGCTTGCCGCCGCGGCCGAGGCGCAGACCCTCCGCATCGGCCTCCGCGAGGACCCCGACATCCTCGACCCGACGCTCGCCCGCACCTTCGTCGGCCGCATCGTCTTCGCCACGCTCTGCGACAAGCTCTTCGACATCAACGAGAAGCTTGAGATCGTCCCCCAGCTCGCCACCGGCTACGCCTGGGAAGATCCAAAAACGCTCCGCATCACCCTTCGCGAGAACGTCCGCTTCCACGACGGCGAGCCGATGGACGCCGAGGCCGTCCGCTACTCCCTCAACCGCCACATGACGCTGTCCGGCAGCTTCCGCCGCAGCGAGATCGGCGCGATGGAATCGGTCGAAGTGGTGGACCCCCGCACCATCCGCATCCGGCTGAAGGTCGCCTCCTCCCCCTTCCTTTCCCAGCTCACCGACCGCGCCGGCATGGTCGTCAGCCCGAAGGCCGCCGAGGCCGCCGGCCGCAATTTCGGCAACGCCCCCGTCTGCGCCGGCCCCTACCGCCTGGTCGAGCGCGTCGCGCAGGACCGCATCGTAGTCGAGCGCTTCGAGGGCTACTGGGACGCCGCGCGCATCCACATCCCGCGCATCACCTTCCTGCCGATCCCCGACAGCACCGTCCGCCTCGCCAACCTGCAATCCGGCGCGCTGGAGATGGTGCAGACCATCGAGCCGGACGACATGAAGGCCGTCCAGGCCAACCGCCGCCTCCGCGCCGTCGCCTATGATGAGCTCGGCTACCAGAGCATCGTCTTCAACCTCGGCAACGGGCCACGCGCCAACACACCCTTCGCCCGCGACCCGCGCATCCGCGCCGCCTTCGAGCTCGCCATCGACCGCGATGCGGTGAACCAGGTCGTCTACGAAGGCGCCTACACCCCCACCGCCCAGCCGATCCCGCCCGAGAACCCCTTCCACATCCCAACCTTCCGTCGTGAAGCGCGCGACGTGGCTCGCGCCCGCGCCCTGCTCCGCGAGGCCGGCGTCACCGCGCCCGTCCCGGTCGAGATGACGGTGCCGAACAGCCCCGACCTCCGCCAGGCCGGCGAGGTGATCCAGGCCATGGTGCAGGAGGCCGGCTTCGCCCTGAAGCTGAACACCATGGAATTCGCCTCCAGCCTGCAAGCCGCCAACCGCGGCGAGTTCGAGACCTACCTCGTCGCCTGGTCCGGCCGCGTCGATCCGGACGGCAATACCTGGACCTTCATCCACAGCCAGGGCGGCCAGAACGACGGCAAATACGCCAACCCCGAAGTCGACCGCCTGCTGGATGCGGCCCGCAGCGAGACCGATGCCGCCGCCCGCCGCGCCCTCTACGCCCGCATCTTCGAGATCGCGCTCCGCCAGGACCGCAGCCGCGTCTATCTCTGGCACCGCAAGAACATCGTCGCCCACACCGCCCGCCTCAGCGGCTTCGTCCCCGTCGCCGACGGCTTGATCCGCCCGCAAGGCCTGCGGCTGAACTGATGCCGCGCTTCCGCCCCCCTGCGGCCTTCGCCCGCGTGTCATCAGCCCTGGCCGCCCGCGGCCCGCTCATCCACGCCAGGCGCGGGCCGAGCCCACGATCTCCAGGGGCAGGACGCTAAATGCTCCCCTGGCTTCTCCGCCGCCTCGGCCAGATCGTCCCGACGCTGCTCATCCTCTCCGTGCTGATCTTCGGCCTGCAGCAGCTGATGCCCGGCGATCCGGCGCTGATCCTCGCCGGCGAGGAGCGCGGCGACCCGCAGGTGCTGGCGCAGATCCGCGCCGAGCTCTTCCTCGACCGTCCCCTGCCCGAGCAATACCTTCACTGGATCACCCGCGCCGTGCAGGGCGATTTCGGCTTCTCCTGGCGCATCCGCGAGCCGGTGGCGAAGCTCATCCTCGAGAAGCTCCCCGTCACCTTCCAGCTCGCGGTGATGGCCTTTCTCATCGCCCTCGCCATCGGCATCCCCGCCGGCGTGCTCTCCGCCGTGCGCCGCGACCGCCCGACCGACTGGCTGGTCAACGCCGTCGCCCTCTTCGGCATCTCGACGCCGAACTTCTGGCTCGGCATCATGATGATCCTGCTTTTCTCCGTGCAGCTCGGCTGGCTCCCTCCCTCCGGCTACGTGCCCCTGACCGAGGACCCGCTGCAAAGCCTGGCGACGACGATCATGCCCGCCTTCGTGCTCGGCTCCGGCATCGCCGGCGTGCTGATGCGCCACACCCGCGCGGCGATGCTCGGCGCGCTCGGCCAGGACTATGTCCGCACCGCCCGCGCCAAGGGCCTCGGGGAGCGCGCCGTCGTCGGCCGCCACGCGCTCCGCAACGCGCTGATCCCCGTGGTCACGCTCGGCACCATCGAATTCGGCCGGCTGCTCGCCGGCGCGGTGCTGACCGAGCAGATCTTCACCATCCCCGGCTTCGGCAAGCTGATCGTCGATGCCGTCTTCAACCGCGACTACCCCGTGGTGCAGGGCGTGGTGATGGCGACCGCGCTGATCTTCACCGCCCTCTCCCTCATCGCCGACCTGCTCTACATGGCCGTCAACCCACGCCTGCGCACAGCATGAGCGCCACCGCCGACAGCCCGGCGCGCCGCGCGCTCCGCCGCTTCCTCCGCCACCGCCTCGCCGTCTTCGGCCTCCTCGTCGTGGTGCTCTTCATCCTCGCCGCCCTCCTGGCCCCCTGGCTCTCCCCCGCCGACCCCTTGCAGACCTCCTGGACGGCGATCCGCAAGCCTCCCTCCGCCGCCCACTGGTTCGGCACCGACGAGAACGGCCGCGACGTGCTGGCGCGGGTGCTCTACGGCGCCCGCGCCTCGATGGCCGCTGGCGTCCTCTCCGTCTCCGTCGCCTTGCTGATCGGCGTGCCGATCGGCCTGCTCGCCGGCCTCGCCGGCGGCTGGGTCGATGCGCTGATCGCCCGCATCGCCGACGCCATGCTCTCCGTCCCCTTCCTCATCCTCGCCATCGCCCTCGCCGCATTCTTGGGCCCCGCGCTCGAGAACGCGATGCTCGCCATCGCCATCACCGCCTCGCCCATCTTCGTCCGCCTGGCGCGCGGCATGGCCCTCGACGCCCGCGCCACCGACTGGGTCGAGGCCGCCCGTGCGCTGGGCAACCCGCCCTGGCGCCTCGGCCTCGTCCATGTCCTGCCGAACATCATCCCGCCCCTGCTGGTGCAGGCGACGCTCTCCATCGCCGAGGCCATCATCGCCGAGGCCTCGCTGAGCTTCCTCGGCCTCGGCCAGCAGCCGCCCGCCCCCTCCTGGGGCAGCATGCTGAACAGCGCCCAGCGCTTCCTGACCCAGGCGCCTTGGCTGGCCATCTTCCCCGGCCTCGCCATCTTCCTCGTCGTGCTCGCCTTCAACCTGATGGGCGACGGCCTCCGCGACGCGCTCGACCCGCGCGGCGAGCGGCGCTAAAGCGCTTTCCGTTCGCCTTGGCTCACGACAAGCGCTCTGACCTTTGTTGCATCGAGCAAATTGCTCCGATCAGGTGATTCCACCTGATCGGAGTTTGTTCGAGGGCGGAAAGTCGATCGGTAGCGGCCGCTTCCGATCCGCGGCAGACCCACCCGAAAGCGACCCGGACGACCGGGTTTGACCGAATAACGGACATGCGGCTTTCGAGGCCGAACCGCGCAGGAGCAGACCTGTGCCGCTTGTCGTTCGAACGCCGGCTCGACACGAAGCGGTCCCAGCCCATGGTGAGGGCCGTGTGCCTTAATCCCCGAGCGCTACCGGGAGACAGATGCGGCACTCCAGGCCCTCGGGATGGAAGTCGAGCTTGACCGTGCCGCCGAACTTCTGCGCCAGCCCGCGCTCCAGCAACCGCGAGCCGAAGCCTTGGCGTCTGGGCGGTGTGACGGTCGGGCCGCCCCGCTCGCGCCAGTCGATGTCCACCCGCCGCGTGCCCTTGCCGCTGCGCCGTAAGGCCCAGGACACCTCGACCTGGCCTTTCGGAACGGACAGGGCACCGTACTTGGCCGCATTGGTGGCCAATTCGTGGAAGGCCAGACTGAACATCTCCACGGCGTCTGCCGCCAGCCGTACCGGTGGGCCGTCGGATCGTACGCGGCCTGATCCGGCATAGGGCGAAAGGGCGCGTTCCACGACATCCGTCAGGGAGGCGCTCCCCCATCCACCGCGGGTCAGCAGGTCGTGCGAGCCCGCCAGGGCCACCAGCCGTTGCAAAAGCATCTTCTGCACCGCTTCGGGCACCCCGCCATGGCGCATTGTCTGGGCCGCGACCGCCTGCACCGTGGCGAGGACGTTCTTCACCCGGTGGCCCATTTCAGCCAGCTGCAGGGCCCGGCGCTCCTCCTCAATCCGGCCTGCGGTGTTGTCCCGCAGGACGTTCAGTAACCCCTCGGGCTTACCATCCGTGTTCAGCAGCGGCACCATCAGCCCGCTGGCCCAGAAGCGGCTGCCGTCACGCCGGATGTGCCAGCGCTCGTTGGTCGCGCGGCCCTCCTCCATGGCGCGGCACAACTCCTTCACGAACACGCCTGCGGCACGGTCCTCGGCGGGAAAGAACACGTCGCCGGAGCGGCCGAGAATCTCCCCATGCCTGTAGCCCAGGATGGCGGTGGCGCCCTCGTTCCAGCCCGTGATCCGCCCTTCGAGGTCGAGCGTGACGATTGCGTAGCCTGAGGCGCTGTCCAGCAGGTGCCGAAGCCGCTCGGCCTCTGCCTTGAGTGTCTCGTTCTCCGCCTCGAGTTCCGCGATGCGTCCTTCCGCGTCTGCCGATGCGGAACTCCACCCCTCGCCATCCGGAAGGAGCGTCGGCGACGGCTCAGTGCGCCCCGGAGTAGCCACCCCGCCGTCATCTCGCTCGGGATTGCCCAATTGATCCGAACTCACAGTTATCCGATTCGCAACGTCACCAAAGCAGGGTTCATGCCCGTCACGGCCGAAGGTCGCTGTCGGCTGTCGTACAAGGGCGGCAGGAACCAATGCCGGTGCAACCCGGTCGGTAGATTTCGGATTCGAGTACGGTTGACCTCACGCCAAGCTGGCGGGCTGTTCGCCTGGCCGGTTGTCCCCGCGCCCGTGCGCTACCATCTCCCCTTCATCGCCCGTCGAGACCCTTCGGCGCGGGCGGCTGAGAGAGGTCAGTGCTCCCGCCGGCATCTGTCGCCCGAGAGCCTCCTTGACCGCTTCGCAATCCCCTGTCCCGACTCCCCGCAACCGCTTGCTCGCGGCTCTTCCCGTTGAGGACCTTGCGCGGCTCTGGCCGCAGCTTGAGCCGATCGAAACAGAGTAGCGCCAGATCCTGCTGGCGCCCGACCAGCCGATCACGGCGGTCTATTTCCCCGAGAGCGGCTGGTCCTCGATGCTGGCGATGCTTGCGGATGGCCGGTCCGCCGAGGTTGGCGTCGTCGGTTCCGAGGGCATGGTGGGCCTGCCCCTTCTGCTCGGCAGCAACAGCAGCCATGTCGAGGCCATGGTCCAGGCCGCCGGCACCATGCTGCGGCTCCACGCGGGCGCCTTCCGCCGGGCACTGGAGGAGAGCGCGGCCCTGCGGACGCTCCTGCTCCGCTATACCCTGGCCTTCCAGCAGCAGGTGACCCAGACCGCGGCCTGCAACGGCCACCACGCGCTGGACCAGCGCCTGGCGCGCTGGCTGCTGATGGCGCACGACCGCGCCGAGGATGACGAGTTCCCGATGACCCAGGAGTTCCTGGCGATGATGCTGTGCGTCCACCGCCCCGGTGTCACCGTGGCGGCGAGACTGTTCCAGCAGGCCGGGCTCATCCGGTACGGCCATGGGCAAATGAAGGTCACCGACCGCGAAGGGCTCGAGGCCGCCGCCTGCGAGTGCTACGGCACCGTGCGCCGCCAGTTCGAGCAGTTGCTCGGCTCTGCGAGAGGCTAGAGCAACTGTAGTGTCAGCCACCCTTCTGGAGTTTGGCGTGTCTACGTTGCACCCGGAGGCGCTTGCGAGCGGTCTTTCGGCTGCGTTTAGGTCTGATACGCACGACGGCACATCTCCTGAGTAAGTTGGAACGCCAAACCTTAGCGAGCTGGCCTCCGATCACGAACCGGCGGCACGACGCGAATCGGCTGCAAAATACGCCTTGTTGGAATCCGCGACTGTAGTGCCAGCGAAGCACAGCACCGTCCGGTTCCCTTATGCCCGCTCACGTCACCTCGTGGCCGATAACTCTGCCATCCGGCATGTCCGCTCCCGGGGGCATGCGCTGAGCATCTGCATGGCCGAACTTGGCGCGAAGCGGCAGTCAGATTGTGTTGACGCCTATGTTCGCTCTCCACCCCAATCTGCCGTTCCTGATCGGGTTCGTAACCCGGGCCCTCATCCTCGCACCCGCCGCGTCGCCAGGATGCCCGGCAGCGCCAGCCCCGCGAGGCTCACCGCCACCAGCAGCAGCATCCCCGCCCCGATCTCCCGATACGCAAACACCCCGCCCACCCCGCCGAGTAGGAACGCCGCGACCGTCGGCACATGCAGCCCAAGCTTCTCGAGATTGACCGCCGCCTCCGCCCGCCTTCGCCTTCGCAGCGCGATGTCGAGCAGGTTGCCGAGCTCGATGCCGATATCCGTCACCATCCCCGTCACATGCGTCGTGCGGATGCGCGCATTGGAGATGCGCGTCACCACCGCATTCTGCAGCCCCATCAGCGCGCTCATCCCGAGCACGAAGCCGAGCCCGCCCCAAAGCTGCGGCGCCCAGGCATCGGCGGCCGCCAGCCCCGCCAGCAGCACCGCCTCCGCCATGATGCTGAGCGCATGGATACCGGCCAGCTCCCGCCGCTGCCCCTCATTCGCCAGCAGGGTCGAGGCCGCCGCCCCGGCGACGAAGGCGCCAACCAGCCCGAGGCACACCAGAGCCCCCGCGAAGTCGCCGAGCGCCACCCGGTCTGCCAGCGTCGAGACCGCCCCGGTCATGTGCGAGGAGTAGATCCCGATCTTGTAGAAGCCGACCGTATTCAGCGCCCCCGCGGCCAGGGCGAGGCTGCAGGCGAGGCTGCGATCGGCGGCGAGCGGCCTGGCATCACCTTGCCGGATGAGCATGTGGGGTCCAGGACTGGGTTGTGACGGCAGCGACCATAAATCCTTGCCGCCTCAATCCCAAGCCTGCTACTAGGAACATCCGCCCAAGGCAAAGCCTCGGCGGCAGGCGCTTCAAGCGCTAAAATCTAAAAATCCCGCAGTTTTGCCAGACTTCTCAAGGGCTTGGCGCCAGCCCGCTTCAATAATTGAAGCACCTCACCCCGCATAGACCGCCCGCTCGAAGGCCGCAAGCAGATCGAGAACCCTCGGATCGGCGAAGGGAAAACTCTGCGTCAGGAGCACCCCGCAGCGGTCATGCATCGGGTCGATCCAGTAATAGGTATTGCCGAGCCCCGCCCAGGCCATGCTCCCCGCCGCGCGTCCCCCTTCGGGATGCGCCTCCTCGTTCAACATGAAGGCGAGGCTCCACCGCTTCCGCTGCCCGGGGAAGAACTCCGCATCATGCGAGACGGCCGCCTGCGCCGTCGCCATCGGCCCGACCAGCAACTCGCCCATCTGGTTGCGACCCAGCTCCGCGACCGTGCCCGGGTCGAGGATGCGCGCCCCGTCCAGCGCCCCGCCATTCAGCACCATGCGGCAGAAGCGGAGATAGTCGGGCGCCGTGCCGTAGAGCCCGCCGCCCCCCATGTCGAATTCCTGCTCCTCGGGGATCGGGAAGGGGATCGGCGCCAGCCGCCCATCCGCCCCGCGGCTATGCATCGCCGAAAGCCGCGCCCGCTGCGCCGAGCCGGGGCGGAAGCCGGTATCCCGCATCCCGAGCGGCCCGGTGATGCGCTCCTCGATCACCTCGCCCAGCCGCAGCCCGGTGACCGCCTCGACGGCACGCCCCGCCCAGTCGATGCCGATGCCGTAATGCCAGGCTGTGCCAGGGTCGGCGACCAGCGGCAGCTCCAAGGCCCGCAGCTTGCGCGAGGCGACGCCGGGGATGCCCTTCAGCTGCATGTAGCGGCCGATATCCGCATTCCACATCGGGTAGCTGAAGCCGCTGGTATGGGTCAGCAGCTGCCGCAGGGTGATGGCCCCGCGCGCCGGCCGCAGCATCGGCTCACCGGCTTCGGAGAACCCCTCCAGCACCTGCCGGTCGGCCAGCTCCGGCAGCACATCGGCGATCGGCCCGTCGAGGGTGAGCCGCCCCGCCTCGACCTGCTGCAAGGCGGCGACGCTGGTGATGGCCTTGGTCATGCTGGCGATCCAGCCGACCGTGTCGACCGTCATCGCCTCCCCGCCCGCCGCGGAGCGCAATCCGGCCGCGCCCTCATACAGCACCCCGGCCGCATTGCCCGCGACCGCGGCGACACCCGCCACCGCGCCGCTCTCCACGGCCTGCCGCAACAGTGTGTCGATCGCTTGCATCGCCGCATTCCCCTCCCTGGTTGCGGAGAGGCAACTCCGCGCAGAGGCTTCGGTCAATCCTGGCCGCGCTTATGCGCGATGAGCGCCATCAGCCGCCGGTCGCGCCAGGCGCTCCTCCCCTCGATCCCCTCGAGCGGCAGGGCCGCGCGCCGCTCCCCTGCGACCCGCCCGACCGTCTCGGCGTCATAGAGATACGGCGTCTGCTCCTCGGTGATGCCCCCCATCAGCGGCCCGAACCGCTCGACGTAATCGGCGACGCCGCCCGGCGCATTCAGGTCGATGGTCTCGAAAGGCCCCATGAAGGACCAGCGCAGCCCGAGCCCATCCTTCACGCAGGCATCGACATCCTCGGCCGACATCACACCGTCGCGCACCATGCGGAAGGCCTCCGCCACCAGCGCCGCCTGCAACCGGTTGAGCACGAAGCCCCGCGTCTCCTTATGCGCCGTCACCGGCACCTGCCCGACGCGCTGCATCAGCCCCCGCGTCCGCGCCACGACCGCCGGATCGGTCCAGGGCGCCCCGACCAGCTCGACCAGCGGGACGAGATAAGGCGGGTTCACCGGATGCGCGACGAGGCAGCGCCCCCGCCCCATAAGGTTCCCCGTGAACTCGCTCGCCGGAATGCCGCTGGTGGAGGAGGCCAGCACCACCTCCGGCCCGCAGAGCCTGTCGAGCTCTGCGAAGAGCTCCTGCTTCGGCCCGAGCCGCTCCGGCCCGTTCTCCTGCACATGGACAGCACCGGCCACGCACTCCGCCAGCGTCGCCGCCGCCGTGACGCGCGCCGCGATGACGGACGGCTGCTCGGTGACGAGCCCCGCCGCGTGCAGGTCGGCCAGGCTCTCGCCGATCAGCGCCAGCGCCCGCTCCGCAACCCCCGGGGCCTTGTCCCAGAGCCGGACGGGGTGGCCGGCGCGGGCGAAGACGATGGCCCAGGCGCGCCCGATCAGCCCGGCGCCCACCACTGCGATCTGCTCCATCAAAATCGTCCTTCCGTGACGTTCCGCCCGGGAAGGTGGCTTGATCCCAGCCTCCCCGATGGCGATCTAACGACCCGCCATGGCCGAACGCAACGTGACCTCCCTCCCCGCCTCCCCGCCGCTGACCACGCCGCTGGTCTGGGCCTGGGGCGGCGTGCTGCTGACCGCCACCACCTGGCTGGTCGGCATCATTGCCCTGTTCCGCAGCATCGGCGGGTTCTTCGACTGATGCTCGACCGCGCCCTCGGCGCCTGGATTGGGCTGCGCACCCGTTGGCGCGGGCTGGCGCTGCCGATCTTCGCCTCGCCGCTGCTGCCCGCCGCGCTGCTCTTCGCCATCGACGGCAACGAGCGGGGCGTGACCGGTGCCGCGCTCGGCTTCGGCGGCAGCCTGCTGGCCGCCCGCGCCCTGCGCCGCGGCCGCCAGGGCGATTCGCACCGCGCGGCCTGGCTGATGGCCGTCAGCACCGGGCTCTCCGCGCAGATGGCAGGCCATCTCGGAATCCCGATGTCGCTGATCATGGCCACCGGCGCCCTCTTCGGCACGCGGATGATGTACCAGGCGCTGCCCGAGACCGCCCCACCCCCGCCGCCGGAGCCCCCGCCGCCGCCCCCCGGCCCGATCGAGGAGAGCCGCCTGCGCCTCGCCCGCATTGAGGCGGTGGCGGCACGGCGGGGCGATGGGAAGCTCCAGGGCGTGGCTTCGGCGATGGAGGGCGTGCTGGACGACCTCACCGCCCATCCGGACCGCCTGCCCCAGGCAAGGCGCTTCCTGACCGTCCATCTCGACGGGCTGGAGCGCATCGTCGAGCGCCTGGAGGCCGGTGCCGCCCCGCCCGAGGGGCTGCCCGTCCTGCTCGATGATTTGGCAACGACGGCGCAGGAACTTCGCGGGCGGCTGACGCGTGAGGAGAGCGCGGCGCTCGACATCCAGGTGAAGGTGCTCTCCGACCGCCTGCGCGAGGAAGGATTCCGATGAGCGAAACCCAGCAGACGATGGTCGAACAGAAGACGGTTGAGCTGGAGCCGGTGCTGCCGCCGCGCGAGGCCGAGGTGACACGGCTCGCGGCGCAGCTCGACGTCGCCGACCCCGCCAGCATCCTGCGCTTCGGCCAGGAGGCGCAGAACCGCGCCACCATTGCCGCCGACGCCATGCTGGAAGGCGCCCGCAACCGCGAGGCCGGCGAGGCCGGGGTCACCCTGTCGACGCTGATCGGCACGCTGCGCGGCTTCGACATGCGCGGCCTCGGCGAGAAGACCGGCTGGCTGGCACGCCTCTTCGGCCGCGCGAAGGCCGAGACGGCGCGCGTCCTGCAGCGCTACGAGAGCATCAAGGGACAGGTCGAGGCGGTCGGCGACAAGCTCGACACCCACCGCACCCGGCTCCTCGAGGATGTCGAGAAGCTGGAGCGGCTCTATGCCGCGACTCTCGAGTGGTTCCACGCCCTCGGCGACCACATCGCCGCCGGCGAGACCGTGCTGGCGCGCGTGGAGAAGGAGGCGATCCCCGCCATGGCGAAGGCTGTGGAGGGCGGCGACTCGACGGCGGCGCAGAAGCTGCGCGACCTGCGCACCGCCCGCGACGAGCTGGAGCGCCGCGTCCACGACCTGCGCCTCACCCGCCAGGTGGCGATGCAGGCCCTTCCCTCGATCCGCCTGATCCAGGAGAACGACAAGGCCCTTGCCTCCAAGATCCAGAGCGTCATCGCCAATACCGTGCCGCTCTGGCGCCAGCAGCTGGCGCAGGCGCTCGCCATCCAGAACATGCGCGAGGCCGGGCGGACGCTGAAGGAGGCGACCGACCTCACCAACGAGCTGCTGACCGGCAATGCCGAGCGCCTGCGCCAGGGCAACCTGGAAGCGCGCCAGCAGATCGAGCGCGGCGTCTTCGACATCGAGGCGGTGAAGCGCGCCAATGCCTCGCTCGTGGCGACGATCGAGGACAGCCTGCGCATCGCCAACGAGGCCCAGGCGCAGCGTGCCAGCGCCACGAAGGAGCTGGAGAAGGCCGAAGGCGAGATCCGCCGCGTCCTGACGGCGGCCAAGGCCTCGGGCGGCTCCTCGGGGCGGCCGCTCTGAGCCGCCCCACGCCGCGCTACTGTGCCATGGTGCCGTAGAAGGCCTCGCGCACCTCGTTCGCCGCGGCGCCGCCATTGGTCGCGGTCTGCGTCATGACGATGGTGGCCAGCCGGTTCGCCGGATCGACGAAGAAGCCGGTGCCGTAGATGCCGCCCCAGCCATAGGTGCCCACTGGCTGGCGGGTCTTCGCCGCCGCCGGGTCCGTCACCACGCTGAAGCCGTAGCCGAAGTCGTAGCCCGGCCCGCGGAGGTTGACGGGCAGGCCGCCGGTCTGGCCGCGGGTCATCTCCGCCACCGTCTCCGCCTTCAGGATGCGCACGCCCTCCAGCTCGCCGCCGTTCAGCAGCATGCGGGTGAAGCGTGCATAGTCACCGAGCGTCGCCGTCGCGCCCGCGCCGCCCGAGGGATAGGCGGTGCGGCTGAAGGCGCGCTCGGGGTCGGAGACCCAGGTGCCACGGGTCAGCGGATAGGGCACCCGGTCGCCCGAGCGGATCGGGCGCAGCCCGCCTTCGGTCGGCTGCATCGCCGTCACCATGCGTGGGCGCGAGGCTTCCGGGACATGGAAGGCGAAGCTCGTCATCCGCAGCGGGCCGGCGATGCGCTCCTGGACATAGGCATCGAGCGGCTTGCCGCTGACGCGCTCGACGACGGCGCCGAGCACATCCGTCGCCAGCGAATAGGCCCAGACCGTGTTGGGCTGCGCCTGCAAGGGCGCGCGGGCCAGGCGCCGCATGTTGTCGCGCGTGGTGCGGCCCGGCGCGGCCAGCCCGTCATCCACGCCCTCCCGCGCATAGGCCTCGACCATGCCGGGGACGTTGAGGAAGCTGTAGGAGAAGCCGCCCATGTGCCGCAGCAAATCGCGGATCGTCGGCTGCCGCGCGGCGACCAGCCTGCCATTCGCCTCGCGCACGCGCAGCCCACGGAATTCCGGCAGGTGCTTTGCCAGCGGATCGTCGAGGCGAAGCTTGCCGTCCTCGACCAGCGTCATCACCGCGACGCTGGTGACGGGCTTGGTCATCGAGGCGAGGCGGAAGAGGCTTTCGGCATTCGTCCCGCCCGCATGGCCCTGGTAGAGCACCTCGCCATCGGCGCGGATGACGATGGCGGAGATGGCGGCGACCTTGCCGGCCTCCACCTGCTGGCGGAGCGCCCCGTCCAGCACCGCCTGGCGCGAGGGGGCGGCGGCGGTGGGCGCGCGGTCCTGCCCGGCGCAGGCGAGCAGCGGCAGCAGGGCGAGCGGCCAGAGATGGCGGCGCAGCGTCATGGGCGATGTTCTCCCGAGTCGTTCTTCCTTGACGGGGAAGGCTAGCGGCCGGACGCCCCAGGCGTCCATCGCCGGCCTTGACGGCGGCACCATCTATGCGGCCAAGAGACGAAAACAGGGAGGTTCCAACCATGCTCACCCGCCGTACCGTGCTCGGCACGGGGCTCGTCCTCGCCGCGCCCGCCATCGCCCAGCCGGCTTGGCCGAGCGGCCCGATCCGCCTCGTCGCGCCCTTCCCGCCGGGTGGAAGCGTCGATGCCATCTCGCGTCTGTTGCAACCGCACCTCTCGGCCGCGCTCGGCGTGCCGGTCGTCGTGGAGAACAAGGCTGGCGCCTCGGGGGCGATCGGCACGCGCGACGTGGCGCGCTCCACGCCGGACGGCAACAGCTGGGTCCTCGTCTTCGACACCCATGCGGTGAACCCGGCGCTGATCTCCAATCTCGGCTTCGACACGCAGAAGGATCTGGCGCCGGTGCTGCTGATCGGCACCTCGCCCATGGTCATCACCGCCTTCCATACGCGGCCCTGGCGAGACTTCCCCGCCCTGGTGGCGGCGGCCAAGGCGAAGCCGGAGACCATCACCTACGGCACCATCGGCAACGGCTCCCTCGCGCATCTGACGATGAAGCTGGTCGAGAAGGAGGCGGGGATCAGCCTCGTCCACGTCCCCTATCGCGGCGGCGGGCCGCTCGGCGTTGCCGCCTCCGCCGGCGAGGTGGATCTGCCGACCGCGACGGGCACGATCTTCGTCCCCCAGCTCGAGGCCAAGGCGATCCGCCCGCTGGCCAGCACCGGGGCGAAGCGCTCCACCGTCGCCCCCGACGCGCCGACGCTCACGGAACTCGGGGTGAAGGTGACGGCGGAGGCCTTCTGGGGCGTGCTCGGCCCGGTGGCGACGCCGGCGCCGATCCGCGCCCGCTTCGAGGCCGCGCTGCGCGAGGCGCTGAAGGTGCCGGCGGTGCGCGAGCGGCTGACGGGCACGCTCGGCGTCGATGTGCACCCCAAAGGACCTGCCGACTTCGCCGCCTTCCTCGACCGGCAGATCGAGACCTGGCGCCGCGTCGTCCGCGAGAACGGCATCCGGCCGGATTGATGCGGCGCCGCTCGCTCCTCCACCCTAGGTCACCAAATAGGCCGGGTCGTGAAAGAGCGTGGGATCGCCGCCAACCGGAGCGGTCTCCGCTCGATCATGCTCGCGGAAGCCGCTCCAGCCTGTTGTTCGGACGGCCCAATCACCCCGCCCGGGTGAGCCCGGCCGTCCGGGGTTTGCTCTCGCCCCGCTTGACCGCGGCCGCGCGGCGCGGTCCCATCGGTTTATCAAGTGGGAGAGAACGCGATGCGCGCCTGGGCCGTGGTCGAGACGGGACAACCGTTGCAGGAAATCGAGATGCCGACGCCCGAGCCCAAGGGCGCCGAGGTGCTGCTCGAGGTGACGCATGCCGGCGTCTGCCATTCCGACCTGCATATCTGGGAGGGCGAATACGACCTCGGCAGCCGCGGCAAGATGCGGCTAACCGATCGCGGCGTGAAGCTGCCGCTCGCCATGGGCCATGAGATCGTCGGGCGCGTCGTGAAGCTCGGGCCGGAGGCCGAGGGCCAGGGCAGCAAGGTCGGCGACATCCGCGTCGTCTACCCCTGGGTCGGCTGCGGCAAATGCGCCATCTGCCAGCGCGACGAGGAGAATATGTGCCTCAACGGGCGCAGCCTCGGCGTCTATCAGAATGGCGGCTATGCGACGCATGTCCTGGCGACACACGTGAAGCACCTGATCGACATCGAGGGCGTCGACCCCTCGCTCGCCGCGACCTATGCCTGCTCCGGCGTCACCGTCTATTCGGCAGTCAACAAGCTGATGCCGCTGGAGCCTGACGAGCCGGTGGTGCTGGTCGGCGCCGGCGGGCTCGGGCTGAACGCCATCGCCATCCTGAAGGCGCTCGGCCATCGCCGCATCTGCGTGGTCGACGTCGCTGAGGACAAGCTGGCCGCCGCCAAGAAGCAGGGCGCGAGCGACACGGTGCTCGCCTCGGGCGAGGACACGACGCAGCGCATCATCGAGGCCTGCGGCGGGCCGGTGGCCGGCGTCGTCGACCTGGTGAACGGCACCCAGACCGCGCGCTTCGCCTTCGACGCGCTGCGCAAGGGCGGCAAGCTGGTGCAGGTCGGGCTGTTCGGCGGCGAGATGAACATCCCGCTGCCGCTCATGCCGATCAAGGCGCTGACCGTCCAGGGCAGCTATGTCGGCAACGTCAAGGAGTTGCGGGCGCTCATCGACATCGCCAAGAAGGGCCAGATCCCACCGATCCCGGTCGAGAACCAGCCGCAGCGCAATGCCGACGCCGTGCTGCACCGTCTGAAGGAGGGCAAGATCACCGGCCGCGTGGTGCTCGTCGCCGGGTAAGGCAACCTCACCCTTCCTCCGGGATATCCCAATTCTCGCCCCAGCGGTCGAGGAAGGTGATGTCCCGGAGCGGGCCGCGCCCGACCGGCCCGAAGCGGCCCATCGGATAGCCGATGGGCAGGATCGCATAGGAATGCACGCCGGGCGGCAGGCCGAGCGCCGCCTCCGCCTCCTTCTCGTAAAGCAGGTGCCTCGTCGTCAGGGTCGCACCGAGCCCAAGCTCCCGCGCCGCCAGCAGCATGTTCTGCACCGCCGGATAGATCGAGGCGCCGGACCAGCGGGTCGGCTTCTCCTCCGCGAGGCAGGCGACGATCCAAACCGGCGCCTCGTGGAAATGATCGGTCAGATACTCGACGGCGGCATGCTGCCGGGCATAGCGCTCGGCCGTGGTCCCGGGCGGCGGCGCGATGCTGCTGTAGCGCGGCGCGATCACCTCGTCATAGGCGCGCTTGTACCAGACCTGCACCGCCTTCTTGATCTCCAAGTCCTTCACCACAAGGAAGCGCCAGCGCTGGATGTTGCCGCCATTCGCCGCCGAGGCGCCGGCACGGAGGATCTTGGCGATCAGCGCATCCGGCACCGGGTTCGGCCTCAGCCGGCGCATGGCGCGGGTGCTGTGCAGGATCTCGAAGAGTTCGGTCATGGGCAGGCTCCTCCAGCAGAGGCAAGCCTGTCATGGCGCGCTCACAGCGGCCAGGGGCCGCCAGTGACCGGCTCGCCCGGCGGATCTTCCACGGCGGGGATGGTGGCGATCGCCCGCTCATGCTCGCCCGGTCGGCCGCGATACTCTTCGGGCGCCTCCCCCGGCGGATAGGCCCCGACCACCAGCAGGTCGGCGCTCGCGCCGAGATTGCGGTGCCCTGTGCCGGCCGGCAGCACCACCACATCAGCCGCCCCGAGATCGAGCGCCTGGCCGCCCTCCCCGCCCAGCATCACCCGTACCCGACCGCGGGCGATCGCCAGCGCCTCATGCGCATTCGGATGGTAGTGGTGGTAGGGGTAGATGCCATTGCGCCAAGCCGGCGGCCAGCCATTCCGGGTAAAGAGCGCCTCCACCGCCTCCGGCTCGCCGGGTGGGACGGCGCCGCGGTACAGCAGCACGGGCAGGCGCGGATTGTTGGGGATGGTCCCGTCATCGGCGAAGACCAGCAATTCCGGGCTCATCGGCACCTCCTCCTCGCTGCCCTGAAAACGCATCGTCACGGAAACCCGTTCCAATGCGCCGAAGCCGGGATAAGCTTCCACGCCTGAGGGAGGGACTGACATGTCAGGACTGATCAGGCTGCGGAGCTTCATCCAGGCCATGACGCGGCTGGCCGATACCGGTACCGACGAGCGCAGATGGCTGGACGAGGGTGCCGACCTGCTGCGCGGCCTCGTCGCCCAGGATGACTGGCTGCCGGCCGAGATGGCCGAGGCCGGCCCGACCTACCGGCAGTACCTGCTGCATTGCGACCCGGCCGAGCGTTTCTGCGTCGTCAGCTTCGTCTGGGGGCCGGGCCAGCGGACGCCTGTCCACAACCACACCGTTTGGGGCTTGGTCGGCATGCTGCGCGGCGAGGAGGTCTCGACCGAGATGCGACCCGGCGCCCCCATGCGCCCCGGCCAGGTGGACCGGCTGCGGCCGGGCGAGGTGGTGGCCGTCTCGGCCGATACTTACGACATCCATGTGGTGGAGAACGCCTTCGCCGACCGCGTGAGCATCAGCATCCATTGCTATGGCGGCAATATCGGCGCGATCCCGCGCAGCGTATTCGACCCGACGACGGGCGCGGCGCGGCCCTTCACCTCCGGCTACCACAACAGGGCGGTGCCAAATCTCTGGGACCGTAGCCGCGAGCTGGCCGCTTGAGGCGGTTGGCGCGGCGCCCGCCTCTGGGTATCACCCCGGCATGACCGAACTGCCCGAAGGACAGGCCATGACCGAAACACTGCCGGACCGCCTGGCGACCGACCCCCGCAGCCCCTTCCATGATGCCGAGCTGCTCTCCCGCGGCATCGGCATCCGCTTCAACGGGGCGGAGAAGACCAATGTGGAGGAATACTGCGTCAGCGAGGGCTGGGTTCGGGTCGCGGTCGGCAAGACGCTCGACCGCAAGGGCAACCCGATGACCATCAAGCTGAAGGGTACGGTCGAGCCCTATCTCAAGGAAGGCTGAGAAGGAGGGGCCGCATGGCCCCTTCCCGCCTTACAGCTTCACCTTCAGCCAGTTGCCGATCTCGCCGACGATGCCGCGGCGGAAGGCCAGAACGCAGATGACGAAGATCACGCCCTGGATCACCGTCACCCAGGCGCCGAGCTCGGCCAGGTAGTTCTGCATCGTCACGATCACCGCCGCGCCTACGACCGGGCCGAAGACCGTGCCGAGGCCGCCCACCAGCGTCATCAGCACCACCTCGCCCGACATCGACCAGTGCACGTCGGTCAGCGTGGCGATGCCGAAGACGATCGACTTGGTCGCCCCCGCCACGCCGGCGAGCCCGGCGGAGAGGATGAAGGCGAGCAGCTTGTAGTCGTCCGTCCGGTAGCCGAGCGAGATCGCCCGCGGCTCGTTCTCGCGGATCGACTTCAGCACCATCCCGTAGGGCGAGTGGATGATGCGGTGGATCATCAGGAAGCCGAGCAGGAAGATGCCGGCGACCACCCAGTAGAGCGTCAGGTCCCGGTCGAGCGGGACGACGCCGAACAGGCTGCCGCGCGGGATGGCCTGGATGCCGTCCTCGCCCCCGGTGAAGGGCAGCTGCACGCAGAGGAAGTAGATCATCTGCGCCAGCGCCAGGGTGATCATGGCGAAGTAGATGCCCTGGCGGCGGATCGCCACCCAGCCCGCGACGGCGCCGAGCAGCGCCGCCGTCGCGCCGCCGGTGATGATGGCGAGCTCCGGCGTCAGCCCCCAGACCTTCGCCGCATGGCCGGCGAGATACCCGCCCATGCCGAAATAGGCGGCGTGGCCGAAGGAGAGCAGCCCGACATAGCCGATCAGCAGGTTGAAGGCGCAGGCGAAGAGGGCGAAGCAGAGCAGCTTCATCAGGAAGACGGGGTAGAGCAGGAAGGGCCCGATGGCGAGCACGGCCAGCATCACCCCGAGCGCCCCAAACTGCGCCCGTGAGAAGCCCCAGATGCCGTGATCCTCGGCCGCGGGGGCCGGGATCGAATTGGCGGTGATGGCGGTGGAATCGGCCATGTCAGGCCCTCCCGAACAGGCCGGCGGGCCGTGCCAGCAGCACGATCGCCATGATGACGAAGATGACGGTTGCCGAGGCCTCCGGGTAGAAGACCTTGGTCAGCCCCTCGACGATTCCGAGGCCGAAGCCGGTGATGATGGACCCCAGGATGGAGCCCATCCCGCCGATCACCACCACGGCGAAGACGACGATGATGAGGTTGGTGCCCATCTGCGGGTTCACCGAATAGATCGGCGCCGCCAGCACCCCGCCGATGGCGGCGAGCGCCACGCCGAAGCCGTAGGTCAGCGTCACCATGCGGGGGACGTTGACGCCGAAGGCCTGGACCAGCGGCGCATTCTCCGTCGCCGCGCGGAGATAGGCGCCGAGCCGCGTCTTCTCGATCAGCAGCCAGGTGGCGAGGCAGAGGATGAGGGCCGCGATCACCACCCAGCCGCGATAGATCGGCAGGAACATGAAGCCGAGGTCCCAGGCACCCTGAAGCTCGGGCGGGATGCGGTAGGGCAGGCCGGAGGAGCCGAACTGGTTGCGGAACACGCCCTCGATGATAAGGCCGAGGCCGAAGGTCAGCAGCAGCCCGTAGAGGTGGTCGAGCTTGTAGAGCCGGCTGATCATCAGCCGCTCCAGCACCACGCCGGTGAAGCCGACGATGATGGGCACCAGCAGGAGCGCCCACCAGTAGTTCAGCCCGGCCCATTCGAGCAGCATCCAGGCCGCGAAGGCGCCCATCATGAACTGCGCGCCATGGGTGAAATTAATGATGTTGAGCAGCCCGAATATCACCGCCAGCCCCAGCGACATCATCGCATAGAAGGCGCCGTTGATGAGGCCGAGCAGCAGCTGCCCGAAGAGCAGCGGTGCGGGGATGCCGAAGATGTCTTCCATGCGGCGTGGGAGTCCTTAAGTTCGAACGAAGGGGCAGCCGCCTTCGGCGAGCGGGCGGGCGGCCTCCTCGGCCGGGGTGGTGGCAACCAGTTTATGCACGTCGAAGGGGCCACGGCTCTCGGCCGGGGACTTCACCTGGAAAAGATAACCGGGCGTCAGCTTGCGTCCATCCTCGCGGATGCGCCCCGGCCCGAAGGCATCGTCATCGGTCGGCATCGCCTTCATGCGGTTGACGACCTCGAGGCCCGAGGCGCGGGCGCGCTCGATGCCGAGATCCTTCACGGCCTTCAAATAGTGCAGCGTCACGCCGTAGCAGCCGGCGCAGGAGGCATGGACCACGGCGCCCTGCCGCTTGCCCTTCACCCGCTCGGCGAAGGCGCGGGTGCGGTCGTTGAGGTCCCAATAGAAGCTCTCGGTCATCAGCAGCCCCTGCGCCTCGGGCAGGCCGAGGGCGATGCTGTCGACGACCGTCATCAGCAGGCAGGCGAGCTTCACTCCGCTCCGCAGCAGGCCGAATTCCCGCGCCTGCTTGATGCAGTTGATGAGGTCCGCCCCGGCATTGGCGAGGCCGATGACCTTGGCGCGCGAGCTCTGCGCCTGGAGCAGGAAGGAGGAGAAATCCGTCGTCGCCGGGAAAGGGTAGCGCGCGGCGCCCAGCACCTTGCCGCCCGCCGCCTCGACGAAGCGCGAGATATCGGCCTGCAGCGCATGGCCGAAGGCATAGTCGGCGGTGATGAAGAACCAGCTATCGGCGCCCTGCTTCACCAGCGCATCGCCGGTGCCCTTGGCCAGCATGTAGGTGTCGTAGGTGAACTGGATGCTGTTCGGGCTGCATTGCGCGCCGGTGAAGACGGTGGAGCCCACGCCGGAGCCGAGCACCACCTTGTTCTTCTCCCGCGCGATGCCGGAGACAGCCAGCGCCACGGCGCTGTTCGGCAGATCGATGATGGCCTCGACGCCCTCGCGGTCGAACCATTGCCGGGCGATATTGGCGCCGACATCCGGCTTGTTTTGATGGTCGCCGACGATCACCTCGACCGCCATGCCGGTCGCGGCGGAGAACTCCTCCGCCGCCTGCCGGGCGCCGGCGAAGCTGCCCGGCCCCGTCAGGTCGCGATAGGGGCCGGACATGTCGGTGAGGACACCGAGGCGCAAGGCCCCTCCCTGCGCCCTCGCCCGGCCGCCGGCCAAGGCGAGGCCGCTGCCGGCCAGCAACACGTCGCGGCGGTGCAGCGGCATCGCCTTCAGCTCCGCACGAGGGAGCAACCACCCTCGTTAATCGGGCGGAAGGCTTCCTCGGCCGGGGTGGTCTGGAGCAGCTTGTAGTAGTCCCACGGCGCCTTGCTCTCGGCGGGCGACTTCACCTCGAACAGGTAGGAGGGGCAGAGCTTCCGCCCATCCGCGCGGATGCTGCCCGGGCCGAAGGCATCGTCGTCGCAGGGCATCGCCTTCATGCGGTTGACGACATCGACGCCCGAGGCCTTGGACGCGGCGACGCCCATGTCGGCCACCGCCTTCAGGTAGTGCAGCGTGCAGGAGTAGTTGGCGATGGAGGCCATGTTGGGCTTCACATCCTTCAGCCGCGGCCGCAGCCGCTCCGACACCGCGCGGGTGCGGTCGTTGAGGTCCCAGTAGAAGCTCTCGGTCAGCACCAGCCCCTGTGCGGTGCGGAGGCCGATCGCATGGACATCGGGAAGGAACATCAGCAGCGCCGCCAGCTTCACCCCGCCGCGGGTGATGCCGAACTCGGCCGCCTGCTTGATGCTGTTGATGGTGTCCGCGCCGGCATTGGCGAAGCCGATGACCTTGGCGCGCGAGGCCTGTGCCTGCAGCAGGAAGGAGGAGAAGTCCGAGGTCGCCGGGAAAGGATACTTGACGCTGCCGTTTACCTTGCCGCCCGCGGCCCTGATGAAGGTCGTCGTGTCCCGCTCCAGCGCGTGGCCGAAGGCGTAGTCGGCGGTGATGAAGAACCAACTGTCGCCGCCCGCCTTCACCATGGCGCCGCCGGTGGACTTCGCCAGCATGTAGGTGTCATACATCCAGTGCACCGTGTTCGGGCTGCACTGGGCACCGGTGAGGTCGGAGGTCGCCGAGCCGGTGTTGATATAGGCCTTGTTCTTCTCGCGGGCGACGTTGTTGACCGCGAGCCCGACCGAGGAGGTCGGCACGTCGATGATGAGGTCGACGCCCTGGTCGTACCATTGCCGTGCGATATTGGCGCCGACATCGGGCTTGTTCTGGTGGTCGGCGGAGATGACCTCGACGGCGAAGCCCTTGTCGCCGAATTCCTGCACCGCCTGCTTCGTGCATTCGATGCCGTAGGGGCCGGAGATGTCGCGGTAGACGCCCGACTGGTCGTTCAGTACGCCGATGCGGATGGTGTTGGCGGCTTGCGCCCGGCCGAGGCGCGGCAGGGCGGGCATCAGCGTGGCGCCGACCGTGGCGGTCAGCAGGCTGCGGCGGGTCGGGGTCATCGCTTTCTCTCGCTTCCTTGTCAGCTACGCACCAGCGGGCAGCCGCCTTCGTTCAACGGGCGGAAGGCCTCGCCGGCCGGGGTGGATTGCAGGACCTTGTAGTAGTCCCAGGGGCGCTTCGACTCCGCCGGGGACTTCACCTCAAGCAGGTAGGAGGGGCAAATCTTCCGCCCATCGGCGCGGATGGACCCTGCCCCGAAGGCATCATCCTCCGTCGGCATCGCCTTCATCCGGTTGACCACCTCGGTGCCCGAGGCCTTGGCGGCCGCCACGCCCATTGCCTGCACCGCGCGTAGGTAGTGCAGCGTTGCCGAGTAGCAGCCGGCATGGATCTGGTTGGGGTAGAGGTTCGGCATCTTCGGCAGCACGCGCTGGGTGAAGGCGCGGGTGCGGTCGTTGAGGTCCCAGTAGAAGCTCTCGGTACAGACCAGCCCCTGCCCCGTCTCGAGCCCGATGGAATGGACGTCGGTGATGAACATCAGCATGGCGGCGAGCTTGGTGCCGCGCTTGGTAATGCCAAACTCCGCCGCCTGCTTTACGCAGTTGATGGTGTCCGACCCCGCATTGGCGAAGCCGATCACCTTGGCCCGCGAACTCTGCGCCTGGACGAGGAACGAAGAAAAGTCCGTCGTAGAAGGGAAAGGCGTTCGCACCGCGCCGAGAACGCGGCCGCCCGAGGCCTTGACGAAATTGCTGGTATCCCGCTCCAGCGCATGGCCGAAGGCATAGTCGGCAGTGATGAAGAACCAGGTATCGCCACCCGCCTTCACCATGGCGCCGCCGGTCGATTTCGACAGCATGTAGGTGTCGTAGGACCAATGGACCATGGTCGGTGCGCATTGCGCCCCGGTCAGGTCCGAGGTGGCCGAGCCGCAGTTGATGTTCACCTTATTCTTTTCGCGGGCGACATTGTTCACCGCGAGGCCGACCGAGCTGGTCGGCACGTCGAGGATCATGTCGATGCCCTGGTCGTACCACTGCCGTGCCAAGTTCACCCCGACATCCGGCTTGTTCTGATGATCGGCGAAGATCAGCTCGACATTGAAGCCCTGCTGGCCGAACTCGGCGATCGCCTGCTGCGCGCAGGCGACGGAGCCGGGGCCAGTATTGTCCTTGTAGGTGCCGGACATGTCGTTCAGCACGCCGATACGGATTGTATTCGCCGCCTGGGCGCGCGTCAGCCGCGGCAGCGATGTCGCCGCCGCGGCCATGGCGCCGGTTGCGAGCAGGCTTCTCCTCGTGATCGTCATGTCCGTCTCCCTGTTGGCGGGGCCGGGCGATGCATGGCCGCCCGGTCTCCCATGGTCCTTGTCCTAGCTGCGGACGAGCGGGCAGCTGCCTTCGTTGACGGGGCGGAAGGCCTCCTCCGCCGGCGTCGTCTGCAGCAGCTTGTAGTAGTCCCAGGCGCCCTTGCTCTCGCCCGGCGCCTTCACCTCAAAGAGATGGGCCGGGTGCAGCTTGCGCCCGTCCTCGCGGATGCGGCCCGCGCCGAAGCAGTCGTCATCCGTCGGCATCGCCTTCATGCGGGCGACGGTCGCCGCGCCGTCCTGCTTCGCCTGCGCCGCACCCATATCGGCCGCGGTCTTCAGGTAGTGCAGCACCGCGCTGTAGCAGCCGGCATGCGACATGGCAGGCATCGAACCAGCGAGATGCGGCTTCACCCGATTGGTGAAGGCGCGAGTGCGGTCGTTGAGATCCCAGTAGAAGGTCTCGGTCAGCACGAGCCCCTGCGCCGCCTGCAGGCCGAGCGCATGCACGTCATTCAGGAACATCAGCAGCACGGCGATCTTGGTGCCGCGGCGCGTGATGCCGAACTCGGCCGCCTGCTTCACCGTGTTGACCGTATCCGTACCCGCATTGGCCAGGCCGATGACCTTGGCGCGCGAGGACTGCGCCTGCACCAGGAAGGAGGAGTAGTCGGTGTTGCTCAGCGGATGCCGCACGCCGCCGACGACGCGCCCGCCGGCTGACTTGACGAAATTGGTGGTGTCCCGCTCCAGCGCATGGCCGAAGGCATAGTCCGCCGTGAGGAAGAACCAGGTATCGCCGCCCGCCTTCACCATGGCGCCGCCGGTGGACTTCGCCAGCATGTAGGTGTCGTAGGTCCAGTGGACCGTGTTCGGCGAGCATTGCGCGCCGGTCAGGTCCGCCGTCGCCGAGGTCGAGTTGAGGTAGACCTTGTTCTTCTCGCGCACCACGCCGGCAACCGCGAGGCCGACCGCGCTATTCGGCACATCGACGATGACGTCGACGCCGTCGCGGTCCATCCATTGCCGCGCGATGTTGCTGCCGACATCAGGCTTGTTCTGGTGGTCGCCGACGACGACCTCGACATTGAAGCCGCGGCTGCCGAAATCCTGGATCGCCTGGCGCACGCAGGCAACCGAGGTCGGGCCGGAGATGTCGCGGTAGACGCCCGACTGGTCGTTCAGCACGCCGATCTTCAGCGTCGGCGTCCCTTGGGCATGGCCCGCCCGGGCAAAGGCGAAGGGGGCAACAGCGGCGCCGGTCAGCAGAGTGCGGCGGTCAAGCGACATAATGGTCGGGCTCCTGGGAGACGGGATCAGACACCGAGATATTCGTGCAGCCGGCCGAGCGAGGCGTTCAGCTCGTCGTTGCGGACCATGTCGACGACGCGACCGTGCTCCATCACGTAGTGGCGGTCAGCCACGGTCTGGGCGAAGCGGAAATTCTGCTCGACCAGCAGCACGGTGAAGCCACGCGCCTTGATCTCGCGGATCATGGCGCCGATCTGCTGGACGATGACCGGGGCCAGCCCTTCGGTCGGCTCGTCGAGCAGCAGCAGGTTGGCTCCGGTGCGGAGAATGCGGGCGACGGCCAGCATCTGCTGCTCGCCGCCCGAGAGCTTCGTGCCCTGGCTGTTCGCCCGCTCCTTCAGGTTTGGGAAAAGCTTGTAGATCGTGCCCAGGTCGAGCCCGCCCGGCTTCACCACGGGCGGCAGCATTAGGTTCTCGGTGACGTTGAGGCTGGCGAAGATACCGCGCTCCTCCGGACAATAGCCGATGCCAGCGCGGCCGATGACGTCGGAGCGGAGGTTGATCGTCTCCCGCCCCTCGAAGCGGATGCTGCCCGCACGCCGGCCGGTGAGGCCCATGATCGAGCGCAGGGTCGACGTCTTGCCGGCGCCGTTGCGGCCGAGCAGCGTCACCACCTCGCCCGGGTTCACGTCGATGTCGACGCCGTGCAGGACGTGGCTCTCGCCATACCAGGCCTCGAGCTTGCGGACCTCGAGCAGCGGCGAGCCGGCGCTGCCGGGACGGGCGCGTTCCAGGGTCTCAGCCATGGGCCATCGCTCCTTCCGGGGAAGCTTCGGTGCCGAGATAGGCGGCGACCACATCGGGGTTGCGGGAGACCTCGGCATAGTCGCCCTCGGCGAGGACGCTACCGCGCGCGAGTACGGTGATGCGGTCGCAGAGGCCGGAGACGACCTTCAGGTTGTGCTCGACCAGCAGCACGGTGCGGCCCGCAGAGACGCGCTTCACCAGCGCCACGATGCGGTCCACATCCTCATGCGTCATGCCGGCCGTGGGCTCGTCGAGCAGCATCATCGCCGGGTCCATGGCCATCGTAGTCGCGATCTCGAGGGCGCGCTTGCGGCCATAGGGCAGCTCGCCCGCCTGCAGCCGCGCATAGCCGGTCAGGCCGACATCCTCGAGCAGCGCCATGGCGCGGTCATCGAACTGCCGCAGCAGCCCTTCCGAGCGCCAGAAGTCGAAGCTGCCGCCGCGCTGCCGCTGAAGCGCAACCCGCACATTCTCCAACACCGAGAGATGCGGGAAGACGGCCGAGATCTGGAAGCTCCGCACCAGGCCGAGGCGCGCGACCTCGGCCGGCTTCATGCCGGTGATGTCGCGGCCGTCGTAGCGGATCGTCCCGCGCGTCGGCTGGAGGAATTTGGTCAGGAGGTTGAAGCAGGTGGTCTTGCCGGCACCGTTCGGCCCGATCAGGCCATGGATGCTGCCGCGCCGGACCTTCAGGGAGACGCCGTTGACGGCGACGAACCCCCGGAATTCCTTCGTCAGCCCCTCGGTTTCCAGGATGGAATCTGTCACCCGGATCGTTCTCCCCGTTGCGTCTCTAATGGCGCCGTCGTTGCGGCTAGGTATGGCCGCGCCGCGCGCCGGATGCAAGGGAGGCTGCGGCTTTCGGCCCGTTCCGATTTCGTTATCAGGTTTTGGTTCAGCCGCGGAGCCGGAGCGCGAGCGGCGGATCGTCCGTGGCGATGGCATCCATCCCGAGCGCGAAGCCGCGTCGGATGCTTGCCTCGTCATTGGTGCCCCAGGCGCTGACCCCGAGCCCGGCGGCGCGAAGTGCGGCGACCGAGTCCTCCTCCCAATCCGCGATGGTGAGTCCGAGCTCCTCCGCATGGCAGGCGCGGGCGAGGGCGATGGCGCCCTCCGGCCCCATGCCGTGCCAGGGCCGGCTGCCCATCAGCAGCACCAGCCGGTAAAATCCGCCGGCCGCCACCGCGGCGGCGACGGTCATCGGCTCGAAGCTCATGAGCACGGTACGGGCGCGCATCCTGGCGGCATCGAGCACCGCGAGGCAGGCGGGGACGATGCCCGGATAGGGGCGCCCCATGCCATCCGCCTTGATTTCGAGCCGCAGGATTCGCCCCGCCTCACGGGTCAGCGCCACGACCTCGGCGAGGCTGGGCACCCCCTCCCCGCCCGTACCTTTGAGTCGGACGCGGCGCAGCTCGGCCATGGTCTGGGCACGGACCGGGCCGGTGCCGTCGGTCGTGCGATCGAGCGTTGCGTCATGGATGACGGCGACCTCGCCATCCGCGGTGAGGTGGACGTCGATCTCCAGCTGCTCGGCCGGCAGGGCGAGAGCATGGCGGAAAGCGAGCAGGCTGTTCTCCGGCCAGAGGATCGCCCCGCCGCGATGGCTGGCGATCTCGGTCCCTACGCGTCCAGCAGCCATACCGAGAAGAGCCCCTCCGCATCCGTCCAGTGCCGGCTTATGCGCCAGCCGGCCGAAGCGGCCAAGCCGGCAAGCCGCTCCGGCCGGTACTTGTGGCTGCTCTCGGTATGGATAGTCTCGCCCGCCTCGAAGCGGATGCTGCGCCCGGCCAGCCGCACCACCTGCGCCCGCTCGGCGACGAGATGCATCTCGATCCGCTCCAGCACCGCATTCCAGACGGCGCGATGCCGGAAGGCACCGGTGTCGAAATCCGCCCCGGCCTCGCGGTTCAGCCGGTGCAACAGGTTGAGGTCGAAGGCGGCGGTGACGCCCGCGGCATCGTCATAGGCGGCCTCCAGCACCGCCGGCGCCTTCACCAAATCGGCGCCCAGCAGTAGCCGAGCCCCCGTGCCCAAAGTCGTCCTCGCCCGGCGCAGGAACTCGACCGCCCCCGCCGGCTCGAAATTGCCGATCGTGGAGCCCGGGAAGAAGCCAAGCCGCGGCGCGGCGCCGAGCCGCCGCGGCAGGGCAAAGGCCTGGGTGAAATCGGCGACGACCGGCAGCACCGGCAGGCCGGGCCGGGCGATCGCTACCCGGCTCGCCGCCTCCTCCAGCCATTCCGGCGCGATGTCGACCGGCACATAGGCGGCAGGCCGGTCGAGACCCGCGAGCAGCAGCGCCGCCTTGGCGCCATCGCCGGGTCCGAATTCGACCACGGCGCGGCCAGGCCCGACCGCCTCGGCGATGGAAGCGGCCTGTTCGGTCAGGATCCGCACCTCCGTCCGCGTCGGGTAGTATTCCGGCAGGCGGGTGATGGCCTCGAAGAGCCGGCAGCCCTCGGCGTCGTAGAGCCACTTGCAAGGCAGCGTCTTGCGCGGAGCAGAAAGGCCAGCCAGCGCATCGGCGATGAGGGCCGCGCGCTGCCCGGCCGCAGCATCCATCGCCGCGCTCATGCCGCGTCCTCCGCGAGGCGGAGGCCGGTGAATTGCCAGCGGGCATCGGGCGGGAAGAAGTTGCGGTAGCCGGGCCTGGCATGGCCGGGCGGCGTGGCGAGCGAGCCACCGCGCAGCACCATCTGGCCGATCATGAACTTGCCGTTGTACTCGCCGACCGCACCCGCCCAGGGGCGGAAACCGGGATAGGGACGATAGGCGCTGCCGGTCCACTGCCAGGCGGAATCGCGCGCCTGGAACAGGCCGGGCAGGTCCTGCGCCGCCTCCCACTCCGCCTCGGTCGGCAGCCGGCGGCCGGCCCAACGGGCATAAGCCTCCGCTTCGTACCAGGAAACGTGCCGAACCGGCGCGGCGGGATCGAGCGGCCGCAGCCCGCCCAGGGTGAACTGGCTCCACCCGCCCTCGCGTCGATGCCAGTGGAAGGGCGCCTGCCACTCCTCGGCCTGCGCCCGCGCCCAGCCCTCGCTCATCCAGAGCGTCGCGCTGCGGTAGCCGCCATCGGCCATGAAATCGAGCCATTCGCCATTGGTTACCAGCCGATCGGCGATGCGGTAGGGCTCCAGCCAGACCTTGTGGCGCGGCGTTTCGTTGTCGAAAGCGAAGCCCGGGCCGGCGCTGCCGACCTCGCGGATACCGTCCGTCCCGTCGAGCATCCGGGCGGGGCCGGCGGCGATGGCAGGCTCCCGCCACTGCGGATCATAGGCCGGCAGCAGCGGGTTCTGAGCGAGGGCATGCAGGATGTCGGTCAGCAGCAACTCCTGGTGCTGCTGCTCGTGCTGCAGGCCAAGCTCGACCAGCGGCAGCGCCCCGTCCGGCGGACTCTCCAGCAGCCGGGCCATCGCGGCATCGACCTGGGCGCGATAGGCACCGACCTCGGCGGCGGAGGGCCTGGTGAGCATCCCACGCTTCGGCCGGGCATGGCGCGGACCGGCAGCCTCATAATAGGAGTTGAAAAGAAAGGCGAACTCCTCACGGAACCGGCGGTAGCCCGGCAAGTTGGGCAGAAGCAGGAAGGTTTCGAAGAACCAGGTGACATGCGCCCGATGCCACTTCGCCGGGCTGGCATCGGGCATCGACTGGATCGTCTGGTCCTCGGGCGAGAGCGGCGCGGCGAGGGCCTCGGTATGACCACGAACGGCGCCGTAGCGTCTGGCCAGGGCGGAGACGCGGGTATCGAGGATGGTCATCGGCGTTCCAGCTTCCTTATCCCGCGAGACGCAGCCGGAACGGCTGAAGGGGTCTGCCGGTTCCGCTGAGATGGGTGCCGCTTCGCGCATGCCCAGCCGAAGGTTACCAGAAGCATAACCGCACTCCATGACGTTTTATCGAGCCGCCGCCTCCCAGGCATGGTGCAGCGCCGCGGCAAGGCCGTGGGCGAAACGCGGCGCATCGGTCAACGGCGAGGCCGTAACCCGCTCGCGCAGCCCTTCGCGTAGCGCCGCAAGTGGCGGCAAATTCCGCGCCCGGCAGATAGCCTGTGCGACATAAGCCTCCACATCCGCCACCGCCCAGTCGCCGAGGCCGACATTACTCAGATGACTGAGCGCGTGCCTGGCGCAGAAACTGTCCCCCGCCATGGCGACAACGGGCACGCCCATCCACAATGCCTCGCAGACCGTCAGGCCACCGGTATATGGGAAAGGATCGAGCGCGATGTCGATCCCGCCATAGGCGGCCATGAGTTCGCGATGCGGCACGCCACCTTCCAGCGCGACCCGCGCCATCGGCAGCCGGGCCGCGGCGAGGCGTGCGGCGGTTCGCGCCCGCGTCTCCGGCTCGCTGAGGCTGTGGGTGCGCAGCACCAGCCGCGCCTCCGGCAGCGCCGCCATGATCCGCGCCCAGGCGGCGAGCACCGGCGCCGTCAGCTTGGCGAGGTTATTGAAGCACCCGAAGGTGACGGCCCCATTCGCAACCGCCGGCAGCGGCGCGACCGGCGGCGCATAGGGCGGCGGCAGGTAGCAGACATAGCCATCCGGCAGGCGCAGCAGGCGCTCGGTGTAATGCGGCTCGAAGCCGGGCGGGGTCTCCCAGCGATCAGTCAGCATCCAGTCGCAGCCATCGAGGCCGAGCGTCGAGAACTGCGCGCCGACCCATTTCACCTGCACCGGCGCCGGCCGATGCCGCAGCACGAAGGGCCGACCGCCTTCGCCATAGCCTCCCAGCTCGACGAGGATGTCGATGCCGTCCTCGGCGATCTGCGCGGCGATCGCGGCATCATCCAGCGGGCCGACTTCGTGCCAGCGGGTGCAGCGGGCGCGGAAGCGCGCAGCGAGCGGGTCTGTCCGCGGCTTCAGCGAATAGGCGGTGAGTTCGAACTCCGCCTCGGGCAAGGCCTCCAACCCGGCCAAGGTCAGCCAGCCCACCGGGTGCTGGCCGAGGCCACCGGAGAGCAGGCCGAGACGAAGCCGGCCGCCCCCCACCCGGCGCCGGGCCACGATCGGCGCCGCCGGCGGCAGGGCTACGTTGATCGCCTCGGCTGCCTTGCGAAGGTTGGCAGCGGTGCCGGCCACCGGGTGATAGGGCAGCACGGCGATGCGGTTGACCAGCGCCGCCACCCCTCCCCTGGGCAGCGAGGCATCGGCCGCGGCAAGTGCCGCCTCCTGCTCGCCGATAGTGTTCAGCGCCAGGGCTTGGTTCAGCAGCAGCGTCGGGTGCGGGCCGAAATCGGCGATGGCGGCGGTGAGGATGTCGAGCATCGCCGAAAGGCGATTGGCCTTCCACAGCACCGTCGCCAATCGGTTACGCAAATCGATATCCGCAGGCCGAGCGGCGATGGCCGCGCGCAGCGTCGTCTCCGCCTCCGCCGTCCGCTCCGCGCCGGCCAGAGCATGAGCGAGGAGCGCCAGGACATCCGCCGACCCGGGCGCCAGCAGATGGGCGGTGCGCAACTCGGCGAGGGCGGCAGCGGGACGTCCAGCTGCCTCATTCAACCAGGCGGCGGCGAGGGGCCAGCCGGCAGCAAAGGGTTCGGCCTCGGCCCGCGCGGCGATTTCGGCCAGGGCCGCCTCGGGATCCTGGCTCGCCAGGCTTGCTTCCGCGAAAAGCCGGGCGGCGGCGGCATGGCTCGGACGGGCTGCAAGTACCCTGGCAGCCTCCGCGACAGCCGCTTCGCTCAGCCCTTCGGCAAGGTCGAGCCGAGCAAGCGCGAGGGCAAGCTCAGGCTCCCCCAGGTCGATGCAACGGGCCGCGGCGAGCAGCGCACGGGCCTCGGCACCGTCGCCGGCTTCCACCGCAAGGGCGGCCAGGGCGGCATGGGCCGGGACGTGGTGCGGGTCACGCGCGAGGGCGGCACGGAAGAGCGCCATCGCGCCGGCACCATCACCGCGCAGGCCGGCGATAGTGCCAAGGCGGAAGGCCGGCTCCGCCTGGTCGGGCAGTGCCGCCATGGCGGTTCGCAGATGCGGCTCCGCCTCGGCAAGGCGCCCAAGGGCATGAAGCGCAAGGCCGAGGTTGAGCCGGGCCCAGGCGCCTTGCATGGGGTCGTCGAGCGCGGCCGAGAGCGGGGCGAGCGCGGCCTCCGGCATGCCTGCCCGCAGCGCCTCCAGCCCGGTGCGATAGTCGAGCGCAGCCATCAGTGAGGCGCCGGGCGGGCGAGGATCAACATGCCCTCGACCGTGTGATCGGATTCGAGGCGCAGCGCCTCATCACGCTGTTCGACGAGGACGAGACCCGCCTCCGCGAGGCAGCGGGTGACATAGTCGGGCGCATGGGAATAGCGGCCCGAGGGACCGAGGCGCCAGGACCCCTCGCCCGGCGCCGCGCGCTCCAGGCTGAAGAGCAACACACCTTCCGGCGCCAGGGTCTGGCGACAAAGACGCAGAACCTCCTCCAGCGCGCCGAGGTAGATGAAGACATCGGCGGCGACGATCAGCGCCTGGGGCGGCAATCCCTCGCGCAGCGCGGCGACGATGTCGGCCTGGCGGAGTTCCGCATAGAGATGCTTGGCGGCAGCCTGCTCAAGCATGCCGCGGGAGAGGTCGATCCCGGTCAGCGCCCCCCCCAGCAGATCGGCAATCGCAACGCCGACCAGGCCGGTGCCGCATCCGAGGTCGAGGACGGGGCCGAGCTTTGCCTCACCGGCGGCGACGGCGGGGCAGTGCCGCTCCACCATCCGCCGCACCAGGCCGGGAACGCGGTAGCCGAGGCTGATGAGCGACTGTTCGAAGCGCGGCGCATAGCCGTCGAAGAGCGCGGTGATATAGCTTTCCGTCGCGCGCTCCGTTCCTTCCCCCGCCGCGGCGGCGAGATGGGCGAAATAGCCATTCTCAGGCGACAGCCGCGCAGCCGCGGTGAAATGCGGCGCTGCCTCCGCCAGGCGCCCGGTGGCGACCAGCGCGTGGGCCAGGATGCTATGCAGCGAGGCATCGACGACGCCCTCGGCCAGGCCGGCATCGGCAAAGGCGATGGCATTGGCAGAATCACCGGCCAGCAATGCGTTCTGTGCCTGCAATGCCACGATGCGAGGCCATCCGGGCGCGCTGCTGCGGCACTGTGCGAACTGCTCGGCCGCGGCGTCGTGCCGTCCACCCAGCATGAAGGCCTGACCGAGGCGGGCGCGCAGGCCGGCATCGGCAGGATTGGCGCTTATCTTGGCTTTGCACGTGCCGTGACGCTCGCGTGCCATCATGGCGGGCGGCAGACGATGAGCAGCAATCGCTCGATGAGATCGGCTGAGACATTCTGTGCTGTCCCGGCCAGCGGCGAGGTAGCAGAAAACTGCGCGCGCCAGAGCTCGCGGCGCACCAGCACGAGAGCGTCGCTGAAGGTTGGTAGCGACTTGCGGTACCAGCGCACACACTCGACCAGCGGTCCACGCTCGGCGGCGAGTTGGTTGGCCCACAGCGTCACGAGTGAGAACAGGGCGAACAGCGCGGGCGTGGTGCGGAGGATGGCCAGGTCGGACCATTGGC
>NZ_JQKB01000002.1 GCF_000745835.1 Belnapia moabensis DSM 16746 | reverse complement strand
GCGTTCGGCAACCCGAAGAACCCAAGCACCTCGCCGGGGGTAAGGCTCAGCAGGAGGTGCAGCGGAAAGGCGAGGAAGCGCACAATGAACAACAGCATCTCATGAAAGGAGATGCTGCCGTTGCCATCACTATCCCAAGATTCAGTCACAGCAACCCAAGCCGCAGTCAGCGCGAAGCCAACTCTGACAATGAACCAGAATGAATGATGAGACCGCTGCATATGCTGCTTCGGAGGAGTCCCTGATTGTCGGGGTTGCTCTGTGGCTATGCCCATCCGCGGCCGAGTCTGCGCCACTAAAGAAGCCACCAGATCAGGCTGCTAATCTCAGCCGCTACGGTGAGCATGATAACCAATAGGAAGCTGCGCTCGCTGCAAGCTCCGCGCAGGCCACTATCACCCTGGTTGATATTGTTCATCATGATCTCGCCCCGCCTGATCTCAAACAGGCAGTTCACAATGCCTTCTCATCGCGGTGCGGCGGCAACAAATTTCTCGTCATAGTAATCACGAGTTTTGATAAAACATTTCAGGAATTGACCTATCTTCCTGTCATCTGCTGATGGGTAGGCGCCTTTTGTCCCAGCAACCATGCTGCTGACAGTCATCGTCCAAATGCCGACACCGCGCATTGAGACCTCTTCTATTCTGCCAAAATGATTAGTGCAGTGGATTGGCCCACGCTGGTCAGGTGTGGCGCGACTGATGCCCGGGACCACGCTAGGGACAATGCCGCAGTCATCCGCCTGATTGTCAGCAGCCTGAGCCAGATGATGGAGCGGCTAAATACCTGTCTCGCCAATTCGACCGAGAGTTACCCGGGAGGAGTTCCAATGCGCTACCACGAGATTGTGCGGCGTCCAGCCACAACCGACAGCTACTCATTCGTCGCCGATATCATCCTTGATCAGGCTGTATTTGCGGACTTCGAACGGAAAATGGAGGCTCGTCCCGATGTCCAATTATTGGCTGGATCGATCGGGATGACCGTTGCCTCATCCATTTCGGATGTTCTTCGGCAGCGGTGAGGCGAACTATTCAGACCGCCTTGGGCTGATGGGCTAACCGTCGTCGAGCGTGAAGCCGATCTTGAGCGTCACTTGGTAGTGCCCGACCTTGCCGTCCTTCACCTCGCCGCGGACTTGGACCACCTCGAACCACTTGACGTTGCGGACGGTGGTGGTGGCGCGCGTAATTGCGTTCTGGATGGCGTCGGAGACGCTGGTACCGGAGGTACCGACAAGCTCCACGAGTTTGTAGACGTGCTCGGTCATAAGGGGGTTCTCCCGCGCTCCGCGCCGGTCAACCCAGGGGGCGCCTACCGATCCTGCGCCGTCTAGGCAGCGCGGCACAAGCGGCACCTTTTTTGTTAACTGCTCATGATCCTCACGGTGAAGGTCTTGGAGAAGATTGACCAAGCCCAGCGCAATGCTAACCACAAGGCGCGGTGCGCCGGGGAGGGGAGGGCTCGCAGCTTTCGCATTTCAAGCAAGCCTGCTGGCCTGCATGGATACCTTCATAGTCGATCCGCGGGCCGGTTATTCATTCTACCGGATGACCCGCGCTGCCTGGGCTGCGCCGTTCGCGCTCCGCACTTCGGCAAAGCATGGCACCCGCGCCTTCAATCAGCGGGCCGAAGCCTTGATGCGGCAGATCGCCCAGTCGAACGACAGCGAGCCCGATACCTTCTGACCGGCACCCTACAGAGCATCCGGGGAAAAGCTCGCCAAGGTCCGGGATGGGTAGGATGCCAGCGGCATTGCCGGCCTTAAGCACCCAGACCCGGGCACAATTGGGGGGCCATCCTCACAGCGATGTACGCTGACCCAGCGGCACGGTCCTAGATCGCGGAGCGGCTGTTCGCGAACGTCCGGCGGGAGAACCAGATCGCCCGACGAACACCACCACCACGGGCAACAGCCGGACCGCGCTCCGGCAGGCCGCGGATGCCGACGATCGGCGCGGCGATGGGCTGATATCCTCAGTGGTCGTGGATGCCCTCACGGGCACCCCCGGCATCGCCACCGGGCTCAATCTAACCCGCAACGTCCTGAGGAGCCGGTTCCGGGCCTTGGGTCAGCGGATGACCGCGGCCTGCGATGCCCAGCAGAGCAGGGAAATCCTCCGGCTGCTGGGTGGTCAGGATCAGACCGCCGTGCAGGCCTCGATGGACCAGCTTGCCCAGGGGCGGGATTTCCTCCAGTGGGCCAATGCCATCTCAGCGTCGTCCCTCATCGGTGGACTGGCTGCCGGCCGGGTGGCGGGTGGTCTGCTGGGCGCGCCGGACGGACACCACCGGCACCACCACCGATCACCGCCGCAACGCTCTGACCAAGATGATGAAGTAGATGGGATACCATCGCAGCTACGAGTCCGACGACGACACTCGGAAGGAATATGCCAGCCAAAACTTCTGGCCCGAGGATGTTGGCGCTCACACTCTCTACGAGGCGGCGGACCACGGACATGAGAGGGAGATCAAGCGACGCCTGACCTTATTGGGCCGGGCTGAAGGCCCGGCGCACCGAGCGCAATGAAAAAGGGAGCGGGCTGGAGGCCGCGCCCGGATCGTCCACGAGGTCGGCAGCACGCACCGCCGGTATATCAGCGGCCACCACGTCAGCGACGGCCTGTGCGGGCAGCACAGAGGCTTCTGCGCACCCTTCCAGATAGCGGATGAGCGCCACGCCGAGATCGAGCGTGCGGGCATCGTGCGCGGCCTTGGCTGCGAGGCTCGCAGCGCGAGCCTCGTCCACCAGATTGGCGATAACGGCGTTCATGCCTTCACCATCTTCGCCGCGGCCCAGGCGGCACGCTCCTCGGCGGTGAACGGGCTTTCGACGGCGAGCGCCAGCCGCATCACGTCCTCGAACACGCTGATGACGTGCTCCTTCGGCATGGTCAGCCGCTCGCTGCTGATGGTGTGGCGAATTTCGTCCATGCGCTCCAGGCGCCAGTTCGCCACCGCTCGGTTGAAGGCGGAGCGGATCGCCGTATCCTTGAAGGCGGTGCTGCCGCTCATCTCGCTGTTCATCACGATCAGCGCATCGAGCGCGCCGATTGCATTGAACTCGGGATGCACCAGCGCACCCTGGCCGGTCACCCGCACGCCCCATTCGACGAAGCATTTCTCTACCCACTGGTAGATGCTGGTCTGGTTGTCGGCCGGGGTCTGGGCGGACTGGCGGGCTTCAGCCCGGGCTGCCTGCTTCTCCGCCCGGCGACGCCGCGCCACTTCGTGGTCGAGATCGCCAGCCCGCAGGCCCAGCATGCGATTCTGCGAGATGAGCGCGCAGGGTCGCTGCGGATAGGGGACACTGCCGACCCGCCGCTCCTCCGGGGGAAGGGGCGCCGAGTTCGGCGAAATCGGCCGGGTAGAGGGCTCGTAGAGCCGGCCAATGGACTCGCGCCACTGGATGTACAGGTTATCAGCCCGCATCATCGGATCGTCTCCTGCATGGGAGGTGTCGGTCGTCTGACGGGGAGGGCGAGGCGCCTTCGCAGCCTCGTTCCTCATGAGCAATGCCGGCCTATCCGCAGTCGTCCCGCGGGGCGTCGCTCCAGCGGTCGTCCATGTCGGTCGGGGGAGGCAGCCTCGGTGCTGGCGTGGCGCGCTGCCGATCCAGCCAGGACTGCGGCCAGGGCGCGTCAGGTAGGCCGCCAGAGCGTCCGGCCGGTCGAGCAGGGCGCGGATACCCTCCGGCGTCAGGCCTGCCCTCCATTGCGCCACGGGGACCTGCGCGAGGGTGGTCCCGGTGTGGGCCGACGCCAGCCCGCCATTGGCCGGGTTGCGCAGCACCGCCAGCCCAAGCTTCCGAAGCCGGCGCAGCACCTCGGCCGCTTCCTCGGGGGTCACCGCCGCCCCCCCCACCATGTCGTTCTCGGGTTCGACCCCGCAGGCCGCGAGCAGCCGGTCAAACAGGCCAGAGCGGTCGCGGGAGCCCCACCAGAAGGCGGCCTTCGCTGCGGTGATCATCTGGTAGGTGGGCTGGCCACCCGAGCGGTGCCGGAGCTTAGCTACGGCCCAGGCCAGGGCCTCTTCGTCGCTTGCCTGCGGGGAAAGGAGCGGCGGTTCAGCGTTGCCCCCGGACGGTGCTGCAGCCCTGTTCCCGAGCCCTTTGCCTTGCTGGGGCCGCCTCGGCTGGCTGAAATCGAGCGTCCAGCGCCGGTTTTCCAGCCAGGAGGCCGGATGAGGGGCCGACTTCTCCCCAGCCTGCCGGGGCCGTCGCAGGAAACTCTCCTGCCGCGCCAGTCCGGCCAGGATGGCTTCCCCGTGCTCCTCGAACTTTGGCCAGATGCGCTCGCGGATATCCCGGGCCATGGCGTCCCGCCGGTCCCGCTGGCTGGGCCAATGCGGGTATAAGGCGATGAAGCGCTCGACCAACGGCTCGGGCTCTGAGGCTGGGGGCGGGGCGCTGGCCGAGGTCTCCGCAGCCTCGGCCGCACCCGCCCCCGACCTTACCTCTGCCTCCCGCGATGCTCCCGGCGCCGGAGGGATAGAGTCACGGACGGGATTAGACTGTGTGACAGGCGACGCCGAATTTTTCGCAGTTTTCTGCCGTTTTTTCGGCTTGCGCTCCGGGCCGCCCGCAGCCGCTTCGGCGGCCTTGGCGCGCTGCTCGGCCTCCTCGGCAGCCTTCCGCGCCTTGGCCGCCCGCGCCGCCAGAGGACGCTGGTGATTGGACCAGCAGAGGTCCCAGCCAGCCTTGAAGGCGGGCACGGCGGGCATGAAGTAGAGCAGGCCGGTGTCGGCTGTGGCGAACAGAGGGGCGAGATGCGGCCAGACCTCCGCCTGCCAGACCTCCATGGGGAGGTTGGCCCGCCGGGCCAGGACGTGGGCGCTCGGCTCGAAGCCCCCGCCGACCTCGCCCCAGCAGGCGGTTATGAAGCGGGTGGCGGCCAGGGCCGCGTGCGGGCAGGCTTCCTCCAGGGTCAGGAACCACTCGGCGTCCTGAAAGCCCTGCTCCTGCCACCGGTAGGGCGTTTGGCGCAGGTCGGCATGGGCGGGAATCGGGGGACGGGCGAGACGGATGGGCTCTAGGTGGGGAGACACGGCATTGATGACCTCACGCGAGGTTCAGCATTCGGCTCTGGCAATCTGCCTTGGGGTGGCTCAGCATTCCGATCTGTTGGGGATCGTTCTGGCCTTCCGGGGCTGGGCATCTTCCAGAGCCAACGGCGGCGACGCCCTCAATCCTCCAGCTACGAACTGGGGGTTTTGGCGTTTTAGGCCTAGGTCTGAATCACCTAGGGTCCAGTCCGGCGAATCGGCAGAAGCCCAGGCAAAGCCTCGGGTCGCCGGGGCGGGGTCCAAGCTAAGTACCTGAAATTGCTACTCGTTGCATTTCCACGTTGGTAACACGGGTTCGAATCCCGTTGGGGACGCCAGCTAAGATCAGGGAATGGGCTTCCGCCGGGACTGAAGCCGGCTGCTTCGGCTCGATGGCTGTTTCGCCTGCCCCGCAGTCATTGCCCAGGTGCCAGCAGCTCCAGACATAGGTGAGGGCAAGGCTGGTCGGTAGCGCGAGGTAGCGAAACGCCGCAAATCGTCACGACCTAGTCACCTCCGTATGGGAGAGCGAAGCCGGTGGGGCCAGCGCAGCGCGGGCCGATTTCGCTGATCCTGGAGATGCTGACGGATCGGCCGGATGCTCAACTCCTGCAAGCCGGAAAGTATCGGGACCGGTTCAGGCGTGATGCGAAGAGGTGTCCGCCACTGTCGCTGCAGCGCCGCATCGACAATGATCCGCTGGCGCCGCCGACACGCTGCATTCCGGCCCGGGCGGCCTCCACCATGCGTTGAACGGGTGAGGAACCCAAGCGACCGTCAATCCTTCCTCGCGCTTTTTTGAGTGATCCCTTGCCATTATGGGTGCCCATGCGGCCAAAAAAGCGCGATCAATCCCAAGGGGATGTTGGGGGAAGTTCAGATGTCGGCGGAACTGTCCATCAGGGGTCAGCGGATCCCTGAGCGCTATTCGCACGCCTTCGGCGGCAGCGTGGACCGCCTGCCGGAGGGTTGGATCTGCGGACGACAATGCGATATCGGCGGCCAGCCAGGGCGTCCGGTGCGGGTGGACCTGGTGCTGCTGCATCCTGGGCTGGGCGTCGCGCTGCTCGATATCGGCGAGCGGACCGAGGATGCCGAGCAGGTGCTGCGGGCACGGCTGGAAGAGGCGCGGTTCGGCGCCATCTTCGGTGGCTACCTGCCGGTCCTGCATGGCTGCCTCGGTCCCGAGGAGGAGCCAGACATCGCCGAGATCGCCCGCGCCTTCGACCAGGTGCCGCCGCTCAGCGTCTCCGGGGGGAGCGCCTGGATGTCGACGGTGTCGCGGCTGGTGGTGCCGGTGGACGGGGTATGGGCGGATAACTGGGTCGGCGCCCCGAACCGGGGGGCGGCGCCGCGGTTGCCGATGGAGGCCATGCGGGGCGGCAATGTGGTGCCGCTGCGGCGGTTGGCCGCCGTGCAGCCGCCGGCGGCGGAGCCGGAAGACCTCGCCATGCCCGTGGAGCCCCCGGCGCCGCGGACGAGGCGACAACGGTTGATGGCGGGTGGTGCCGGCATCACGGTGTTGGCCGTCCTGGCTGGGCTTTGGCTTGGCTCCGGGCGCCAGGCCGAGCCCAGGGCGCAGCATTTGGTCGGGGTTACGGCGCCGACGCAGGCCGCCGCGGCGGCGGTGCCCGTGACGCCGACGCCGGTGGCCGCGCCGCCGGTTGCGCCCGTTCAGGCGATGACGGCGACCCCGGTGCTGGCGCCGCCGGTTGTCGTGCCGCCGCCCGTGGTGCAGCGGCCGGTGGCGCGTCCGGTCCGGGTGGAGCGGCCGGGGAGGCCACGCCCGCCGGCCAAGCCGGCGCAGCGCGCGGCGCCGCACCGGGCTACGCGGGGGTAGAGTATTCTCGAGTCAGGCGTGGACGCCTGAGACTTGGCAAATGCGATCCAGAGCATGATCCGCGATCCAGTGATCGCAGCTCATGCTCCGGCGGCGGCTACTGGTAGCCGCCGGACTTCTCGCGTTCCTTCGCGGCGGCTTCCTGGGCGCCGGTATCGACCTTCTTCTCCTCGCCGTCCTTGGGCGAGGCGGGCTGCTGCGGCGTCGCGGCGGGTTTCGCCTTGTCGTCGGCCATGGCTGACTGCTCCCTCGGTTGAGGAGGGGCAACCGACGCGGCGGGGCGAAGTTCCGCCGTCAGCGCTTCGGGAAGTCCCCCGGCGCGAGGATGCCGAGCTCGCTCAGCAGCATGGGCCAGGAGCGGAGGCCTTCCGCCAGCGATGAGAGGCGGAAGAATTAGTTCGGTGCATGGGCATCCTCGTCCGGCATGGCAAGGCCGAACATCAGGCTGTCGATGCCGAGGCTTTCCTGGAACAGGGTGGTGATGGGCACCGTGCCGCCGGCGCGGGTGCGAACGGGACGCTGGCCGTGAACCCATTCGGTGACGCGCTCAGCGGCGAGCAGCAACGGGTGGTGCGGGCCGAGGGTGAAGGCGCGGGTGCCGCCCGGGTGGTAGTGGAAGTCGAGCGCGACGCCGGGCGGGCAGCGCGCCTCAAGGTGGCGGCGGAGGGCGGCCTGGGCGGCGGCGGGGTCCTGGCCGGGGACGAGGCGCATCGTCAGCTTCGCATGCGCCTCGCAGGGCAGCACCGTCTTGCCGCCGGCGCCGGTGTAGCCGCCCCATAGGCCGTTCACCTCGATGGTCGGGCGGACGGTGATGCGCTCGCGCAGCGTGTAGTCCGGGTCGCCATAAGGGGCGGCGCCGAGGTCCGCGTACCAAGCGGCTTCGTCGAAGGGGAGGGCGGCGCTCTCGGCGCGGATGTCCTGCGTCACCTCCATGGCGCCGTCGAGGAAGCCCTCGACGAGGATGCGGCCGTCGTCGTCATGGAGGGAGGCGATGAGCTTCGCCATCTCGTGCAGGGCGTTGCGGACGGCGCCGCCGACGCGGCCGGAATGGGCATCCTTCGCCGCGGTGCGGAGGCTGAATTGCAGGGCGGCGATGCCGCGGCAGCCGACGCTGACGGTGGGGAAGTCGGTGCTGGCGCGGCCGCCATCGGCGGAGAGCATGGCGTCGGCGGCGAGCAGATCGCGGTACTTGTCGATGATGGCGGGGAGGGAGGGGCTGCCGACCTCCTCCTCGCCCTCGAGGAAGAACTTGATGTTCACCGGGCAGCCGCCCCCTGTGGCGAGGAAGGCGCCCACGGTCTCGACGGCGATGAGGGTGGAGCCCTTCACGTCGGAGGCGCCGCGGGCGTAGAGGCGGCCGTCGCGGATGGTCGGCTCGAAGGGGGGCGAGTGCCAGAGCTCCAGCGGGTCCGGCGGCTGCACGTCGTAATGGCCGTAGAGCAGGATGGTCGGGCGGCCGGGCGCGCCCTGCCAGGCGGCGTAGATGGCGGGTTGGCCGCCGGCGTCGAGGAGCTGCACATCCGCGAGGCCGAGGGTGCAGAGGCGGTCCATCAGGAATTCGCGGGCGGCGGCCATGCCATCGGCACAGGCCGGATCGGTGCTGACGGAGGGGAGGCGGAGCAGCGCCTTCAGGCGGTCGAGGATCGCCTCCTGCTGCGATTCGAGGTGGCGGATGACGGCGTCGCTCATCGGCGGGGTTCCTTGAGGGCAAGGGCGGCCAGGGCAAGCAGGGCGAGGCCGAGCGAGGCCATGGCGGGGATGGCGAGGTTTGGCCCCCAGCGGTCGGCGAGGGCGCCCATCGCCAGGGCGCCGAGCGGGCCCATCCCGATGCTGGTGGTGACCAGGCCGAGGACGCGGGAGCGGGCCTCGCTCGGGGCGCGGGTGACGGGGAGCGCCGTCTGCAACGCGGCGAAGAGGGCGGTGCCGATGCCGCCCAGCATCAGCGCGGCGATCGCCAGCCAGAGCGCCGGGGCGAGGGCGAGGAGCATCAGGCAGAGCAAATAGAATGCGCTGCCGCCGACCATCAGCATGGCCGAGAGCGGCACGCCGCGGCGGGTCGCCAGCGCCAGGCCGGTGAGGAGGGCGCCGGCCGGCTCGGCTGCCGTCAGCATGCCGATGCCGAAAGGCGTGGCCTGGAAGCTCTCCGTGCCGAGGGCGGGGAGGACGGCATTCACGCTGAAGCCAAAGATGTTCATCGCCAGCGTCACCAGGATAACCGCCTGGAGCACGGGCATGCGGCGGATGAGGCGGGCGCCGTCGGCGATGTCGGCGAGGAGAGCGCGCGGGTCGAGGCGGCGGCGGCGCTGGTCGTGGCGGACGCCGCTGAGCAGGATGACGGTGGCGGCGTAGCTCAGGGAGGCGATGGCATAGGCGGCGGCGAGGCCGAGCGTCTCGTAGAGCAGGCCGCCGAGCAGGGGGCCGAGCATCCGGGTGGTGTTGGCGGTGAGGCTGTCGGTGGCGACGGCGGGGACGACATCCGCCTCGCCGGCCACCTCGGTCAGCATGCGGCGGCGGGAGGCCATCTCCCCGGTCCAGACGAGGCCGCCGAGGAAGGCGCCGGCGGCGAGGTGCCAGACGGCGAGGTGGCCGGTGGCGGCGAGCAGGGCGATGAGCGCCGCGCCGGCGCAGGTGGCGGCCTGGCCGGCCATCAGCAGGCGGCGGCGGTCGAGCGTCTCGGCCAGGGCGCCGGCGATGGCACCGCAGAGCAGCATGGGGAGGGAGCGGGAGAGCAGCAGCAGCGAGACCGCGAAGGCGGAGCCGGTGATGGCGAAGGTGGCGATGCCGGAGACCAGGATCTCTACCCAGCGCATGGCATTGGCGATACCGCCGACGGCCCAGAGTCGGCGGAAATCGGGGTTGCCGAAGAGGCGCGTGAGGGGGTGCCCGGAGGAGGGCGCGGTCATATCCATCGGGTCGCGGGTAGCCTGTCTCCGGCGAGGGGGCTTGTCGAGGGGGTGGGAGGCGGGTGCAGGATCGTCCTCGGGAAACGAGGAGACGTCCGATGCCCTATGCGCAGGCCGAAGGCGCGCGGATCTGGTACGAGGAGGCGGGCAGCGGCCTGCCCATCCTTTTCATCCACGAATTCGGTGCGGATCACCGGGAGTGGGAGGACCAGGTGCGGTTCTTCTCCCGCGAGTACCGCTGCATCACCTATGCGGCGCGGGGATATCCGCCCTCGGACGTGCCGGAGGACCCGAAGCTCTACGGGCAGGACTTCGCCGTCGGCGATGCGGTGGCGGTGCTGCGGCATCTCGGCGTCGCGCGCGCGCATATCGTCGGGCTGTCGATGGGCGGCTTCGCGGCGCTGCTTTTCGGCATCCGCCACCCGGAGATGGCGATGTCGCTGGTGCCGGCGGGAGCGGGCTCCGGCTCGCCGCGGGCGGAGCAGGCGGAGTTCCGGGCGCAATGCGCGGCGCGGGGCGACCGGCTCATCGCCGAGGGCTGGCCGGGGGGATGGCGGAGGAGACGGGGCATGCGCCGACCCGCATCCAGCTCAAGAAGAAGGACCCGCGCGGCTGGGCGGCCTATATGGCGCGGCTCGCCGAGCATTCGGGGCGCGGCACCGGGCTGACCATGAAGCACTACCAGGGCGAGCGGGATTCGATCTTCGACTGGGAACCGGAGCTCCGGCGGATGGAGGTGCCGACCCTGCTCGCCGTGGGCGACGAGGACTGGCCCTGCATCGAGACCAACATCTTCCTCAAGAAGGTGCTGCCGAATGCCGGGCTCTGGATGTGCCCGCGCACCGGCCACGCGATCAACCTCGAGGAGCCTGCCGCCTTCAACGTGGCGGTGGCGAGCTTTCTCTCGACGGTGGAGCGGGGGCGCTGGAGGCTGGGGTGAACACCGCCTTCAGCGGCAGGTGATCCGAGGCGCGGCGGGCGAGAGGCGTGTCATGCACCTCGACCGCCGTCACCAGGCCGGGCGGGTGCGCCATGATGCGGTCGAGCGAGCCCACCGGGTGGAAGGCGGGGAAGGTCGGCGCCCGCGGCGGCGTGCCGAAGAGGGGGGCGAGGACACCGAGGACGGAATGGCCAGGGTGCCATTCGTTGAGGTCGCCCATCAGCAGCGTCGGCATCGCCGGCCCGGCGGCGATCGCCTCCAGCAGGGCGCGGGCCTGGAGGCGGCGGCGCTCGGCGCCGAGGCTCAGATGGGTGGCGATCAGGCGGAAGGGTCCCCAGCCGGCCTCCAGCTCGGCCACCACCGCGCCGCGTGGTTCGAGCCCGCCGAGGCGGAGGGCGGCGGGCGCGCCGCGCAGCCGGACATGCGGGCGGGCGAGCACGACATTGCTGCGCCAGCCGGGATGGCCGGGGCGCTCGGCGATGGGCAGCGGGTGCAGGTCGAGGGCGCGGGCGAGGAGCGCGAGGTCGAGCATCGGCGCGCCGCGGCGGAGGTAGTTCTGCGCCTCCTGCAGGGCGATCAGGTCCGGGGCGATCTCGGCGATGACGGCCTGGATCTGTCGGCGGCTGTCGCGGAAGCCGGCGGCGTCGCGGCCGCGGTGGATGTTGTAGGTGGCGACGAGCATCGAGGCGCTATTCGGCCAGACGCGAATGGCGGGGGGAGAGGCCGATGCGGGAGATGGCGACGGCGAGGACGGCGCCGGTGGTGGTCAGCACCACGTCCGTCCAGGTATCGGTCCAGTCGCCGCTGAGCTTCGTTAGCGCCTCGAAGACCTCCCAGGCGGTGCCGAGGACGAGGCCGAACAGAAATGTCTCGCCGATCAGCCGCCGGGCCTTGCCATGCGGGCCGCGCCACTCGCGCAGGGCGACGAAGACGGCGCCGGCGAGGACGCCGTTCAGCAGGTGGACCACCTCGTCATAAGGGTTGGCGCCGTAGAACCAGTTGAGGCCGAAGCCGGGGCTGACGAGGAGCGTCGCCAGGACGGGGGTGGCGTCGAGGCTGCGGGGCAGGGCGCGGAGCGGGGCGGGCAGGACCTCCATGCGCTCGCGCGGTGGCAGGATGAGGCCTAGGCAGCCCACGAGCGCCGCCAGCGTGCCGAGGGCGGCGGAGCGGCGGTCGATCTGCCAGAACCAGGCGGCGGTGGCGGCCAGGGCGAGCAGGGAGGCCCAGGCGAACCAGGAGTGGCGGCGCCAATCCTCCCTCGTCAACAACGCCACGCCGCCTGCCTCCCGCTCCGCTCCCGCTTGCAACGGCGGAGGCGCGGGCACGGTTCAGCCGGCCTCGATTTCCTCGCGCAGGAGTTCGAGTTCCAGCCATTCCTCCTCGGCGGCGGCGAGGTCGGCTTCCTTGGCGACGAGGGCGGCGTTGAAGCGGTCGAAGCGGGCGCGGTCGCGGCTGTAGAGGTCGGGGGCGGCGAGCGCCGTGCGGATCGTGGCGATCTCGGCCTGCAGCGCCTCCATGCGGGCGGGGAGCGTCTCCAGCGCGTGCTGCTGCCTGAAGCTCAACTTGCGGCGCGATGCGGGGGGTGGGGCGGCGGGGCTCGCGGGGCGGGGCGGGGGCTTGGCGGCGGGGGCGGAGGGCTTCGCCTCCACGCCGCGGCCGCGCTGGGCGAGCATGTCGGAATAGCCGCCGGCATATTCCTGCCAGCGGCCGTCGCCCTCGGAGACGATGACGCTGGTGCAGACGCGGTCGAGGAAGTCGCGGTCGTGGCTGACGACCAGCACCGTGCCGCCATAGTCGGCCAGCAACTCCTCCAGCAGATCGAGGGTCTCGAGGTCGAGGTCGTTGGTCGGCTCGTCGAGGACCAGCAGGTTGGAGGGGCGGGCGAAGGCACGGGCGAGCATCAGCCGGCCGCGCTCGCCGCCCGAGAGCACGCCGACCGCGGTGCGCGCCTGGTCGGGGACGAAGAGGAAGTCCTTCATGTAGCCGACGACGTGGCGCGCCTGGCCGCCGACATGGACGATGTCGGACTTATCGCCGGTCAGAGCCTCGGCGAGGCTGATCCCCGGGTCGAGGCTGTCGCGGCGCTGGTCGAGCGTCACCATCTCGATCCCCGTCCCGAGGCGGATGGTGCCGGAGTCCGGGGCCAGGGCGCCGGTCATCAGGTTGAGCAGCGTGGTCTTGCCGGCGCCGTTTGGGCCGATGATTCCGATGCGGTCGCGGCGCAGTACGCGGGTCGAGAGGTCGCGCACCACGGGCGGGGCGTCGCCATAGGCTTTTGTCACACCGTCGAGCTGGATGACGAGGGTGCCGGAGCCGTCGGCCTCGCTGGCGGCCATGCGGACGGTGCCCGTTGCGCGCAGGGCCTCGCGCCGGCGCTGGCGGAGGTCGGCCAGCTCGCCGACGCGGCGCATGTTGCGCTTGCGCCGGGCGGTGACGCCGTAGCGCATCCAGTGCTCCTCGCGCACGATCTGGCGGTCGAGCTTGTGGCGGGCGGCTTCCTCCTCCTCCAGCACCTGGTCGCGCCAGGCTTCGAAGGCGCCGAAGCCCTGCTCCAGCCGGCGGGTGGTGCCGCGGTCGAGCCAAACCATGGCGCGGGAGAGGGCGGTGAGGAAGCGGCGGTCGTGGCTGATCAGCACGAGCGCACCGCGGAAGCTGCCGAGCTCCTTCTCCAGCCAGGCGATGACGGGCAGGTCGAGGTGGTTGGTCGGCTCGTCGAGCAGCAGGATGTCGGGCGAGGGGGCGAGCGCCCGGGCGAGGGCGCAGCGGCGGGCCTCGCCGCCGGAGAGGCGGGCGGGGGCTTCCTCGCCGGTGAGGCCGAGCTCGTTCAGCAGCCAGCGGGCGCGGTAGGGGTCGTCATTCGGGCCGAGGCCGGCCTCGACATAGGCCAGCGCCGAGGGCGCGTCGCCGAAATCGGGCTCCTGCGGCAGGCTGCGGAGGGTGGCGCCGGGCTGGAGGAAGCGGGTGCCGCGCTCCGGCTCCAGCGTGCCGGCGGCAATGCGGAGCAGCGTCGACTTGCCGGAGCCGTTGCGGCCGACGAGGGCCAGCCGCTCGCCCGGCTCGACCGAAAGGGTCGCGCCGGCAAGCAGGGGCGTGGTGCCCATCGCGTAGTGGATGTCCTGGAGCAGCAGAAGGGGCGGTGCCATGGCGGGGCTGTTGGCGCCTCGGCGGCTGCTGCGTCAAGCGTGGATCAGCGGCGGCGCTTGCCGGGCGGAGGCTCGGCCTCGATCACCGGCGGGCGGGGGGCGGCGGCCCAGAGGCGGCGGTAGATGTCGAGCGGCAGCAGGACGAAGGCCTCCGCGCCGTTGCGGGTCAGTACCACGGGGCCGCGCAGGGCCTGGTCGACGAGGCTCGGAAGCTGCTCCTCGACCGGGGTGAGGTCCATGCGGGGCAGGCCTTCGAGGCCGGGGGCCGGATCGCCCTCGAAGCTGGTCTCGATCGGCAGGTCGCGGTCATCCAGCCATCCGGCCATGTGTTGAAACGGTCCTGGTTACGAGAGATGACAAGATGCGCGGGCGGGCGCCCGGGCAGCCAGGGAATAATCCGGTTGCTGCGGTGGGGCCATGGCCTGCCGCTGCCGTGTCCAGAAAATGGGACCTTTTCCCCTATCACCGCCGGAGGTTGAATATTTCAGCTGTGGTTGCACCGTTGTTTTATCAATTATTCAGGAGACTGTTAAACTGCCCGCGAGCGGCGAGGGGAAGCGCTGTCGATGCGTCTGTTGCGGGTGGCCCTTGGGGCGGCGGCCGTACTGGTCATGGCCGAGGAAGCGCTCGCCCAGGGTGCGGCACCGCCGCGCCTGCCGCTCGAGCCCGCGCTGCGCAACCCGGTGGAGCTGAACGCGCCGGCCCCCGCGGTGCGGCTGGCGCCGAGCATCGAGGGTCCGCCGGTGCAGGCGCAGACCGGGCCTGGGGCCGCGGCGGAGGTGCCGATCGGCGCCGTCACCATCAGGGGCGCCGAGGCGCTGACGCCGGCCGAGCTGGCGCCGGCGATCGCGGGCCTCGCCGACAGCACCATCCCGCTGGCGCGGGTGGAGGAAGCGCGGCTGGCGATCCTACGCGCCTATCGGGATGCGGGCTATCCCTTCGCCACCATCAATGCCGGGCTCAGCCGGCGCGGTGAGGTGGCCGACCTGGAATTCGTCGTCACGGAGGGGTTCGTCGCCGAGGTGAAGTTGGAAGGCGATATCGGCCCGGCGGGGACGCAGGTGCTGCGCTTCCTCAACCGGCTGCTCGGCCAGCGGCCGGTGAGCAGCGCGGCGATCGAGCGGGCGCTGCTGCTGGCGCAGGACATTCCCGGCGTCACGGTGCGTGGCACGCTGCGGCCGCTGCCGACCGAGGCGGGGGCCTTGCAGCTCGTCGCCCAGGTCGAGCGCAAGTGGTACGGCGGCTACGTCAATCTCGACAACCGCGGCTACAGGCTGGTTGGGCCCTGGCAGGGGCTCGCGGTCGCCGGGCTCAACTCCTTCACCGAATTCGGTGAGCGGACGGAGTTTTCGCTGTTCGGCGCGCAGGAGAGCACGCAGTGGTTCGCCCAGGGCTCGGTCGAGGCCTTCGTCGGCGGCTCGGGGCTGCGCGTCAGGCTCTATGCGGGCACTGGGCAGACGCGGCCCTCGGGGAGCCTGCGGGCCATCGGCTATTACGGCGAGACGCAGGTGGGCGGCATCTCGGCCAGCTACCCGATCATCCGCAGCCGGCCGGCGAACCTCTTCGCCGTCAGCAGCTTCGATGTCTTCGACGGCGTGGTCGAGACCGGCACCAGCGGGCGCAACCGGGCGAGCCGGGATGCCATCCGCAGCTGGCGCGCCGGATTCGACGGGCAGCTGCTGGAGAACTGGATCCGCATCCTGCCGGCAGCGACCACCTTTGGCAGCGTCCGGGTGAGCCAGGGCATCACCGCGCTCGGGGCGACGCGGAACGGCTACCCGCTCTCGGGGCGGAGCGGGGCGGAGGATTTCGGCTTCACCAAGATCAGCGGCGAGGTGCAGCGCATCCAGCCCATCTGGTCGCCGGGCGAGGGGCAGATGTTCAATCTGCAAGGGCTCTTCGCCGGGCAGTGGAGCGGCGACATCCTGCCGCAGGCGGAGAAATTCTATCTCGGTGGCAACCGGCTGGGGCGCGGCTACTACTCCGGCCAGGTGACGGGCGACCGGGCCTGGGGGCTGGCGCTCGAGGCGCAATACGACCTCGCCTTCGACCTGCCGAACAGCGAGTTCGGGCCGGGGCGCGTCGCGGCGCAGTTCTACGCCTTCCGCGATATCGGCCGCACCGCCGAGAACCGGCCGAACGATGCGAACCGGCGCCTGTCCTCCTGGGGCGGCGGCGTGCGCATGGTGATCAACGACACGGTGCAGTTCGACCTCGAGGGTGTCTATCGCGTCGTCAGGCGGCCGGATGGCGCGGCGGCGGAGTCGCTGCGCGAGACGGCGGTGCTGTTCCGCACGCTGGTGAATTTCTGAGCCTCTGCTGCCCCGGCCGGCGGCCGGCTTTTGGGAGATTGGGCCGATGGCCGCTTCTGCATGGACCTGCCCCGTGATGCTGCGGGCCTGGCTGCTCGGGACGACGGCGCTGCTGCCGGCGGCGGTGGGCGCGCTGGCCCAGGGGATCGTGCCGGGCGTCGCGCCCAACGCGCTGCCGACGGGCGGGCAGGTGGTGGCGGGGCAGGCGGCGATCTCGCAATCCGGCACGGCGATGCAGGTGCGGCAGGGCAGCGACCGAGCGGCGATCAACTGGCAGGGCTTCAACATCGGTGCCAATGCCAGCGTGAACTTCCAGCAGCCTAACGCGACCTCCTGGACGCTCAACCGTGTGACGGGACCGGATCCTTCGGTCATCGCCGGGCGGATGACGGCGAATGGCGGCGTCGCCATCGTCAACCAGTCGGGCATGGTCTTCGCGCAGGGCGCGCAGGTGAATGTCGGCAGCCTGATCGCCAGCGCGGCCAATGTCACCAACGAGAATTTCATGGCTGGGCGGATGGTGTTCGACGGCGCGCCGAAGCCCGGCGCCAGGGTCGAGAACCATGGCAGCATCACCGTCGCCGACCGGGGGCTTGCCGCGCTGGTCGGGCCAAGGGTCGGCAATACGGGGACGATCCGGGCGCGGCTCGGGCGGGTGGCGCTGGCGGGGGCGGAGACCTACAGCCTCGACCTCGCGGGCGACGGGCTGCTCTCCATCGACGTGACGCAGGCGGTGCGGACGGCGCCCGGCGGGGCGACGGCGCTCGTCACCAACAGCGGCGTCATCGAGGCGCAGGGCGGCGCGGTGCTGATCACGGCACATGCGGCCTCGGGGCTGGTCGAGGACCTGGTGCGCAATACGGGCCGCATCAGCGCCGATGCGGCGGCGGGACGCAGCGGCGAGGTGGCGCTGCGGGCCGAGGGCGGCGGCGTGCGCGTCGATGGGCAGGTGACGGCGCGCGGCGGTGCCGGGGAGCGGGGCGGGCGGATCGAGCTGCGCGGCGGCAGCGCGACCACGGTCGGCGCCACGGCGCGGATCAGCGCCTCGGGCGGGGCGGGGGGCGGCACGGTGCTGGTCGGCACCACCGGCGTCGGGCGCAACCAGGCGATGAGCGCGCGTACCACGGTCGAGGCCGGCGCCCGCATCCGCGCCAATGCGCGCGACAGCGGCCATGGCGGCACCATCGCGGTCAACTCCACGACCGAGACCATGGCGCGGGGCAGCTATGCCGTCCGCGGCGGGGCGCAGGGCGGCAATGGCGGGCTGGTCGAGCTTTCCGGCCAGCGGGGGCTCGGCATCGCGGCGCAGGTGGATGCGGCGGCGCCGAAGGGCCAGCGCGGCGCGCTACTGATCGACCCGACCAGCATCCAGATCGTCGCCGATGACAATCCCGATGCACCGGCCACTCCCGGCGCGCCGCTCGGCAGCGTCACCGCCACCACCACTCCGGATGGCGTGCTGCTGGTCCGCGCCTCCGACCTCAGCACTGTCGCGGCGACGGTGACGCTGGAGGCGAGGCATGACATCACCATCGGCACGGCGGTGAATATCGGGGCGAATACGCTCAACCTCTTCGCCAATGACGCGATCGCCCAGGCTGCCGGCGCGACCATCACCGCCGGCATGCTCGTTATCCGGGGGGCGGACGGCGACGGCGCCGCGGGCTCGGCCGTGCTCGACGCGAGCAATGCCGTCGGCAGGCTGGATGCGAAGGTCACCGGCGTGCTGAGCTTCGACAATGGAGGCACGGAACTCGCCGTGCTGCGGGCCACCGGCGGGAGCGTCACGCTGAAGACGACGGCCGGGATCGCCGTGCAGGGCGATGTCGGCAGCGCGGGCGGGACGGTGGTTTTCAATGTCGATGGCGCCGTCAGCCAGAGCGCGGGCGTGGTGGCCGGCGCGACCCTCACCGTCGCAGGGCGGAACACCGCGGCGCCGCTGTCGATCGATCTGAAGGGGGCCAATGCGGTCGGCACCGTCGACCTGCAGTCCGGCGGCAGCATCGACTTCTCCAACGCTGCGGCGGGGCTGACGGTGAGCCGGGCGACGACGAGCGGGAATGGCGCGGCGGTGACGCTGGGCAGCGGAGGCGGCGGCCTCACCCTGGCCGGCGAGGTGGGCGGCGCGGGCTCCGGCGCGGTCGGTGTGACGGGAGCCGAGGTGACGCTCGCCGCCGCGGGCGACATCCTCCAGGCAGGCGGCACGATCAGCGGGCGGAGCGTCTCGGCGACCGGTGGGACTGTCCGCCTGGATTCCGTCGGCAACCGGATCGCCAGGTTGACCGCAACGGCGAGCGGCGGCGTGACGGTCGAGTCCGGGGTGGCGATGTCGGTGCTGGCCGGTGGCGTCACCGCGGGCACCGGCTCGTCCATCGCGCTCGTTGCGCCGGAGCTCTCCATTGACGGGCAACTCGGCTTCGCCGGGCCAAGCGCGGCCAACTCCGTCGCCCTGACGGCGGATGCGATCAGCGCGACGGCGGGGATCAATACGGGCGGCTCGGGCAACGTCAGCCTCGCTCCCCTGCTGGCCACCGATATCGACATCGGCGGCAGCACGCCGGGTGCGTTGCTGGTCAGCCAGGCATTGATCGACCGGATGACGGCGGCGACGCTCCGCATGCAGACCGGCACCGGCAGGATCGTCGTCAATGCCGATCTGGGTTTCGCCAATTCGCTGGACCTGCTGGCCGCCACGGATATCGCCCAGGCGGGCGGGACCACGATCAGCGCCGGACGCCTCGGCCTGCGCTCGACCGGCGGGGGAGCGATCTCGCAGGGGACGGGGGCGGCCATCGCCGCGGCGGAGCTGACCGTGCAGGCCGGCCCAGGCGGCAGCATCACCCTCGACGGCGCCAACTCCGTCGGCAGCTTCGGCACCCTCGGCGCGGACGTGCCGGGAACGCTGAGCTTCACCAATGCCGGCAGCGCCGACCTGACCGTCACGCGGGCATCCGCGAACACCGTCACGCTGAAGGCCGGCGGGGCCATGATCCTGGCGGGGGTCGTGGGGGCGACGGGGTCGTCCGTCACTTTGCAGGCGAACGGCGCCATCACCCAGCCCTCCGGCGCCATCACGGCCGCCAGCCTCACCATCCGCGGCTTCTCCGGCGGGGCCGCGCGGGCAGCGAGTGCGACGCTCGCGGGGAGCAACGGCATCGGCACGCTGGATGCCGCGGTGACGAACGGGCTGCTGCTCAACAACGGTCTCGATGCCCTGGCCGTGGCGAGGGCCCTCGGCAGCACGGTGACGCTGAGGACGGGGGGAGCGCTCGATCTGCAAGGCCTGGTCGGCGGGGCTGGCGCGACTGTAGTCCTCAATGCCAGCGGTGCCATCACCCAGAGCGGCGGCACGGTCACGGCGGATGCGCTCACGATCCACGATGCCAGCGGCATCGCCGGTACCGCCGCCGCGAGCGTGGCGCTCCACCAGCCGAACGCGGTCGGCGCGCTGGATGCTGCGGCGGCGGGCAGGCTCAGCGTGACCAATGGCAGTGCCGGCCTTGCGGTGACCCAGGCGGTGGCCGGCGGCGAAGTGACGCTGACGACCGGCGGTGCGCTGGCGCTGCAAGGGCCGGTGAGCGGGACGGCGGTGGCGCTGAACGCCGGTGGGGCGATCAGCCAGGCGGCGGGGGCTGTGACCGCCTCGACGCTGACCATTCGCGGTGCGGCGGGCGGGACGAGCCGGGCGGCGAGCGCATCGCTCGGGCAGGCGAATGCGGTCGGCACGCTCGATGCGCGGGTGGTGAACGGGCTGCTCTTCGGCAATGGCGCGAACAGCCTCGCGGTGGCGCAGGCGGTGGGCGGCGCGGTGACGCTGGTGACGGCCGGGGCGCTGGAATTGCAGGGCGCGGTTGGGCAGGCCGGGGCGGCCGTGGCCCTCAACGTCACCGGCGCCGTCACGCAGGCGGGCGGCGCCGTGATCGCGGATTCGCTGGTGGTGCGGGATGCGGCCGGAGTGGCGGCGGCCGAGAGCATCGCGCTCGACCAGACGAATTCGGTCGGCTCGCTGGATGCGAGGGCGGCCAACGCGCTGCGGTTCGACAACGGCCTGAACGACCTGACCGTGACGGAGGCGTCGGGCAGTGGCGTGAGGCTGGCGACGGGCGGAGCGCTCACGCTGCAAGGCATCGTCGGCCGGACGGGTGGCACGGTCGCGTTGCATGCCGATGGCCCCATCCTCGAAGCGGTGACCGGCCGGGTGGTGGCCGGTGCGCTGGCCATCCGCGGCAAAAACGGGAGCGGTGCGGCGGGCGCTGTGCTCCTCGACCAGGGCAACAGCATCACGACGCTCGACGTGCTGTCCTCCGGCAGTGTCGCGGTGCGGAGCGGGGAGGCGCCGCTGACGGTCAGCCAGGCGAGGCTGACGGGCAGCGGCGCCGTCGTGCAGCTCTCCAGCGACGGCACCATGACCTTGACCGGGGCGGTCGGCGGCACGGCGGCTTCGGTGTTTCTCCTCACCGCGCAGGGCGGCATTCTGCAGACGGGCGGCGCGGTGACGGCGGCGAGCCTCGCGGCGATGGCTGGTGCAGGGGCCATCTCGCTCGAGAGCGCCGGCAACCGGGTCGGCGGCGTGACGGCGAGCGCGGCCGGAAATGGCCATGGCGTCGCCATCCGCTCGGATGTGGTGATGAGCATCCTCGCCGGTGGGATCGAGGCCGGGAAGGGTTCGGCCATCGCGCTGACTGGGCCGGGGCTCGCCATCGACAACGGGCTCGGCTTCGCGGGAGCGGATGCGGCGAACCGCATCCTGCTGGCCACGGATGCGCTCACCGCGACGGCGGCCATCGACGCTGGCACCGCGGGGCAGGTGCGCATCGCCGCCATCACCGGCGGAATCGATATCGGCGGTGCGGCCGCGGATGCGCTGCTGCTGAGCACGGCGACGCTTGGCCGAGTGGCGGCGGATCGGCTGGTCCTGGTCGCCAATGGCGATCTGCGCCTCGGCACCGCTCTCGCGCTGACGCCGACGCTGGAGCTGATCCCGGCCGGCGGCATCACGCAGGATGCGGCGGCGGCGCTTTCCGTCGCCAGGCTGAGCGCGACGGCGAATGGCGGCGGCATCAGCCTGACCGGGGCGAATTCCATCGGCATCGTCACCGGCAGCTCCGCCGCCGCGGCGGTCGGGATGAGCGCCGCGGGCGATGTCGCCTTCACCAATGTGGGGCTGCTCGCTAACGAGGCGAGCATACTGGCCGGCATTGGAAGGACGATCACCCTAAGGGCGGACGACCTGGCGGTGGGGGCGGTGATCGGCGCCGGGTCGGGTAGCCTGGCGGCGCTGAACCTGCTGCCGCGCACGACGCGGGCGGTGACGCTCGGCGCGGCCGATGCCGGGGCCTTCGCGCTCGACGGCGCCGAGATCGAGCGGCTGCGGCCGGGGCCGGCGGGGACACTGCGCATCGGCTCCGATGGCGGCACGACGACGGCGACGACGATGGTGGTCGCGGGCGATGTGGCGCCGGGCAGTGCCGCGATACTCGACCTGCAGGCGCAGCGCGTGTCGCAGACCGGCGGCGTGGTGACGGCGGCGGCGGTGACCGGGCGGGCCGTCGATGACTTCGCGCTCGACCGGGTGGATGGCGGCGGCGCGGCGGTGAACCAGATCGATGCGGTCGGCGCCGCCGGCATCCGGGTCAGCGGCGGCAGCATCGCCCTGCTCAGCGCGCGCAGCCTGACCACGCGCGGCGATGTGGTGGCGGAGGGGGCCGCCGGTGCGGCGAGCGTGCGGCTGCGCGGCGCCGGCCTCGGCATCGGCGAGGTGGCGAGTCCGGTGCTGGTGCAGGCGGGCAATGGGGATTTGGTGCTGGAGGGCGGCGTGCCGGGCGTCTCCGTGCAGGCCGGGTCGGTGGTGCGGGCGGGGGATACCAGCGGGCTGCATGGCGACATCCTCGTCAGCGGCGGCTCCGTGGCGCTTGCCGGTAGCCTCGATACGCTGAGCTTGGCGGGCGGACGCGATATCTCTGTTGCCTCGACCGGCTCGATGGTGGTGCAGGGCCAGGCCATCGCGGCGCGGCGCGACCTCATCCTCGATGCCGGCGGCAGCTACCAGGTGGGGAGCGCGCCCTCTGCCGGGCGGGATGCGCTGCTGTCGGCCGGCAGCATCGTCGGGATCGATGCGTCGGGCGGCGTGGTGGCAGGGCGGGACGCCATCCTCGTCGGCAGCGGCAGCAGTGTGCTGGCCGGCAACCTGACGGCCGGGCGCAGCGCCAGGGTGACGTCGGGCAGCGGCAACATCAACGTCGGTGCCGGCGTCACGGTCGCAGCCGGGGCGGATACGGCGGCGGATGCCTCGGCCGAGCTGCGGCTGGTGGGCGCGCTGACGATCGGCAATGCCGGCAGCCTCGTCAGCAACGGGCGGCCGGTATTCGTCACCTCGACCGGGTCGCTGATCAACAATTCCGGCATGATCGACAGCCGCGGCAGCGGCACGCAGGGTGCGATTACGCTGGCGGCGGCGACGCAGATTTTCAACGGTGCGAGCGGCGTCATCCGGGGCGGTGTGGTGACGCTCGGTGCGCAGTCGCTGGTGGCGCAGTCGGGGGTGATCGACGGAACGGATGTGGCGGTGACGGTCGGCTCGGTGGGGGCGACGGGCGTCACCGGTTTCACGGCCGCCAGCGGCAGCAGCATCACCGCCAGCGGCATGCTGACGGTGGCAGCGCTGGCGGGCGGCATCGCGGCGACGGGGGCGACGCTGCAGGCGGATGGCGCCATGGTGGTGCGGGCGGACGCGGGCGGGATCGCGCTCACCGGCGGCACGGTCAGCGGCGCGGGGACGGTGCTGCTGCAGGCCGGCGGCGATATCGGCCAGGTTGGTGTGCTGGTCTCGGCCGGGACCGCGCTGCAGCTGAAAGCGGCCGGCGCCATCATGCAGGGTGCGGGGGCGCGGATCGTCGCGCCGGTGCTGAGCGGCACGGCGGGCGGCAGCGTCACCCTGCTGAATGGCATTGCCCTGCCGGGTGCGCTGGCGGCGCGGGCTCTGGGCAACGATATCGGACGGATCGATGGCTTCGCGGCGGGTGGCGACTTCGTCCTGGCGAGCACGGTGACGCTGCTGCGGATCAGCCAGCCGGTCAGCGCCGGGGCGGGGCGGGAGCTTCGCCTCTTCGCCGATGATTTCGCCTTAGGTGTGGAACTGGCGGCGCCCGGGGGGACGGTGAGCCTGTCGCCCTATCGGCGCGATGGCGGCGTGGCGCTGGTCCTTGGCGGGGTGGGTGGGGCGAGTGCGGAGAATGCCGTGACGCTCGACAGCATGGAGCTCGGCCTGCTGCCCGTGGGCGCGACGGCGCGGCTGCGGCTCGGGCGCGTGGATACGCCGGATGGGGGGAGCGATTTCGGCGGCGTGGCGATTGCCGGGCCGGTGGATCTCGCTGACAGGGTCGGGCAGCTCGAGCTCCATGCGCGGGGCGCCATACTGCAACAGGCGGGGACGCGGCTGGTGGTGCCGGTCCTGGCGGCGACGGCGGGGGGCGACATCCTGCTCGACCCGGGCGATGGTGCGAACCGGATCGGGCAGCTGGCCGGCATCGTCAGCGAGGGCGGGGATTTCAGGCTGCGCGCCGGGCTTGCCGGTGCGGCGGTGGTCCTCCGCGGCGGCAGCGCGGTTGCGGGCGATGCGGGGGCGGGGCCGGACGCCATCCTGGTCGGCCGGTCGGTGCCGGGGGGTGGGAAGACGGTCACGCTGCAGGTGGACGATCTCGACATCCAGGGGGCGGTGCGGGCGCCGGGCGGGACCATCGAGATTGCGCCCCATACGGCAGGGCGGCCGGTCGCGCTCGGCGGCGCGACGCTGGGCGGGGCGAGTACGCTGCGCCTCACGGCCGATGAGTTGGCGCAGCTCGGCGGCGGCGCGGGCCCGAGCGGGCCGGCGGCGCAGGTGCTGCGGATCGGGCGCCTAGCGGGGCAGCCGGCGGCGGGCACGGCGCTGATCAGCGTCCTGGGCGACCTCACCTTGCAGGGGGCAACGGCGCAGGTGCAGGCGCTTGAGCTCTTTTCCGCCGGGGCGATCCAGGGCAGCGGCGGCGCCATCACCGTGCCGGCGCTGCGGGCGGCGGCGGTGGGCGATGTCAGGCTCGACAATGCGGGTAACCGCTTCCTGGTGAATGCGGTGAGCGGCGCCGATGTCGCCATCGCCCAGGCCGGCGACCTGCGGCTGGCGAATGCGGTGGCCTCGATCGGCGGTGCCGATGCGCCGGGGGGCGTCACGGCGACGGGGACGCTCTCGCTGACCGCCGGCGGCACCATCGGCCAGGATAGCGGAGCGCTGATCCAGGCCGGGACGCTGCGGCTGCAGGCGGGCGGACCGGTGACGCTCGGCGAGCGGAACAGCTTCGATACCCTTGCCGCGGCGACGATCGGCGGGACGGGCGCCAGCCTGGTCCGCGGCTTCGGATACAGCGTCGCCGGGCCGGTGACGACGACGGGGTCGCTCAAACTGGTCGCCACGGATTTCGGCAATCTGGCGGTGACGGGCAGCATCCATGCGGATGGCGACCTGTCGCTGGCGACGGAGGCGGGGCAGGCGACCGTGCCCGGCGTGCCGCCCTATGGGCAGATCGCGGTGAGCGGCAGCCTCAGCGCCGGCGGGGCCCTCGGCCTGGCGACGGATATGGGGCGTATCGTGCTGACCGGTGCGACGCTGCAATCGGGCGGGGCGATGACGCTGGCGACCGGGGCGCTCAACCAGGTGGGGCTGGCAGGCATCCAGATCGGTGGCTCGAGCCTCACGGCGGGCGGGGCGCTCGGTGTCACGGCGGGGCTGTTCGCCGCTGCGGGGCAGGACAGTCCGGTCGCCATCACCGGCAGCACGATTGGTGCCGGCGGCGGCTTGAGCCTGGTCTCGGGCGCGGGGCTTGCCGTCGGCGACAGCGGCCTGACCGCGGGCGGCAGCCAGGTCTGGCAGGCAGGTGCCGGCGCGATGGCGGTGAGCAATGCGACGGCGATGGCCGGGACGGGATTCACCCTCAGGGCCGACCAGGATATCGGCATCACCGGCTCCGGCCTCGCCGCGACGACGGGGGCGATGACGGTGACGGCAGGCCTCGTCAACGCGGGGGCGGTGAGCATCGTTGGCTCCGGCCTGACTGCGGGCACGGGGCTCGGCATCACCGCGGCCAGGGGTTTTGCGGCGACCGGCACCGGCCTCGCCGCGCAGGACGGCGCGCTCGGCATCGTGGCGAATGGCGGCGGCATCGCGCTCGACAGCACCGATGTCACGGCGAGCGGGGCGCTGACGCTCACGGCCACGGGCATGGTGGGGCAGCGGCGCGGCAGTCTGGTCGGCGGCAGCGTCGCGGTGCAGGCGGGTCAGGGGATCAGTGCCACGGCGGATGGCGGAGCCTCGCCGCTGCTGAGGGCCACGATGGGTAATCTGACGCTGGGGACGACGAGCGGGGATATCGGCCTGACCGACGCGACGCTCACCGCCGCCACGAATCTCGGGCTGACGGCGACGGCGGGCGGGGTCGGCATCACTGGCTCGGCGCTGACGGCGACGGGTGGGGCGCTCGGGGCGCAGGCCACCGGGGCGATGGCCATCGGTGGATCGGGTCTGGTTGCAGGTCAGGGCGTGGCGCTGGCAGCGGCGCTCGATATCGGCGTCACCGGCAGCACGCTGACGGCACAGGGTGGCGCGCTTGCGGTGGGGTCGGCGACGCGGGGCATCGTCCTCGACACCAGCGATGCCTCGGCGAGCGGGGCGCTGACGCTCACCGCCGCTGGCGCCGTCGGGCACCGGCGCGGCAGCCTGCTCGGCGGCAGCGTCGCGGTGCAGGCGGGGCAGGGGATCAATGTCACGTCGGATGGCGGGGCCTCGCCGCTGCTGCGGTCGACGGCGGGGGCGCTCACCCTGATGACGTCCGGGGATATCGGCCTGGCCGGTGCGACGCTCACCGCCGCTACGGATCTCGTGCTGGCTGCGACGGCGGGTGGGATCGGCATCGGCGGGTCGAGCCTGGTCGCCGGCCTCGGCGGGAGCGTCTCCGCCGGGGGCAGCATCGGCCTCGCCGGCTCGACGCTGGCCGCGCAAGGTGGGGGCCTCGGCCTCACCGCGGCCCTGGGCGATCTCGGCTTCGACACGAGCGGCGTCTCGGCGCGCGGCGCACTGACGCTGAGCGCGACGAGGGGACGGATCGGCCAGCGGGGGGGCAGCCTGGCTGGAGCGACGCTCACGGCGCAGGCCGGGCTCGGCATCACGGTGGCGGATGACGGTGGCGCGGCGCCGAGCCTCGGCACGACGGCGGGGGCGCTGTCGCTGGCGAGCCTGACGGGCGATGTCCGCATCACCGGGGCGGCGCTGGATGCGGCGACCGATCTCGGACTGGCCGCATCGGGCGGTCCTGTTTTCCTTGCCCGCGCGACGGCCAGGGCGGGCGGTGCGCTCGACCTGGCGGCGACGGCGGGCTTCGGCCTGAGCGATGCGGCGGTGCAGGCGGGCGGTATGCTCACGGCGAGGGCGACCAATGGCGATGCCGTGGTGCTGCGGTCGAGCCTGACCGCGGGGCTGGGTCAGGCTCTGACGGCGGAGCGCATGGTCCAGGCGACGAATGCGACGCTCATCGCGCAGGGCGGCGACTTGGCCGTCACTGCGCGGACCGGGAGCCTTGGCCTCGCTGCCGTCACCGGCAGTGCCTCGGGAGCGGTGACGCTGGCCTCGGGCGGCGCGATGGACATCGCCGGCTCGAACATTCTCGCCGGGCTGGGCCAGGGCATCACAGCCCAGGGCGGCCTCACGGTGACGGGCACGAGCCTTGCCGCCCAGGGCGGCAGCCTCGCCCTTGCCGCGATTGCGGGCGATATCGGCCTCGACGGCAGCACGCTCTCGGCGGGCGGGGCGCTCGGCCTGACGGCGGGGGGCGGCATCAGCCAGCGCCGCGGCAGCCTGAGCGGGGCGAGCCTCACCGGTCTCGCCGGGAACGGCATCGCGGTGACCGCGGACGGCGGGGCGGGGCCGCAGCTGATCGCAACGACGGGGGCGCTCGGGCTGACGGCGGGTGCGGGCGACATCGCCCTCACCGGAGCGGTGCTGGCGGCGGCGGGGGATCTCGGCCTTGTCGCCAGGACAGGGGCGCTCGCCGTCACCGGCGGCAGCCTGACGGCGCAGGGTGGGACGCTCGCCGGCAGCGCGAGGGGCGGCATTGCGCTCTCCTCGACCATGCTGCAGGCGGCGGGGGCGCTCGGCCTCACCGCCGACGGCGGCTTGCAGGCGAGCGCGACGACGGTGACGGCAGGCGGGGCGATGAGCCTTGCGGCGGGCGGGACCTTGAACCTTTCCGGCTCGGGCCTCACCGCACGCGGGGGCGACATCGGCGTGGCAGTCGGTGGCGATGCCGGCCTCGCCAGCTCGACTCTCTTGGCGTCGGACGGGGTGAGCCTCGCCGGGGGCGGGGGCTTCACCGCCTCGGCCGCGCAGGTCACGGCGGGGGCCGGGATGGCGCTCTCGACGCGGCTGGCGGCGAGCCTCATCGACAGCAGCCTCGCCGCAGGGGGCAGCCTGTCGCTGGTCTCCGGCGCGGGTGGGGTGACGGTGACACGGGGCGGCATCACCGGGGGGGGCGATGCCACGCTGCGCGGTGCGGGCGAGGTGCTCGTCACCGATGCGGGCAGCGGCAGCCGGCCGGTGCTGCGCAGCACGGGCGGGATGCTGACGCTCCGCTCGGACAATGCCGGGGTGACGCTGCGCAATGTCGTGGGCAGCGGAGCGGCCGGGCTCGGCCTCGCGGCCGGGGGCGGGATCTCGCTGACCGACACGGCGCTGACTACGCCGGGGCGGCTGGCGGCGGCCGGCAGCGGCAGCCTCGCCGTGCTGCGGAGCGGCCTGGCCTCGACCGCGGGCGATATCGACATGACGGCGGGCGGGGCGGCGACCATCGGCGCCAGCACGCTGCGCGCCAGCCGGCAGCTCCGCGTGGTGGCCGGCGGCGGGATGACGCTCAGCGGCCTTACCCTCGATGCCGATACCGGGGATTTCGAGGCGGGGCGCCCGAACCCGGCCGCCTATGGCAGCACCAACGGCAGCGAGATGACGACGGATGGCGTCACCGGCAGCATCGGCACGGCGCTGCTCTTCGCCGCGCCGGGCGGCATCACCAACCTCGGCCCGACGCTGGTGACGCCGCGCGGCACGCCGCTGCCGGCGGTGCTGTTCGACACGAGGCTGGCGCCGGGCGCCAACCCGCTCACCATCGTCCGGCCGGATATCGCCGGCACGCCGGACAACCAGCAGCCGACCCAGGTGCGCAGCGCGCCGGGCTCGCAGGGGCCGGGCGCCTTCGGCCTGCCGGACCAGGCGACGGCGGCGGGAGCGGTGGCGCTCAACCTCAATGCCGGACAATCGGCCGTCTTCCTGCTGGTCGATGGCGGTGCCGTCTCCGGCACCGTCGCGGCGGGCCGGCTGGCGGTGCATGGCACGGGGGGCGGGGCGACGCTGTCCGGCACGCTGGGAGGCTCCACCGGGGCGGAGGCGGCGCGCTTCGCCGACATCACCCGGCCGATCGACGCGAATTCGCTGCAGAGGTACCGCTTCAACAGCTGCGTCATCGGCTCGATCAACTGCGTGGTGCCGCCCTCCATCCAGATCATCCCGCCGCGGCCGACGGACCAGGCGCGCTTCACCATCGAGAACAACCGCATCAACCTTTCCGACGTCCTGATCCCCAATGTCGGCGAGGAGGACGAGGAATGAGCCGGAGCCGCGCCATGCACCGCCTTCCGCTGCTGCTGCTGCTGGCACTCCTCGGCTGCGCCCGGCCGCCGGAAAGCGCCTATGTCACGGCGACGCCCGGCACCGGCCCGGCCGATCCCGCCGGCAAGGATGCGCGGGGCGAGGATTGCGCGGCCCAGCGCGGCGCGGCGCTGCCGGCCGACCTGCCGGTGGCCCGCAGCCGCGAGGTCTATTGCGGCGGCTGGACGCAGCCGGCGGCGCGCGTGGTGGAGCTGCGCGGCACGGCGGATGCGGCGCGGCTCGATGCGCTGGCAGCGGGTGGGCTGTGGCGCACTTGGCTCGACCAGCGCGTCACCTGCGCGGCGCCGCAGGCGACGACGCTGGCGGGCGGCGTACCGGCGCGGCTGATCGCCTGCACTCGCAAGAACGGCGGCTGGCCGCATGTCGCGCTGGTCGCCGCCGGGCCGGATGGGCCGGTGCTGGCCGATGGCGTGGCGACGGCGACGCCGGTGATGGAAGCGTTGGCGACCGGCCGCGTCTCGGCCGGCGCTGCCGGCCAGGCGCGGTCCGCCGCGCTCGAGATCGCGGTGCGGCGGCTCTCGGCGGAGGCCTTCAGCGCCAATGATGTCGGCCGCTACGAGGAGCTGATGAATCTTGGGCGGGAGCTGAACCAGGCGGAGAATTTCGCCGCCGCCGAGGATGCCTATCGCGCGGCGCTCGCCTTGCAGCAGCGTGTGCTCGGGCGCGACAGCCCGGACACGGTGACGGCGCTGGTGCATCTGGCGCTCAACCTGTCGAACCAGGGGCGCGGGCAGGAGGCGGCGGCGCTCTTCGCCCGGGCCGAGCCGCTGGCCGCGCGCGCGGGCGACCCGGCGGCGCGGGCACGGCTCGCGCATTACCAGGCGCTGTCGCTGTTCCAGGATGGGCAGGATGCGGCCGGCCTCGCCCGGCTGCGCGAGGCGGAGGCGCTCTATGCTGCGCTGGTGCCGCCGAGCCTGTTGCGGGGCGGCGAGGGCAGCGGGCTGGTGAGCGACCCGGCGGCGGTCTCCGCCATGCTCGGCCTCTCCGAGGTGCGGCGCAACCTGGCCCGCGCCGTCGCCCGCGGCGAGGAGAAGGCCGAGGCGCCGTTGCTGATCGCCGAGAGCCGGCGGCTGCTGCGGCAGACCGGGCTCGAGAACGGGCTGCTGGTGGCGCGTTCGCTGCGGACGGAGGCGGGCACCTCGATCTCGCTCGGGCGAGGCGATGCGGCGACGCGGCAGCTGGAGGCGGCGGCGCGGCGCTTCTCCATCGCCGCACCAGGTGAGCGGCCGGAGGCGGTGACGCTCTTCCTCAACGGCGCGCGGCGGGCCTCGGCCGGGCGGCGGGGGGAGGCGCTGACCGCCTTCCGCACCGGCGCCGCCATCCTGCGCGCGCGGCAGATCGCACTGCCGGTCAACCTCGTCCTGCCCTATCTCGACGCGCTCGACGCAGAGGCCATGGCGCATCCGGCGGAGGCCCCGGCGCTGCGCAAGGAGGCCTTCGCCGCGGCGCAGCTCGCCCAGCGCAGCAACACGGTGCGCTTCGTGCAGCAGGCAAGCGCGCGGATCGGCGCCGCGGCGGGCGATGCGCGCGTCGCCGAGGCCGTGCGCAAGCTGCAGGATGCCGACCAGGCGCTGCGGGCGCTCTTCGCCGAGCGCGATACCGGCACTGCCGGGCTCGATGCGCGCATCGCGGCAGCACAGCAGGCGCGGGCCGAGGCGGAAAGCACGGTCGCCGCCGCCGCACCCGGCTACCGGCAGCTGCTGCTGAGTTCGGTCGATGCGGATGCCGTCGCGGCGGCGCTCGGCCCGCGGGAGGCGCTGGTCACCATGCTGCTCGGCCGCGGCCATAGCTGGGTGCTGATGGTGCGGGGCGGCGAGGTGCGGATGGCGCGCTCCTCCCTCACCGAGGCGGAGGCGGGGCGGCTGGTCAATGCGCTGCGGGCCGGGACGGTCGATGCGGGCGGACGGCCGGGGCGGTTCGACCCGGCGCCGGCCCAGGCGCTCCATGCCGCGCTGCTGGCGCCGCTGGCCGGGGCGCTGGAAGGGGCGGAGACGCTGGTCGTCGTGCCCGACGGGCCGCTGCTCGGCATCCCCTTCGGCATGCTGCTGACCGGCCCGGCCGATCCGGCGGCACTCGGCGCGGCGCCCTGGCTGGTCCGCCGGCATGCCATCGTGCATGTGCCCTCGCCGCAGACGCTGGTGACGCTGCGTGGCGCCGGGCTCGGCTCCGCGGCGCCGATGCCCTATGCGGGCTTCGGCGATTTCGTGCCGCCGACGCCGGCGCAGCTCATCCGCAGCTTCCCCGTCGACCGCTGCGCCGCCGATGCGCGGCTGGCGGCCGGGCTGGTGCGGCTGCCAGGGACGCGGGTGGAGGTGGAGGAAGCCGAAAGGCTCACCGGAGCGAGGGCGCAGGATATCCGGCTGGACGCGGCATTCACCGCGGAGGCGCTGCGCGCGGCCGATCTTGGGCAGCGGCGGATCATCCACCTCGCCACTCATGCGCTGCTGCCGGGCGAGCTTTCCTGCTTGCAGGAACCCTCGATCGTGGTCTCGGCCAAGGCGGGGGCGGCGGATGCGGATTCGGCCTTCGTCAAGGCGAGCGACCTGCTCGGGCTGAAGCTCGACGCAGACCTCGTCATCCTCTCGGCCTGCAATACCGGCGGGCCGGGCGGGGCGGGGGGCGGCGAGGCGCTGTCGGGCTTGGCGCGGGCCTTCTTCTATGCCGGGGCGCGCGGGCTGATGGTGACGCATTGGGCGGTGGACGATGCCGCGGCGGCGCTGACCGTCGCCGATTCGCTCCGTCGCCAGCAGGCGGGGGCCTCCTCGGCGGCGGCGTTGCGCGGCGCGCAGCTCCTGTTGCTCGACGAGGCGGGCAAGCGGCTGCCGGAGGCCTTCGGCCATCCCTTCTACTGGGCGCCCTTCGCGCTGATCGGCGACGGGCGGCGTGCCGCGCCGGTGCAATCGGCGGCAGCGCAATCCGCGCCCAGGCTGTAAGATGACGCTCCGCCCGGCATGCGCTACCCCGCCGGGCGGCAGACTGAGAGCCTCGAGGTTGCTGGGCGGATGATTCCGAACGAGATCGCCGGGAAGTACGAGCTGCGCGGCACCCTGGGCAGCGGCGCGATGGGCATCGTCTATGACGCGCTCGACCGCAACATCGAGCGGCGGGTGGCGATCAAGGTGGTGAAGCGGCCGCCGCCGGGCGACCCGGAGGGTGAGGAGGCGCATGGCCGCTTCCGTCGCGAGGCGCAGGCGGCCGGCCGGCTCGCCCATCCGAACATCGTCGGCGTCTACGACTATGGCGAGAATGCCGAGACGGCCTGGATCGTCATGGAGCTGGTCGAGGGCGGTTCGCTGAAGGACCGGCTGGACCGGAAGGAGCGCTTCCCCGTCCCCGAGATCGTCCGGATCATGGAGCAGGTGCTGGCGGCGCTCGCCTATTCCCATGCGCGCGGCGTGGTGCACCGGGACATCAAGCCGGCGAACATCATGCTGTCCGGCGACGGCACGGTGAAGATGGCCGATTTCGGCATCGCCCGGCTCGAGAATTCCTCGATGACCCAGGTCGGCACCGTCATGGGCACGCCGAGCTACATGGCGCCCGAGCAACTGCGCGGCGAGACGGTGGATGCGCGGGCCGATATCTGGGCAGCCGGCGTGATGCTCTACCAGCTGCTGACCGGGGAGAAGCCCTTCGAGGGCGGTTTCTCGGCGGTGATGCACAAGGCGCTGCACACCGAGCCGCCGCCGCCCTCCAAGCTCTCGGTGACGGCGCCGCAGGCCTTCGACGCGGTGATCGCCACGGCGCTGGCGAAGCGGCCGGAGGAGCGCTACGCGACGGCGACGGCCTTCGCCGAGGCGATCCGCGCGGCGGCGACGGCGCCAGCCGCGGCCCCGGGCTTCGCCGATGCGGGGCGGCTGCCGGGGCTCGACAGCGAGGCGACGCTGGTCGGCACCATCCCGCCCGCCGCGCCGCGGCCGGCGGCGCCTCCGTCTGCCGCGGCGCCCGTCCGCAAGGCGCCGGTTGGGTTGATCGCCGGCGGGGCGGGGGCACTGGCTGCTGCCGGCCTCGCCGCCTTCTTCCTGTTCGGCAATGGCGGCGATGGTCGGCAGGCGGAGCAGCAGCGGCTGGAGCAGCTTCGCCAGGCGGCGGAGCAGGCGGCGCGGGAGAGGGCCGCCGAGGCCCAGCCGCCATCGCCTCCGCAACCCGCAATGCTGCCGACCGCGACGGCGGATGTCGCATCGCCCGCCACGCCCCCATCCGACACTCAGGCGGAGCTGGAGCGGCGGACGAGGGAGGAGGCGACCCGGCGCGAGGAGGCCATGCGCCAGCAGCAGGCGGCCGAGGCGGCCCGGCAGCAGGAGGCCGCGCGGCGCGAGCAGGCGGCCGACGAGGCGCGGCGGCGGGCCGATCAGCTTCGCACCGACTTGGCTGCGGCCGGGGCGGCGATGGCGGAGACGCCGTGCAGCCTGATCTCCTGGTCCTCGACGGGGACGAGCCTCAACGTCACCGGCATCGTCCGCCGCGGCGACGAGGCCGCGCTGCGTCAGCAGGTCACGGCGCGGGGCCTGCCGCCTGAGGCGGTGCAGATGCAGCTCCGTGGCTTCAACGGACCCTATTGCGAGGCGCTGGACTTGGTGCGGCCCTATCTGGCGGCGCCGGATGCCGGACCGCAGGCCGGCCTCATCGGCAGCGCGCCGCTGGCGATGGGAGAGCTGCTGCGCCTTTCCGTCACCATGCCGCCCCATCCGAGCCATCTCTATGTCAGCTACCTGATGCAGTCGGGCGAGGTGGCGCATCTGGTGCCCTCGCGGGCCGAGGCGCCGAACGCGCAGCTGCGGCTCGGCGACCCGAGCGGCAGCTTCACCGGCTGGGAGGTGGATGAGCCCTTCGGCACGGATCTGGTGCTGGTCTTCACCTCCGACCGACCGCTGGTCGCCCAGCGGCGGCCGGTGGTGGAGAAGGCGGAGGACTATCTCCGCGCGCTGGCCGCCGGGCTGAAAGCAGCGCAGCAGCAGAAGGGCCGCGTCGCGGTGCAGGCGGTGCTGGTGGAGACCGTCGCCCGTCGGTGACGGCCGCTACGGCAGGGGCAGCCCGCTGCGCAGCAGCCCGCGCAGCCGCTCGACCGCGGCGGGCGGCAGGCCGACCATGGCCGGTGAGAAGAGGCGCGGATCGGGCGTGAAGAGCGTGTAGGCCATGGCCTCGTTGGCCATCAGCTCCTCATTGGCGGTGTCGTAGCCCTCGCGGCCGAGGAAGGCGCGGTAGGCGGCGCGCTCCGCCTCGCTGAAGCCGTTCTGCCAGACTGCCCGCACATGCTCGGCGAAGCCGGGCCGGGTGAAGTAATGGCCATGGCCGATCTCGTGCCGCAGCACGGCATCGCGCATCGGCGCATCCACCGGTCCGCCGGGATTGGCGACGGAGACAACGGCGAAGGGACCGGGCCCGGCCAGCGCCGAGGCGGTGACGAACTGCTCACGTAGCCAGAGCTCCGCTTCGGTCAGTGGCACGCGGTCGCGCTCGGCAAGGGCGAAGAAGCGGGCGAGATCGGCGGAGCGGTAGTCATGGCCAAGATACCAGGTCTCCGCCGTGTCGCCGTTGCGGGCGATGGCGGCGGCGAGCTCGACGCCGTCGAGCAGGCGGTCGCGCGGCAGCCCGGCCTTCTCCACCAGCGCGGCGGCGCGGTTCATCGCAGCACCTTGCTGCGCGAGGCTTGGGAAGAGCAGGACGAAGACGCGGGGATTCTCGCGCAGCCGCAACAGGCTCGGCCGGTCCGGGGCGAGGGCGAGCAGCTCCGCCTCTGCCAGCAGCGGCACCGTAGGGGCGGCGGCGATGACGGGTGGCGGTGGGGCCGGGGATGGCGGGGGCGAGGGACCCATCAAGGCCCAGGTCGCGGTCGCGGCAGCGGCGACCGCCCCCAGGGCGACCGCGGCCCGTGGCAGGCCGAGGCGCGATTGCCGCACCGGCCTGCTGCGGGAAATCCTGACCGTATCGTCATCGGCCCCCGGCATGGGCGGGCTCAGCTGCCGAGGTTGACGACCTGGACGCGGCGGTTCCGCGGCTCATTCACTTGCGGCGGCGTCTGCACCAGGGGCTGGGAGGAGCCGAAGCCGACCGCGACCATACGGCTGTCGGGCACGCCATAGACGCGGATGAGGTAGTCGCGCACCGCGGCGGCGCGGCGCTCGGACAGGGCCTGGTTCACCGCGGCATCGCCGACCGTGTCGGTATGGCCCTCGATGCGGAAGCGGTAAGGGGCGAGGTCGGGCGAGGCCAATGCCCGGCCGAGCGGGGCGAGGGCGCGCTCCGCCGTCGGCGTCAGCGCGGCGGAGCCGGTCGGGAAGGTGACGGTAATGGAAACCGAGGGAGCATCCGCCGTCGTATCGCGCGGCGCGGCGCGGGGCGCGGGGGGACGGGCGGTCGCGCTCTGCTCCGGTACCTGGGGCTTCGCCGGCGCGCTCCAGACCGGGGCCGGGGCGGCGACCGGGGCGGGGGCCGGCGCCTCGCCCGGCAGCCGGAGGCCGCGGGTGCCGGAGCCGCCCGAGGGCTTCAGCCGGTCGATCAGGGATTGCGCCGCGCTGTCGCTCTGGGCGCTGGCGATGGCAGGGAGCGTGAGGGCGAGCGTGGCTGCGAAGCAGGCCAGCACCGGAAGCCGGGCCATGATGCGGGTACTTTCTCGATCAGAGTGTTGCGGGGACATGGCAGCCTAGCTGCCGAGATTGATGACCTGGACCCGGCGGTTGCGGGCCTCCGCGGTTTCGTCCGGGGTGGCGACCAAGGGCTGGCTTTCGCCGAGGCCGATCGATTCGAGCCGTGTGGCGCTGACGCCGTGGCGAGTGGTCAGGTAGTCGCGCACGGCAGCGGCGCGGCGCTCGGAGAGGGCCTGGTTGAGCCCAGGGCTGCCGACCGTGTCGGTATGGCCCTCGATGCGGAAGCGGTAGGGGGCTAGATCGGGCGAGGCCAGGGCGCGGCCGAGCTCGTCGAGGCTGCGTTCGGCCTCGGGCGTCAGCGTGGCGGAGCCGGTGGCAAAGCGCAGCATGATGGAGGCGGCGGCGGTGCCAGGCGGGGCCGTGGTCGTGCGCTGCGCCGCCGGCGTGGCGGGTGCGGGCGAGGAGGGCGCCTGGCCGGGGACGCGGATGCCGCGGGTGCTGCCCGGTTGAAGCTGCTCGATCAGCTCCTGCATGCTGGGGTTGTCCGCCTGGCTGCGCTGGGCTCCTGCCTGGCCGGGCGCCAGCAGCGCCGCCATGCCGAGCATGAGCAGGGTCGTTCCAGTGCGGGTCATCAGGCGCCTCCGTCCGTGGGCGATATGTTAGCGCAAATCCAACCCGTCCGCACATCTCGCAATAGACATGCGCGCCCAGGTTTCAGGTGGAATGTGCACCCTTTGGCCGTTCCAGTTCTCATATCGCCGTGACGAGGCTGCCTTCGAAGCGGGGTTCCGTCCCGTCGCGGCGGCGCGGCTTCGAGGCGGTGAGCCAGGAGGACCAGCCGAGGCGGTCCTGACCGAGGGCCAGAGGCGGGATCGCGTCCGCCGCCAGCACCGGGGCGATGGCGAAGCTGGTGTCGAGGCCGGCGAAGAGACGGGCGAGGGCGAGGACGCGGCCATGCTGCGGCGTGCCGGGCAGCATCGCATCGAAGCGTTCACGGTCGAGTGGGCCGATGCGGATGGTGAACCGGGCTTGGCTGTCCCAGGTCTGCGCCCCGGCGACGGCGCCCTGTCCGAGCAGCGCATGCTGGCCGCCGAGCGCCCGGCCGCGGCCGCCGCCGGCAAGGCGCGTCTGTTCACTTGGCGGCAGGCGAATCCAGCCACCGGCGAACTCCTCGATCCGGACAGGCAGGCCCGTCTCCTCCTCCAGCATGGCCTGCAAGCGGGCAGCGGAGCGGCTGCGGGAGGCGAGGTTGCCGGCATGATAGAGCAGCCGCGGGAGGTCGAGGCCGAGCCGCCCCTCGAGATGCGGCGTGGCGAGGCCGATGACGGCGCCCAACGCCCGCTCGGCCGGCGCCGGGTCCCGCGTCGGCCGGTACTTGTCGCCTGCCTTGACGAAGAGGCCGGTGAAGCGCGAGGCGCCCATGTCGAGGAAGGCGTGCAACGCCTCCGAGCGCTTGCGCTGCTCTGCGCCGACCAGGGCGGTGAAGTGCCGCGGCAGCACGCCTCCGGCGCCGACCAGGCCGAAGGTGGTGACGGGGAGCTGTCGCCCCTCGGCGCGAGGCGGGCCGATCTCGCCCTCGGGATAGCCCAGGCGGAGCACTGTGCGGTAGCGCAGCGCCAGGAGGTCGCCGCCTGGGGCGAGCAGATGCGCCGCTTGGTCGAGGCTGAAGCGCGTCGGCTCCTGCATCAGTCTGGCGCGGGGCGCGGCGGGCAGCGCACGGATGGGCGGCGGCAGAGCGTTCACAGCAGCGACCGCGTGCCGCTTCGCGCCGGCCATTGCGCGACGTATCCGGTGCGGCCGCGCAGCGCGACGCCGGTGCGGACGAAGGCGTTGACCGAGACCTGGAGCGAGAGGAAGCGCTCGAGGATCGCCGCCATCAGATAGAGCCCGCCGCCCTGCCAGCGTTGCGCGTCATAGGTCAGCGTGACGTCGAGGCCGCGCACCAGCGCGCCGGGCCTGCCGCCGGGGAGGCGGGCGACGCCGGGGCGGGCATCGACCGCGAGCAGGGCGGCGAGGGAGGAGCGGCTTTCGGCGCTGTCGCGGAGGTCGTGCAGGCGGAGCATCTCGCGGAGCGCCAGCGCCCCGGCCTCGCCGCCGCTGACCGAGAGATGGTTGAGCGCGAGATGCGAGATCAGCTTCCAGGCGCCGCGCTCGCGGAGATTGGGGCGGAGCGTCGGCGTCGGCGGCGAGAGCGCCTCGGCGAAGGCGGCGGGCGACCCGCCGGTGGCGATGCGGAGCTGCGGCTGGCCGCCGCCGAAGGGCAGCATGCTCGGCAGGTCGCGGTTGCAGCAGAGCGCTTCCACCGTCAGCACGCCATCGGCCGGGCGATGCGGGTCGAAGGCGGCATCGCGCAGGCTGAGCAGCGTCTCCGTGCCGCCGAGCGTCGGCGGGGCGGGGCGGCGGCTGGCGATGTAGTGGGCCTCGGCGGCCTCGCCCTCGGCATCGGCGCGGCCGAGCCGGTGGAAGGGCAAGACGAAGCGGCGGGTGCCGTCGGCGCGGCTCTCGCGCACCTGTTCGACGGCATAGACTTCGAGCGCGGTCGGGCGGCGGGCATCGGGCACGACCAGCCATTCGGATTGGGTGCCGTCGAGCGCGATGGGCTCGCAGCGCTGCGGGAAGAGATTCACCGCCGGCGTGCAGGCGAGTGCAAAATTCTCCGCCGACAAGGTCCGCTCGAGTTCCGGCATGGAACGGGAGAGGTAGATGAAGACCTCCAGCCGGTCGCCCTTCTGGACGAGGCTGCGAGCATCGAGTCCGTCGAGGTCGAGGTAAAGGAATTTCTCGGGGAAGGCGAAGAATTCGGTCAGCAGCCGGTGCCCGGCGAAGGCGCGGCGCGGCCAGGGCAGCGCAGCTTCCTCCGCCTCGAAGCCGCCGGGCTGCAAGGCGCCGGCGCCGAGGATGGTGGGGCGCGCATCGGCCGGGCCGTCGGCAAGGGCGATGGACATGGTCGCGGTGCAGAGCAGCTCGTGGAGCTGGGCGGCGGCCGGGCCGATGCCGCGGAGATGCAGCCGCAGCCGGTCGAGGCCGAGCTCCGCCATCGGCAGGTCGGGCGAGGCGGTGCGCAGCGTCAGGCGGAGGCAAGCGACGGCGCCGGTCGCACGCGGGTTGGTCGGCGCGGTGAGCGGCAGGCCGGAGAGGCGCGCGGAATCGATGACGAGGGGCCAGAGCGTCACGTCGTGGCAGGTGCGGAAGCGGACGGGCTCGCCGCGCACCGGCTCTGTCTCCACCGCGAGGCCGCGCGGCACCTTCACCGGCGCCCGCGTATCGGCGGGCGGGGCGAGGCGGAGCGTGGTCATGGATGGGACGGGGGCCAGCAGATGCGGCGAGAGCATCTCGAGCAGCGCGTCGCTGATCTCGGGCAGCTCGTCATCCAGCCGGTGCTGGACGCGCGCGGCGAGGAAGGCGATGCCCTCCAGCAGCCGGGCGACGAAGGGGTCGTCCACCGTCTCTGCGGAGAGGCGGAGGCGGCCGGCGACCTTGGGGAAGGCCTCGGCGAATTCGCCCGCATCCTTGCGGATGGCAGCCAGCTCGCGATTGAAATAGGGAAGCAGCGTCTCCGACATCTCAGCCCTCGCGCACCGAGACGTCGAGCGTAACGGGGCGGAGCTGCGTCTCGAAGCTGATCTGCTCCGGCACCGGGTCGCTGCGCAGCACCGCCTCGACGCGGAGGCGGAGCGTGCGGTCGAGCGGCTCCGCCCGCTCGCGCGGCGACTTGGCGAGGGTCACCCGAACATTGGTCAGGCGCGGCTCGAAGCGGCGGATGGCGGCCTCGACCTCGGTGGCCAGGGCCTCGCGCCGTTCATCCTCGGTGAAGCTGCCGGCGGTCGGGTCCGGCACGCCATAGCCGAGGGGCGAGGCGGGCAGGGCGGCGAGCTCGGCAGGCAGCGGGACGCGGCGGCGGCGGGCATTCAGCAGCGCCTCCATGTCGCGCCGCACCGCCTGGCGCAGCAGCTCCACCGCATAGGCCTGGGTGACCGGTGGGTCGACCGGCGCCGCCGGATCGGCATCCAGCAGCCGGTCCAGCAGCGGCAGCCGAATGCGCCAGCCGCGCGTCGCATCGCTCATGCGAAGGTCAGCGTGCCTGCATCGGCGAGCGGCAGGGCGTCCTCGCCGGCGAGGAAGACGCGCTGGCCGAGGCCGCGTACCGGGCCGGCGCCGGCATCGGGCCAATCCGTCTCGCGGCCGAGCTTGAGCGCGGTAGGCGTCACGGGATCGGTCCAGAGATAGATGGCGGGGACGAAGACGAGGCCTTCGGTGCCGTCCTTCAAGGTGAGGTTGGTGCGGCGCCAGAAGAGGTCGCGCGGGCGACGGGGTGCCTCGAAGACCAGGCTCTGCAGCCGCTCGATCGGCACCCACATGTATTCGCCGCCGGCCGTCAGCACCTCGAGATGCGGGCTGAACAGGTCGTCGGCGTCGCGGAAGTCGTCGAAGGGCGTGACCTTGCCATCCGGCGCCTCGGCCTCGCCGGGGGCGCGGGGGCGGAGTTCCTCTGCCTCCACTGCCGCGGCGGCCGCGCCGGCGGCATCACCGAGGCGGAGCAGGGTGACGGCGCGCATCGCTGCCGTCTGCGCCGGTGTCGCCTCGTCGCCCTGGAATTTCGGCACGCGGCCCTCGCCGAAGACCTGGCGGCGGACCACCTCGGCGCGCAGCAGGCGGCGGAATTCGAGGACGGCGGGGGAGGGCTCGTCCTCCACCACGCTGTCGAGCGTGCGGTCGGCGCGCTCCACATCGCCGGAGAAGAGCAGCATCTCCGTCAGCAGCCAGCGCGCGCCGGCATCGCGCGGGGCGGCCTTCACCCCGGCGGTGGCGGCGGCGATGGCGGCGGGCAGGTCGCCCTTCTGGAAAGCGTCACCGATCGTGGTCATGCTGCGGCCCTCGGCGCGGAAAGGTCGGTGACCAGCCGGAAGGCAGCGCCCACCTCATCCAGCTGGAAATGCGGTTGCATCTGGATCGTGCAGCCGAAGACGCCGGGTTGGCCCGGCTTCTCGCGCACCTCGACCTTGGAGGCGCGGAGCGGCTGGCGGGCGCCACTCTCCCCGGCGGCGCCGCTGGTCGTGCTGGTGAATTGCATCAGCCAGGTCTGCAGCCGCCGCTCGATCTCCTGCGGTGTCTTGAAGCTGCCGACCATGTCGCGACCCATCATCTTCACGCAATGGGCGAAGCGGCTGACGCAAAGTACGGCGTTGAACTGCGCTGAAAGGCGCTGGTTGGCATTGGCCGCCTCGCCGGTCATCCGCGGCGGGCGGTGCAGGCTGGGGGCGGCGGCGAAGGCGGCCTCCGGCAGGCCCTCGAGGCCGATCAGCGGCATCAGCCCGGCCTCCACCACCTGGCGCTCCTGGTCGTCGGTGAGCGCCAGCTCGATCGGCGGGCGAGGCGGTGGACCGGGCGGGTCGGAGCGGAGGCGTTCCACCGGGAGGCCGTCGACGACGCCGCCCATGGGTGCGGCATGGACGGTGGCGCCGCGGATATCGGCCGGCCAGCCATGGCTGGCGAAGGCGCGCATGGCGACGGCGGCGAGCGGGTAGACCGGACTCATCCAGGCGCGGGCGCCGGGCTGGCCGGCATCCGTCCGGTAGCGGAAGCGGTCGGCTCGGGCACCGTTATCCGGCCAGGGCGGGCGGGCGAGGACGCGCGGCAGCAGCACGGAGAGGAAGCGGGTGTCCTCCCGCTCCTGCAGGCTGCGCCAGCGGCGGCGCTCCGGCCCACGCATCGGCTCGGTCGGGTCGATGGCGGGGCCGAGCTCCTGCCACTGGTCGAGGCCGAACAGCGAGGGATGGGCGGCGACGACCGTCGGCGCGAAGGCGGCGGCGGCGACGGCGGCCAGGGCGTCGAGGCCGGAGACGTCGTCGGTGTTGCTGCCGGGGCCGGGGAAGGGGCGCAGCTCCCAGTCGCCGCAGAGCAGGCCGTAGGGCTCGCCGCCAGGGGTGCCGAACTCTTCTTCATAAACCTTCTTGAAGAGTTGGCTCTGGTCGAATTCGATGGCGCGCTCGAAGTCGCGGCAGAGCTCCGACCAGCGGAGGGTCAGAAGCTTCGCCTTGCAGCTCCGCCCCGGCGGCAGCCGGTTGACCAGCCAATGGAGGCCACGCCAGGACCCCTCCAGCCGGCGCAGGCGTTCCTGCCGCAGCACGGCATCAAGCTGTTCCGAGATCAGCCGGTCGATGGTGGCGATGTCGCGGTCGACGGCTTCCTCCAGCCGCGCCATGGCCTCGGCCCGGCCTCGCCGGCTGTTGTCATGCGCAAGGATGGCGGCGAGGCTGTCGGCGCCGAACCAGAGATGCAGGGCGCTGGCCGAGCCCTCGACCAGGAAGCTGGCGATGCCATCGGCCGCGGCGGCGCCGGATCGGCCGAGGAAGGCGCCGGCGAGGGCGGCCGCGCGCAAGGGCGGCGGAGCCGAAGCCCCGGCACCAGCATCGGCCGTCGCCGCGGCCGGCGATCCATCCATGCTGCGGAGCTCCCTCTCCCGACACATAGGCGTTGGCCCGGCCGGAGCCGGGCCAGATCAGGTCAGGCCTGTATGGTCATGCCTTCTGGGGAATGCGGGCGACCATCCGCATGGAGGTCGTCAGCTCCTCCATCTGCAGCCAGGGCTGCAGATAGGCGACGGCGTTGTAGGAGCCGGGACGGCCCGGAATCTCCTTCACCTCGACCTTGGCCTCGCGCAGCGGATAGCGCGCCTTGGTCTCGGCACCCGCGCTCGGGTTGCCGTTGACGTAGTTGAGAATCCAGCGGTTCAGCCACTGCTCGCAGTCCGAGGACTCCATAAAGGAGCCGATCTTGTCGCGCGCCATGACCTTGAGGAAATGGGCGAAGCGGCTGGTCGCCATCAGGTAGGGCAGGCGGGCCGAGATGGCGGCGTTGGAGGTCGCCTCCGGCCGGTCGTACTTCTTCGGCTTCTGGGTGGACTGGGCGCCGAAGAAGACCGCGTAGTCGGTGTTGCGGTAGTGCAAGAGCGGCAGGAAGCCGAGCGAGGACAGCTCCGCCTCGCGCCGGTCGGTGATGCCGATTTCGGTCGGGCACTTGGCGTCCATGTCGCCGTCGTCCGAGGTGAAGACGTGGGTCGGCAGGTTCTGCACCTTGCCGCCGCCCTCGGCGCCGCGGATGGCGACGCAGAAGCTGGTCTGGGCGAAGCTGTCGGTGAGGCGCTGGGCCATCACATAGGCCGCGTTCATCCAGCAATAGTCGTTGTGGTCCATCGCCTTGGCGCGGCCGGCTTCGTCGAAGGGCGCCTCCTCATAGCCGAATTCCTCGACCGGGACGGTGCCCGCGCCATAGGGCAGGCGCGCGATGACGCGCGGCATGACGAGGGTGACGAAGCGGCTGTCCTCGGTGTCGCGGTAAGAACGCCACTTGGCGTATTCCGCCGTCTCGAAAATCTTGGAGAGGTCGCGCGGCTTCGACAGCTCGCGCCAGTCGGAGAAGCCGAACATGCCGGCGCCGACGCCCGAGATGAAGGGCGCGAAGGCGCTGGCCGCGACGTTGGAGGCGAGGCGCAGCGTCTCGATGTCGTCCGGGTGGTTGGTCCACTCGTAGTCGCCGACGAGCGCGCCATAGGGCTCGCCGCCCGGCGTGCCGAACTCGTTCTCGTAGATCTTCTTGAACATCTGGCTCTGGTCGAACTCAACTGCGCGCTGCAGGTCGCGCGACAGCTCGCGCTTGCTGCACTGAAGCATGCGCAGCTTGAGCGAGGTGCTCGTCTCGCTGTTCATGACCAGGTAGTGCAGCCCGCGCCACGAGCCTTCGAGCTTCAGGAAGCGCTCGTTGTGCATCACCGCGTTGAGCTGGGTGCTGATCTTGGCATCCAGCGCGGCGATGGCGCGGTCGAAAGTCTGGGTGAGATTGCGGCTGTAGGTGACGGTGCCCTTCAGCGCCTCCTCGGTCAGCGCCTTGATGAGGTCCTGGGCGCGGTCGCGCTCGGTCTGCTTGGTGGCGCCGAGGACCTGGTCGAGCAGGCCGAGCCCGGCCTCCTCCGTGGTCGTCGTGGCGGCGGCGGCCGAGGATTGTGTTTCGCTCATGGATCAGCCCCCCTGCTTGTCGAGGCCGAGCTGGGACGACAGCGCCGCCAGCTTGTCCTTGTCCTGAAGAACCTCCTCGAGCAGCCCTTCGAGCTCGTCCGAGCGGTCCACCTTGCTCATCAGGTCGCGCAGCTTGGCGCGGGTATCCATCAGCGCCTTCAGCGCCGGCACCTGCTCGGCCACCTTCGCCGGCTCGAAATCCTCGATCGAGCGGAATTTCAGGTTGACCGCCATCTGGCTGCCATCGCCGGCCAGGGTGTTGTCGACCTTGATGTTCAGGCCGGGCTGGATGCGGGCCATGACATCGTTGAAATTGTCCCGGTCGATCTGGACGAATTTCCGCTCGGCCAGCGGCTTCAGCGGCTCGGTGGGGTCGCCCGCGAAATCGCCCATGACGCCGACGACGAATGGCAGCTCGCGCTCGACGGCGGCGCCCTCGGTCTCGACCTCATAGGTGATGTGGACACGTGGTTTGCGGACCCGAGCCAGCTTCTGGTGAACGCTACCGCTCATCCTACTTTCTCCCAATTCGCACCGGCAACGGTTCTGGCGTAGGGCCAACACGATACGCGGCGCGGACAATTGCCGTCAATCAAACCCTTGCTGATCGGTTGATCAGCCGGTCACTCGTTCTCGCCCATGGCGGTACGGATACCGAGCATGGTGAGCATCGCTTGGCGTGCGCCGCTGTCCGGCAGAACCTCGGCCAGCAGCTCCGGCAGCGGCAGGCGGGCGCGGCGGACGGCATCGGCGAGGGTATATGCGAGCGGCGAATGCGGCTCCGTCTTGCGGAAGAACTCCGCGAGCTCCTCGAGCTGGCGGATCGCATCCTCCCGGGTCCGCAGCGCGCGGGGTGCCGCTGCCATCACGCCGCCCATCGCCGGCCCCTGCTCCGCCACCGCCGTCACCTCCTCCACTGCCGCCACCGTGTTGGCATTCTCCGGTGTTTCCTCGGCAACGGGGCCGACCAGCCGCGTCGCCATCGCCAGGATCTGCTCCAGCGCCTCGGTAACGCGCCGGGTATTCGGCGCGATGTCGCCGAAGCGGGCGTCCATCTGCGTGCCGAGCGCGGCCCAGGCGCGCTGCGCCGCCACCGCCTGCTGCGCGGTGCGGCGGAGCGTCGCGGCATCGATGCGGGCCTCGGTCTCGAGCGCCTTCAGCTCGGGCACGCCGGCCTCGTAGCGGGCCTGGCGGCGGCGGCGATTCTCACCCTCGTCGGGGATCGCGGCCGTGTCTTCGGCGACCTTCCAGAGATAAAGGCTGACGCCACGCCCGTCGGGGCGGCGGAAGAGCGGAATGCGGCGCAGCGGCTGCATCAGCGTGCCGTCGGCCCCCTCGCCGGAGAGGCCGCTCAGCGGGGCGGCGCGGACATCCATCCCGTCCTCGTCGGGCTGGGGGAAGCCAGGCTCCCAGTAGCGCTCCAGCAAGCCGGTCAGCAGCTCCGAGCCGGCGATGAGGCCGGGCAGGCCGTCGAGCCGGACCAGCGACTCCAGCAGCCAGGCGGCGACCTCGAAATCCTTGCTGCGGCTGCCGATGCAGTCGAGGCCGAGGCGCTTCACCTCGCGCCAGCCCTGCGGCACGGCGGGCTCGGCTTCCTCCGAGGTTTCGAGCGCGCGCTCCTCGGCCCTGGCCTCGGCCCGCGCGTCGCGCAGCTTCTGGTAGGGCGAGGCGGGCGAGTAGTCACTGCGCAAATCGGTGCCGGCGCCATCGGCTCCGTCGAGGGGAGCGAGCAACGTCTCAATATCGAACAAGCTACCCGACATGCAGGATCGACTCTTGCTGGTGAAATAAAGGCCCGCGGGCCCGCAACCGATACGCTATCATGCTGGACAGCGCTTACCCAAATTGTTTACGGTCCCGACCATTCGAAGCAACGGCCGAAGTAGTTGGCGGGAGATTAACAGGCCATGGTGCCGATCGACCTGAAATCCCTCGTCGGCCGGCTCAGCGCCCTCGGCCGGCGGCAGCTCGAGGCAGCGGCCGGGCTGACCTTGTCGCGCTCCCACTACAATGTCGAGATCGAGCACCTGCTGCTGAAGCTGGTCGAGACCCAGGGCACCGACATCAACGTCCTGCTGCGCAAGCAGGGTATCGACAGCGGCCGAGTAATCGCCGAGCTGACCCGTGCGCTCGACAAACTGCGCACGGGCAATGCGCGGGCGCCCTCGCTCTCGCCGGACATCGTCACCTGGTTGCGGGAAGCTTGGATGCTGGCCTCGCTGGAGGGCGGGACCGGGCGCATCCGCTCCGGCCATATGCTGGCGGCGCTGCTGTCGGACGAGGTGCTCCAACGCACGGTGAAGGACAGCGCGCCGAGCCTGCTCTCCGTGCCGGCCGATGCGCTGCGGCGCGGCGGGCTCGACACGCTTTGCGAAGGCAGCGAGGAGGCCGGGGAAGCCGGCGCGCCGCTGCCGGGCGAGGCGCCGGCGGCCATGGGTGGTGCACCGGGCGAGGCGCCCCGCGGCGGTGGGCCGCTGGAGCAGTTCTGCACCGACCTTACGGCGCAGGCGAAGGCGGGGAAGATCGACCCGATCCTCGGCCGTGATGGCGAGATCCGCCAGGTCATCGACATCCTGACGCGGCGCCGGCAGAACAACCCGATCCTCACCGGCGAGCCGGGCGTCGGCAAGACCGCGGTCGCGGAGGGCCTCGCGCTGCGCATAGCCGCCGGCGACGTGCCGGAGGCGCTGCGCAAGGTGAAGCTGATGTCGCTCGACCTTGGCCTGCTGCAGGCCGGTGCGGGCGTGAAGGGCGAATTCGAGAACCGGCTGAAGGGCGTCATCGACGCGGTGAAGGCTTCGCCGGTGCCGGTCGTCATGTTCATCGACGAGGCGCATACGCTGATCGGCGCCGGTGGCGCGCAGGGTCAGAATGACGCCGCCAACCTGTTGAAGCCGGCGCTGGCGCGTGGCGAGCTGCGCTGCCTCGCGGCCACGACCTGGGCCGAGTACAAGAAGTACTTCGAGAAGGATGCGGCGCTGACGCGGCGCTTCCAGGTGGTGCAGGTGGGCGAGCCCGCCGTGCCGCTCGCCCAGGCCATGTTGCGCGGGCTGGTGCCGGTGCTGGAGAAGCACCACGGCGTCCGCATCCTCGATGAGGCGGTGGAGCAGGCCTGCGTGCTCTCGGCCCGATATATTCCGGCGCGCCAACTGCCGGACAAGGGCGTCTCGCTCCTCGATACCGCTTGCGCCCGCGTCGCCATGAGCCAGGCGGCGGAGCCGGCGCCGATCGAGGACCGGCGGCGGCGTCTCGACCTCATCGCCACCGAGCTCGGCGCCATCGCGCGCGAGGAGGCGGCGGGTCAGGACCATGCGGCGCGGCGCGGCGCGCTGGAGGAGGAGCGGGGGGCGGTCGGCGCCGCGCTCGCTTCGCTTGAGGCGCGCTACAAGGAGGAGAAGGAGCTCGTCGCCCGCATCCGCGAATCGCGCGAGGCGATCGAGGCGGCGATGGCGGCCGGGACCGAGGCGGCTGAGGCCAAGGCGGCGCTCGCCAGCGCTACCGAGGCGCTGCATGCGCTTCAGGGCGAGGAGCCGCTGGTGCATCCGGTGGTCGATGGCCAAGCCGTCGCCGAGGTGGTTGCTACCTGGACCGGCATCCCGGTCGGGCGAATGGTCTCGGACGAGATCAAGACCATCCTGAACCTGAAGGACAAACTGGAGGAGCGCGTTGTCGGCCAGCCGCATGCGCTGGCGGCCATCGCGCAGGCGATTCAGACAAATCGCGCCGGGCTGACCGATCCGCGCAAGCCGATCGGCGTCTTCATGATGGTCGGCACCTCAGGCGTCGGCAAGACGGAGACGGCGCTGGCCGTCGCCGACCTGCTCTATGGCGGCGAGCAGAACCTGACGACGATCAACATGAGCGAGTTCAAGGAGGAGCATAAGGTCTCGCTCCTGATGGGCTCGCCGCCGGGCTATGTGGGCTACGGCGAGGGCGGCGTGCTGACCGAGGCGGTGCGGCGGCGGCCCTACAGCGTCGTGCTGCTGGACGAGATGGAGAAGGCCCATCCCGGCGTGCAGGACGTGTTCTACCAGGTCTTCGACAAGGGCAACATGAAGGACGGGGAGGGGCGGGACATCGACTTCCGCAACACCGTCATCATCATGACCTCGAATGCCGGGACGGACACCATTGCCAAGCTCTGCGCCGACCCGGACCTGATGCCGGAGCCGGAAGCGCTGACCGAGGCGCTCAGGCCCGACCTGCTGAAGGTGTTCAAGCCGGCCTTCCTCGGCCGCTGCAACATCGTCACCTACTACCCGCTGGCCGACGACATCATGAAGCTGATCGTCGGGTTGCAGCTGAAGCGGATCGGGCGGCGAGTGAAGTCGGCCTACGGGGTCGAGTTCGAGGTGGATGAGAGCGTGCCGGAGGCCATCGTCGCCCGCTGCAAAGAGGTTGAAAGCGGCGCACGAAATATTGAAAATATCCTCAACCGTACGATGCTACCCGAGTTGTCATCTCGAATTCTTTCGCGATTGGCGGAAGGCGGCGAGGTCGGCCGGGTGAAGGTCGCGATGGGCGAGGGGGGTACGTTCCAGTATGATATCGGCAAGGCGACGGCAGCGGGCCGTCACCGGGAGCCGGGCAGGCAGAAAGGGATAAAGTAATGGCGATTCTCGTGAAGTACGGCGATATCAAGGGCGAGTCGAAGGTCGAAGGCTTCTCCGACTTCTTCGAGGTCGGCAGCTTCCAGTTCGGCGTCGGCCGCGCCATCGCCTCGGCCCGCGGCACCTCGACCCGTGAAGGCTCCGTGGTGTCCGTCAGCGAGATCACGATCACCAAGCAGAGCGACAACACCAGCATCAAGCTGTTCGAGGAAGCGCTGCACGGCAAGCTCGACAAGAAGGTCGAGATCCGCTTCGTCCGCACCGGCGGCGCGAAGCCGACCGCCTACTTCACCGTCGATCTCGAGGGCTGCGGCGTTTCCGGCTTCTCGATGAGCTCCGGTGGCGACCGGCCGAACGAATCGCTCAGCCTGAACTTCGACAAGGTGAAGCTCGGCTACAACCCGGTCGGCGACGACCTCACCGGCTCGCCGGTCTACTACACCTGGGACCTGTCCAAGGGCACCGGGTCGTAAGACAGCGCTGCTCCCGTCCGGGAAAGGGGATGCGGCGGCCTGCCGTCGCATCCCTGCCGCCCGGGCCTCGTTCCCGTCCTCCTGAATATTGTGCCGAGGCAGCCTCATGGCTATTTTCATGAAGTATGAGGGTGTCGAAGGCGAGCACAGCCTGAACGGCGAAAGCGGCTATATCGAGTTGGCCTCGGTGAGTTGGTCGATGTCGCGCAGCGGCTCCGCGGTCCATTCCGGCGCGCGGGCGCGGGTCGAGCCTTCGGTAAGCGAGGTCAACTGCTCCAAGCTGAGCGACAAGAGTTCCATCGGCCTGTTGACCGAGGGTTTCACCGGCAAGTTCGACCGCAAGGTTACCATCAGCTTCGTCCGGCAGGGCCAGGCGATGCTGCTCCCCTACATGGTCTATACGCTGACCGACGTCGGGATCCTGTCCTTCGCACATGCCGGCAGTTCGGACGGGATGCCGTTGGACAGCTTCTCGCTCAACTTCAGCTCGATCGATATTCAGCACACTTCCTATACCGACGACTTCACGGGCGTTTCCGCCAACATCCTCTACAACGTTCCCCAGGGGCAGTAGGCCGGCGAGGTGCGGCCCCCGGCCTGGACAGGGCTGCCGATCCATGTATACATCCGTGTACAATGATCGGAGGTCGCCATGGCTGAGGAATTCGACGTCATCGTGGTCGGCGGCGGCAATGCCGCCTTCTGTGCCGCGCTCTCCGCCCAGGAGCAGGGTGCCCGCGTCGTCATGCTGGAGCGGGCGCCGGAGGATGAGGCGGGGGGCAATACCCGCTTCACCGCGGGCGCCATCCGCTTCGCCTATCGTGGCGTCGAGGACCTGCGGGTGATCATGCCCGACCTGACTGATGCCGAATGCGCCCAGACGGATTTCGGCACCTATACCGAGGACCAGTTCTTCGACGACATGTTCCGCGTGACACGGAACCGCACGGACCCGGAGCTCTGCGACATCCTGGTGCGGCGCAGCTTCGAGACGATGAAGTGGCTGCGCGGCAAGGGCGTGAAATTTGCACCCATCTGGGGGCGGCAGGCCTTCAAGGTGGATGGCAAGTTCAAGTTCTGGGGCGGGTTGACGGTGGAAGCTTGGGGCGGTGGCCCCGGCCTCGTCGCCGCGGAGACGGAGGCGGCGCGGAAGCGCGGTATCGACATCCGCTACGCGACACGGGCGCAGCGAATCCTCTATGACGGCTTCAAGGTCGAGGGGGTGCGGGTGAAGTCCCCGGGCCGCATCTACGACATCAAGGCGCCTTCGGTAATTCTCGCGGCCGGCGGCTTCCAGGGCGATGCGGAGATGCGGACGCGCTATCTCGGGCCAGGCTGGGAACTCGCCAAGGTGCGGGGCACACGCTTCAACACGGGTGACGGCATCAAGATGGCGCTCGAGATCGGCGCCTCGCCCTTCGGCAACTACTCCGGCTGCCATGCGGTGCAGTGGGATTTCAATGCGCCGGAGTATGGCGACCTTGCGGTGGGCGACGCCTTCCAGAAGCACAGCTATCCGTGGAGCGTACTCATCAACGCCAATGGCCGCCGCTTCCTCGACGAGGGCGCCGATTTCCGCAACTACACCTACGCCAAGTATGGCCGCGTAGTGCTGGAGCAGCCGGGCAATTTCGCCTGGCAGGTCTTCGATCAGAAGGTCCTGCATGTGCTGCGCGACGAGTACCGCATCAAGCAGGTGACGAAGGTGAAGGCCGACACGCTGGAGGAGCTGGCGGCGAAGCTGGAGGGCGTGGACGGCCGTGCCTTCCTTGATGAGATCCGTGCCTACAACGCGGCCGTGCGGCGCGACATCCCCTTCAACCCGAACGTCAAGGACGGGCGCCGTACCGAGGGGCTGGCAGTCAACAAGTCCAACTGGGCGAATACCATCGAGGACGGGCCCTTCGAGGCCTATCAGGTAGGGTGCGGCATCACCTTCACCTTCGGCGGCCTCAGGATCGACAACCAGGCGCGGGTGCTGGATGCGGACCAGCAGCCGATCACCGGGCTCTACGCGGCCGGGGAGCTGGTGGGCGGCGTGTTCTACTTCAACTACCCGGGCGGCTCGGGCCTCATCAACGGCGCGGTCTTCGGCAAGCTTGCCGGTGCCACGGCGGCGGCCGATTTGAGGGTCAATGCCGGCGGGCTGGCGGCGCCTATTCCAGCCTGACATTCGCGCGGCGGATGACGGGCGCCCAGCGCTCGTATTCCGCGGCGACGAAACGGTCGGTCTCGGCCGGGTCCATCCAGATCGGCTCGCTCGCCATCTCGGTCAGGCGGGCGCGGATGGCGGGCATGGCGAGGGTTTCCTGGAGTGCCGAGGCTAGGGCCTCGATCGCTGATCGTGCTGTGCCGCGCGGGGCGAAGAGGCCGGTCCAGGAGCGGACGGCATAATCCGGCACGCCGCCCTCCTGCATGGTGGGGATGTCCGGCCGGCTGGCGACGCGCCGGTCCGTGCAGACGGCGAGCAGCGTTACCCGCCCAGCATCGGCAGGCCCCACCACGGTCGGCAGGTTGAGGAAGACGATCGGCACCGTGCCGGCGACAAGGTCGGTGATCGCCTGGCCGCCGCCACGATAGGGCACATGCGTCAGGTCGAGGCCCGTCCGCAGCCGGAACAGCTCACCCGCCAGATGGTTCGAGGAGCCGACGCCGGAGGAGCCGAAGCTCATGCCGCGCGGATCGGCCTTCGCCTTGGCGATGAGGTCCGGCACCGTGCGGATGCCCAAGGCCTTCGTCGCGGCGAGGACATTCGGCACATCGACCAGCATGGCGATGCCCTCGAGCGCCTCCCGGACGTCATAGCCAAGATCCTGGGCGATGAGCGGGTGGAAGACATGGTTGGAGGCCGACGAGACGAGCAGCGTCAGCCCGTCCGGCCGGGCCCGTGCCACCAGCCCCATTCCGATGCTGCCGCCGCCGCCCGGACGGTTCTCGATGATGAAGGGCTGGCCGAAGCGGGCTTCGAGATGCGGGGCGAGCAGCCGAGCCACGACATCGTTCGACCCGCCAGGCGCCCAAGGGACGATCAAGGTGACCGGCTTACCTGGCCAGGCGCCTTGCGCCGCGGCGGGATGGGCGAGCAGAAGGGCCGGCGCAGCGAGGGTGCGGCGGCGAGTCAGGGCTTGCGGCATTGCTTCCTCCCAGGTCTTTGCCGAACCATGCCCCGGCGCGGAGGGTGAGGCGAGCCTGTCGCGGTAGACGACAACTCGGACCAATTCCGATCCCGTTTTGCGTTTTATGCTGCCCTCGGCCGGCCGGCCGGGTACAAACCGCGCAGGCGTTAGGGCAGGGGTGCATGCGCGCGACGGTTTGGGTGGCGATCGGGATGGGGCTGCTGGTTGGCTGCTCGGGGCAGCGCTCCTCCGGGGTGACGCCGCTGGCGGATGGCACCTATCGCCTCATCGTGGCGAGCCGGAATCTCGGGGGTGCAACGCAGCAGGCGCTGAGCGAGGCCTCGGCCTTCTGTGGCAGCCGGGGAGGTCAGGCGCAGATGCTACGGCGGCAGATCAACCCTGCGGATTATGATCTGGTCTTCCGTTGTGCCGATGCGGCGGCGCCTCTGCGCGGTGGGGCGGCGCCCATCCTGCTCGGGAGCGCCGCGCCTGTGGCTGCGCCGGCGGCGATGCAGCGGGGCGTGCTGCCGGGAGAACCGCCGAGGCTGGCCGCCTTGCAGGGCGGGGCGGTACCGATCCAGGCCAGTTCGCGCCTCCCGCCGATGCCGGAGCTGCCACCACTACAGCCGGCCTCTGCGCCGTATCAGGGGCCGGTTTCAGGGCCGCTGCCCACGCAGCTGAGTGCCGCGCCGGCATTCTCCGCCGTGCCGCCGCGCGCGCCGATGTCGCGGGCTTATGAAAGCCTGCCGCCGGTGACGGGCATGCCCGGTGGGCCGCCGGAGCGGGCGCTGACGCCGCTGCCACCGATCGCCGAGCCGATGCCCGCCGGCCTGCCGCCGCGACAGGGTGCCGCAAGTTCAATGCCACCTTCCGCCTTCTGGGACGTACGGCGGAACTAGCTCAGCCGCGGAACAGGCTGACGAGGGACTGCGGCGCCTGGTTGGCGATGCCGAGCGCCTGGGTGCCGAGCTGCTGGCGGATCTGCAACGCCTGGAGCCGGGCGCTCTCCTTCGCCATATCGGTGTCGATCAGCGCGCCGAGGCCACTCTGCTGCGCATCGAGGATCGACTTGTTGTAGTTGATCTGGCTGTCGATGTAGTTCGAGTAGCTGCCGAAATTGTTCAGCTGGCTCAGCGTTGCGGTGATCGCCTTGCCGATCGCGCCTGTCTTGGTGAGCGCGTTGGAAGCGTCCGGCTTCGTCCAGGTGCTGGCGGTGGAGACGCTGTTGAGGACGTCGGTGATCGCCTTGAAGCCGCTGAAGGTGTAGTAGGTGCCCGTCCCGTTGGTCACGACCTGGACGGCGAGGTTGGCCGGGTCGTCGAGGACGTTGAGGCCGTTGTAGCTGGCGTCCTTGATGAATGACTTGACGTTGTTGGTCAGCTCGCCGGCCTGGGCCTGGTACTGGCTGCGCTGCTCATCGGTGATGGTGCCGTCCGCCAGCTTCACGGCCACGGCCTGGAGCTTGGTAAGGGCGGAGGAGACATTCTCCAGGGCGGCGTTCGAGACATCGAGCAGGCCTTTCACGCCGCCCAACTGCTCATTGGCCGAGGTGGTGGCGGCAACGGCGCCGCGGATGCGCTCGGCGACCGCGTAGGCCGCGCCGTCATCCTTCGCATCGGCGACGCGGAAGCCGGTCGAGATGCGCTTCTGCGTCGCCGCCAGGTCATCCCCTGTCCGATTGAGCGACTGCAGCGCCACCATGGCGCCGACATTGGTGTTCACGGAATTCAGCGGCATCGGGCTTTTCCCTTGGCTGGCGACCGCGATCCTCGGGCCGGTTGAGGGAATGGTGCCCGTTCCGGGTAAAGAACCGATGAAAGCGATATGTGGAAAATCATCTCCCACGCAAAAAGCCGAGCCCGCTTGATCCGGCCGACCGGAATGGGGGATACGGGCGTTTGGCGCCCACCCGCGCTAGAGGGAACAGCATCGCCATGTCCGCCCCCGATCCGGTCGTCACCATCGGCCAGGTTCGCCTCGGCAACCATCTGCCGCTCGCCGTCATCGCCGGCCCATGCCAGCTCGAAAGCCGGGCGCATGGGCTTGAAGTCGCCTCGGCGCTGCGCGAGGTGGCGGCGGGGCTCGGCTTCGGGCTGATCTTCAAGGCGAGCTTCGACAAAGCGAACCGCACCAGCGCCGGCGGCGCGCGAGGGATGGGCATGGCGCAGTCGCTGCCCGTCTTCGCCGAAATCCGCGAGAGCCTGCGCCTGCCGGTGCTGACCGATGTGCACGAGCCCGGGCAGTGCGCGCCGATCGCCGAGGCTGTCGATGTGCTGCAGATTCCGGCCTTCCTCTGTCGGCAGACCGACCTGCTGGTGGCGGCGGCCGCGACGGGGCGGGTCGTGAACGTCAAGAAAGGGCAGTTCCTGGCGCCCTGGGACATGAAGAACGTCATCGCCAAGGTGACGGGCGCCGGTAATCCGCGGGTGCTGGCGACAGAGCGGGGCGCCTCCTTCGGCTACAATACGCTGGTCTCCGACATGCGGGCGCTGCCGATCATGGCGGCGATGGGCGCGCCGGTGATCTTCGACGCGACGCATTCCGTGCAGCAACCGGGCGGGCAGGGAACCTCCTCGGGCGGGCAGCGGGAATTCGTCCCGGTGCTGGCGCGGGCTGCCGTGGCCGTCGGCGTCGCGGGCGTCTTCATCGAGACGCATCCCGACCCGGACCATGCACCGTCGGACGGGCCGAACATGGTGCCGCTGCGCGACTTCCCGAAGCTGATCGAGACGCTGATGGCCTTCGACGCGCTGGCCAAGCAGCAAGGCGCGGCATGAGGCCTATCGTCCTCATCCCGGCGCGGCTGGCAGCGACGCGGCTGCCGGACAAGCCGCTCGCCGATATCCATGGGTTGCCGATGATCGTCCACGTGCTGCGCCGGGCGCAGGAGGCGGATATCGGCCCCGTGGCCGTCGCCACCGACACGCCGCGCATTGCCGAGGCCGTCGAGGCGGCGGGCGGGCGGGCGGTGATGACGCGGGGCGATCACCCTTCGGGGTCGGACCGCATCCATGAGGCGCTGGGGCGGCTGGATGGCGAGGGGTGCTACGACCTGGTCATCAACGTCCAGGGCGACCTGCCGACCATCGATCCGGCGGCGATCCGCGCGGCTGCGGCGCTGATGGCGGCGGCGGAGGTGGCGCTCGGCACGCTCGTCGCCGAGATCGTGCGGGAGGAGGAGAAGGCCGCCTCTCAGGTGGTGAAGATGGTGGGGACGCCGCTCGGCGGCGGGCGGCATCGCGCGCTCTACTTCACCCGGGCGACGGCGCCCTGGGGCGAGGGGCCGCTCTACCACCATATCGGCCTCTATGCCTGGCGGCGGGAGACGTTGGCGCGCTTCGTCGCCCTGCCGCCTTCGCCGCTCGAGCGACGCGAGAAGCTGGAGCAGCTCCGCGCGCTGGAGGCGGGGATGCGGATCGACGCGCAGGAGGTGCCGGTGGTGCCGCTCGGTGTCGACACGGCGGATGATCTCGAGCGCGCCCGCGCGATGCTGGCCTCACGATGAGCGCCGTGCTCCGGCACGGCACGGATGCGGCGCGCATCCGCGAGACCATCGCCCGCACCATCGCCATCGAGCAGGAGGGGATGGCGGCGCTGGCGGCCGCGCTCGACGGGCCGCTCGGCGAGGAACTGGCGCGGGCGGTCGAGACGGTCTTCTCGGCCGAGGGGCGCGTCGTCGTCACCGGCATGGGCAAGAGCGGGCATGTCGGGCGGAAGATTGCGGCGACGCTCGCCTCCACGGGGACGCCGGCGCTGTTCCTACATCCGGCCGAGGCGAGCCATGGCGACCTCGGTATGCTGACGGCCGCGGATGTGGTGCTTGCGCTGTCCTGGTCGGGCGGGACGGTGGAGCTGCGCGACATCGTCCATTATTCCCGGCGCTTCGGCGTGCGGCTGATCGCCGTCACCGGGCGGGCGGAGAGCGCGCTCGGGCGGGCGGCCGACATCCCGTTGATCCTGCCGGCCGTGACCGAGGCCTGCCCGCATGGGCTGGCGCCGACCACCTCGACGCTGATCCAGATGGCGATCGGCGATGCGCTCGCGATGGCGCTGCTGGAGCGGCGCGGCTTCACCCCGGCGGAGTTCCATCGCTTCCATCCGGGCGGCAAGCTCGGGGCGCAGCTGCTCAGCGTCGGCGAGGTGATGAAGCGGGCGCCGGACCTGCCGATGGTGCGCGAGGATGCGTCCATGGGTGAGGCGATCATCGCCATGACGGGCCATAGCCTCGGCTGCGCCATCGTCACCGATGCGGCGGGGGACGTCGTCGGCATCATCACCGATGGCGACCTCCGCCGGCACATGCATCCCGGCATTATGGCGGAGCGGGTGGATGCGGTGATGACGCGGGCGCCGCGGCATACCGTGCCGGAGCAGATCGCCAGCGCGGCGCTCGCCGAGATGAATGCGCGGCGGATCAACGTGCTGGTGGTGCAGGAAGGACGGCGGCCGGTCGGCCTGCTGCATGTGCAGCAGCTGCTTTCGGCGGGGATTGTATAGGGCTCGATGGACGAACCCGCGCGCCCCGACCTGGATGCCTTGCTGGCGCTGGTCCGGCGGGGGTATCGGTTGGCGGAGAAGGGTTAAGCTGGGCGGCGCAAGGCCGCAGCCGCAGCGACGGCCAGCAACTCCGCCCCGACCCACCATTCCTGCCAGGCGCCGAAGCTCAGCATGGCGGTGACGGCGCCTGCGGCCAGCATCGCCAGGGCGACGGGCGAGCCGCAGGCCATCGCCAGCGCCACGGCGAGCGCCGCCGCCAGCAGCACGCCGGGCCAGCCGAGCTCCAGCCGCAATTGCAGCGCGCCGTTATGCGGATGCAGGGGCAGCAGTTCCGCGGCCGCCAGCCAGGGCGGGCTCTGCGGCCCATCAAGGCCGAAGCGCGCCAGCGCCTCCGGCGTCGGATGCTCGCGGTGGCCAGGCACGCTCCGGCTCGCCTCCATCCCCCAGCCGAGCAGCGGTTGTTCCGCGATGCGGCCGATGACGAAATCCCAGATCAGCAGTCGGTGCGCCGCCGAGGGCGGGATGTCCGCCGCCGGCAGGCCGCGCGCAAGGATCGGCCCGAGCAGCATCGGCATGGCGATGACCGCCGCCGCCAGCACCGCGCCGAGCCCCGGCCGCGCCAGCCGCGGCAGCAGCAGCGCGAGCCCGCCGATCAGCAGTCCGGCCAGCACGGCGAGCTTTGCCGCCTCGCCCGGGAGCAGGACCAGGACAACGGCGCCGGCGCCGATCACCCCGGCCCGTAGCAGCCGCGGCAGCGGCGCCGCCGCCACCAGCGGCAGCCAGAGCGCCATGGCCGAGGCGGCCGGCTTCAGCCCGAAGGCGAGTGTCGGCGGGATCTCCTTGAGGCCGCGCACGGCGGCGCGGATGGCATTGCCCGTCACCGCATCGAGGCCGGCGAGCAGGATGCCGGCCGCCAGCCCGCCCGTCGCCGTCAGCAGGAGGCGCCGGTGCGCGGCATCGTCATCCGCCGCCACCGCCCGCGCCGCGGTCGCGCCGAGCGCGATGAAGCCGCCGATCTGCAGCGAGGTGCCGAGCGCGCGCCATGGCTCGATCGCCCAGAAGGCCGTCACCGCGCCCCAGGCGAACAACCCGAGGCCGAGCCAGGCCGCCGCGCCACGCGGCCAGGGCCAGGCCCCGCGCTGCCGCCGATGCGCGAGCACGGCGAGCAGCAGCGCCGCCACCGCGATGGGGGCGAGGGCCTTCGATTGCAGCACCCCCGCCACCGGGCCGATCGCCAGGGCGATGGCAACCGGCAGCGAGGGGGACCAGTTTACGCGGATCAAACGGCGGCGATGCTCTCGCGGCGCACCTGCACCATGATCTCGTCCAGCGACTTCGCCACGCGGTTCAGCATCTCGTCCACCTCCTCCTCGGAGATGATGAGGGGCGGGGAGAAGCCGATGCTGTCATTGGTCATGGCGCGCATGATGACGCCGTTCGCCTCGCCGAGCTTGGTCAGGCGCCCACCGACCTTCTGGGCCGGGTCGAAATTCTTCTTCGTGGCCTTGTCGGCCACCAGCTCGATGGCGCCGATGAGGCCGGTGCCGCGCACCTCGCCGACCAGCGGGTGGTCCGCGAAGCGGGCGCGGAGCTGCGCCTGCATATGCGCGCCGACCTTCTTCACATGGCCGCCGATATCCATCTCGTCGTAGATCTTCAGCGTCTCGATGGCGACGGCGGCCGGAACAGGGTGGCCGGAATAGGTGAAGCCGTGGCCCCAGGTGCCGATGGAGGAGGAGCCCTCCGCGATTCCCTGGAAGACCCGCTCGCTCACCAGCACCGCCGAGATCGGCAGATAGGAAGCGGAGAGCGCCTTGGCGCAAACCAGGATGTCCGGCTGGATGTCGAGGGTCTGGCTGCCCCAGTAGTTGCCAGTGCGCCAGAAGCCGCAGATCACCTCGTCGGCGACGAAGAGCACGTCGTACTTCTTCAGCACCGCCTGGATCTTCGGGAAGTAGCCCTTGGGCGGCAGGATGACCCCGCCGGCGCCCATGATCGGCTCGGCCCAGAAGGCGGCGACCGTCTCCGGCCCCTCGGCCAGGATCTTCTGCTCCAGTTCCTCGGCGAGGCGCGTGGCGAAATCCTCCTCCGACTCGCCGGGCAGGGCGTCATGGTAGTGGTGCGGCGTCGAGACGTGGTGGAAGCCGGCGATCGGCAGGTCGAACAGCTTGTGGTTGGCCGGCAGGCCAGTGAGCGACGCGGCGGCCAGGGTGATGCCGTGATAGCCCTTCAGCCGGGCGATGATCTTCTTCTTCTCCGGTCGCCCGATGGCGTTGTTCATGTACCAGATCATCTTGATCGCGCTGTCATTCGCCTCGGAGCCCGAATTGGCGAAGAACACCTTGCTCATCGGCGAGGGCGCGCGCTCGATCAGCATCTCGCTGAGGTCGATCAGCGGCTCGTGCGACTTGGCGGTGAAGGCGTGGTAGAAGGGGAGCTTCCGCATCTGGTCGGTCGCGGCCTGCACCAGGCGCTCATTGTCGAAGCCTAGGCTCGCGCACCAGAGACCGGCGACGCTCTCGATGTATTCCTTGCCCTGCTCGTCGAAGACGCGCACGCCCTTGCCGCGGCTGATCACCAGCGGGCCGTTCTGCAGATGCGCCTTGTGATCGGTATAGGGGTGCAGCGCATAGGCGATGTCGCGGGCGGCATTGGAATTGCGAGGTGGGGTCATGGCAGCGGCCTTCCTGACGGATGGGGGAGTGTAGGCGCGGAATGGCAGAGAACCCAAGACCCGGCGGCGAGCCGGCGCTCCGCAGCGTGGTCGGCCGCATCGCGGGGTTCAACCTCGGCTATTTCGGGGTGGAATTCGCGGTGGCGCTGGCGATCGGCTCTGTTGCGCTCTTCGCCGATAGCATCGACTTCCTCGAGGATGCGGCGGTCAACCTGCTGATCCTGCTCGGGCTGGGCTGGGGTGCCGCCGCGCGGGCGCGGCTCGGCATGCTGCTGGCGCTGCTGCTGCTGGTGCCGGCCTTGGCGACGCTCTGGACCGCCTGGGACAAATTCGGCGAGCCCCTGCCGCCGGCGCCGCTGCCACTCATCCTGGCGGGTGCCGGTGCCCTGCTGGTCAATACCGGCTGCGCGTTGATGCTGGCCAAGGTGCGGCGGCAGGGTGGCAGCCTGACCCGCGCGGCCTTCCTCTCCGCCCGCAACGACGCCTTGGCGAACCTCGCGATCATCGGGGCCGGGCTCGTCACCGCCTTCCTGTGGCACTCGGCCTGGCCGGACCTCCTGGTCGGGCTCGCCATCGCGGCGGTCAATGCCGATGCGGCCTGGGAGGTCTGGGAGGCGGCGCGGGAGGAACACCAGGCCGCGAAGGCCTGAGCCGCGTTGTGGACGGAACCGGGCAGTGGGTGGCAAGGTCCGCCGCCAAAGACGAGTTCGAACCATGACCGAAATCAAGCCGCATGCCTCCCATTGGGGCTATTTCGATGCCGTGGTCGAGAATGGCCGCGTCACTGGCGTTCGCCCCTTCGGCCCGGATCCCTTTCCCGGCAGCCTGATCGAGGCGGTGCCGGATGTGGTCCATGCGGCCTGCCGCATCGATCGGCCCTATATCCGCCGTGGCTGGATCGAGGGGCGGCGGCGCGGGCATCTGCGCGGGGGTGACCCCTTCGTGCCGGTTTCCTGGGACGAGGTGACGCGCATCCTCGCCGAGGAGACGGCGCGGGTGCGAGCCGAGCATGGCGCGACCTCGATCTTCGGCGGTTCCTATGGCTGGTCCTCGGCCGGGCGCTACCACCATGCGAAGACGCAATTGCAGCGCTTCCTCGGCCTCGGCGGCGGCTTCACCTCCTCGGTGAATGCCTATTCCTATGCGGCGGCGCAGGCGCTGATCCCGCATGTGCTCGGCACCAACGAGGTGCTGCTCGGCCGCGTCACCGACTGGCAGGCGATCGCCCGGCATGCCCGTCTGATGCTCTGCTTCGGCGGGCTGGCGGCGAAGAACGGCCTCGTCGCCTCGGGCGGGCAGGGGCGGCACGAATACATGCCGCTGATTCGCCAGGCCGCTGCTGCCGGAGTGCGCTTCATCAATGTCTCGCCCTTCCGCGGCGACACCGAGGCGGAGATCGGCGCCGAATGGATTCCGATCCGGCCGGGGACGGATGCGGCGCTGCTGCTGGCGATGGCGCATGTGCTGGTGGCGGAGGAGCGCGAGGATCGCGGCTTCCTTGCCACCCATTGCACGGGCTGGGAGCGGCTGCGGGCCTATATCCTTGGCGAGAGCGACGGGCAGGCGAAGACGCCGGACTGGGCTGCGCCCATCACCGGCATTCCGAACGCAACGATCCGCCGTCTCGCCCTCGACTGCGCGGCGCAGCCGACCATGCTGACGGCCGCCTGGTCGCTGCAGCGGGCGGATTACGGCGAGCAACCCTATTGGATGCTGGTGGCGCTCGCTGCCATGCTCGGGACCATCGGCAAGCCGGGCCAGGGCGTCGCATTCGGCTATGGCAGCATCGGCGGGATGGGCGTACCGCGGCGCGAGCTGCCGGCGGTCTCCTCGCCCGGCATCCGCAATCCGGCGGGCCTCACCATCCCGGTCGCGCGGGTGACGGAGCTGCTGGAACGGCCCGGCGAGGTGCTGGAGTTCAATGGCCAGCGCATCACCCTGCCGGATATCCGCATGATCTGGTGGGCGGGCGGCAACCCCTTCCATCACCACCAGGACCTGCCGCGGCTGCAGCGCGCCTGGGCGCGGGCCGAGACCGTGGTGGTGCAGGAGCCCTGGTGGACGGCGCTCGCCCGGCAGGCCGATATCGTCCTGCCGGCGACGACGACGCTGGAGCGGAACGACATCGCATCCAGCAACCGGGATCGCTTTGTCCGGGCAATGCACCAGGCGGTGCCGCCCCAGGGGCTGGCGCGCAACGACACGGATATGCTTGCGGATCTCGCCGATGCGCTCGGCTACCGCGACCGCTTCACCGAGCAGCGCGACGAGGGCGCTTGGCTGCGGCATCTCTATGGCCAGTGGCGGGTCGCCTGCGGGCGGCTCGGCTTCGAGGCGCCGGAATTCGAGCGCTTCTGGGCCGAGGGGCATGTGGAGGCGCCGCCCGTCGCGCCGGGCGAGGAATACACGCAGTTCGCCGGATTCCGTGCAGACCCGGAGGGCGAGCCGCTCAATACGCCCTCGGGCAAGGTGGAGCTGTTCAGCGAGACCATCGCCAGCTTCGGCTATGACGACTGCCCGGGCCACCCAGTCTGGCGGGAGCCACGGGAATGGCTCGGCGCCCCGGCAGCGGCGCGCTTCCCGCTGCACCTTCTCTCCTTTCAGCCGGCAACGCGGCTGCATGGCCAGCTCGACCCCGGCCGCGTCTCGTCTGCGGGCAAGATCGAGGGGCGGGAGCCGATCCATCTGAGCCCGGAGGATGCGGCGGCGCGCGGACTGAAGGAAGGCGACATCGTCCGCATCTTCAACGGCCGCGGCGCCTGCCTCGGCGGCGTCCGGATCAAGGAGGGGATGCTCCCGGGCGTCGCCGCCATGGCGACCGGCGCATGGTACGACCCGCTCATCCCTGGCAACCCGGATGCGCTCTGCGTCCATGGCAACCCGAATGTGCTGACGGCGGATATCGGGACCTCGAGGCTCGGCCAGGGGCCTTCGGCGCAGTCCTGCCTCGTGCAGGTGGAACGCTGGGAGGGGGCCTTGCCGCCGGTCACCGTGCACCGGCCGCCGCCGGTCGTCCCGGCATGATCGGCCGGCGTGTCCTGCTGGCGGCGGCGCTGGCCGCCCCGGCGCTGTCCTCCCCGGCCCTAGCGCTCGACCTCGACCCGCTGGCCCTGCCGGTGAAGCAGGACGACACCGTGGCCCCCGGCTACCGGCGCGACGTGCTGATGCGCTGGGGCGACCGCGTCACCTTCGATGCACCGCGCTGGACTCCGCGCACGCCGGACCCGGATGCGGTCGCCGCGCAATTCGGCTGGGATGCGCGGGTGCTCGGCATCGCCGTGCCGCAGCAGCCAGCCGCCGATGGCGTGCCCCGCGCCATCCTCGCCATCGCCCATCCGACCGTCGATCCGGCCATGGCCTTCCCCGGCGGGCAGGACCAGCCGGCGGCGGCGGCGGCCATGCAGGGCGCCTCTCTCCTCAATATCGAGCGGCAGGCCGGGCGCTGGGTGGTGGTGGATGGCGGCTACCAGAGCCGGCGGCTCACCCTCTCCACCCTCTGCCGGGTCTCGGGCGGCGGGGCGGTGCGCGGGGTGCTTGGCATCCGCGGCGGCTGCGTCACGCCCTGGGGGACGCTGCTGCTGGCCGAGGGCGATCCGGGCTTCTGGCAAAGCCGGCTCGGCGCGCTGGATCCGGCCATCGCGGATGGCGTGGGCTATGGCTTCGTCGTCGAGGTCAACCCCTTCGACCCGCAATCGGTGCCGGTGAAGCGCCGGGCGCTCGGCCGCTTCGCCCATGGCGACGTGGCGGCAGCGTTGAGCAGGGATGGGCGCGCCGTGGTCTACATGACCGACCGGCGGATCGGTGGCTTCCTCTTCCGCTTCGTCTCCGCCGGCCTGGCCTCGGAGGACCGTGCGCTCGATGCCGGCACGCTCTTCGTCGCCCGGATGGAGGGTGAAAGGCTGATCTGGATTCCGCTGCCGGATGGCGCCCCGCTGCTGGAGGCCGCTCAGGGGGCGGGCGGGACGCCTTTCGACACGCCCTCCGGCCTCGGCCTCGATCCGAGGGGACCGCGGCTGCTGCTCGCCTGCCGTGGCAGCCCGGCCCGGCCCGCCGGCCATGTGATCGAGCTTTCGGCCGATGGCGGGGATGACGGGGGGGCGGGGGCCGTCGCGCGGCTGCTTTTCGCCGCCGGCGACCCGCGTGGGCCGCAGGCCCGCTACGGCGGGGGCGGGCTGCCGCCAGGGAGTGCCTGGCCCGAGAACCCCGACACTGTCACCGTCGATGCGCGCGGCCGGGCCTGGATCGGCACCGACCGGCTGGGCCGTGTCGGCGTGCAGGCGGAGGGGCTCTTCGCCTGCGACCTGGCCGGGCCGGGGCGCGGAGTGCCGCTGCCGGCCTATGGGGCGCCGCGCGGGGCCTCGGTCGGCGGCGCCGCGCTGACGCCTGATGGAGAGACGCTGTTCTTCGGCATCCGCCATCCCGGCGCCGAGCCGGGGGCCAGCTTCGACCGGCCGGGCACGCGCTGGCCGGAATTCGCGGCGGGCGTGCCGCCGCGCAGCGTGCTGGCGGCGCTCACCCGGGCCGGAGGCGGTCCGGTCGGCGGCTGATCGGGCCGCTTTCCGCCTTACCGCAACGAGAAGCGCACCGGCACGGTCAGCTCCACCGGGTCTCCTGCCATCTCCGCCGGCGGGGCGGGGAGGGGGGAGGCGTTCTGGATCATGGTCTGCACCGCTTGGTCGAGGGACGGGTCGCCGGCACTGCGCTCGATCCGATAGCCGACCACGGTGCCGTCGCGCTGCATGCGGAAACGCAACAAGGCGACGCCCTGGGCACGGCGCCAGCGCGCATCGTCCGGATAGCGGCGATGGCGCTCGAGGGCGCGCATCAGCAGCGCCGTGTAGCTCGGCGGCGGCGCGGCGGCGACCGGTGCAGTGATGGGGGCTGCGGGCGCGACGGCCGGCTGGACCGGCGCGGGCGGCGCCTCGGCCACGGTGGGCGTCTGCGGGCGCGGCGGCGGGGGCGGGCGGCGCGGGGTGGTGACCGGCTTCGGCTCGGGCGGCGGGGGTGGAGGCGGCAAGGGCAGTTCCGCCATTTCCGCGGCCGGGGGCGGCGGCTCGGGCGGCGGGGGCTCAACTTGGGGTGGCGGCGGCTCGGGCAGCGGCGGCTCCGGCGGGGGCGGCTCGGCCATGGCGACGGGCGCCGGGGGGGGCGGCTCCGGTGGCGGGGCGGGCTGGGGCGGCGGCGCCTCGGCGACCGGTTCGGGCGGCGGCTCGGCCTCCGGCTCGGGCGCGGCGGGGGTCGGCATCTCGAGCAGCATGACTGGCATCACCGGCTGCTCCTCGGTGGGCAGGCCGTGCAGCAGCACGGCGGCGCCGGCGGCATGCAGGCCGAGGGAGAGGCCCCAGGCGATGTGGCGGGCGTGGGCCATGCGGCTCAGCGCCCCTGCGGCGCCGTTGGTGCCGGTGCCGGCGCCGGGTCGCCGCCCGGCAGCGAGACCAGCGCCACCTTGGTGATGCCGGCGCGCTGGACTAGGCCCATCACCCGCAGCACCTCGCCGTAGTCGAGGCCGCGATCGGCGCGGAGATGCAGCGCCCGGTCCGGCGTCTCGGCACGGATGGCAGCGAGGCGCGGCTCCAGCGCCTCCTGCGCCACAGGTTCCTTGTCGAGGAAGAGACCACCCTCCTTGGTCAGGCTCAGCTCCAGCGGCGGCGCCGGCGGGCTGAGCGGGGCGGCCGCGGTCTTCGGCAGGTCGAGGGCGATGCCGGCGGTCATCATCGGCGCCGTCACCATGAAGATGACGAGCAGCACCAGCATCACGTCGACCAGCGGCGTGACGTTGATCTCGGAGACGGGATGCGCCTCGTCCTCGTCGCCCATGCCGGAGGAGAGCTGCATGCTCATGCGGATTCACCGGCCTTGCGCCGGCCCTCCAGCACCGCCGGCCGCCGCGCCAGCCGTCCGGCGAGGCTCGCCGCTGCGCCCATCGCCTCGGCCCGGATGCGGGAGAGGCGGATACTGTAGCGGTTGTAGGCGATCACCGCCGGAATGGCGGCGACGAGGCCGATCGCCGTGGCGAAGAGCGCCTCGGCAATGCCCGGCGCCACGGTGGCGAGACCGGTATCCTGCTTCGCCGCGATGCCGAAGAAGCTGTGCATGATACCCCAGACCGTGCCGAACAGGCCGACGAAGGGGCTGACCGAGCCGATGGTCGCCAGCAGCGGCAGGCCCGGCTCGGCGCGGCGGAGCGTCGTGGTGACGGCCGCGCGCATGGCGCGCTCCAGCCGATCGCGGAACTCGCCGGCGCTCTCGTGCTGATCGCGTCCCTCGCGCCATTCCGGCAGACCGGCGCGCAGCACAGCGCCGGCGAGGCCGTCCTTTCCGGCATCCCCCTCGGGGGGAAGGATGGCGCCGGAGGCGGCGAGCGCGGCGAGGCCGGCGGCCTCCCGCTTGAGGCGGCCGAACAGGATGGTCTTCTCGATGATGATGGCCCAGCAGGCGAGCGAGGCCAGCAGCAGCAGCGCCATCACCCCCTGCACGACCGGGTCGGCATTGAGGATCAGGCTTTGCATGGTGAAATCGGGGGCGGACGCCGGGTTCATGCGGGTTTCCCTTGCAGGACAGCGATGCGTCGGCGGTTGCGGCGACGCAGCAGCCAGGCGGCTAGGCCAGTGACGAAAAGGACGGGCATGGCGATGCCCGAGAGGAAGACGAGGATGCGCCCCGGCCAGCCCAGCAGCGCGCCGCCATGCAGCCAGCGCTGCATGGCGAGCACCTCCTCGCCCAGGCTGCGGGTGCGGGGGCCGCGTTCCTCCGTCACCGCGCCGGACCAGGGATCGACGGTGACGACGCTGCGGGCGCGGACCTCGGTGCTGCCATCGGCTGGCCGCAGCGAGACCTGCCAGGCTTGGCGCTGCCGGCTGGGCAGCGTCACCATGGTTGGCACCTGGCCGGGGAGATGGGCGAGGGCGGCGGCCACCGCGGCATCGGCATCGACCGTCATCGGCTCGCGGCGCGGCGGCGCGGGCGCGGGCATCGCGGGCTCGGCGATGCCGAGCGCCGGTCGGAACCAGGCGGGGAAGATGATGGCGATGCCGGAGACGGCGACGACGGTAAGGACTGTTGCCATCCAAATGCCGATGACGCGGTGCAGGTCGAGATTGAGGACGGTGCTCGGCCGGCGCCGGACGGTGACCAGCGCCGCGTCGAGCGAGCCCTGCCTCGGCCACCACAGCCAGATGCCGGAGAGCGAGAAAAGCAGCAGCAGCACGCCGAACCAGCCCACCGCCTCGCGCCCGCCGAAGTCGCGCAGCAGCAGCGTGTCGTGCAGCTCGCGCATCGTGGCGATGAAGCCGGTGCGGCCGGCGCGCTCGCCGAGTAGCTGGCCGGTCGCCGGATCGAGATAGGCGGAGGGGCCGGGCGGGGTGCCGCGCTGGCGCGGCGGGCTGACGATCCAGACCGGCCAGACCTCATCGGGCGGCCGGATGACGCCGGCCGGATGGTCCGTCGCTGCCTCGGCCGCCTTGAGTATGGCGGCGTAGTTGAGTTCCGGGTTCGGCGGCCCGCTCGGACGGAAGAGTTGCGGGTTGAGCGCCGCGTCGATCTCGCGCTGGAAGGACAGGATGCTGCCCGTCACGCCGAGCAGCAGCATGACGAGGCCGAGGATGAGCCCGAGCCAGCGATGTCCGAGCAGCAGGGCGCGGCGGACGGTCACGCGTCGGCCCAGCGACGGAGCAGGTTGTGGTACACGGCGGTCAGCTCCGTCGGCGCGCTGTGGCCCGCCGGCAGGTCGCCGCGGGCGCGGTTGATGGCCATGTCGAGGTCGAAGAGCAATGCGCGTTGGCCATCGTCGCGCACCATGCTCTGAATCCAGAAGAAGCTCGCCAGCCGCGAGCCGCTCGTCACGGGTGCGACGCGGTGCAGGCTGGTCGCCGGATAGACCACCGCATCGCCGGCCGGCAGCTTCACCCGCTTCTCGCCATAGGTATCCTCGACGATCAGCTCGCCGCCCTCATAGCTCGCCGGGTCGCTGAGGAACAGGGTGCAGGAGACATCCGTGCGGATGCGGTGCGGCGTGCCGGTGATCTGGCGAATGGCGTTGTCCACATGCGCGCCGAATGTCATGCCCGGGTCATAGCGGTTGAACAGCGGCGGGAAGACTTTCAGCGGCAGCACTGAGGAGATGAAGAGCGGGTTGCTCTGCAGCGCGGCGAGCACGATCTCGCCGAGGGCGCGGTGCTCCGGGCAGCCCTCGGGAATCTGCAGGTTGTCCTTCACCTGTGCCGACTGATGGCCGGCTGTGACTCGGCCATCGACCCAGGGCGCACGCGCCAGCAAGGCCCGCGTCTCCGCGAGCCTTGCCGCATCCAGCACCTCGGGGATGTGGAGGAGCATGCCTAGTACCGCGCCGTGAGGCTGGCGATGATGGTGCGTCCGGCGCCCGGGGTGATGTTCCCCGAATAGACGCCCTCGTAGAACCGCTTGTCGGTGAGGTTCAGCGCATTGACCCGGATGCCGAGCTGGTCGGTGATGGCCCAGGCGATGGCGGCGTCGTAGCGCACATAGGCGGGCGCGATGACGGTGTTGGCGTTGTTGCCGTAGCGCTTGTCGATGTAGCTGAGGCCGCCGCCGATCTGCACGCCATAGGGCAGGTCGTAGCTGGTCCAGAGCGTCGCGGTGTTGCGCGGCGTGTTCAGCAGCTCCTTGCCGACCTCGGCCGCGGTGGTGGAGCGGGTGATCTGCGAGTCGATGTAGGTATAGCCGGCGATGACGTTCCAGTTGCGCGTGATGCGGCCGGCCGCCGAGATCTCGAAGCCGTCCGAGCGCTGCTCGCCGGCCAGCACGTTGAGCGTGCCGTTCGCGGGATCGGGCGTGCGGGCATTCGTCTTCTCAATGCGGAAGATGGCGCCGCGGATGGCGAGATCGGGCGTGATGTCCCAGCTGGCGCCGATCTCGAAGGAGCGGTTCTTCTCGGGCGCCAGGTTGGCGGTGTTGGTGGCGAGCGTCAGCGCCTCGGCGCTCGGGTTGAAGGAGGTGCCGGCCGAGAAGTAGGTGCGCACCGTGCTGGTGGGCTTGAAGACCAGCGCGCCGCGCCAGCTGAACATGTCGTCCACACGGTCGAAGCGCGTGGTCGCGCCGGTGGCGCCGGCGAGGCTGTTGAAGCGGGCGTCGAACCGGTCGTAGCGGCCACCCACGAGCACCTCGAAATACTCGCCGATGCGGATCTGGTCGGCGGCGAAGAGGCCGAGGGTGTAGGCGGTGGTGTCCGCATCGGTGTTGACCGAGAGGGTCTGGTCGAAGGCTTGGTAGAAATTCGGGTTGAACAGCGTCGCCGCCGGCCGGTTGTTGCTGGTGAAGCGGGTAAGCTGCGAAGTTTCGCGCCCGAGCTCGAGGCCGGCGACGATCTGGTGCCGCAGCGGGCCGGTATTGGCGGTGGCGCGCAGCTCGGTCTGGTTCTGCAGGATGGTGTCGGTGCCGCGCCGGACCTGGGGCTGGCGGTTGACCAGCACGTTCGCGAGGTTGGTTGTCGGGGTGATGGCGGTGATCAGCCGCGGCGCCGTCGCGTTGAGGTCGCGGTCGTAGTTCCCGTAGCGGAAGGTGTTGCGCAGGCTGACGCCGTCGGCGAAGCGGTGCTGCGCCGTCAACGTCATCACATTGGTCTCGGTCCGCTCGCGGTCGACGCCGGCCAGGCCGTAGAAGGTGCTGTAGGAGACGGGCGCCGGTCGGCCACGCACGATAGGGATGCCGAAATCGGGGACGTTGTCCTCCGACTGATGCAGGAAGTGCAGCGAGACCTGGGTATTCGTCCCAAGGCCCCAGGTGACGGAAGGTGCGACGCCCCAGCGCTCGTTCGTGACGTGATCGCGCCGGGCGATGTCCTGTCGCGTCGCCATGGCGTTCAGCCGCACGCCGACCGTGCCGGAATACATGCCGATATCGGAGGTGGCGCGCAGGCCAAAGGGCGAGAAGCCGGTCAGCGTCAGCTCGCCGAAATTCCGCTGCTGCGGCATGCGAGTCGAGAGGTTGATCGCGCCGCCGGTGGAGCCGCGGCCGAACATGACGGAGGAGGGGCCCTTCAACACCTCGACGCTGTCGAGGAAGAAGGGATCGCGGGTGTACTGCGCGCTGTCGCGGATGCCGTCGATGAAGAAGTCGTTGCGCGCGCTGAAGCCGCGCAGCGTCAGGTTGTCGCCGGAGAAGCCGCCTTCGCCGGCGGCCAGGCTGATGCCGGTGACGTTGCGCAGCGCCTCGCGCAGCGTCGTCGCGCCACGCTCCTCGATCAGCTCGCGCGGGACAACGGTGATGGATTGCGGTGCCTCGCGCACCGAGGTCGGCATGCGGACCACCGGGGTGTCGTCGGCGCGGTAGCGGGGCGGGTTCGCGCTCTGGACATTCAGCTCAGGCAGGGCGATGCCGCCGGCGGGCGGGGCATTCTGGGCCATTGCCGTGGGGCTGGCGGCGAGCAGGCCCATGCCGGCCAGGCCCAGGCTCGGTTGCAGGCGAGGAAGCGGAGCGCGTAGCGACGACATCTAGACAGGTTCCCAGGTAGGCCGGGGATGGCGTAGCGCTACTGAGAATGACTCGCAATACCAAATCGCAACGCGGCGTTGCGGGTCAGGGTTGCGTTACACGCCATTGCTCGGCCCAGAGCGAGCTGGGGTTCAGATGGCCGGTCGGCTGGACGCCATGCAGCCAGCGCGGCCAGACATGCGCGTCGGCGCGGAACCAGAGCGGCAGTTCCGGCAGATCCTCGGCGAAGATCGCCTGGAGGCGCGACCAGAGGGCGCGGCGGCGCTCCCGGTCGAGCTCCTGCGGCAGCGCCTCGAGCAATGCATCCATCTCCGGGTTGCGGTAGCCGCCGTAATTCTGTCCTGACCAGTTGCGCGCCTCGGTCGGGATTTCCTCGGAATGCAGTGTCGTGCGCGGGACGTTCTCGGGGGAGGAGATCCAGGCGAAGAGGGCGGCGCCGGTGAAGCGGCGGCGCGACAGCGTCTCGCCGAACAGCACCCGCGGCGGCTCGTTGCGGATGCGCGCCTCGACGCCGGCCTGGCGCCACATGCCCTGTATCACCTGCTGGACCGACTCGCGGGCGCGGTTGCCGGCGGTGGTCATCAGCTCAATGGTGAGGCGCTCGCCGGCGGCGTTGCGGCGGATGCCGTCCGGCCCCGGGCGCCAGCCGACCGCTTCCAGCAGGGCGATGGCGCGGGAGGGGTCATAGGGCCAGCGCGGCACGTTCGGGTCATGCATCGGGTCGAGCGGGTTGACGCCCGTCTCAGCCACCACCTGCCGCCCTTCGAACAGCCGCGCCACGATCTGCGCCCGGTCGATCGCCATCAGCAGCGCCTGGCGCACCCGGCGGTCGTCGAGCGGCGGCGCGTCGAGGCGGAGGTCGAGATGCTCGTAGATCAGCCCCGGCTTGTACTCGACGCGGAAGCGCCCGCCTGTCCGCCGCTCCAGCGCCGCCGCCTGCTCGACCGGCAGGCCGAGCTCGCCGGCGACCATGTCGATCTGCCCGGCGAGCAGCTGCGCCTCCATCGCCGCGGTGTTCTCGACGGTGCGGATCTGGATGCGGCGGAAGGCGGGGGCGGGGCCGGCCCAGGCCTCGTTCCGCTCCAGCGTCACGCCGGCGCCGGGCTGCACGGCGGTGATGCGCCATGGCCCGGACCACAGGCCGGGATTCGTCGTCTCAGTGTCGTAGCCGGTACGGTTTCGGTACGTACGCGGCTCCTGCTGCCAGCGGGCGCGCTCGATATGCGCGGGCAGCGGCTGGAAGTCGCCGGCGACGTTGTAGTCGAAGGTGACCTTGTCGTAGCGCAGCGTGACGGTGCGCTCGTCCTCGACGATCAGCTCATAGGCGGAGCGGTAGAACTCCGCGCCGCCGAAGCCGGTCGCGCCCTCCCGCCCGGCCTCCCAGGCGAAGCGCAGATCCTCGGCGGAGACGGGGCGGCCGTCGCCCCAGCGGGCATCGGTGCGGAGGCGGTAGGTGACGCGGATGCCAGGCTTGCCATCAGGCGTCGTCTCGCGCCGGGCGCCGCCGTTCTCGATCGTCGGCAGGCTCTCGCAGGCCATGCAGAGCGGCTGCCAATCGGCGCCATAGGCGGTCAGCGGCCGCCGGGCGAAGCCCAGCACGTAGGACTTCGCCGCCATGGCGTCGATGTTCGGGTGGAAGGTCGAGGGGTACTGGATGATGCCGATGGTCAGCGACTCGCGCGGCTGGGCGAGGGCGGGCGTGGCGAGGGCCAGCAGCCCGGCCGCGGCTGCTGCGGCAACGCGACGCATCGGCATCCGCCTCAGTCCTCCTTCGCGCGGGCTTCCGCCGCCGAACCGATGCCGCCATGCGCCTTCGACCAGCCGACCGGGTCCTCGAGGAACTTCCGCACTTCCTTCAGTGCCCCCTCGCTGAAATAGGGCCGCTCGCGGCAGACCTCCAGCACGTCCCACCAAGTGCAGAGGTGATGCAGCGAGAGGTTCATCCCCTTCATTGTCTCGAAGCTGCCGGGGAAGACGCCGTAGAAGAAGACGACGAAGGTGTGGTCGCAGACCGCGCCGGCATCGCGCAGCGCCTGGGCGAAGCGGATCTTGGAGGCGCCGTCGGTGGTCAGGTCCTCGACCAGCAGGGTGTTCTTGCCCTCCGGCACGTCGCCCTCGATCTGGGCATTGCGGCCGAAGCCCTTCGGCTTCTTTCGCACATAGGCCATGGGCGCCATCATCCGGTCGGCGATCCAGGCGGCGAAGGGGATGCCGGCAGTCTCGCCGCCCGCCACGGCGTCAATCGACTCGTAGCCGATGTGGCGGCCGATCTTCTCCACCGCCAGGTCGCAGATGCGGTTCCGGGCGCGAGGGAAGTAGATGATCTTGCGGCAGTCTATATAGACGGGGCTCTTCCAGCCCGAGGTGAAGGTGTAGGGCTCCTCCGGGCGGAAATTCACCGCCTTGATCTCGAGCAGGATGCGCGCCGTCGTCAGCGCGGCATCCCGGTCCCAGTCGGAAGCATGTTGCATGGCCATGGCGCATTCCCCTGCCGGCGGCGTTCGGCCCATCCGTAACCGCGGCGCGGGGCGGCGTCCATGACCGACCGCCCCTTGGAGCCGGCGGTCTGGGTGCTGGCCGACCCGCGGGCGGGGACGGCGGCGCAGGCCTTGGGTATCGCAGAGCGGCTGGGGGTGCCTTTCCGGGTGATCGAGCTTCAATGGGGAAGGCTGGCGCGGTTGCCCATCGCCTGGCCAAGCCTCGCCGGGCTGGCGGCGGAAGCCCGCCGGCAGGTCGAGGGCTCATGGCCGCGGCTGGCCCTTTCCGCCGGGCGGCGCTCGGCCCCCGTCGCGCGCTGGCTGCGGCGGCGCGGAGCGCGGACGGTGCATTGCATGCGCCCCGGCCTTGGCGCCGCGGATTTCGACCTGCTGGTGATCGGCGCGCATGACAGGCCACGGCCGGCGCCGAACCTGATGGAGATCCTCGGCGCCTGCCACCGCATGTCACCCGGCCGGCTGGCGGCGGCGCGAGGAGAGTGGGCGGCGCTGGAAGCCTTGCCCTCGCCGCGTGTGGCGCTGCTGGTGGGCGGGCCGGTGCGGGATGAGGGGATGCAGCCGGAGGTGGCCTCGGCGATCGGGCGTCAGGTGGCGGGGATGGCCGGCAGCGTGCTGGCAACAACCAGCCGGCGCACCGGCGCAACGGCGACCGAGGCACTCTCCGCGGCGCTTGCCGGGCGGCCGCATCGCCTGTTCCGCTGGGGGGAGGGGGGCCCCAACCCCTATGCCGGCTTCCTCGCCTGGGCGGATGCGGTGGTAGTGACGGGGGACAGCGTCTCCATGCTGTCGGAGGCGCTGGCGACCGCGGCGCCGGTCTTCATCGCCGATCCTGGCGGGCTCGGCCCGCGGCACCGGCGGCTGGGCGAGAGCCTGATCGGCGCCGGCCAGGCGCGGGCGCTGGGGGAGGGGTGGTTCAGCCGCCAGCCGCTCGATGAGGGCGCCCGCGTCGCAGCCGCGATCCGCACACGGGGTTGGGGGGTTACCGCGGCGAGGGATGCGACGAAGTGATGGGCATGATGCAGGCCATCCTCCGCACTGCCTTCCCGCCCGCCCTGCCGCACCGCGGCGCGCGATCCTTCCCCTGGCCCTGGCGCGACCGGGCGGGGCGGTTCTCGCCGCTGCGAGCCGCAACGCTCGCGCTGCTGCTGGCGCCGGCCGGCTGGCTGTTGTTCACCGGCCTTACCGAAGGGCTGGGGCCGGAGCCGGCCAAGGCGGCGCTACGGGAAATTGGCCTCTGGACCATCCGCCTGCTGCTGGTGACGCTGGCGGTGACGCCGCTCGGGCGCATCCTCGCCTCGCCGCGTGTGCTGAGCCTGCGGCGCATGCTGGGGCTGGGGACGCTCGCCTATGCGCTGCTGCACTTGCTGCTCTACGCGGCGTACCAGGACTTCGTGCTGCCGCGCATCGCCTCGGAGATCGCGCTGCGCTTCTACCTGACGATTGGCTTCGTAGCGCTGCTCGGCCTCGCCGCACTCGGCTGGACCTCGACCGATGGCTGGATGCGCAAGCTCGGGCGGCGCTGGAAGCGCCTGCATAGCCTCATTTTCCCGATCGCCGCGCTCGGGGTCTTCCACTTCTTCCTGCAATCGAAGTCGCAGCTCTGGGAGGCGGTGCTGGCGGCCGGGCTGCTCGCCTGGCTGATCCTCTGGCGGCTGCTCCCGGCGGGGGCGCGGCTGCACCCGGTCGCCCTGCTGCTGCTCGCCCCGGCGACCGGGCTGGCGGCGGCGGGAGTGGAATATGCCTGGTACGCGCTGGCGACCAACCTGCCGGCGGACCGCATCCTCGCCGCCAATCTCGATGTCAGCTTCGGGTTGAGGCCGGCGGTCTGGGCTGCGGTGGCTGCGGTGGCGCCGCCGCTGATGGCGCTCCCGGCCTGGATCAGCCTGCGCCGAAATACCCCGCCAGGTTCCGCCGCACCCGCTCCAGCACCGGCTCACCCGCCGGCGGCAGCGGGAAATCCTGGCCGGTGATGGTCTCGAAGGCTTCGACATAGAGCCGCGCCGCCTCGAGCACGATCTCGGCCGGAATCTCCGGCAACTCGTCCTTGTAGGGGTCGCAGCGGGCAGTCACCCAGCGGCGGATGAAGTCCTTGTCGAAGCTCTGCGGCGCCTCGCCTGCCTCGAAGCGCTCCGGATAGGTGGCGGCGAACCAGTAGCGGCTTGAATCCGGCGTGTGGATCTCATCGGCGAGGATGATGCGGCCTTCGGCGTCGAAGCCGAACTCGTACTTGGTATCGACCAGGATGAGGCCCTGCTTCGCCGCCATCTCTCGCCCGCGGGCGAAGAGGTCGAGGGCGAGCGCCGAGACCTCGGCCCATTGCGCCTCGGTCAGCAGCCCGCCCTCGATGATGCGCTCCGGCGTCAGCTCCTCATCGTGGCCGGTGTCGAAGGCCTTGGTGGTCGGCGTCAGGATGCTGTGCGGCAGCTTCTCGTTGGCCCTGAGGCCGTCGGGGAAGCGGTGGCCGTACATGTCCCGCCGCCCCCCCTGATACATCGAGAGGATGGAGGTGGAGGTGGTGCCCGCCAGGTAGTCCCGCACCACTACCTCGACCGGCATGATCCGGAGGCTTTGGCAGAGCAGCACGTTGGGGTCCGGGTAGGCGATGACGTGGTTCGGGCAGATGTCCCGCGTGCGGTCGAACCAGTAGCGGGCGATCTGGGTCAGCACCTGGCCCTTCAGCGGTACGGCGGTGATGTTGCGGTCGAAGGCGGAGAGCCGGTCGGTGGCGATGATGAGGCGCCGCCCGTCCGGCAGGTCGTAATTCTCCCGCACCTTGCCGCGGTAGTGGTTCGGCAATTCGGGAATGGCGGCGTCGCGCAGGACGAGTCCGGCATAGGGGGCGAGGTCAGCAGTGCTGGTCATCCGGCAGGTGGTCCTTGCAGCGGGGCGACGATCCTATACCCCATCCGGTTGAGCCGCGCCGCCCTCTGCGCCATGGTGCCGGAGAGGAGACTGCCGCATGAGCACCCGCAAGACATACCGCATCGCCGTCATCCCCGGTGACGGCATCGGCAAGGAGACGACGCCCGAAGGGCTGCGCGTGCTGGATGCCGCCGCCCGCCGCTTCGGCTTCGACCTGGAACTGACCCATTACGACTGGTCCTGCGAGACCTATGCCCAGACCGGCCGGATGATGCCGGAGGACGGGCTGGAGCAGCTGAGCCGGACGGACAGCGTCTTCCTCGGCGCGGTCGGCTGGCCTGGCGTCCCGGACCATGTCTCGCTCTGGGGCCTGCTCATCCCGATCCGCCGGGGCTTCGACCAGTATGTGTCGCTCCGCCCCTGCAAGCTGCTGCCAGGGTCGAAGTCGCCGCTCGCCAATCGCGGGCCGGAGGATATCGACTTCTACGTGGTGCGGGAGAACACCGAGGGCGAGTACAGCTCGGTCGGCGGCCGCATGTTCCCAGGAACGGACCGCGAATTCGTCTCGCAGCAGAGTATCCTCACCCGGATCGGCTGCGACCGGATCATGAAATACGCCTTCGAGCTGGCCATGACGAGGAAGCGGAAGAAGCTGACAAGCGCCACCAAGTCGAACGGCATCACCTTCACCATGCCCTACTGGGACGAGCGCTTCGCCGAGATGGCGAAGAACTATCCGGAGGTGACGACCGACCAGTTCCATATCGACATCCTCTGCGCGCATTTCGTGCAGCATCCGGACTGGTTCGATGTGGTGGTCGGCTCCAACCTGTTCGGCGACATCCTCTCCGACCTCGGCCCGGCCGTCGCGGGCTCCATCGGCATCGCCGCCTCGGCCAATATCAACCCGGAGAAGACGCATCCCTCGATGTTCGAGCCGGTGCATGGCTCGGCCCCCGACATCGCCGGCAAGTGGGTTGCCAACCCCATCGGGCAGATCTGGTCGGGCGCGATGATGCTGGAGCATCTCGGCGAGAAAGCGGCGGCGGATGCGATCGTGCAAACCATCGAGCGGATGCTGGCCGAAGGCGGCCCGCGCACCCGCGACATGGGTGGCCAAGCCGGCACGGTCGATGTCGGCAAGGCGCTGGCGGAGGCCGTGGCGCGGGCCTGACATGAGTAGCAGGCCTCGGCTTCGATAGCTGATTGGACAGCCTTAGCCCCAGGCGCACCCGACGTCTGGACGATGTGAACCGGGCAGGATTGAAGGCTTCGATCAAACCCGGTGAGCGGCCCGATCAGCCCTTGAAGGATCGGACCCGCATCGCTAGCATGCTCTTCTGTTGCGAGTGATTCTCAACTCGCTTGCGACCGGAGGAGTTGGTTGATGGGTCATCTGGCCGCCGAGACCGCCGTCATAGGCCGCCGCTGCGAGCGTGCCGTGGTCACCGCCTATCGCGAACTGCGCGATACGGGGAATGACGATCTCTCGGCTTTCCGCGCCTGCACAACCCTCTATCGCGTGCATCATCCGGAAGCCTCCGTGCAGGAGGCTCGCCGGCTGGTCGCCGAATGGATCGACCATCATGTCATCCGCGGCGATAAAGGCCCGACCGACGGTTGCGACTGCGACTGATTGTTAATCGGATCTGGCCCAGGTGATTGCCGCCCTGGCCAGTGCGTCGATGCTGTCGGCGACCGGGAAGGGCAGGGCAGGCCCCGCCGCGATGCCGAGCGGAATCTCCGTGCAGCCTAGCACCACCGCCTTCGCCCCCCGCGCCACCAGGCTGCAAGCGACCTCGGCCAGCGGCGCATAGGCCTCGGCGACCCGGTTCGCCTTCACCATTGCGATCCCCGGCGAGACCCGCTCCGCCATCTCCGTCGCATCCGGCACCAGACAGTGCCAGCCGCGCCGCTCCAGCCCTTGCTGGTAGAGCCGCATCTCGAGCGTCGCCGCCGTACCCATCACCCCGATCGGCCCCTGCGTCACGCCGAGTCGTGCCAGTTCATCCGCCGTCGCCCCGACGATATGCAGGATGGGCAGGGCGGTCGCCGCCTGCATCGCCGCATGCCAGCCATGGGCAGTGTTGCAGGGGATGGCGATAGCGCCACAGCCTGCCGCCTCCAGCCCATTTATGCCCCGCAGCAGGGCCGGCAGCGGGTCCTCGCCGTTGCCGAGGCGGGCCGCGGTGCGGTCCGGCACGCGCGGGTCGGACCAGAGCACGGCCGGGATATGCTCCTGGTCGCGCTCCGCCGGTGTGAGCAGGGTGAGGCGCAGCATGAACTGCGCGCTGGCTAGCGGGCCCATGCCGCCGAGGACGCCGAGAATCTTGGTCATGCGCGCAGCATGCCCGATCAGGGCAGGCTCATGAAGTTCGCCATCGCGCTGGCGCGGGCCATCATCGCGCGCATCGCCGGATCCTCATGGCCGCCTTCGGCGGTGAGCGCCTCCATCGGGCAATAGAATTCATGCGGTTGCGCCACCTGGTTGCGCGCAAAGCCCTCGTAATGCCGTGTCTTCAGGCCGAAGACCACGCGCACATCCCGTACCGGCAGAATCAGCGGCTGCGCCGGCTCAGTCTTGAGCATGCGGATCAGGCGCCAGCGGGGTGTCGCATCGTTCGGCTGCGCGGGGCTGAGCAGCCAATCGAGCGGGCAATAGGCCATCAGCGACGAGGTGGTCGGCGCGAAGCGGGAGCGCTTGTCGAGCAGGTTCTGCAACGAGGAACAGGCCTCAATGCAGAGGATGTCGACATAAGGGTCGATCGAATCGGGTGAGAAGTGGAGCCAGAGCCCATCGGGCAGCGTCCGCAGCCGGTTCGAGCCGGGAAGCTTCAGGTAGGGTTGGTTGGTCGCCGCTATGTCACCTGGGCGGCCGCGCAGCCAGGTGCCCGGCTGCTTCGTGTTCGGGACGACGCCAGGCGGGCGCTGCGGCCATTTCTTCAGTTGCGTCCGCACCTGGTGATCCAGGGAGTGGGGTGGTACGGACATCAAAGCCTCGCGCATCGAATGTATCCTGAGCCGTTCACGCAACCAGCACAGCATACTGGCCAAAAATGAATCGGACGCGCAATGAAAATTGCCGGGATTCTTGTTATGTTCTGGAAATGAATATTTGGTGCGTCTGTTTGAACATCAGAAAATACTTGTAGAAGATACAATAACAGCCTGTGAATACTTGAAACAGGCCCAATGAGAACACTGTCTCGTTCAGCGAAGATTGCCGCTCATCGTGGAACGGATTGCCTCAAGGCACAAAAAAACCGGCCGGGGTCGCCCCCGGCCGGCCCATTTCATCCCAAGCTCACCCGATTCAGTCGCGGCGGCTAACGGGGACGTAGTCGCGTGTCGGGGCGCCGCTGTAGATCTGCCTCGGCCGGCCGATGCGCTGCGCCGGATCCTCGATCAGCTCCTTCCACTGGCTCACCCAGCCCACCGTCCGCGCGACGGCGAAGAGCACCGTGAACATGTGGGTCGGGATGCCCATCGCCTTCAGGATGATGCCCGAGTAGAAGTCGACGTTCGGGTAGAGCTTGCGGGAGACGAAGTAGTCGTCCTCCAGCGCGATGCGCTCCATCTCCATCGCCATGTCGAGCAGCGGCTCGTCCTTGATGCCAAGCTCGGCGAGGACCTCGTGGCAGGTGTCCTTCATGATCTTCGCCCGCGGGTCAAAGTTCTTGTAGACCCGGTGGCCGAAGCCCATGAGCTTGGTATGGGCGTTCTTGTCCTTCACCTGCCGGATGAACTCGGGGATGTTCTCCGGCTTGCCGATCTCGCCGAGCATCTTCAGCACCGCCTCGTTGGCGCCGCCATGCGCCGGGCCCCAGAGCGCGGCGATGCCGGCGGCGACGCAGGCGAAGGGATTGGCGCCGGTCGAGCCGGCAAGGCGCACCGTGCTGGTCGAGGCGTTCTGCTCGTGATCCGCATGCAGCACCAGGATGCGGTCCATGGCGCGCGAGAGGATCGGGTTGCTGACATAGGGCTCCGCCGGCACGGCGTTGAGCATGTAGAGGAAATTCTCCGCATAGCTCAGGTCGTTGCGCGGATACATGAAGGGCTGGCCGATCGAATACTTGTAGGCCCAGGCCGCGATGGTCGGCACCTTGGCGATCAGGCGGAAGGCCGCCACCTCGCGCTGCCGCGCATCGTTGATGTCGAGGTTGTCGTGGTAGAAGGCGGCCAGCGCGCCGACGACGCCGCAGAGGATCGCCATCGGGTGCGCATCGCGGCGGAAGCCGTCGAAGAAGCGACGCAGCTGCTCGTGCAGCATGGTGTGGTAGGTGACGTTCTTGCGGAACTCGGCCAACTGGCTTGCATTCGGCAACTCGCCCTCGAGCAGCAGGTAGGCGACCTCGGTGAAGTCGGACTGCTCGGCCAGCTGCTCGATCGGGTAGCCGCGATAGAGCAGTACCCCGGCATCGCCGTCGATATAGGTGATCTTGCTCTCGCAGGAGGCCGTCGCGCCGTAGCCCGGATCGAAGGTGAAGACGCCCAGATCGCCGTAGAGCTTGCGGATATCGGCCACCGCCGGGCCGAGCGTGCCGGAGAGCAGCGGCAGGGTCGTACTGCGGTTGGTCCCGTCCAAGGTGACGGTGACGGTTGGCTTGGCCGCCCCGGATGCCGTGCTGCTCATGTCGCCTGTGTCCTCGGATGTTGCGGCCGTGCCAGGAAGACGCGGTCGGATGGTGCGGTGCAAGATATCGGGTGGTGTCGCGGCTTGGCAACGCAGCCCGGAACGGGCCGGGAACGCGCGGGTTTCCCCGCTCGTGTTCAGGAACTGCGATGCCAAGCCTCAGGCGGCGTAGCGCCTGGTGTGAAGAGGCCCCGGCCGGCATCCCGGGCTGCGCCTTCCAGCACCGCATCGGCGGGTTCGGCCAGCGCCCAGCCGGCCTCGGCCATAGCCCGGTTGAGGCTCACGCCCCCGGCCTCGCAGCGGCCGAGCGCCCGGCCGAGCCTGTCCCGCCCATGGACCAGGCATTCGACCGCGCGGCCCCGGACCAGCCGCGCCAGCGTATCCGCCGCGCCGGCAGCGCAATCCACCGCGCCGCACCGCGCCATGCCCCGCTCCGGCACGGCAAGGCCCGCAAGCCGCAACACCCGCTCGCCGAGACGCAGCGTATCGGCATCCACCACCATCACTTCGGCCGCCCCAGCCGACCAGCGCTGCTCTGCCGGGACGAAGCGCATCGGCTCGCGGGGGAAGGCAGTTGCCAGCAAGGTCACGGCCCCGATCAGGCCGCAGCCTATGGCGGGTGCACGCCAACGACGGGGGGCAGTCGCAGGGCGGAAGATGCGGCGCTGTCGCATGGCCCGACAGGTAGCGTTTTCGTGATCGAATCGCAATCGAACTTGATGCCGCACCTGATCAGCGGGGCAGTGCCGCTTCATAGGAGGCCGGCTCGGTCAGCAGAACGCGCGCCACTGCTGCATCGGCGGGTTTGCCCTCAGCTGGCGGGCAGGTGTCGCGCAGCGCTGCGACCTCGCTTGCCGGCACCGGGGCGCGGGCTGCCCTCTCCCGCGCCAGGGCGGCCGCCATCGGAGGATCGTCCAGCCGCAGCCGGGCGAGGCCGGCCGCCGTCGCCTCCTCGCCCAGGCTGGTGCAGAGCGCCGGCAGCACGCCGAGACCCTGGATCGGCCAGCCCCGCGGCGCCAGCACGCGCGACCAGGTCACCAGCAGCTCCCCGCCATTCGGCAGGGGCATGACCAGCTGCACCAGCCCCTTGCCCGTCGTCGCGCTACCGACGACCACGGCCCGCCCCTGGTCGGCCAGCGCCGCGGCGACGATCTCCGCCGCCGAGGCGGTGCGCCCATCGACCAGCACGACGACCGGCGCCCCGCCCGTGCGGTCGCCGAGCGTCGCCAGATAGGCCCGGGCCGCATCCGGGTGCCGCCCGGCCGTCTGCGCCACCACCCCGCCGGGCAGGAAGGCACCCGCCACCGCCACCGCCTGGCCGAGCAGCCCGCCGCGATTGCCGCGCAGGTCGAGCACCACCCCGCGCGGCCGGGCGGCGCGAGCGCCGTCAGGCGGGAAGCCTTCGGCCAGCGCCTCCAGCACATAACGGTCGGTGGCGCTGGAGAAATTGTCGAGGCGGATCCAGAGGATATCGTCCCGCCGCTCGGCATGGACGGTCTCCGGCGGCAGTAGGCTGCGCAGCAGCCGGGCGGTGAAGCGCCGCCCGCCGCGTTGCAGGCGAAGCACCACCTCGGTGCCGGCCGGGCCTTCCAGCAGCGCGGCGGCACCGACCAGGTCATCGGCCGCAACGGGGGCGCCGTCGATCGCCAGCACCCGGTCATTCGGCCGGAGGCCTGCCATGGCCGCCGGCCCGCCGGGCAGAATGGTTGCCAGCACCACCTCGCGCCCTCGCCCGGCAGCCAGCCGCAGGCCGAGCCCTACCTGGCCGACGCGCCTCCCGCGCGCTGCCTGAGCCTCCTCCGGTGTCAGGTAGCGGCTATAGGGGTCGAGATGGTTGAACAGCTCTTCGAAGCCGCTGCGCAGCATCCGCTCGGGTCCGGCCCGGCGCAGCAGGGGCGAGTGCTGCCACGCTGCCTCGAAGAGCGCGGAGAGGCCGAGGGCCAAGCCCGGCGCCGCGGCATCCGGCGGCGCATTGGGTACGGGCGGGGGTAGGGGGCGAGCGGCCAGCAGCCGGTCGCCGGCATTCAGCAGCAGCGTGCCGGAGCGCATCTCCGCCTTGAGCTGAGTGTCCAGCACCTCCAGCCCACGCAGGGTCCAAAGGCCGAGATCGGATGCCGGCGCTGCTTCCAGATGCCGCTCCAGCACCGCGCCGAGCGCGGCCGAGAGTACTGCCTGCACCGGCTCCCTGGGGAAGCTCTCCTCCGCCGCCGCGCCGCGCCCGAGTAGCGCGGCGAGCAGCACCAGCATCAGCGCCGCCGCGCGCCGCGGGGCTTGGCAGGCATGCCCTGCATCAGGTGGAAGACCAACCCACCGGTGCGCGGCACGGCCTCGCCCAGACGAACCTCGACCGCCTGCCCCAAGGCAAAGCGCAGCCCGGTCCTCTGGCCCGCCAGGGCGTGCCGCGGCAAATCCTGCAACCATCGATCGTCCGGCAGGGACGCGAGGGGGACAATTCCCGCCGCGCCAATCGCCTCCAGGGTGACGAACAGGCCGAAGCGTGTCACCCCGGAAATGGTCGCCGGAAACACGTCCCCGATACGATGTGCCATATAAGCCGCAAGGTAGCGCTCCACCGCGTCGCGCTCGGCGGCGGCGGCGCGACGCTCGGTGGCGGTGATGTGCTCGCCGGTTTCGGGGAAGCGGCTGGCCTCCTCCTCCGTCAGCCCGTCCGGGCCGAGGCGGAGGCCGCGAATCAATGCGCGGTGGACGGCGAGGTCGGCGTAGCGGCGGATCGGGCTAGTGAAATGCGCATAGCGCGGCAGGGCGAGCCCGAAATGGCCGATATTGTCCGGTGCATAGGCGGCCTGGGACTGGGCGCGCAGTAGCGTCTCGTTGACCAGCCGCTCCTCGGCCGTGCCGCGCACCCGCTCCAGCACAAGAGCGAAATCCGCAGGGCGCACCCGGTCGCCCGGCGGCAGGGTGATGTCGAAGCTGGCGAGGAAAGTTCTCAGCCCCTCGAGCTTCTCGTCCGAGGGCCGGTCGTGCACGCGGTACATGCAAGGCTGGCCGAGCCGCTCCAGTTCCTCCGCCGCCGCGACATTCGCCGCGATCATGAATTCCTCGATCAGCCGGTGCGCGGCGAGGCGGGCGCGTGGCTCGACGGCGAGCACTTGGCCAGCCTCGTCCAGCCGGACCCGCCGCTCCGGCAGGTCGAGATCGAGCGTGCCACGGCGGTCGCGGGCGGCCTGCAGCGCGGCATAGGCGCCGAGCAGGGCGTCGCGGGTCCCGGCCGGGTCGTCGCCGCCCTCGAACCCCTCATAGGTCAGGCGCGCGGCGCTCCGCATGACGCCGCGCCCGAAGCGATGAGTTGTCTTGGTGCCGGCGGCATCGATGGTGATCTCGGCGAAAAGGCAGCCGCGATCCTCGCCCGGCTTCAGGCTGCACCAGCCATTGGAGAGCGCCTCCGGCAGCATCGGCACGACGCGGTCGGGGAAGTAGACGCTGTTGCCGCGCAGCCAGGCCTCGCGGTCGAGCGCGCTGCCGGGGCGGACGTAGTGCGCCACATCGGCGATGGCGACGAGCAGGCGCCAACCGCCTTCGACAGGCTCGGCCCAGACGGCATCGTCGAAGTCGCGCGCGTCCTCGCCATCGATGGTGACGAGGGGAATGGCGCGGAGGTCCTCACGACCCTCCGGCGCGACGGCGCGCGCAGCCGCGGCCTCGGCCAGCGCCGCATCGGGCATCGCATGCGGGATGCCGTGGACATGGATGCAGAGCAGCGAGACCGAGCGCGGCTCGCCCATCCGCCCCAGCCGCTCGATGATCCGCGCCGGGCGGAGGCCCATCGGCCGGCCTGGCAGCGGCTCGGCGAGGACCAGCTCGCCAGGCTGGGCGCCACCCGCCTCGCCCGCCGGCACCTCCCATTCCGCCCGGTGGCGGCGGTCGACCGGCTTGATCCGGCCATCCTCGAAAATGCCGAGTAGCCGCGCCGGGGCGCTGCCGATGCGCCTCACCGTGGTACCATTGTAGCGGCCGCGGCCGGCGGGCTTGAGCCGGGCCAGCACCCGTTCGCCCGGCGCCAAAGCCGGCTGGCCCGCGCGCTCTGGCCGCATGTAGACGAGCGGCATCGCACCCTGTTCGGCCTTCCAGCCGAGTGGCCGGGCCAGCGGGTCGCCATCCGGGTCGGTGCCGAAGACTTCGACCACCGCCATCTCCGGCAACCTGCCAGGCGCGGCGAGGCCCCGGCGGCCGGCCGGCATCACGCCGCCCTCCGCCAGCACGTCCTTCAGCAGGGCGCGGAGCGCAGGGCGCTGGTCGGAGGTCAGGCCGAAATGCCGGCTGATCTCGCTCTTGCCGACCTTGCCCGGCGCGGCCTCGATGAAGCGGCGCAACTCCTCCTTGGAGGGGGGGGGGCGCTCCACCGTCAGGCCTTGGCCGCCGGCTTCCGGGCCGGGGCCTTGGGGGCGGGCTTGGCCTTGGCAGCGGGCTTCTTAGCCGCCGCCGCGGCCGGCTTCCGCGCCGCGGGCTTGGCGGCCGCCTTGCGCGGGGTGGGCTTGGCCGGCGCCGGCTCGGCACCGTTCGCCTTGGCCGCGTCCGCCTTGGCGGCCGGCTTCGCCGCCTTGCCCTTGCCCTTGGCGCCCTTTCCCTTCGGCACCAGCTCCTTGCCCTTCTCGGCCAGCAGGGCGACGGTCTCCTCCAGCGTCGCATCCTCCATGACGAGGTTGCGCGGCAGGTTGGCCACCATCTTGCCATGCTGGGCATAGGGCCCGAAGCGACCCTTGCGGATTTCGACCGGGGAACCGTCCTTCGGATGCGGCCCGACGAAGCGGACCTTGGCACGGGCCTTGGCGAGCAGCTCCATCGCCCGGTTCATGCCAAGCGAGAGCACATCATCCCCCGGCTCCAGCGACTGGAAGATGGAACCCACCTTGATATAGGGGCCGAAGCGGCCGAGCCCGGCCTGGATCTCCTCTCCGCTCTCCGGGTCTCGCCCGACGACGCGCGGCAAGGATAGCAGCTTCAGCGCCCGGTCCAGGTCGAGCGTGTCCGGGTCCATGTCACGCGTCAGGCTGGCGCGGCGGGGCTTGGTCGGCTTGCCCTTGGCATCCGTACCGCCCTCGCCGAGCTGAACATAGACGCCATAGGGGCCACGGCGGACCGTCACCTTCTCGCCGGTGGCCGGATCCGTGCCGAGCTCGCGGGGGCCTTCGGTCAGGCCGGTCGAGCCCTCGCCCTCGGCGCCGGGGGCGATGAGAGGGCGCGTGTAGCGGCATTCCGGGTAGTTCGAGCAGCCGATGAAGGCGCCCGTTCGCCCGAGGCGCAGCCCCAGCCGGCCGCCGGAGCAGGCCGGGCAGACGCGCGGGTCGGTGCCGTCGCCGCGCTCGGGGAAGAAATGCGGCCCCAGCTCCTCGTCCAGCGTGTCGATGACGTCGCTGATCTTCAGGTCCTTGGTGGCATCTACCGCCTTGCGGAAATCGTCCCAGAAGGCGCGCATCACCGCGCGCCAATCGATCTTGCCGCCGGAGATGTCGTCGAGCTGCTCCTCGAGCCCGGCGGTGAAGCCGGTATCGACATAGCGCTCGAAGAAATGGACCAGGAAAGTGGTGACGAGCCGCCCGCGGTCCTCGGGGAAGAAGCGGCGCTTGTCGAGCTTCACATAGTCCCGGTCCTGCAAGGTCTGCAGGATGGACGCATAGGTCGAGGGCCGGCCGATGCCGAGCTCCTCCAGCTTCTTCACCAGCGTCGCCTCGGAGAAACGCGGCGGCGGCTGGGTGAAGTGCTGCAGCGCCGAGACCTCGCCGCGCTTCAGCGGGTCGCGCTCGCGCATCGGCGGCAGGGTGCGGCTTTCCTCGTCCTCGTGTGCGCCGGTGACAAGGCCGGCGCGGGCATCGGCGGCGCGGTCGTCCTCATCCTCGCGGTAGAGCTTGAGGAAGCCGTCGAAGGCGATGACGGAGCCGGTCGCGCGCAGCACGGTCCTGCGGTTGTCATCGGCGATCTCGACCGTGGTCTGGTCGAGCTCGGCCGACTGCATCTGGCTGGCGACGGCGCGCTTCCAGATCAGCTCGTAGAGCTTGCGCTGCCGGTCGTCGAGGAAGCGGGAGACGCGCTCCGGCGTGTTGCCCACATCGGTCGGGCGGATCGCCTCATGCGCCTCCTGGGCGTTCTTCGCCTTGGAGGAGTATTCGCGCGGTGCGGAGGGCAGGTAATCGGGCCCGAAATCGCTCTTCACATGGTCGCGGATGGCGGCGATCGCCTCGCGCGCCATCTGCACGCCATCGGTCCGCATATAGGTGATGAGACCGACCGTCTCGCCCTGGATGTCGACGCCCTCATAGAGCTGCTGGGCGGTGCGCATCGTCTGCTGCGCGCCCATGCCGAGCTTGCGGCTGGCTTCCTGCTGCAAGGTCGAGGTGGTGAAGGGGGCGGGCGGGTTGCGGCGGACGCGGCGCTTCTCGACCGAAACGACCGAGAAGGTTCCCGCCTCGACGGCAGCCTTGGCGCGCATGGCGCTTGCCTCGTCCGGCAGGTCGAACTGGTCGAGCTTCTTGCCGTCGAGATGCGTCAGCCGCGCGGTGAAGGGCGCGCCCTGCGGCGTCGTGAAGCGACCCTCGACCGTCCAGTACTCACGGGCCTTGAAGGCCTCGATCTCCGCCTCGCGCTCGCAGATGAGGCGAAGCGCCACGGATTGCACGCGGCCGGCCGAGCGGCTGCCGGGCAGCTTCCGCCAAAGCACCGGCGAGAGGGTGAAACCCACCAGGTAGTCGAGCGCGCGGCGCGCGAGGTAGGCGTCGATCAGCGGCGCATCCAGGTCGCGCGGATGGGCGATGGCGTGCTGGATGGCGCGCTTGGTGATCTCGTTGAAGGTGATGCGCCGGACCTCGACGCCTTTCAGCGCGCCCTTCCGCGCCAGCATGTCCTGGACGTGCCAGGAGATTGCCTCGCCTTCGCGGTCAGGGTCGGTGGCGAGGAAAAGGCGCCGGGCGCCCTTCAGGGCGCGGGCGATTTCGTTGACCTGGCGTTCGCCACGATCCTCCGCCTCCCAGTCCATGGCGAAGTCTTCGTCGGGACGGACCGAGCCGTCCTTCGGCGGCAGGTCGCGCACATGGCCGAAGCTGGCGAGGACCTTGTAGTCCCCCCCGAGGTACTTGTTGATCGTCTTGGCCTTGGCGGGCGATTCGACAACGACGACGTCCGTCATGGACTCCAGTCCCCCTGGCCTTCGCGGCCGGGTGCATAAGTTCCGGTCCCGGCGCCCTTCCGTCAGGCCTGGCCGGTGAGCGCCACGCGGTTGCCCGGCAACATCTCTACCCGCCCGGCCAATTCGAATTCGAGAAGGATCGTCTGGACCGCGGAGGGCGACAGGTGGCAGCGCCGCACCACCTCGTCAACCGCTATGGGAGCGGCGCCAAGCAATTCAAAGACTTGTCCTGCCTCCCCGGGCGGAAGAGCCTGGGCGGGCGGAGCCTTGAGCTCCGGGCGCGGGGTGAAGAGGGGCTCGGCATGCGGTGCCTCGGGCAGGTTCGGCAGCACGTCCTCGGCCGATTCGGTGAGATGGGCGCCCTGGCGGATGAGGTCGTTCGAGCCGCGGCAGCGCTGGTCGAGCGGATTGCCGGGCACGGCGAAGAGTTCCCGCCCCAATTCCAGCCCGAGCCGCGCCGTGATGAGGCTGCCCGAGCGTTGCGCCGCCTCCACCACCACGACGCCCATGGCGAGCGCCGCGACGATCCGGTTCCGCCGCGGGAAGTGCTGGGCAAGGGGCGCAGTGCCGAGCGGCGCCTCGGCGAGCACGGCTCCGCCCTCGGCGACGATGCGCGCCTGCAGCGCCGCATGTTCGGCTGGATAGGGACGGTCGAGCCCGGTAGCGACGACGGCCACCGTCCGCCCTTCCCGCATCGCGCCGATATGGGCCGCGGCATCGATCCCGCGCGCCATGCCGGAGACGATGACGAGCCCGGCCTTGGCCAGATCCGCGGCGAGGGCGTCGGCGACCCGCCGGCCGGCGGTGGAGGCGCTGCGGGCACCGACGATCGCCACAGCGCGCGGCGCGAGCGCCGCCGCATTGCCGAGCAGGGCGATGGCCGGCGGCGGGTCGTAGAGCGTCTCCAGCAAGGGCGGATAGCCGGGCAGGCCGACAAAAAGGAATCGCCCGCCCAGCTTGGCAACAGCCGCCATCTCCCGCTCCGCGACGCTGGCGGGGGGCGGGACAAGCTTGCCCTTGCTGAATTCCGGCAAGGCCTCAAGCGCCTTGCGGGCCGTGCCGAAGCGGTCGAGCAAGCGTTGGAAGATCTGCGGCCCAAGCCCTTCGGTGCGGGCAAGGCGAAGGCGGTCGAGCGTATCGGCGGTCATCGGCACAGCCATGGTTCAGCGGCCAGGAACCATGGCCTTCCGCCGAAGTCCAGTTTTTCGTTTCGACTTACTTACGACCGATCCGCGGCTCCGTTCCCGCCAGCAGGCGCTCGATATTCGCCCGGTGCCGGATGACGACCAGCAGGGCGATCCCCGCGCTGAAGAGCGCCAGGTCATGCCGCCCCGCCACCAGCGCCAGCACCGGCGCCGCGACGCAGGCGACGAGCGCGCTCGCCGAGGAGATGCGCGTGAGAAAGGCCGTCGCCAGCCAGACCAGCGCCGCACCGAGGCCAAGCCACCAAGCCGCCGCCAGCAGCACGCCGCCGCCCGTCGCCACGCTCTTGCCGCCCCTGAAGCCAAGCCAGGCCGGGAAGGCATGGCCCAGCACGGCGCCGAAGCCGGCCGCCAGCCCCGCCTGCTCGCCCCAGAGGCTGCCTGCTACCCACAATGCAAGCGCCCCCTTGGCGATATCGAGCGCCAAGGTCGCGGCGGCGAGCGACTTGTTGCCCGTCCGCAGCACATTGGTCGCGCCGATGCTGCCGGAGCCGATGGCGCGGACGTCACCGAGGCCGGCGGTGCGCACCAGCAGCAGCCCCCAGGGCACGGAGCCCAGCAGATAGCCGAGCAGTAGGGCGAACAGCAGGCTCATGCGCTGTAAACCCTCCGGCCAGCCTTCCAAGTGCCGACTACCCGACCCTCCAGCGCCCGTCCATCGAAGGGCGAGTTCTGTGCCTTGCCGGGCAAGGCGCCGGCCTTCACCTGCCAGCCGCGATCGAGCTCGAACAGCACCAGGTCGGCCGCCGCCCCCTTGGCCAGCCGCCCGATCGGCAAGCCGAGCAGCCCCGCCGGCCGCGCCGTCAGCAGTCCGAGCGCCTGGAGCAGCGGCAGGTCCCCGCCATGGACCCGGGCAAGGGTGACGCCGAGCAGCGTGGCGAGGCCGGCGCCGCCTGCCTCGGCCTGGGCGAAGGGCAGGCGCTTGTCGTCGGCATCATGCGGCTGGTGGTCCGAGGCGATGGCGTCGACGGTGCCGTCCTGCATCGCCGCGACCACAGCCAGTCGGTCCGCCTCCGGCCGCAGCGGCGGGGAAAGCTTGGCATAGGTGCGGTAGTCGCCGATCGCCGTCTCGTTCAGGTCGAAATAGGGCGGTGCCGTGTCGCAGGTGACGGCGAGCCCTTCGGCCTTCGCGGCGCGGATCAGGTCGAGCGCCGCACGAGTACTGACATGGGCGAAATGCACATGCCCGCCGGTGAGGCGCGAAAGGGCGATGTCGCGCTGCACCATCATCGCCTCGGCCGCCGCCGGGATGCCGGGCAGGCCGAGCCGCGTCGCCAGCTCGCCCTCGGTCGCGGCGCCGCCAGCGGCGAGGCCTGGCTCCTCCGGATGCTGCACCACCATCCGTCCGAAGGCTCGAGCATAGGAGAGGGCGAGGCGCATGGTCCGCGCATGGCCTATTGCCCGCCGCCCGTCCGTGAGGGCGACGGCACCGGCCTCCAGCAGCAGCCCGTATTCGGCGATTTCCCGACCCTCGCAACGCTTGGTGGCGGCGGCATAGGGGAGGAGGGTGATGCTGCCCGTCGCTTCGCCGCGGCGGAGGACGAACTGCACTAGGGCCGGGTCGTCCAGCGCCGGATCGGTATCCGGCAGGACGCAAAGCGTAGTGATGCCCCCTGCAACGGCAGCCGCTGCGGCGGAAGCGATGGTTTCGCGGTGCTCCGCCCCCGGCTCGCCGATGGCGGCGCGGAGATCGACAAAGCCCGGGGCGAGGCAGGCGCCATGGGCCTCGACGATCTCGGCGCCCTCGGGGCGGGAGAGGTTGGGGCCGTGGTCGAGGATCAGCCCGCCTCGGACGAGGAGGTCGCCCGGCGCGTCGAGGCCGGTCGCGGGGTCGAGCAGGCGGGCGCCCGCGATCAACAGGTCACGCATTGCGGCGAAGGTCCCGCGCCAGCACATCCAGCACCGCCATCCGGCAGGCGACGCCCATCTCCACCTGCTCGCCGATGACGCTCCGCTCCGGGTCGTCGGCGATGGCGCTGTCGATCTCGATGCCGCGGTTCATCGGCCCCGGATGCATCACCATCGCATCCGGCTTTGCCCAGCCGAGCTTCTCCCGGTCGAGGCCGAAGAAACGGAAGAACTCGCGCGAGGAGGGGACGAGGCCGCCCGTCATCCGCTCCTTCTGCAGGCGCAGCATCATGACCACATCGGCGCCAGCAAGGCCCGCCTTCATGTCGTGGAAGACCTCGACGCCAAGCCGCGCTGCCTCGGCGGGTATGAGAGTGGGTGGGCCGATAACGCGGACGCGGGCATTCATCGCCGTCAGCAGGTGGATATTGGAGCGGGAGACACGGCTATGGAGCACGTCGCCGCAGATGGCGACCACCAGCCCCTCCAGCCTGCCCTTGCGGCGGCGGATGGTGAGCGCATCCAGCAGCGCCTGGGTCGGGTGCTCATGGGTGCCGTCCCCCGCGTTGATGACGCTCGCCGAGACCTTCTGCGAGAGCAGGGCAGGCGCCCCGGACTGGGCATGGCGGACCACCAGCAGATCGCAATGCATGGCGTTCAGCGTGGTTGCCGTGTCGATCAACGTCTCGCCCTTGTTCACCGAGGAGTTGGAGACGGACATGTTGATCACATCCGCACCCAGCCGCTTGCCGGCCAGCTCGAAGCTGGTGCGCGTCCGGGTGCTGTCCTCGAAGAAGAGGTTGATGAGGGTCCTGCCCTTGAGCAGGTCCCGCTGGGTCTTCCCCTGGCGGTTGAGCAGGGCATAGCTCTCGGCCAGGTCGAGCAGGGCGCCGATATGCGGCGGCTCCAGCCCCTCGATGGCGAGGAGATGGCCATCGGGGAGGATGGGGAAGGAAAAGGACATCCAGGACTCGCCGCTCTCAGGTCGGCGGGACACTAGCGGCGGGGCGGCTGGCATCCAAGGCCGCCTGCAGCATATAGGCGGCCGCCGCCGCATCCACCGCCGCAGCCCGCTTCGCCCGGCTGAGATCGGCCTCGACCATCATCCGGTTCACCGCCGCGCTCGACAGCCGCTCGTCCCACATGGCGACCGGCAGGCCGACCGCTGCCGCCACCGCCATGGCCCAGTCCTTCGCCGCCTGCGCTGCCGGCCCGAAGCTGCCATCCATGGAGAGCGGCAGGCCGGCGACCAGCCCGCCCACCCCCTCCTTCGCAACGATCGCCCGCAGTTCCGCGGCATTGGTGGCAAGCTTCCCCCGCTTCAGGCTGCCATAGGGGCTGGCCAGCAGCAGCGAGGCATCGGACAGGGCGAGGCCGACCAGCTTGCTCCCCGGGTCGAGCCCGAGCAGGCGTTGCCCTCGGGGAAGGGCCGATCGGAGGTCGGTCAGGTTGAAGAGCGCCATGCGGGGCCTTATAGCCCCCTCTCTCGTGCAGACTGGAATGGCCCATGTCCCTCGATATCGCGACGGTCCGCCGCATCGCCGCCCTGGCCCGCATCCGGCTGGAGGAGGGCGAGCTCGCCCAGGCCCAGGCGGAGCTGAACGGCATCCTTGGCTGGATCGAGCAACTGCAGGCTGTGAATACCGAGGGCGTGGAGCCGATGGCCGGTGGCGGCGCCGTCGCGCTCCGCCCGCGGCCGGATGCCGTCACCGATGGCGGCATCGCGGACAAGATCCTCGCCAATGCGCCCGACCGTCAGGGCGAGTATTTCGGCGTCCCCAAGGTGGTGGAATAAGATGCACCCGACCGACTTCACCCTACGCGGCGCCATCGACGCCCTGAACGAGGGCGTCATCAGCTCGGTCGAGCTGACGACTGCGCATCTCGACGCGATCGCGGCGCTGAACCCGCGGCTCAACGCCTATATCACCGTCACCGGCGAACAGGCGCTGGAGCAGGCCCGCGCCAGCGATGCGCGGCGCAAGGAGGGCGTCACCGGTCCGCTCGAGGGCGTGCCGCTCGCCATCAAGGACCTGTTCTGCACGGCGGGGACGCTGACCACGGCCGGCAGCCGCATCCTCGGCAATTTCACCCCACCCTATGAGAGCACAGTATCCGGCAACCTGCTCAGGGACGGTGCGGTCTTCCTCGGCAAGGCGAATCTCGACGAATTCGCCATGGGGTCGTCGAACACCACCAGCGCCTCCGGGCCGGTTGAGAACCCCTGGTCACGCGCCAACGACCCGGACACGCGGCTGGTGCCCGGCGGCTCCTCCGGCGGCTCTGCGGCCGCCGTCGCGGCGCGGTTGGCGCTCGGCGCGACGGCAACGGATACCGGCGGCTCCATCCGCCAACCGGCCGCCTTCTGCGGCATCGCCGGCATCAAGCCGACCTATGGCCGTTGCAGCCGCTTCGGCATCGTCGCCTTCGCCTCCTCGCTCGACCAGGCGGGGCCCGTCGCCCGCACCGTCGAGGATTGCGCCATCCTGCTGAAGTCCATGGCGGGCTTCGACCCGAAGGACAGCACCAGCGCCGACATGCCGGTGCCCGACTTCGCCGCCGCCTGCGCCCGCGGCGTGAAGGGTCTGCGCATCGGCGTGCCGAAGGAGTACCGACTGGAGGGCACGCCGCCCGAGATCGAGGCGCTTTGGGAACAGGGCCTCGCCTGGCTGCGCGCGCAGGGGGCGGAGATGGTCGAGATCAGCCTGCCGCACACGCAGTACGCGCTGCCGACCTACTACATCGTCGCCCCGGCCGAGGCCTCCTCCAACCTCGCCCGCTATGACGGCGTGCGCTTCGGCCTGCGCGTCACGGAACCGGGCAGCGACCTGCGCGACCTCTATGAACGGACGCGGGCGCAGGGCTTCGGCGCCGAGGTCCGTCGGCGCATCCTGATCGGCACCTATGTGCTGAGCGCCGGCTATTACGACGCCTATTACCTGAAGGCGCAGAAGATCCGCGCCCTCATCAAGCGCGACTTCGACGAGGCTTTTGCGAAGGTCGACGCCATCGTCACCCCGGCCACGCCCTCCGCCGCCTTCGGCATGGATGAGAAGCAGGACGACCCAGTGAAGATGTACCTCAACGACGTCTTCACCGTGACGGCGAACCTCGCCGGCCTGCCGGGCCTCGCCGTGCCGGCCGGGCTGGATGCGCAGGGCCTTCCGCTCGGCCTGCAGGTGATCGGGAAGGCCTTCGACGAGGAGACGGTCTTCGCCGTCGGTACGGCGATCGAGCAGGCGGCGAATTTCACTGCCTTGCCGCGTCTGCGGGCGGGTGCCTAGCATGCTCGACATGGACCGCAGCATCGAGGCGATCCACGCCGCCGCGGCTGGGCGCCGCTTCATCAGCTATGGCCAGATCGCCCGGGCGAGCGACGTGCCGTGGAGCATGTCCGTTCGCAGCCAGATGCGGCCTCATCTGGAGGGCGTCTGCGGCAAGATGCTGCAGGACGCGGGCGCCATGGTCTCGGCCATCGTCGTCAACCAGGATAATCTGCAGACCGGCACGCTCGACCCGCAATCCCTGTCCGGTTTCGCCAATTGTGCGAGGCGGCTTGGCTTCGGCATCGTCGAGGACCGGGAGGCATTCCTCCGTGAACAGCAGCGCCTGACCTTCGGTTGGGGCGCAAGGACGGCAAGCGCATGACCTATGTGATCGAGGGCCGCACGGGCCCCTGGGAAGTCGTCATCGGCCTCGAGGTCCATGCCCAGGTCACTTCGCAGGCCAAGCTGTTCAGCGGCGCCGCCACCGAATTCGGCGCCGCGCCGAACAGCCAGGTCTCCTTCGTCGATGCCGGCTTCCCCGGCATGCTGCCCGTCATCAACCAGGAATGCGTGGCCCAGGCGGTGCGCACCGGGCTCGGGCTGAAGGCGGAGATCCATCTCTGGTCGCGCTTCGACCGGAAGAACTACTTCTATGCCGACCTGCCGCAGGGCTACCAGATCAGCCAGTTTGCCCACCCGATCGTCGGCACCGGCACCGTCGAGATCACGCTGGCCGATGGCAGCACCAAGCAAATCGACATCACCCGGCTGCATCTTGAGCAGGATGCCGGCAAGTCGCTGCACGACCAGCATCCGAGCAAGTCCTTCATCGACCTGAACCGCTCCGGCGTCGCGCTGATGGAGATCGTCTCCGAGCCCGACATGCGCTCGCCGGAGGAGGCGGGGGCCTATCTCACCAAGCTGCGGCAGATCCTCCGCTATCTCGGCACCTGCGACGGCAACATGGACGAGGGCTCCATGCGGGCCGACGTCAACGTCTCCGTCCGCAAGCCGGGGGAGGGGTTCCGTACCCGCTGCGAGGTGAAGAACGTCAACTCCATCCGCTTCGTCATGCAGGCGGTGGAGGCCGAGGCGCGGCGCCAGATCGAGGTCTGGGAGGAGGGCGGCGCGGTCGAGCAGGAGACCCGGCTGTTCGATACCGGCCGCGGCGTCACCCGCAGCATGCGCTCCAAGGAGGATGCGCATGACTACCGCTACTTCCCCGACCCGGACCTGCCGCCGCTGGTGCTGGAGGCCGATTGGGTCGAGAGCCTGAAGGCCTCGCTGCCCGAGCTGCCGGACGAGCGTCGCGCCCGCTACGTCGCCATGGGCCTCTCGCCCTACGACGCCCATGTGCTGACGCTGGAGCGGGAGACGGCCGCCTTCTTCGAAGCCGTGGCCAAGGGGCGCGACGCCAAGACCGTGGCGAATTGGGTGACCGGCGACTTCTTCGCCGCCCTGAACCGCACCGGCCTCGGCGTGGAGGAGAGCCCGGTCAGCGCCGCGGCCCTCGGCGAGCTGCTGGACCTGATCGCCGACAAGACCATCAACGGGAAGATCGCCAAGGACGTGTTGGCGATCATGTTCGAGACCGGCGAGCGGCCGGGCGCCATCGTCGATGCGCGCGGCCTGCGTCAGGTGGTCGATACCGGCGCCATCGAGGCGGCGATCGCCCGGGTGATGGAAGCCAATGCCGACAAGGTCGCGGAGTACCGCAGCGGCAAGGACAAGCTCTTCGGCTTCTTCGTCGGCCAGGTGATGAAGGCGATGCAGGGCAAGGGCAACCCGGCCCTGGTCAATGAGGTGCTGAAGCAGAAGCTGGCCTGAGAAGGGGTTACAACCCTTCTCTACTTGAGTTTGAGTGGCGCCCTCGGGGGGAAAGGGCGCCGCCTTGCCTCAGGGAGAAGCAGCTACCGCCGCGTTGAGCTCCTTCGCCATGCCCGGGATGAGCACGGCATCGGCCAGGGCCCAGGTGCTGGTGGCAACGAAGCCGAGCAGGCCAAGGCCGCTCCAGATCAGCGGAACAGAGAGCACGGTGATGGCGGCCATGCCCGCAGCCGAGAGGTTCCGGCCCAGATAGAAGCGGTGCAGGCCGAACAGGCCGAAAACGGCCCAGATCAGATAGGCGAGCGTCACCGACTTTCGGCGCGCAGCCGGAAGCGTCATTGCCAGCATGAAAACCATTCCCCCAAAGCGCAGGGCCGCCACCATTTCCCCTGGCCGGTCCTGCACGCACAGGTTGCGGCATGTCCCAGGCAATGGGAAGCGGCTACAATGTTCCGCGCGCGGGTTCGTGGTCACAGGTGGCGCCGGTGCAACACTGCGCCGCCGCTCGCCAGCCCTTTCGGCCTCGGTTAGGCTTGCTCCAACGCATTCGGGACGGAGCACCATGATCAAGTTGCATACCTGGAACACGCCGAACGGCCGCAAGATCAGCGTCGCGCTTGAGGAAATGGGCCTGCCCTACACGGTGAAGACCGTGAACATCACCAAGGGTGAACAATTCGACCCAGCCTTCCTCGCCTTCAGCCCGAACAACCGCATCCCGGCGATCATCGATCAGGACGGGCCGGGCGGCCAACCCATCACCGTCTTCGAGAGCGGCGCGATTCTTATCTACCTCGCCGAGAAGACGGGGAAATTCATGCCCCGCGACCTGCGCGCCCGGGTGCCTGTGCTGGAATGGCTGATGTGGCAGATGGGCGGATTCGGCCCCATGCCTGGCCAGGTCCACCACTTCCTGATGCAGCCCGACGGTCCGGCCAAGGACTACGGCTTCAACCGCTACCACACCGAGACGAAGCGCCTCTACGGCGTGCTCGACCGGCGCCTGGCCGGGCGCGACTACGTGGCGACCGAGGGCGAGCCGAGCATCGCCGATTTCGCCATCCTCGGCTGGACCTGGCGGCATGAGCGGCATCAGGTCCCCTTCGACGACCTGCCGAACGTCGCCGCGTGGTATGGGCGGATGATGGCCCGGCCGGCGACCGCCAAGGGTTTCGAGGTCCATCTCGGCTGAACGCGGTTTCACTCGCCAGGCGGGGCGGCTCGGGCATGCTGGGCGGATGAGCCTTCGCCTCCGCCTGCTCGCCCTCGCCCTGCTGCCCGGCCTCGCCGCCTGCTCCCTCGGCGGGAGCATCGCCGAGAACAGCATCGCCTATAACGGCACCATGCAGGCGGCGACGGATACGCTGCTGGTGATCAACGTGCTGCGCGCGCGGGACCAGGCGCCGCTGCATTTCTCGACCATCGGCGCCATCCATGGCGCCTTCACCCTCTCCGCCGGCTTCGGCTACGACCTCAGCCAGTCGACCGGCCTCGCCCAGCCGGCGCTGCTGGCCTCGACCAATCCGAGCTTCGACATCGGCCCGCTCGACCGGCAGGAATTCGCCCGCGGCCTGCTGCGGCCGATCGACCCGGTGCTGCTCCGCCTGCTCTCCGACCAGGGCCTGCCGGACCAGGTGCTGCTCTATTTGCTCGTCTCCAAATTCGACGAGGGGCCCGGCGGCCGTATCGTCACCAACGACCCTGCCCGCCGCCAGGCGCTGGACCTGGAAGCCGAGGCCGCCTGCGCCTCGGCCGGCATCGAGGCCAAGCCGCCCTGCGATCCCTTCCAGGCCATGGTCGACCGGCTGACCCGCTTCGGCCGGCTCCGCTTCAACGGCTATACCCGCCTGATCCCGCTCGGCTCGCCGCTCAACCGGGCAGAGGCGACGGCGCCCGACCGCCTCAGCATGCTGAAGGAGCCCGGCATCACACTGCGCCGGGCCGGGGAGGGATGGCAGCTCTACCGCGCTGTGAACCAGTTGGTGATCTGCGTGCCCGGCCGCCCCGGCTCCTCGCCGCCCTTCATGCCCTCGCCCTCGGCAACGAGCCGCCGCAGATATCCCCCATCACCCAGGAAGGCGACCCCTGCAATGCCGATGAGGTGGCCGACCACGCCATCCAGGCTGGCCGCGCCGCGCCGCGCCGCGCCGCAGGGCCTCGCCTGGTATCTGCGGTCGGTGGATGAAATCCTACACTATCTCGGCGCCGTTCAGAGGCGGGAGGAAGGGGGCATCGCCTACCACGTCTCCATCCCCCAACCGGGCGGCGGCCAGGCCAGGCCAGGCCAGGCCGAGGCTCTTCCGCCTCTGGCAGCAGCCGCCCGCCCGCCCGTGGCTCGCCGCCGATTACGGCGGCACGCGCTGGTACGTGGCACAGCAGGACGAGGCGGAGGACCAGACGCTCCGGGTGCTGGCGCTGACTACCCAGCTCCTCAACCTGCAGAAATCGGCGGGGGAGATTCCCTCCTCGGGTACGCTGCGCCTGGTTCGTTAGGCGCCCAGCCGGTCGATCATCGTCGCTCCGCCCTTCATGACGAAGGGGATGCGCTCGCCCTGGCCGGTGAGCACGCCGATATCGGCCAGCGGGTCGCCATCGACGAGGATCAGGTCCGCCAACGCCCCCGGTGCCACCACGCCGAGCGCGCCCTCCTGGTTGAGCAGCGCCGCCGCCACGCTCGTCGCGCTCCGCAGCACATCCGCCGCCGGCAGCACCTGGCGCCGGATGACGAACTCATCCGATTGCCGCCGGTGCATGGCGCCGAGCAGGTCGGTCCCGAGCGCCATCCGCACCCCGGCGCGGGCCAGGATCTCGAGGCTGCCGAGCCCCGCATCCTTCACGCTGGCGAGCTTCGCCATGCTCTCCTTCGGCAGGCCGAGCGCCGGCCCTTCCTCCTCCAGCGCGTCATAGGTGACGAGGGTCGGGACGGCGAAGGCGCCGCGCTCCGCCATGAAGGCCGCCGTCTCCGCATCGATCAGATTGGCATGCTCGATCGAGCGCACGCCGAGCCGCACCGCGCGATGGATGCTCTCCGGCGTATAGGCATGGGCGAGGACATAGCTGCGCCAGGCCTTCGCCTCCCAGACCGCGCAGGCGATCTCCTCGTCGCTGTATTGCAGGGCGTAGATCGGGTCCGAGGGCGAGGCGACGCCGCCGCTCGCCATGATCTTGATGGCATGCGCCCCGCGCTTCAGCTCGCCCCGCACCGCCTTCCGCACCTCGTCCACGCCATCGGCGATGACGCCTAGCGCCATGGTGGGCGCGCAGCAGCCGCAGAACTGGTCGAGCATGGTGTTCGGCCGCATGTCGCCATGACCGCCGGTCGGCGACAGCGCCCGGCCCGGATAGAACAGCCGCGGCCCAGCGATCAGCCCCGTCTCGCAGGCGATGGCGAGGCCCCAATCGGCGCCGCCCGCATCGCGGATGGTGGTGAAGCCGCGCTGTAGCGACTGCCGTAGCCGCTCGGCCGCCTGCAGGGCCTGGAGGCTGCGCGGCAGCCGCTCCAGCCGGCCGAGATCGGCCTCGCTGCCGTAAGCGTGCACATGCGCGTCGATCAGCCCCGGCATCAGCGTCCGCCCGCCGCAATCAACGACGCGCGCCGCGGTGCTGGCGATCGGACGGTCGGCGAGTTCCTTGATCCGCTCGCCCTCGACCAGCAGCTCCATCCCTTCGGCAAGCTGGCCGGCGAGACCATCGAACAGGCGGAAATTGCGGAACAGCGTGCCGGTCATGGGGCGCCTCGTCGATCTTCGGCATGAGCATCGCGCATTGCGCCGGCTTGCGCCATCCACCCCGACGTCTCACTATAACATACTGAAATTAAATAATAAATACCTGAACATATCAATAGCCGTGGATGATGCAGAGATGAACAGCTATCGAGTTGTCGCAGTTGTTTCACTCCTCCTCGCCGATGCGGCGCGGGCGGAGGAGCCGGCCTTCGAGCTGCCCGACCTCGTCGTGCAGTCGCGCAGCCTCGACGTGGCGCGCAACGCCATCGCTCCGAGCCTCGGCGCCAGCCGCTACGAGATCGACCGCGAGACCATCCAGAAGCTGCCCGGCGGCGAGAATGCCCGCCTGACCGACGTGTTGCTCCAGGCGCCGGGTGTGGTGCAGGAGGCCTTCGGCGACCTGCATGTCCGCGGCGACCACCGCAACCTGCAGTACCGCGTCAACGGCGTGCTGCTGCCGGAGGCGATCAGCGGCTTCAACCAGCTCTTCGACGCACGGGCGCTGCGCAGCGTCTCGCTCATCACTGGCGCGCTGCCGGCGCAATTCGGCTACCGCACGGCGGGCGTGGTCGATATGCAGCTCCGCTCCGGGCGCGAGGATCCGGGTGGCAGCCTGGGCGTCTATGGCGGCAGCTTTGGCACCATCCAGCCGAGCGCCAGCTATGGCGGCAGCGCCGGGCCGGTCGAGTATTTCGGCACCCTCTCCGGCTTCCGCAGCGACCGCGGCTTCGAGAACCCGACGCCGGGGCCGGATGGCATCCACAACCGCACCAACCAGCTTCGGGGCCTGATCCATGCCGCCGTGCCGGTCGGCGACCGCAGCCGCATCTCGCTCATCGCCGGCAGCATGTATTCCACCTATCAGGTGCCGAACACGCCGGGGCTGCGCCCGGACTTCACCGCCTACGGGCAATCCGCCTTCGACAGCGCCGACCTCCGCGCGCGGCAGGTGCAGCGCAACAGCTTCGCCATCCTCGCCGGCCAGCACAGCATCGGCGATGCGGATCTGCAGCTTTCGGCCTTCATTCGCCGCTCCTCCATCCGCTACCGGCCGGATGGGCTCGGCGACCTGCTCTTCGACGGTGCGGCGAGCACGGTGGGGCGCGAGAGCCTCTCCTACGGCACCCAGGGCGATGCCGCATGGCGGCTCCATCCCGAGCACACGCTGCGCGCCGGCTTTTTCCTCTCCCAGGACACCACGCGCAGCGTGACCGACAGCACGCTGCTGCCGCTCGATGGCTTCGGCCAGGCCTTCGACGCCCCCTTCAACCTGCGCGAAGCTGGCCGCGTCCGGCAGACCCTGTTCGGCGTCTATGTGCAGGATGAGTGGCGCATCACCGACCGCGTCACGCTCAATGCCGGCGGGAGGTTCGACATCGTCTCCGGCATCGTCGAGGCCTCGCAATTCAGCCCGCGCGCCAACCTGGTCTGGACGCCGGATGAGGACACCACCATCGCCCTCGGCTATGCCCGCTACTTCACCCCGCCGCCGGCGGAGCTGGTCGGCACCATCGACATCGCCCGCTACCGCGGCACCACCCTGCAACCCGCGACCCAGCAGGCCGACCCGGTCCAGCCCGAACGCGCTCACTACCTCAATCTCGGACTCCGCCGTCGAGTGACCGAGAGCCTGACTCTCGGCATCGAGGCCTATGGCCGCTCAGTCGAGGACATGCAGGATCTCGGGCAGTTCGGCCGCGCCTATGTCTTCTCGCCCTACAACTACCGCCGCGGCCGGGTCTACGGCACGGAGCTGACGGCCGATTGGCGCCAGGGGCCCTGGCGGCTCTACGGCAACCTTTCCATCTCGCGCTCGGAGGGGAGGGGCCTCGTCTCCAACCAGTATTTTTGGTCTCCGGACGAACTCGCCCAAATCCGCCGGAAATGGGTCCGCACCGACCATGACCAGCTTCTTACCGGGTCGGCCGGCGCCGCCTACGAGGCCTGGGAAGGCGGTACCCTGTCCGGCTCCCTCGTCTATGGGAGCGGTATGCGGAAGGGCTTCGCCAATAGCGAGGTGATGACGCCCTATCTCACCGTCAATCTCGGCGTGTCGCAGCGCCTGACCCAGCCGGATGGCGGCGCCTGGACGCTGCGCTTCGACGTGATCAACCTCTTTGACCGCGGCTACCAGCTGCGCGACGGAACGGGCATCGGCGTCGGGGCGCCGCAATACGGGATGCGGCGGGGGTTCTTCGCCGGGTTGTCGCGGGCGATCTAGCGGTTGAGGGGAGCGCTGCTCCCCTCAAGCTCCCCTCGCCAGGCCGGAACCCGGCCTGGACCGGTCTGGGTTTGGGGGCGGGCCGGCGGCGGGCTATTCTGCCCGGCACAAAGGGGAGAAACGCCGATGCTGGACCTGCCAGCCCTTGTCGCCGAGCTTAATGCGCTGCTGCGCCTAAGAACCACCGTCATCGGCATGAAGATGTACGAGACCGTCGCCGAGATGGAGGCCATCCCCCGCATCCGCCGCCCGAAGACGGTCCACGCCACCGACCAGATCGTCAGCATGGCCTCCCGCCTCGGCTGGACTGTCGGCATCACCGGCGAGGACCTGGTCGGCTCGCAATGCCGCGCCGTCATCGGCCTCGGCCCACAGGACGAGGAATGGCGCCGCGGCGAGAAATATGTCGGCATCTGGCACGGCACCCAGGAGGACGCCCAGGCCCGGCAGGAGGCCCTCGATGTCGTCCCCCACGGCCGCTACCAGGCGATGGCGGTCAGCCCCCTCGAGTCCGGCCGCATCCCCGATCCCGACATCGCCCTGGTCTATGCGACGCCCGGCCAGATGATCATCCTCATCAACGGCTTGCAGTATCGCAACTACCGGAAGTTTGAATGGAGCGTTGCCGGTGAGAGCGCCTGCGCCGATAGCTGGGGCCGTGCGTTGAAGACCGGCGAGCCGAGCCTCTCTCTCCCCTGCTATGCCGAGCGCCGCTATGGCGGCGTCCCCGACGAGGAGATGCTGATGGCACTCAAGCCGGCCGACCTGCGAAGCGCCGTCGATGGCATGAAGGCCCTGGCGAAGAACGGTCTCCGCTACCCAATCCCGCCCTACGGTATCCAGAACGACCCTTCGGCCGGGATGGGCGTCAGCTACGCCAAGCCCTGAGTGGCCGGCAGCCGCATGGTGCAACGCACCCCGCCGGGGGCGAAGTCCAGCGTCACCGCCCCGCGGATCTGTCCGGCGAGGCCGCCCTCCAGCAGCCGGGTCCCCATGCCGCGGCGGCCGGGGCGGCCCTGCACCGGCGGCCCGCCGCTCTCCTCCCAGCGGAGCAGGTGCCAGGCCTGGCCCTCGCCATCCGTCTCCGCCTCGCCCCAAAAGAGCCTGACCCGCCCCGCATCGGTGGAGAGGGCGCCATGCTTCACCGCATTGGTCGCCAGCTCATGCAAGGCGATGCCGAGCGCCACGGCCCCGTTGGCCGGCAACGTGACATCGGGCCCGGCGATGCTGATCCGCCCCGGCTCGATATGCGGGGCCAACGCCTCCCGTGCGACCAGCTCGAGGGTGGTTCCGGTCCAGCCCTGACGGAACAGGGCGTCATGGGCGCGCGACAGCGCATGCAGCCGGCCGAGGAAATTCGGGTGGAATTCCTCGGCGCTGCGGGAATTGCGCCGCGTCTGCTCCGCCATGGCGGCCACCACGGCGAGGGTGTTCTTGATGCGATGGGTCAGCTCCGCCACCAGCTCGTCCCGCTGGTCGAGCGCCTGCTTCATCTCGGTGACGTCGATGCAGGATCCGAAATAACCGGCAAAGCGGCCGGCAATCTCGTAGGGCCTGCCATTGTCCAGCAGCCAGCGCCAGGCCCCGTCATGCCGGCGCAGGCGGTATTGCATGCTGAACGGGCGCCGTGCGTCGAAAGCCTCCGTGTAGATCGTGAGGCAGCGGTCGAAATCGTCGGGATGAACGCCTTCGGCCCAGCCGAAGCCAAGCTCCTGCTCCACCGTCCGGCCGGTGAAATCGAGCCAAGGCCTGTTGACAAAATCGCAGGCCTTGCTTGGGTCCGCGCGCCAGACCATGACCGGCGCATTGTCGGCGAGAAGGCGGAACCGGGCATCGCCTTCGGGCATTCCTGGTTTCCTTCGCAAGGGCGCATGAGCCTAGGTCGCCGACACGCCCAGCGCCAGCGCCTCGGCTCAGGAGGGGGACTGGATCAGGGACAGCAATTCGCGACGGGTATCGGGATTGTCGCGGAAGGCGCCCAGCATCCGGCTGGTAACCATCGTCACGCCCGTCTGGTGCACCCCGCGCGTCGTCATGCACTGGTGCGCGCTCTCGATGATGACGGCGACGCCCCGCGGCTGCAGCACCTTGTCGATGGTGTTGGCGATCTGCGCCGTCAGCTTCTCCTGAATCTGAAGCCGCTTGCCATAGGCCTCCACCACCCGTGCCAGCTTGCTGATGCCGACGACGCGGCGGTCCGGAAGGTAGGCGACATGGCAATGGCCGATGATGGGCACCATGTGGTGCTCGCAATAGCTCTCAAGGCGGATGTTCTTGAGCAGGACAATCTCGTCATATCCCTCGACCTCGTCGAAGGTCCGCTCCAGCAGCGCCACCGGGTCGACCTGGTAGCCGGAGAAGAGCTCCTCATAGGCGCGGGTGACCCGGGCAGGGGTGTCGAGCAGCCCCTCCCGCGTCGGGTCGTCGCAGGCCCAGCGGATCAGGGTGCGAACGGCATCCTCGGCCTCGGCCCGGCTTGGGCGCTCGGGGGGGATGGACATGGTGTACCTCCGGCGGTTGCGATGCGGGCCGCGCCCGGCACCGAAGCGCCCTCTCTACTCCGCCGGCGCCGCCACCGCCACGCTTTGCCGCTTCCGCCGCCCCACCCCGTCGAGCGCCAGGTAGACCACCGGCGTGGTATAGAGCGTCAGCAGCTGCGACAGCAGCAGCCCGCCGATGATGGTGATGCCGAGCGGGTGCCGCAGCTCCGACCCGGCCCCCGTGGCCATGGCCAGCGGCACCGCGCCGAAGACGGCGGCCAGCGTCGTCATCAGGATCGGCCGGAAGCGTTCCCGGCAGGCCGCCATGATCGCCTCCATCCCGCCGATCCCTTCGCTCCGCTCATGCTCCAGGGCGAAGTCCACCATCATGATGGCGTTCTTCTTCACGATGCCCATCAGCAGGATCACGCCGATCAGGGCGATGACGGTGAAGGGCGTGTCCGTCACCAGCAGCGCCAGCAACGCGCCGATGCCCGCCGTCGGCAGGGTCGAGAGGATGGTGATCGGGTGCAGCAGGTGCTCGTAGAGCACGCCGAGCACGATATAGATGGTCAACAGCGCCGCCAGGATCAGCAGCGGCTGGTCGCGGGCGAAGGACTGGAAGGCCTTGGCATTGCCGGCGAATTCCGTCCGCATCCCATCCGGCAGCCCGGCTTCCTGCGCCGCCCGCTGCACCGCTTCCGCCGCCTGGCCGATCGACATCCCTTCGCCAAGGTTGAAGGTGATCGTGGCCGCCGGATACTGCCCCTGATGCGTCACCGCCAGTGGTGCCGTCGTCCGGCTCAACCGCACGAGGCTCGACAGCGGCACCTGCGTTCCGCCTGCGCCCGGCACATAGACATCGTCCACCTGCTCGGGGAATTGCTGTAGCCCCGGCTCCAGCTCCAGCACCACGCGGTACTGGTTGCGGGCGCGATAGATGATCGAGACCTGGCGTTGCGCGAAGCCGCTGTTCAGCGCCGAGGCAATGGCCGAGACGCTGACGCCGAGCCGTGCCGCCGCATCCCGGTCGATCTCCAGCCGCGTGACGAGCCCGGCGCGCTGCTGGTCGGAGGAGACGTCGGTGATGCCCGGGACGGTGCGCAGCCTCTGCACCAGCACCTCCGACCAGGCCTCCAGCCCTTCCAGGTCCGGCGAGAGCAGCACGAACTGGAACTGCGCGTTCCCCGCCCGCCCGCCAAGGCTGATGTCCTGCACGGCGCGGAGGAAGGTTTGCATGCCGGGGATGCCGTTCAGCGGCCTCCGCAGCCGGTCGATCACCTGGGCCGCAGAGACATTGTCCCGCTCCGCCAGCGGCTTCAGGCTGAGGAAGATGCGCCCCTGGTTGCCCGACGAATTGCCCCCGCCGCCGCCGACCTGGGAGGCGATGCTGGCCACAGCCGGGTCGCGCATCAGCACCTGCACCACCCGTTCCTGCAGCACCTGCATCGTCTGGAAGGAGGTATCCGGCGGCGCCCGCGTCGTGCCGATGATGAGGCCGGTATCCTGGTCGGGAAAGAAGCCCTTGGGGACAATGACATAAAGCCAGACCGTCAGCCCGATCAGCGCGAGGGTGAACACCAGCATGATCCGCCGGAAGCGCAGCACATGCCGCAGCGACCAGAGATAGCCACGCGTCATCCGCTCCATCCCCGCATCGACGAGGCGGATCACGAGCCCCGGCCGGTGCGGCCCGCTGCGCGCCAGCCACGCTGCCATCATCGGCGTCAGGGTGAGGGAGATGACGCCCGAGATGGCGACGGCGATGGCGAGCGTCGCCGAGAATTCCCGGAACAGCCGCCCTACGATGCCGCCCATGAAGAGCAGCGGGATGAAAACGGCGATGAGCGAGACGGTGATCGAGACGACGGTGAAGCCGATCTGCCGCGCGCCCACGAGCGCCGCCTCCAGCGGCTTCATGCCGCGCTCCATCAGCCGCGCCATGTTCTCGATCATGACGATGGCGTCGTCCACCACGAAGCCGACCGAGATGGTGAGCGCCATGAGCGAGAGGTTGTCGAGCGAGTAGCCGACCAGCCACATCACCACCAGCGTGCCGAGCAGCGAGAGCGGCACCGAAGCGCCCGCCGCCGCGACGGCCGAGGTCCGCCCGAGGAAGAGCGCCACGACCAGGATGACGAGGGCGATCGAGATCAGCAGCGTCAGCTGCACCTCATGCACGCTGGCGCGGATCGTCTCCGACCGGTCGCGGATGGTGGTGATGCGCACGCCGCCCGGCAGCCAGCGCTCCACCTCCGGCAGCAGGCGCTGGATGCCGTCCACCACCTCAATGACATTGGCGTCCGGCTGCTTGAAGATGATCATCAGCACCGCCGGCCGGCCATCGACCGAGCCGCCCTGCCGCCTGTCCCGCACGTCGAGCGCGACGCGGGCGACGGAGGAGATGCGGACGAGGGCGCCGTTCGCCGATTTCAGCGTGATCCCGGCAAACTCCTCCGGCGTGTTCAGCCGGTCGTTGACGACGATGGCGGCGGATTGCTGCGAGCCGTCGATCAGCCCCGTCGCCTGGGTGACGTTGTTGTTGGCGATCGCCCGGCGTATGTCCTCGAGCCCCACCCTGGCCGCCCTGGCCGCCGCGGGATCGACCGTGACGCGCACCGCCGGCTGCTCGGCGCCCGCGATCAGCACCTGCGCGACGCCCGGCACCTGGGCGATGCGCGGCGCGACCAGGCTGTCGGCCGCGTCGTAGACCTGGCCCGGCGTCACCGTATCGGCACCGAGCGACATGATGAGCACCGGCGCGTCGCCCGGATTGGCCTTGCGGAAATAGGGCGGGATGGCGAGTCCCGCCGGCAGGTCGCTGCCCGCCGCGTTGATCGCCGCCTGCACGTCCCGCGCCGCGCCCTCGACGCTGCGGGAGAGGTCGAATTGCACGACGATGGAGGTGGCGCCGAGCGAGGAGGTGGAGGTCATCTCCGTCACGCCCGCGATGGCGCCGAGCCTCCGCTCCAGCGGCGCCGCGACGGAGGAGGCCATGGTCGCCGGGTCCGCCCCCGGCTGCCCGGCGCCGATGACGATGGTCGGCAGGTCGACGCTCGGCAGCGGCGCGACGGGGAGCGCGAAATAGGAGACGATGCCCGCCAGCGCGATGCCGATGGCGAGCAATGCTGTCGCGATCGGCCGGTGGATGAAGGGCTCGGAGATCGACACGTGCCTATTCCGCCGGCTGCGGCACGCGCGGGCGCGGTCGCACAAGCCGCACGGCGTGGTCGCGCAGCGTCTCCATCGCCAGGTAGATCACTGGCGTGGTGTAGAGGGTGATGACCTGGCTCAGCAGCAGCCCGCCGATCACCGAGACGCCGAGCGGCAGCCGCAGCTCCGAGCCCGTGCCGCTCTCCAGCACCAGCGGCAGGGCGCCGAGCAGCGCCGCCAGCGTCGTCATCATGATCGGGCGGAAGCGGAGGATCGAGGCCTCGATGATCGCTTCGCGCGGCGCCTTGCCATGGTCGCGCTGCGCCTCGAGTGCGAAGTCGATCATCATGATCGCGTTCTTCTTGACGATGCCCATCAGCAAAACGATGCCGATCAGCCCCACCACGGAGAGGTCGAGCCCGCAAAGCCTGAGCGCCAGCAGCGCCCCGATGCCGGCCGAGGGCAGCGTCGAGAGGATGGTGATCGGGTGGATCACGCTCTCGTAGAGCACGCCGAGCACGATATAGATGACGACGATGGCGGCGAGGATCAGCCAGGGCTCGCCGGCGAGCGACCGCTGGAACTCCGCCGCATCGCCGGCGAAGCGGCCGACGATGGTGTCCGGCATGCCGATCTCGGCCTCGGCCGCGCGGATCGCCGCGATGGCCTCGCCGAGCGAGGCGCCCGGTGCGAGGTCGAAGCCGATGGTCACGGCCGGGAACTGCCCCTGCTTCGTCACCGTCAGCGGCCCCGCCGCGCGGCCGATCCGCGCCAGCTCCGACAGCGGCACCTGCACCGTGCCTGTGCTGGTCGCGGGCGTCCCCTGCGCCGTGGTCTGCTGCCCGGCGGTTGCCGGTATGCGCAGCAGGCCGATCTTGTCCGGGTCATCGCGGATGGCAGGATCGGCCTCCAGCACCACGCGGTACTGATTGTTCTGGGCGTAGATCGTGCTGATCTGGCGCTGGCCGAAGGCGTCGTAGAGAACGTCGTCCACCGCCTGCATGGTGACGCCAAGCCGCCCGGCCTTGTCCCGATCCACATCGACCGTGACGCGCACGCCGCCGTCGCGCTGGTCGGAGGCGATGTCGCGCAGTATCGGCAGGCTGGCGAGCTTCCGCTCCAGCAGCGGCGCCCAGCGGCCGAGCTCCGCCGCATCCGGGTCCATCAGCGTGTACTGGAAGGCGGTGCTGCCAGGCCGGGAGCCGATCTGGATGTCCTGCACCGCCTGGAGATGCACCACCACCTGCGGCAGCGCGTCGAGCCTTGGCTGCAGCCGGGCGATGATCGCCTTGGCATCCGCCTCGCGCTCCTCGCGCGGTCGCAGCACGATGCTGATCCGCCCTGTATTCTGCGCTGCATTGACGACGCCGGCGCCGACGACGGAGGCGACGCCGGTCACGTCCGGGTCCTCCCGGATCAGCGCCGCCACCTCCTGCTGGAGCGCGGACATGCGGCTGAAGGAGACGTCGTCGGGCGCCTCGACATTGGCGACCAGCAACCCGGTGTCCTGCTGTGGCAGGAAGCCCTTCGGCATAGTGACGTAGAGCCAGACGGTGCCGGCGACCGTCAGCGTCGCCAGGATCAGCATCAGCCCCTCATGGCGGAGCGCCCGGTGCAGGCTGCGGCCATAGGCGTCGCGGCAGGCATCGAGCACGCGTTCGGTAGCACGGGACAGGCGGCCCGGCTGCGCCTCGGCATGCGGCTTCAGCAGCCAGCCGCACATCATCGGCGTCAGGGTGAGGGAGACCACCATCGACACGAGCACGGCAATGGTCAGCGTCAGCGCGAATTCCTGGAACAGCCGCCCGACGACGCCCGGCATGAAGAGCAGCGGGATGAAGACGGCGATCAGCGAGACGGTCAGCGAGACGACGGTGAAGCCGATCTGCCGCGCGCCCTCATAGGCGGCCTCCAGCGGCCGCTTCCCCTCCTCGATCAGGCGGACGATGTTCTCGATCATGACGATGGCATCGTCCACGACAAAGCCCGTGGCGATGGTCAGCGCCATCAGCGACAGGTTGTCGAGCGAGAAGCCGCAGAGCGCCATCACCCCGAAGGTACCGATGATGGAGAGCGGCAGGGCTACGCCTGGGATGAAGGTGGCGCGCAGGCTGCGCAGGAAGACGAAGATCACCGCGATCACCAGCACCACCGCGAGCGCCAAGGTGAACTGCACGTCGTGCACTGAGGCCTTGATCGTCCCCGTCCGGTCGGCGACGACCGCCAGCCGTGCCCCCTGCGGCAGCGCCCGCTCCAGCATCGGCAGCTGCTCGCGGATATCGGCGACCGTCTGGACGATATTCGCCCCCGGCTGGCGCTGCACGTCGATCAGCACGGCGGGGCCGCCATCGTACCAGGCGCCGGTCAACGTGTTCTCGAGGTCCTGCACTGCCGTGCCGACATCGCGCAGCCGCACCGGGGCGCCGTTGCGCCAGGCGATGATGAGGCTGGCGAAGGCTTCCGGCCGGTCGATCTGGTCGTTCGCCATCACGGTGCTGGCCTGGCGCGGCCCGTCGACGCTGCCCTTCGGCGTGTTGACGTTGCCGGCGGCGACCGCGGTCCGCACGTCCTCCAGCGACAGGCCATAGGCCGCCAGCCGCACCGGGTCCGCCTGGATGCGCACGGCCGGGCGCATGTTGCCCTGCACCAGCACGCGGCCGACGCCGCTCACCTGGCTCAGCCGCTGGCCGAGCAGCGTATCGGCCGCATCGGCGAGACGCTGCATGGGCAGCGTGTCGGAGGTCAGCGCGAGGGTGATGATCGGCGGGTCGGCCGGGTTCACCTTCGCATAGGTCGGCGGATAGGGCAGGTTGGCGGGCAGCGTGCCGCGGGCCGAGTTGATCGCCGCCTGCACGTCCTGCGCCGCATCGTCGATGTTGCGGCCGAGGGTGAACTGCATGGTGATGCGGCTCGTCCCCGGCCCGCTGGTCGAGACGATGTCGGTGAGGCCGGCGATCAGCGCGAGCTGGCGCTCGAGCGAGGCAGTGACCAGCACCGCCACGGTCTCCGGCGAGGCGCCGGGCAGGCTCGTCGTCACCTCGATGGTCGGGAAGTCGACCTCGGGCAGCGCCGAGACCGGTAGGCGCAGATAACCGAAGCCGCCGCAGAGCAGCACGGCGATCGCCAGCAGGACGGTGGCGATCGGCCGTGCGATGAAGGGGGCGGAGATGTTCACCGCTCAGCGGCTCGCATCGGCCGCCTGCCGGGGGCGGAGGCGCCGCTGGCCGGGGCCGGGCGCATTCTCCGGCGCCGCCTCCTCGGTGGCGAGGACAGTCGCGCCCGGGCTCAGCCGCAGCGCGCCGGAGGTGACGACCTTCTCGCCGGCCTCGACGCCGCGGCGCACCACCGCCTCGGCCGGCGTCAGCACGCCGAGCTGGAGCATGCGCTGCTCCACCGTCTGGTCGCCCTTCAGCACATAGGCGAAGGCACCGTCCGGCCCGCGCTGCACCGCGACCAGCGGCACCGTCACCGCATCCGGCACGGTGTCGATCCGCAGCCGGACATTGACGAAGGCGCCGGGCCAGAGCCGCATGTCCTCATTGGCGAAGACCGCCTTCAGCTTGATGGTGCCGGTCGAGGCATCGACCGCGCTGTCGAGCGTCCGCAACTCGCCCATGATCGGCCCATGCGCGCCGGACGGTGCCGGCGAGCCCTGGATCTGCGGCGTGCCGCCGCTGGCCGAGCGCAGCGCCTGCACCGGCACCGCGCCGCGTTCCAGCGCCTCCAGCACCCGCCCCAGCTCCTGCTGCGGCAGGGTGAAGGTCACGGCGATCGGTTGCATCTGCGAGACGGTGACGATGCCCGTCGCATCCCCCGAGCGCACCAGGTTGCCCTGGTCGACCAGGCGCAGCCCGACCCGGCCATTGATCGGCGAGCGGATGGTGGTGAAGGAGAGCTGCGTCCGCGCGCTGTCGATCGCGGCCTGGTCGGCGGCGACCAGCGCCTCGTATTGTGCGACCTGCGCCCGTTGCGTGTCCTGTTGCTGGCGCGAGACGCCCTCGTTGCGGGCGAGCGTCGTGTAGCGCTGCAGGTCGAGCCGGGCATTGGCCAGCAGCGCCTCGTCCTGCGCCTTCTTGGCAACCGCCTGGTCGAGCGCCGCCTGGTAGCTGCGAGGGTCGATGCGCGCCAGCACGTCGCCCTGCTTCACCATCTGGCCTTCCTGGAAGGCGATTTCGACGAGCTGGCCATCGACCTGCGCCCGCACGGTGATGGTGTTGTAGGCCTGCACCGTGCCGATGGCGTCGAGCATGATCGGCACGTCCTGCCGCTGCGCCGCGGCGACCGTCACCGGCACGCCCGGCCCGCCGCCCCGCGGGCCGCCGGGCCGGCCCGGGCCGCCACCGGGCCGCGGCCCGGCCTGCACCTCGGCCGGCTGCTGCCAGTAATACCAGGCACCCGCGCCGGCACCGCCGATCAGCCCGAGGGTGAGCAGGAGAAGGAGAGGGCGGCGCATGTGGGTTCAGGGACCTCGCGGCAGGGATTTCGATGATACGACGGAAGAGTGGCTTCCCCATGAGGGGCTTCGGGTGACGAACTGCAACCTCAGATGCCGTTCCACCCCCCGCCCAGCGCGCGGAACAGCCCGACAGCGGCCTGGAGCCGCGAGAGGCGGGTATTGGCGAGGGAAGTGCGCGCCGAGAACAGCGTCTGCTGGGTGTTGAGCAGCGTGACGAGGTCGATGGTCCCGGCCTGGAGCTGCGCCTCGCCGATCGCATAGGCGCGCTCGGCCATCCGCACCGCATTGGCCTGCAGGGCTTCCTGCTCCGTCGTCTGGCGCAGTGCGACCAGGGCGTTCTCGGCATCGACCAGGGCGGCGAGGATGGTGCCGCGGTAGAGCGCCAGCAGCTCCTGCGCCCGGCCTTCGTTCAGTTCCACCTGCCCGTGCAGCGCCCCGCCCTGGAAGATGGGCTGGGCCAACCCCGCCGCCACGGTGAAGACGACGGAGCCGGGCCGCAGCAGGTTCTCGAGCGCGAGGCTGGCGAAGCCGCCCGAGCCGGTCAGCGTGACGGAGGGCAGCAGCTGCGCCCGGGCGACGACGATATTGGCATTGGCCGCCGCCAGCGTCGCCTCGGCGGTGAGAACGTCGGGCCGCCGGGCCAGCACCTCGGCCGGCAGGCCGGGCGTCACCGCCGGCACGTCGAGGCGGTTGAAGCTGCCGCCCTCGAGCCTCAGCGTCTCTGGCGGCCGGCCGACGAGGGTGCCGAGGGAGTTGCGGTTCTGCTCCAACTGCTGCACCAGCGGCGGGATCTGCGCCTGCTGCTGCGCCACCACCGTCTCCTGCTGGGCGAGGTCGAGCCCCGTCGCCGTGCCGACCGCGACGCGCTGGCGGATCACCCGCGCGACGCGCTGGGCGATGTCGAGGTTCTGCCGCTGGATCGCCAGCGTCTCCTGTGCCGCCAGCATGGCGAAATAGGTGTTCGCCACCGAGGACTGCGTGGTGATCGTCACCGTTCCCGCATCGAAGCGGGTGGCCGAGGCGGATTGCTGCGCTGCCTCCACCTGGCCACGGTTCTTGCCCCAGAAGTCGATCTCGTAGCTGGCCGCGAGGCTGAGCTGGTTGTTGGAGCTGACCCGCACCCGGCTGCCGCCGCCGCCGAAGCCGGCGATGGAGGCGGAGGATGCGGTGCCGCTCTGCGTTCGGTTCGCCCGCGTCGTCAGGTCGATCGCCGGCAGCAGCGTCGCGCCGGCGATGCGGATCTGCGCATCGGCCTGGCGGATGCGGGCGATGGCGCCGGCGATGTCGTTGTTCGCCGCCATCGCCTCGGCCATCAGCCCGTCGAGCTCGGGCGAGCCGAAGCCGCGCCACCAGTACGGGTCGGGCCATTGCACCGGCTGCGTTGCATCGGCTGCCGTCATCCGCCCGGGCAGGGGGATGCCGGAGGAGGTGCCGGGTGCCGTCAGCCAGTCGCCGAGCGAGGAGCAGCCGCCGAGCAGCAGCGCCGCGGCGGCGGGTGCCGCGCGGCGGAGGAAGGGAAGCGCCATGCTCAGCCGCCCGGCCGGCGCGCAGCGGCGATCTGGGCGCGGCCCTCGGGCGAGACGGCGGCCAGCGCCTCGGCCAGCGTCTCGCCGAAGTCGCGGTTGAAGGCGACCATCCGCTCGGCCCAGACGGCGAGCGCATCGCGCAGTGCGACGGGGTCGTAGGGGTCGCGGCGCATCACGGCATCGACCTCGGCGCTGGCGGCGCGCATGGCGGCGAGGCTTCCGGCATAGCGGGGGCGCTCGGCCGCCAGGACGGCCTGGAAGAGCGGCCGGTCCGGCTCCGGCAGGTTGGCCTCGATCCGCGCCACCATGCGGTCGAAGCCGCGCCCTCCGCGCGGCGGCGGCGTGGGCCGCCACCAGAGCAGCCCGGCGAAGACGAGGTTCAGCACCAGCGAGGCACCGCAGAGCGCGGTGATGAGAGTCCGGCCGGAGGGTCGGCGCATCAAAAGGCATCTCCCGCGAGGGGCAAGGTTTGCAAGGGACCGAAGGGATCCTCCGGTGCGGCGCGCGGCGGCGCGAGGCCCAGCCAGAGGGCGCAGCAGGCCATCGCGGCCAGCGCACCCCAGCCGGCCGGAGCCGCGGGGCGCAGCAGGGCCAGCAGCCGGGGCAGGGGCCCCGGCCGGTCCGGCAGCGGCGCGCGGGCGATTTGCCGGGCGATGCCGGCCTGCAGCCGCGCGACCGCGGCCGGGTCGGGTTGCGCCAGGTCGCGTCGCAGCCGGGTATCGAGGGCGAGCGCCGCCTCCAGCCGCGCCCGTGCCTCGGCGGAGGCGGCGAGCAGGCCGGCGGCTGCGGCGCGATCTGCCTCGGGCCAACGGGCGAGGGCCGGGCCGCGGCGATCGAGCAATTCCGCGAAGTGGGCGGTATTCATGAGCCCTCCAATCGGCTGCGCAGGAATTGCCGGGCCCGGCGCAGCAGGCCTTCCAGCGCGCGTTCCGAAACCTCCAGCGCGGCCGCCGCCTCGGCCCCGCTCAACTCCTCCTCATAGGCCAGCGCGATGGCGGCGCGCTGGCGCGGCGGCAGCGCCCCGAGCGCCACGGCGAGCGCCGCCCGCGCCTCGGCGGCGGCGGCATCCGCCTCCGGTCCGGGGGCGGCATCGGCCAGTTCCGCGGCTGCTTCCAACCCGGTTGAAGGCGCTCCGGCCCGGCGGCGAGTGCGGTCGATCGCCAGGTTGACGACGATCCGATGCAGCCAAGTGGTGAAACGCGCCCGGGCAGGGTCGAAGGAGGCCGCCGCCTGCCAGGCGCGGAGGAAGGCCTCCTGCGCCACCTCCTCGGCCTCCGCCGCATCGCCCAGGATGCGCAACGCGACGCGGAGCGCCCGCTCGCCATGCCGGCCGACCAGCAGGTTGAACGCCGCGCGGTCCCCGTTGCCGGCGAGCGCCATCAGCGCCGCATCGCTCGATGCCGGGTCGGTCATCGGGCGCGGCGCCGGCCTGGCGCCGGGCGCGAGGCGCGGGAGGGCCCAGGGGAAAGGGAGTGCGAGGAGCATGGGCATCGGGTCTCGGCGGGTGATACGGCCCGCGAGCCGCCATCCCACGGTGCTCCCTCGACCGGCTCAGGCTCAGTCCTCATGGACGGGGGTTAGCGCATCGGAATCCGTCCGGGCAAGCAACGCAACGTGCCTGTTGCGACAGGCGCCGCGACAGACGCGACGAAGCGGGATCGCCGCGGGACCCTGCATCGGCATGAAGGGCCGATCGCACGGGACCAAGGGGAGCGAGGAATGACGGCGACGGAGGCGACTGCCGGGCTTTGGGGGATGATGCGGCAGCGCTGGCTGGAGTCCGCGGCCGAGCCGCGGGATGCGCAACTCCGCGAGGATATCGGCCGCTCCGAGGTGCAGGCCGAGCCGGCGCAGATGCCTTTGCTGGTCCATGCCTGGCGCCGCTAGGACCTCCCCACAAGGCCACGGATGGAGACCGGGCAGTTGCGCTCAGGAATTAAAGTAGCTGGTATCCAAGGTGTTGAAATCCTTCGGAACCGCTGCTCGATTTGAGGATTTCAACTATTTAGGTACCTTGGAGGAACGCCCTGCCGCGGCGGGGTTTGAGCGAATATTCCTATACCGTGATCCCGCCAGCGTGGCAAGCGGCAAGGCTCAGGGCGCGGGGAAGACGGCAACCGTCCGCCCCATGAGGTGGTAGGCGACGAGCCCCACCCATTCGCGGACGCTCCATTCGAACTCACGCAGGCGGTCGGGGAAGGAGGCGTCGGTCTGGGCGGCGAGCGTCGGCCCGGTGCGGTAGTTGACCGGCCAGGGGATGATGCCGGTCCAGCCGGCGCGGCGGAAGACGCCCATCGATCGCGGCATGTGGCTCGCCGAGGTGATCAGCAGCCAGGTCTCGCCGGGCTTCGGCTGCAGGAGCTTCAGGGTGAGGGTGGCGTTTTCCCAGGTGTTGCGCGCCTCGCGCTCCAGCACCAGCCGGTCGGCCGGCACGCCGAGGTCGTGCCAGAGCCGCGCCGCGACATCCGCCTCCGTCGTGCCGCCATGCACCAGGGAGCCCTGGCCGCCGGTGAAGACCAGCCGCGCCTCGGGGTGGCGGCGCAGCAGGGCGACGGGCTCCGTCATCCGCTCCGCGGCGCCGTTGAGGGCCGGGATGCCGCGCGCCTCGGTCAGGTTCTGCTCGACGGCGCCGCCGAGCACGAGGATGCCGTCGATATGCGCCGGCTCCTGCGCCGGGCGGGCGAAGCGGTCCTCGAGCGGGGCCTGGACCCATTGGTGCAGCGGCAGCGCCATCAGCGCGACGAAGAAGCCGAGGCCGGCGAGCGCAGGCCAGCGGCCCCAGCGCCGGCCACGCCATAATGCGGCGAGCCCGATGGCGATGAGCAGCACCGCCGCATTGCCAGGCCGGGCCGGGAACCACAGCACTTTCGACAGGATGTAGGTCACGTCTTCCACGGCCTACAGCTCCTCGATCCGGCCGGGGCGCAGCCGGCCGCGGGCCAGGTCGGCGAGCGCCAGCATGTTGCCGCGGAAGCGGCCCCAGCGATCGGCCCAGGGCTCGGGGAAGGGGCTGCGGGCGAGGTTCATCGCCCAGTGCCGCGCCATGCTGCGGAGCGCCCGGTTCCAGGGATAGGTGCCCTTGCGGGCGAGGTAGATGGGGTTGGCGATCTGCGAGTAGCCGAGGCGGAGGCCGGGGCTTCGCCCGACCTTGGCGCCGAGATGCACGCCGCGGGCGCCTTCGAGCCGCAGGATCGACCCGTGGCGCCCGAGCAGGCGGGTCACGTCGAGATCCTCGTACCAGGCATAGGCCGGCAGCGCCTCGTCGACGCGGATGCCATGCGCGCGCACCACCGCCATGCGGAAGGCCATGTTGCACCCATAGCCGTTGAAATGCGGGTGCGCCGCCATGCTGTCGGCGGGCGGGGTGTCGGCGGCGAGCAGGCGGCGGCCTTCGGCGACCGGGAAGCCGGGACCGTTGGCGCCGTCGGCGATGACGGTGCCCGTCGTCACCACCACCTCCGGCCGGGCGGCGAAGACAGCTTCGGTCACCGCGGCGTAGTCGGGGGCGGCGAGGAAGTCGTCGTCGAGGAAGAGCAGGACGTCGCAATCCGCCGCGCGGTCCATGATGGCGTTGCGCTGGCGTGGCAGGCCGGCCGGGGCGGTGAAGTATTCGATGCCGGGGAGCGGTGCGCCGATGTCGTCCGGCGTCGCGTGGCACACGAGGATGCGGTCGGCGGGGCGGGTCTGGCGGGAAAGGTCGTGCAGCACCTCGGCCAGGATCGCCGGGCGGCCGCGAGTGGCGATGCCGATGGCGAGCCTCATCGCGCCGCTTCCGCCATGGGGGCGAGCGGCAGGCCCTGCGCCGGGCCAGGCGCGGCGAAGCCCGAGACCCGGCCGCGCAGCGTCGCCCAGTAGTAACGCGCGGCCAGCAGCCGTCCGCGCGCGAGGCTGAGGAGTGCGCCGCCCAGCGGGCGGATGAGGAAGGGCAGCCAGACCCCGGCCGGCACCGCATGGCGCCGCAGCACGAAGCCGAAGCCGCGGCCGTAGAGTGCCGCCCGCTCGACGGCGACTGGGGTGAGGCGCTTGTCGGGATGGACGACCAGTTGCCCCGGCTCGTAGCGCGCGGCATGGCCGGCGCGGATCGCCCGCAGCACCAGGTCGTTGCCCTCGGCCGAGCCGTAGGGGGTGCCGGGGCCGAGCCGTTCGTCGAAGCCGCCCAGGGCCAGGGCCACCTCGCGGCGGAGGAAGAGGTTGAACTCGATTACGCTGGTCCAGGCATTGGCGGGGGTGATCGGGCCTGCCTCCATTCGCCAGCGGCCGGAGCCGAGGCCACCCTCGGGCGAGGCGGCCGGGCCGGTCAGCACGGTGAGCCTTGGATCGCCAGCGAAGGCGGCGGCCACGCGGTCCAGCAGGCCAAGCGGATAGGTGCAGTCGTCGTCGGGGAAGCCGACGATGTCGCCGCGCGCCAAGGCGAGGCCGAGGTTGCGGGCGTGGCAGGCATTGGCGACGGCGGAGCGGCGCCAGAGCAGGGGGAGCCGGGCTTCATAGGCGGCGATGACTGGGGCGAGGCGGTCATCGGCATTCTGGTCGACGACGATGACCTCGGTATCCGCGCGGCCCTGAGCCAGCAGGCTGTCGAAGAGGGCGGCCAGCTCGGCATCCCGTCCGCGTGTGGCCACGACGAGCGAGAAAGTCACGGCAGCAGCGCCTCCACATGCGCGCGGATGGCGGTGCGGAAGGCCTCCTCCGAAAAGCGCAGGGCGTTGGCGCGGCAGACCTCGGGAGCGATGGGGGTGGGGAGCGTCTCGAAGCGCTCGACGGCGGCCATGACCGCCTCGGCGCTTTGCTCAGGGAAGAGCAGGCCGGTTTCACCCTCGCGCACGATGTCGCGGGCGCCGCCGCGTCCGAAGGCGATCAGCGGCGTGCCGCAGGCCTGGGCCTCGACCATGGCGATGCCGAAATCCTCCTCGGCGGCGAAGACGAAGGCGCGGGCAGTCTGGGTGAGGGCGATCAGCTCAGCCTGGGGGACGCGGCCGCGCAGCTCGACATTGGGGGCGCCCTGTGCGGCGGCGCGGACCAGAGGCTCGGAGGGGCCGTCGCCGGTCACCACCAGGCGGCGGCCGGGCATGCGGCGGAAGGCTTCGACCAGCAGCTCGACGCGCTTGTAGGGGACCATGCGGGAGGCGAGCAGGTAGTGGTCGCCGCGCGGGGCGGTGCCGAGGCCGAAGCGCGTCACGTCCACCGGCGGGTGGATCACCGTCGCCTCGCGCCGCCAGACCTTGCGGATGCGCTCTGCGATGTAGCTGCTGTTGCCGACGAGGCTGTCGACGCCGGCGGCCGAGCTGCGGTCCCAGAGGCGGAGGCGGTGCAGCAGCCAGCGGGTGTAGGCGCCCTTCAGCCCGCGCTCCAGCCGGGCCTGGCGGAGATATTGGTGCTGGAGGTCCCAGGCGTAGCGCATCGGGCTGTGGATGTAGCTGACATGCAGCTGGCCGGGGCCGGTCAGGACACCCTTCGCCACGGCGTGGGAGGAGGAGAGGATGAGGTCGTAGCCGGAGAGGTCGAGCTGCTCGATGGCGAGCGGCATCAGCCCGAGGTAGTTGCGGAACATGCGGCGGGCGAGGGGCAGGCGCTGGATGAAGCTCGTCGTGACGGGCCTGCCGCGGAGGAAGCCGCGCTCGGACTCGGGCAGGAAGTCGCAGACGGCGAAGACATCCGCCTCCGGCCAGAGCTGGATGAACTGCTCGAGCACGCGCTCGGAGCCGGCATAGCTGTCGAGCCATTCATGGACGAGGGCGACCTTCACGCATCCTCCTTCGGCAGCAGCGAGACCAGACGCTCGGCCGCGGCGCGCCAGGAGAAGCGGGCGGCGCGCGACAGGCCCTCGGTGCGGAGGCGCGCGGGGAGGCCGGGCTCGTCGAGCAGGCGGGCTAGGGCGTCGGGCAGGCGGCGCGGGCCGTCATTGTCGAACCAGAGTGCCGCCTCGCCGCAGACTTCGGGCACGGCGGCGGCATGGGCGGCGATCACCGGACAGCCGCAGGTCATCGCCTCCAAGGGGGGCAGGCCGAAGCCTTCGTAGCGGGAGGGGAAGATGAGGCAGAGGGCGGATTCGTAGAGGGCGCGCAGCTCGGCATCGGTGACGCGGCCGAGCGGGGTCACGGCCTGGCCTTGCGGGTCGCCGGCATTGCGGAAGACATTGGCATCGGCGGCGCCGGCGACGGCCAGCGTGAGGCCGCGGGAGGCGAGCAGGGCCTGGGCCTCGCCGAGTCCGGCCAGCCCTTTGTGCGCGGCGCGGGTGCCGACGACGAGGGCGAAGCGGCCGGGTTGCAGGCCGTTGCGGGCGAGGACCGCCGCATCGGCCGGCCCGCGGAGGATGTGCTCGCCGCCTTCGTGGACGACGCCGATCTGCGCCGCGTCGATGCGGAGATGATGGGCGATGCGGCCGCGCGAGAATTCGGAGACGGTCAGCAGCCGGGCGCCCGCCCGCGGCAGCGCCCAGTGCATGCCGCGATACCAGGAGCGGAAGGCGAGCGAGTAGCTCTCCGGCGTGTCGAAGGCGCCGGCGTCGTGAATGACGACCGCCTGCCGGCCGCCCGCCAGCAGCGGCGCGGCATTGCCGAGGTTGACCAGGACGGCGCCGCGCGCCCGTGCCGGCAGCTCCATCTGCTCCCAGGCTTGGCCGCGCAGCCGGCCGAAGGGCTCGTCGCGGAGATGGGGGAAGGGGGAGGGTGCGCCGCCCGCCGGGCGCAGCAGGCGGGCGCCGGGCAGCAGGCTTTCGGCGGCCATCGCGTCCAGCGCGCGGGTGATCTCGGCGGCGAAGCGCTGCACGCCGGTGACGCGCTGGGTCAGGAAGCGGCCATTGACGGCGATCATCAGGGCGCTCCCGGCTTCAGCAGCAGGCGCGGCTGGCGGATCAGCGCGCCGATATTCGACCGCTCCTCGTCGTCCAGCGCGCGGAGCCCGGCCAGGGCGAAGACCGCGACCGCGAGCGCCGCCGCCATCAGCAGCGGCGCGAGACCCGGCATCGGCAGCAGCAGCAGCAGGCCGGCGCCGCCCGCCACGAGGGGCAGGGCAAGGCGCCGGGCCGCATCCGCCGCCGGCGGGAAGAGGCGCGCCACCAGGGCGAGCTTGCCCAGGCAATCCGTCGCCGCCCGTGCCGTCCAGGCGATCGCCGCGCCCTCGATGCCGATGAGGTGGATCAGCAGGGCCGCCAGCGGGATGAAGATGATGGCTTGCAAGGCGGCGAATTTCGCCGAGGCGTCGGGCCGGCCGATCGCGTCCAGCATCGCATGCGGCGCGAAGGCGACGCAGGAGAAGAAGATGCCGCAGCCGAGCCATTGCAGCACCCGCGCGCTGCCCTCGGCGAAACCCTGGCCGAGCCAGAGCCAGAGGATTTCGCGCGCGCCGCCGACGATCACCAGGCAGGCGGGCAGCACCAGCAGCATCACCAGCAGCCCGCCCCGCCGCAGCAGCGTCGCGGTCGAGGCCGGGGCGGTGAGGAAGGAGGAGGCGAAGGCGGGCAGCAGCGTCTGCGCGACGGCCACCGGCAGGATCCAGGCGCGCAGCACGAGGTCGAGCGGCGTCGCGTAGAAGGCGACGGCGGAGAGGCTCAGCAACGCGCCGATGAGGAAGCGGTCGGTATAGAGCAGCGCCTGGGTCATCAGCCCGTTGACGGTCATCCAGCCACCGAGCCTCAGCAGCGGCACCACCAGGGCGAAGCGCGGCCAGCGCAGCCCGAGCCCCGGCACCAGCGGCCGAATGAGCCAGAGGTAGGAGAGGGTGCTCGCCAGCCGGCAAGCGACGAGGGCCAGCATCACCCCGACCAGGCTGTCCCAGACCAGCAGCACCAGCACCGGGCCGAGGTAGTAGAGGAGGTTCACCGGCATGGTGACGAGATTGGCGGCGCGGAACCGCTGATAGGCGGCCAGCACGCCCCAGAGCGCCGCGTTCAACACGACGAGCGGGGCGGCGCCGGCCAGCACCCGCATCGCGCCGATCGCCTGCTCGCGGAGGCCGGGCGGCACCTGCAGCACGCGGTCGACCAGCACGGGCACGAAGAGCCAGAGGCCGAGCGCCACGACGAGGCTGATGCCGAGCAGCGTCCCGAGCGCCGCCTCGACCAGCGCCGCCGCCTCGTTGCCGCGGCCAGTGCCGATGCGCTCCGAGATGGCCCGCGTCAGCGCCTGACCGACGCCGAAATCGAAGACGCCGAAGACGCCGACCATCGCCAGCGCCAGGGTAAAGAGCGCCCAGCGGTCGAGGCCGAGCTGGTGAATGAGAATGGGGGTGAGGACCAGGGCGAGGAGGAGCGGGATGCCGCGCCCCAGCCCGTTCCAGACCACACCCGCGACCATGGTTCGGCCGCGGGTGCGGGACTCTGCCGGATCGGCCATGATGGCAATGATTCCGATGCCTTGTGCCGCGCCGTGCCAGCGCGGCGGCTTCAGGTCAAGTCGCGCTTAGTAAGCGCCGCGCCGCAGCAGCACCGCGGCCGGGGTGCGGATGAGGATGCGGACATCCTCAAGCAGCGAGGGATTGGTCGCGTAGCGCACGTCGAGGGCAACGCGCTGGGCGTAGCTGGTGTCCGACCGCCCGCTTACCTGCCAGAGGCCGGTGATGCCGGGCCGCACCGAGAGGTAGTGCTCGGCCGCCGCGCCGTAATGGGCGGCGAGCTCCGCCGCGACCACCGGGCGGGGGCCGACCAAGCTCATATCGCCGCGGAGGACGTTGATGAGCTGGGGCAGCTCGTCGAGGCTGGTGGCGCGCAGGAAGCGGCCGATCCAGGTGATGCGCGGGTCGTGGCGGAGCTTGCGCGTCGCCTCCCATTCCGCGCGGGCGGCGGGGTCGGCGGCGAGCAGCGCCTCCAGCCGGGCGGCGCTGTCCACCACCATGGAGCGGAACTTGAGGCAGCCGAAGCGGCGCCCGCCGCGGCCGATGCGCTCATGGGCGTAGAAGGCCGGCCCGCCATCAGCGCGGACCAGCAGGGCGAGCAGCAGGAAGACGGGGGCGCCGAGCAGAAGCAGCGCACCGGCGCCGGCGATATCGAGCGCCCGCTTCGCCACCGCCTGCGGCCCGGAGGTGGCCTGCCGGGGCAGGCGCACCGCAAGGGGGCCGATGGTGGACTGCGAATGCGTCAGACCGCGATAGGACTCAACGCCAAGCATGGACGACATCTGGCTCTCCTGGGTCCCGGCGCCGGGTAGGGGGATGGCGCCGGTAATCCTTGCCCGGTTCGGTTGACGGGTCAGACCGTTCCGGACGTTCGGACTATGGGGGCCAGGTCGTGCGGGATTGCGACGCGCTTGCGGCCGGATTGTGGCACCGCACAAGAATGCGAGAGCAACGATCCCGGAGCGCGATAAAGCGCCCGAGGCCAGCAATCGGGCGGCGTCAAATGCGGGTCGGCCGCCCCGGGTCTCCCCGGGACGGCCGAATACGGGCGCCGCAAATGGCCGGGCTCAGCCGCCGGCGGTGGTCACGCTGATATGGATTCGGCCCGCCCCGAGCTGGTGCGGCCGCGGCACCAGGGCGGTGATCCGCCCGCGCAGCGGCCGGCCATCCTCGGCAAGCAGGCCGTCGAGCGCCGCCCGCTCCGCCGGAGGCAGCCGGCCGAGCCGTATGCCGGCCGCCGACCAAGCCTCGATCTCGGCACCGCCGCGGCGCGGCCGCAGCTCGACCGCGTCCCCGACGCGCGGGGCGGCCTGGCCGGGGGCGAGATCCGCCGCGTCGGTCAGATAGGTGAGCATCCCGGGGTCGGCGGCAGACTCGGCGTGCACGATAGGGTCCTTCCTCATTGCCGCGGCCCAATGCGGGAAGGATGGCGAACGATCCATCGCGGTGGGATGACAGTAGAGAGAACAGGGCCCTACAAAAGGAAGTTTACATAAAAGTGAACCGAGGCGCTCATGCCTCCGTGAGAATCTCCACCGCTAGTTGCCCGAGAGCAAGGGATGCGGTGAGCCCTGGGCTTTCGATACCGAATAGGTTCAGGAGCCCCGGCGCCCCATGCGTCCGCGGCCCTTGCAGGGTGAAATCCTGCCCCGGCGCGCCCGGCGGGACGATCTTCGGGCGAATACCGGAATAGCCCGGCGCCAGCGCGCCGTCCTTCAGCTCGGGCCAGTACCGACGGATGGCGGCGTAGAAGCTCTCGCCCCGGCGCGGATCGACCTCGTAGTCGATCTCCTCCACCCATTCGACATCCGGCCCGAACCGCGCCTGGCCGCCGAGGTCAATGGTGAGGTGCGTCCCGAGCCCGCCGGGGACGGGCACCGGGTAGATCAGCCGGGAGAAGGGGTTCTTCCCCGTCAGGGTGAAGTAGTTGCCCTTGGCGTAGTAGGCCGTGGGCACCAGCTGGCTTGGCATGCCAGCCAGCGAGCGGGCCAGCTTCGGCGCATGCAGGCCGGCGGCGTTGATGAAGCTGCGGCAGCGCAGCGCCATCGGCTCCGCCCCGCCGACCTCGAGCTCGACGCCCTCCTCGGTCAGGCGCCCGCCGGTGACGGGAGCGTGGAAGACGAAGATCGCCCCGGCATTCTCGGCATCGCCCTGGAGCGACAGCATGTAGGCATGGCTGTCGATGATGCCGGTCGAGGGCGAGAGCAGCGCCGCCGTGCAGGAGAGCGCCGGCTCCAGCGCCAGCGCCTCGGCGCGTTCGAGGCGCCGGAGGTCGGGCACGCCGTTGGCGGCGGCGCGGGCCTGGATGGAGGCCAGCTTCTCCGCCTCCGCCTCGTCCGTCGCCACGATCAGCTTCCCGCAATTGGCGTGCGGGATGCCGCGCTCGGCGCAATAAGCGTAGAGCATCTGCTTGCCCTCGACGCAGCAGCGCGCCATCAGGCTGCCGGCCGGGTAGTAGATGCCGGCATGGATCACCTCGGAATTGCGCGAGGAGGTCTCGGTGCCGATCCCCTCCGCCGCATCCAGCACCAGAACCTCGCGCCCCGCCAGCGCCAGGGCGCGCGCGACCGCGAGCCCCACCACGCCGGCGCCGGCGACGACGCAGTCGAATTCGTCCATCCCGATTCCGTCCTAGATCAGTCCCGCGCAAGATGTGGCGCTTGCCGCGCCCGCGCCAATCGCCTTTGCCGGAGCACCGCTCAACGTCCCTGGAAGACCGGCTTCCGCTTCTCCTGGAAGGCCCGGAGGCCCTCGCGGAGGTCCTCGCTGGCCTTGGCACCGGCCATGCGCGCCTCGAGCGCCGCGACGTCCAGGGCCTGGTGGCCGATCTCGTTGATGGAGCGCTTCACCCCCTGCACCGCGAGCGGCGCCAGCTCGCCGAGCCGCCCGGCGATGGCCTCGATCCGGGCGTCCAGCTCGTCCGGCGCGACGAGGTCGGTGAGGTAGCCGATGCGGAGAAGCTCTTCGGCCTCCTGCTCCTCGGCCAACATGAAGAGGCGCTTGGCGTTGTTGAAGCCAAGGCGGGAGACGTAGCGCCTGAGGCCGCTCTCGTAATAATGCAGGCCGATCCGCGCGGCCGGCATGAACATGCGCACGGCCGGCGTGCCGACGCGGAAGTCGCAGGCCAGCGCCAGGTCGGTGCTGCCGCCATAGACCCCCGCGTGGAGGCGGGCGATGGTCGGGATGCGCAGCATCTCCACCCGGTCGACGAAGCTCTCGAAGCCTTGGGCCTGGTCGCCGCTGGCGCGGCCCTCGGCCTGCTCGGCCATGGCGCCGAGATGGGCGCCGGCGGAGAAGGCGCGGCCCTCGGAGGCGATCACCAAGACGCGCACGGCCGGGTCGGCCTCCACCTGCTCAAGGATGCGGAGGACTTCCGTGATGTCCTCGGGCTGCACCCTGTTCATCACCTCCGGCCGGTTGAGCCGCAGCGTGGCGCGGCTGCCCTCGATGCTGAGGCTCGGCAGGCGGCCCTCATCCCTGGCGCTCATCATGGTCCTCCGGTGTCGGGGGTTTTGTGCCGGGCCGCGACCGCCGCGGCAAGGGTGCTGGCGCCGCGGTGGCGGAGGAGTAGTCTCCGCCCCGATCGATAGGGAACGCGAGCATGGCCGACCTGCCGCAGCATGTGGACATCCATGAGGAGGGCCCGCGCGAGGGCTTCCAGATCGAGCCGGGCCCGATCCCCTCGGCCGACAAGATCGCGCTGGTCGAGGCGCTGGCCGAGACGGGCCTCCGCCACATCCAGGTCTGCTCCTTCGTCAATCCGCGGCTGGTGCCGGGCTGGGCGGATGCGGAGGCCGTCGCCGGCGGCTTCCGGCCGAAGCCGGGCGTCCATTACACCGGCCTCTGGTTCAACGAGAGCGGTCTGCGGCGGGCGCTGGCCTTCCGCGACCGGCTGACGATCACCGGCTCCATCTCGCTCTCCGCCTCGGATGCCTTCTCACGCAAGAACCTCAACCGGGGCCATGCCGAGAATCTGGAGGCGATGCGCAAGCAGACGGCGGTGCATCTGGAGGCCGGGGTGCCGGTGCCGCGCATCGGCGTCATGGCGGCCTTCGGCTGCAATTACCAAGGTGACATCACGCCGGAGCAGGTGGTGCAAACCGTCGCCGACGGCCTCGCCATCGCCGGGGAGGCGGGGGTTGCGATCAGCGATGTCTCGCTGGCCGACACCATGGGTTGGGCGACACCGATCCGCATCGAGCGCGGCGTCGGGGCGGTGCGGGAGCGGTGGCCGGGCTTGCGCATCGGGTTGCACCTGCACGATACGCGGGGGCTGGCCGTGGCCAATGCACATGCGGGGCTGCGGCTGGGCGTCACGAGGTTCGACAGCACGGTGGGCGGGCTCGGCGGCTGCCCCTTCGCCGGGCAGAAGGGGGCGGCGGGCAATATCTGCACCGAGGAGCTGGCGCTGCTCTGCGAGGAGATGGGCATCGCCACGGGGATCGACCTCGACGCGCTGATCGAGGTGGGGCGGCTGGCGGAGCGCATCGTCGGGCATCAGCTGCCGAGCGAGCTGATCCGCGCCGGGAGCCTCGCCGCCTTCCGCCGGGCGGCCGCGGCATGAGCACGGCGCCGCTGGCGGGGCTGCGCGTCCTGGAGTTCAGCCATACCATCATGGGGCCCTGCGCCGGGCTGGTGCTGGCCGATCTCGGCGCGGATGTGGTGAAGGTGGAGCCGGCGCCGGCCGGCGACCATACGAGGCGGCTGCCCGGCTTCGCCGCCGGCTTCTTCGCCACCTTCAACCGCAACAAGCGCAGCATCGCCCTCGACCTGAAGCGGCCCGAGGGCCGGCAGGCGGCGCACCGGCTGGCGGTCCGAGCCGATCTGGTGCTGGAGAATTACGGGCCGGGGACGATGGAGCGGCTGGGTTGCGGCTGGGAGGATCTGCGCGCGGTCAATCCACGACTAGTCTATCTGGCGCTGAAGGGGTTCCTCGCCGGGCCCTATGAGCATCGGCCGGCGCTCGACGAGGTGGTGCAGTTCCAGTCCGGCCTCGCCTACATGACCGGGCCGCCGGGGCGGCCGTTGCGGGCCGGAGCCTCGATCATCGACATCCTCGGCGCCGTCTTCGGCGTCACCGCGGCGCTGGCGGCGCTGCGCGAGCGGGACCGGACCGGCGAGGGGCAGCGCGTCAGCAGCGCGCTGTTCGAGAGCGCGGTGTTCCTGATGGGCAGCCATATGGCGGGGCTTGCCGCCACCGGCGAGCCGCCGCCGCCGATGCCGGCGCGGCGCGGCGCCTGGGGCATCTACGATGCCTTCGAAACGGGGGGAGGGGGGCAACTCTTCGTCGGCGTCACCAGCGACCAGCAATGGGCGCGCTTCACTGAGGCCTTCGGCCTGGCGGAGCTGGCCGCCGACCCTCGCCTTGCCACCAATGCGCAGCGGGCGAAGGAGCGGTCCTGGCTGATACCCGCCCTCGCCGAGGTGTTCCGCCGGCACGAACAGGCCGAGGTGGCGCGGCGCTGCGAGGCGGCGGGCATCTCCTGGGCGCCGGTCGGCAGGCCGGCCGACCTGTTCGAGGACCCGCACCTGCTGGCGGGGGGCGGGTTGCTGCAGACGGCGATCTCCGCCCTCGGCGGCGGGGCGATGTTCGGCCTGCCCGCCCTGCCGCTCGAATTCGGCGAGGAGCGGGAGCGCGCGGGCCTCAGCCGCCAGCCGCCGTGCCTCGGCGAGCATAATGGCGAGGTGCTGGCCGAGGCCGGCTTCACCGCGGCCGAGATCACGGCCCTCGTCGCCGCCGGCGTGCTGGCCGAGGCTTCAGCCTGAGCCGCTGCGCCTTAACTGCCTGATTATGGTGTTAGACCCGGGGAAATAGGCACCGCCGGATGAGGTGGCGGCCGCCTTGACCCTGGCTGCCGACCAAGACGTGGCCGGCCTACGGCCTTGGACTTCAACCTTCCGGTTGATCGGCCATCCGACAATCCCTGCCGTTCGATATGAATCGTTCTTCGAAGCGGTTTCCACCTCACAAATATATTGGCTTCAATCTTATACGATGGAAAAGTTTTGCAACAATACAAAAAAATAGACATACCGTGCTCGTCAATATTTGGACAGGATCTCAACAGGCATGCCAACCGATACCCTTCAGCTGAAAGTCAGCCAGAGCGTCTATGGCGTGCCGGCGCAATTCACGGTCTTCGTGGATGGCAAGCAGGTCGGCGGGACCTACCAGGCCAGTGCCATCCATGGCTGGAGGACGGATACGGTCACCCTGACCGGGGACTGGGACAAGGGCGAGCACACGGTTCAGCTCAAATACCTGAACGATTTCAAGGATGCGGGCGGTGACCGCAATCTCTACCTCGACAGCGCGGCCTATAACGGCGTGGCCGTCCCCGGCGCCGTCCTCAACATGTGGTCGGCCTATGATCGGAATACCTTCAAGCTGACCGATACGACGCCGCTGCCCACGACGACGCAGCCGCCCCCGACGACAACGACCCCGCCTCCGACGACGACCCCACCGCCGACCACGACGGTCCCGCCCCCGACGACGACGACCCCACCGCCGACCACGACCCCGCCCCCGACTACGACGGTCCCGCCTCCGACGACCACGACGCCCTCCACCGGCACGACAGATACGCTGGTGCTGAAGGTGAGCCAGAGCCTCTACGGCGATCCGGCGCGATTCTCGGTCTTCGTCGATGGCGTGCAGGTCGGCGGGACCTATCAGACGACCGCCATCCATGGCTGGAAATCCGATACGGTAACGCTGAAGGGCAACTGGGCGAGCGGCGACCATTCGGTCGACATCCGCTTCCTCAATGACGCCAAGGGTCCCGGCGGCGACCGCAACCTGTACCTAGACGGCGCAACCTATAACGGCGTGGTCGTCCCCAATGCCAAGCTGAACATGTGGTCGGCTTATGACCCGCATGTCTTCAAGGTCACTGACACGACGCCGCTGACGACGACGACCCCGCCGCCCACGACGCCGCCGACGACCGGGACCGAGCCGTCGCCGACGACCGGGACCGAGCCGCCGCCGACCACGACGCCGCCGACGACCGGGACCGAGCCGCCGCCGCCCACGACGCCGCCGACGACCGGGACCGAGCCGCCGCCGACCACGACGCCGCCGACGACCGGCACCGAGAGCCCGGACCATCTGACGCTGCGGATGTCGGAGCAGGCCTACAACAACATCCACGCGCAGTTCACCGTCACGGTGGACGGCAAGCAGGTCGGCGGCACCTACACGACCACCGCCAGCCACGCCAACAAGGCGAGCGACACCATCGACATCGCCGGCGACTGGGGGCCGGGGACGCATCAGGTCAAGATCAGCTTCCTCAACGACGCCTATGGCGGCTGGTCAGGCGCGGACCGCAACCTCTATCTGGACGGCGCCAAGTACAACGGCGTGGAGATCATGGGCGTCGCCAAGCCCATCACCGGGGGAGCGACGAATTCGGAGGCGAATTTCACCTTCACCGAAGCCGCCGCCACGGCGCCGCCGCCGGTAACGCTGCCGCCGGTGACGACGACGCCGGTGACGACGGCGCCCGTCACCACGGTGAACCATGACGGGCTTACGGATCTGAACGTGCTGATCCGCGGCCAGTCCAATGCCTTGCTGTTCGACCAGTATGGCGGCGACGACGCGCTGAAGGCCGAACTGCAGAAGGCGCTGCCGGGCGTCAGGATCAACATCCTCGGCGGCGACAACAAGACGGAGTTCTCCGCTACCGCCTTCACCACCTGGGACAGCGGCGGCCAGCAGAAGAAGATGCACGACTATCTCACCGCGCTGCCGGCGGACATCAAGGACAACGGGACAGTCACCCTCTGGATGCACAACGAGTACGACCAGCAGATCGGCGGGCTGACGACGTCGCTGTGGAAGCAGGAGGTGCAGGCGGATGCCGCCGCCGTGCGCGACATCCTTGACCATCAGTCCGCCGACAGCACGCCCTACCTCTTCGTGCCGGTCCGCTATCCCTATGGCGGCAGTTTCCCTGCCATTCGCCAGGGCATGGAGGAGCTGTCCGCCGATCCCACCTTCGAAGCGAAGCTGTCCTGGGTGGCCTATGGATCGAACATCACCATGGCGGGCGGGCCCGAGGCGGGCTCCAACAGTTCGCACATGTCGAGCGCCGATGCGGCGGTGATCGGGCGCGCGCTGGCGGCGCCGGTGCTGGACCTGTACCACGCCATCGCCTGACGGCGCGGGCGGCGGGCCGGGTGGCGATCAGCGCATGATCGCCGAGGGCTGGAACGGCCTCGGGCTTCGATCAGGCGGCAAGGCGACAGGCTGGGGCATGATGCGCGATCCGATGATCGCGGATCATGCTCGGTGATCCGGAACGTGAGTCACCTCAGCGCGCCGCACCAAGACCTGATCGCAATCCGGGCCTAGCGCGACCGCAGCGCGGCCCGCCAGGCGATCAGCGCGCCGAGCCCTGGGAAGACGGCGAGCATCCCGAAGGCCATCGAATAGGACTGCGTCAGCGCCACCGCCGCGCCGAAAAGCGACGGCCCCACCACCACCCCGGCGAAGGCGACCGAGAGCACGCCGCCCGCCGCATCGCCTGCCTTGCCGGATGCGGCCATCCGCGCCGCCTCGGCCAGCAGCAGCCCGTTCCAGCCCGCCGCGCAGGTGCCGAGCAGGCAGAGCAGCAGGACGAGCCCGGCGCCCGGCCCCTCCAGCGCCAGCGGCAGCACCGCCCCGCCGAGGCAGGTGCAGACGCCGATCGCCGCCAGCGTCTTCATCCCCGAGCGCCACCAATCCGCCACCACGCCCCAGGCGATGCGCGCCCCGATGCCGACTGCCTGGCTTGCCGCGGCGACGAAGCCGGCGGCCACCGGCGCCCATCCGCCTTCCTCGACCAGCATGGTGACGATGTAGGAGCCGAGGGCGAGCTGGAATCCCGAGAAGCAGGCCGAGATCACCGCCAGCGCGCCGAGCCCCGGCCGCGTGCGGAGGGCCACGATGCCGCCGAGCGCGCCCGCGCCGAGCGGTGCGCCCGGCTCCCGCTCGCCATCCCAGTGCCGGCGGAAGGCGCCGCAGCAGAGCGCCGCCGTGGCCATCACCGCGGCCACGGAGAGGATCGCGCCGCGCCAGCCGATCGCGCCGGCGAGGCCGGGCAGCAGGGCCCCGGCCAGCGCGCCGCCGATCGGCACGCCGGTCTGCTTGATGGCGAAGACGCGGTTGCGGCGCGCGGGCGGCGTCAGCCGGGCCAGCACCTGGGAGGCGGCGGGATTGGTCAGCCCGTAGCCGATGCCGGTGAGGAAGGAGCCGAGCACCGCCCCCGGCAGCCCGGCGCCGACGATCAGCAGGCAGGCCGCCGCCCCCGCCGCCAGCGCCAGCTGGGTGCAGCGCGCCGGCCCCAGTCGGCGCAGCAGGCCGCCGGAGAACATCGAGGTCGCGCTGGCCGCGGCATAGGTGCAGGCCACCTGCCAGCCGAGCCAGTGCGGCTCGGCGCCGAGGTCCCGCGCCGCCATGGTCGCCAGCACCGGCAGGGTGAAGACGGCGAGCGTCGCCAGCGACTGTGCGCCCGTCGTTGCCGCGAGCGCCGCCCCCAGCCCGGACAGGCGCAAGGCCTAACCTAGCCGCCGCAGGTAGTCGGGCGAGAGCTGCCCGAGATCGGTGATGCCGAGCATCGCCATGTCGCGGTGGATCTCCTCCCAGAGGAGGGTGATGGCGTGCCGCAGCCCGGCCTCGCCGCCGACCGCCGCCGCATAGAGGAAGGGCCGGCCGAGGAAGGTGAAGTCGGCGCCAAGGGCCAGCGCCTTCAGCACATCCGTCCCACGCCGGATGCCGCCGTCGTAGAGGACCGCCATGCCCGCCGCGGCTTGCGCGATCTCCGGCAGCAACCGCAGCGGCGAGAGGGCGCCGTCGAGCTGCCGGCCGCCATGGTTGGAGACGATGACGCCATCGGCGCCGCATTCGCGGGCGATGCGCGCATCCTCGGCCGAGAGGATGCCCTTCACCAGCAGCTGCCCCGGCCAGCGCGCCCGGATCAGCGACAGGTGCTCCCAGGTGAGGCCGTCCCGCCGGCCGATCGCCCGGATCAGGTTGGAGGAGAGCACCGGCGGGCCGCGCGTTGCATCCATGTTCTCGAAATGCGGCATGCCGTGGTTCTTCAGCGTCCGGAGCGCCGTGCCGAGGAGCCAGCGGGGGTGGCTGATGCCCTCCCAGGCGAGCCGCAGGTTGGGCCGCAGCGGCAGGGAATAGCCGTTGCGGACATTGTTCTCGCGGTTGGCCGAGACCGGCACGTCGGCGGTGAGGACGAAGGTGTCGTAGCCGGCGGCCAGCACCCGGTCGACCAGCGCCTCGATCCGCGCCGGCTCGCCCGGCAGGTAGGCCTGATACCAGGCGGTCGGCCCTTCGTCACGCACCGCCTCGAGCGGGATGAGCGAGGAGGCGCTCAGGATCATCGGGATATTGGCCGCCGCCGCGGCGCGGGCGAAGACCAGGTCGCCGCGATAGGCCGAGAGCGCCGAGGCCCCCATCGGCGCGATGCCGAAGGGCGCCGCATAGCGCCGGCCGAGCACCTCCCGGCCGGTCTGCCGCGCGGTCACATCCGTCAGCACGCGGGTGACGAAGCCGAGCTCGCCGAAGGCCGCCCGGTTGTCGCGCAGGGAGGAGTCGGTCTCGGCCGCGCCGGAGACGAAGCCGTAGAGCATGCGCGGCAGGTGCCGCCGCGCAGCATGCTCGAAATCGTCGAGGGAGAGGATATGCCTGAGCCCGCGCGGCAGGCCCGGCTCGGCATGCCGTGCCGCGACCGTCGGCGTCGCCTCGGCCAGGCTCTCCCGCGTCTCGCCCTCCGGCGGCATCGCTCCGTCTCCTCCGTCCAGGATCGGCAGGGTCGGCCCAAAGCGGCGGCCGGTCAACGCGGCGTGGCCGGGGCCTCGGCATAGTGGAAGGCGGCGCCCGTGACGGCGATGGAGAGCACCCGCTCATCCCCGCTGACGCCATCCTCCAGCGGCGAGCCGCCGGCGCGGGATTGCAGCCGCAGCACGCGGCAGGGCATCGGCCCCCCAGGCGGCGCGATGCGGAGCGAGAAGTGGTGCGGACCGCGCCGCTTGGCCTCGACCAGGCAGGGCGTGCCGTCGAAACTCGCCTCCAGCACCGGCGCCGGGGCGCCGTAGAGGTGCCCGACCTCCAGCACCGCGAAGGCGACCGGGCGCAGCGGCGCCGGGTTGCGCAGCAGCCCCTGCAAGGTCATCCAACGGAACGGGCCCTCCGCATCCTCCTCCGCCCCATGCCAGCCGAGGTCGAAGGCCGGGTCGCGGGGCGCCAGCACCGCCTCCGTTCCCCCGATGGCGGTGGCCGGGGCATCCTCGACCGGCTCGGGCGTGGCGGCGGCAATCAGCCGGCGGAGCGCGGCGGCGGGCGTCTCGTCGCCGGCCAGGCGGTCGAGCAGCAGCGTCGCCGCGGCATCGATGAAGGCGTCGATGCGGTCCTGCTGCATCCGCAACTGCCGCTCCAGCATCGCCTGCCCGGCCAACAGGACCGCTTCCCCGGCCTGTTCCAGCCGCAGCAACCGCGCCTCGATCTCGGCCAGCCGCTCTGCCCCCGGCAGGCTCGGCCCGAGGGCGAAGCGCGCCAGCACGGCTTGGCCGCCCGTGGCATGCAGCGTCACCTCGATGCCGCTGCTGGTGAGGTCGGCCGGCTCCAGGGCGAGGGCGAAGCGGAAGGCGCAGCCGCCCTCGGCCAGCGGCACCGGCGCTTCCGCCTGCACCGTCCGCACCGTGCCGCCATTGATGACGGCATGCAGCGCCGGCTGCAGCAGGCCGTTGACCCGCTCGATGCCGGTCCCGCGCAGCATGCCGTAGTCGAGGCGTAGATCCTCGATTCGCGGGCGCGAGGGGCCGAGCAGCGCCGCGGCCTCGGCCGGTGTGGCCACGGGCCAGGGGTCGGCCAGCTCCGGCCCCTCGACGGCGGCGGCGATGCGCAGCATCGCGGGCAGCGGCACGCATGGGAGGCGGGCGATGGGCAGGGTGAGCACCGTGCCCGGCTCGACCGGCGCGGCGAGAGCGAGGCTGCCCACCTCGATCCCGCGGCACCAGGCGCGGACCGGCGCCTCTGGCCGGAAGGGGCTCAGCGCCCGCAGCCGCAGCCCGTCCCGGCCGGCGCCGACCACCAGCAGGGGAGGCGTTGCATCATCCGTCACACGGCGTCGCTACCATTCAGCCGCGCGGCGCGTCCAGCGATCACCCCGGGTTCGCAGCCGCCCAGCGGCCGTTCTGGGTGCGGCCGCCATAGCCATAGGCGTCGCCATCCGCGGCATGGACGAGGACATAGCTCTCCTTGTGCAACGGCCCGAGCAGCGCCGCCATGCCGGCGAAGGCGGCGGCGACGAAGCGGGTCGTCTCCGCCTTGGTGTTGGTCCCCGCGGTCACCTTGATGTCGAGCCAGAAGGCGCCGAGCCCCGCTTCGGCCGGCCGCTGCCCGGCGATGAACCAGTCCTCCGGCCGCGCCGGCTCGGCGAGGACGGCGGTGACGCTGGGATCCTTGCCGAGATGCTCGGCAGCGAGGCGGGCAGCCAGCGCCGCCACCTCGGCTTGCAGGCCGGAGCGGGGGGAGGGGGTGACGTAGCGGATGCCGATCATGGGCATGGGATGGTCTCCTTCAGTTGGTGATCCCGAAGGCCAATCTGCGCCGGCGTCTCCCCTATCGAAACGCTATGTAGCGTACTTTCTATCATAGTAAAACTCTATGATGCTCGACCTTGAGTCCGTCCGTCTCTTCCTCCTCGCCGTCGAATTCGGCAGCCTCACCCGCGCCGCTGAAGCCGCAGGCACGGTGCAGCCCGTGGTGAGCCAGCGGCTGAAGGCGCTCGAAGGCCGGCTCGGCCGCCGCCTGCTGGAACGGAGCCCACGCTTCGTCCGCCCGACCGCCGCCGGCAGCGCCTTCCTCGGACCTGCCCGCGCCTTGCTCGCCGCGCATGACGCGGCCCTCAATCTCGACGAGGCGCCGCCCCTCCGCTTCACGCTCTGGGCCAGCGACCATGCGATCGGCCTCGGGCTGGAGGGGCTGTTCCGCCGCCTGCGCGCCGCGCTGCCGCATGGCGCAGTCCTCTCCCTCCGCACCGGCCTCTCGCAGGAGGTCCACGCCCGCTTCGAGGCCGGCGACTGCGATGCCGCGCTGGTCCGCCGGGAAGCCGCCGGCGCGGATGGGGAAGTGCTTGGGCAGGACCCGCTCGGCTGGCGCGGTGCCGAGGGGTTGCGCCTTGCCCCCGGAGAGCCGGTGCCGCTGGCCACCCTTGGCCCGGCCTGCGGGGTGCGCAGCGCCGCCATCCGCGCGCTTGACCGCGCCGGCCTGCCCTGGCGCGAAAGCTTCGTGGGCGGCAGCTGCGCGGCGCTGGTGGCCGGGGCCGAGGCCGGGCTCGGCATCGCGCCGATGGGCCGCATCGCCGCCGGCGGGGCACCGGATCGCGGCCCGGCGCTCGGCCTGCCGGCGCTGCCGCCTTCGGAGATCGTCATGCTTGCCCGCAGCGGGTCGCCCGCCCTGGCCGCGGCGATCCGGGCGCTCGCCGCCGGCCTGCGCGCGAGCCTTGGCGAAGTGCCGCCTTCGCAGGCAAATGGCCGGTGATGGATCGCCCGCCCCTCCTGATGGTCAGCCCGCTGCCGCCGGCGCGGAACGGCATCGCCGACTACGCCGCCGCGCTGCTCCCCGGCCTCGCCGCGCATTACGACTGCGCCGCCGCGGGCGAGGACTGGCTGGCCGAAGCCCCTGCCGGCATCCCGGTGGTCGATATGGCGCTGGCCCATCGCCTGCCGGGGGAGGGGCGGCGGCGCCTCTACCAGATCGGCAACAATCCCGGCCATGGCTTCGTGTTGCAGGCGCTGCGGGCGCGGCCCGGCGTTACCGTCCTGCACGATCCGGGCCTGCTGCATCTTTATGAGTCGACGGGGGAGGATCGCGCGACCATCCTCGCCGGAATGCGCCATGCGGTGCCCGGCCTCGCCGCGACCTATGCGCGGCAGCTGCGGGAGCATGGCCTTTCCACCCGTGCCAACCACCTGCTCTTCGACCTGGCCGGGGAGGTGCTGGCGCGGTCGCGTGCGGTCATCGTCCACTCCCGCTTCGCTCGCAGGCGCCTGCGCCTGACCCATGGCGAGGCGGCGACGGCGCATGTCGAGGTCATCCCCCACCTGCTGCCGCCCGGCAGGCCGCCGGCGCGTGCCGAGGCGCGCGCCCGGCTCGGCATCGGCGCGGGGGAGTTCCTGGTCGTCACCGCGGGCTTCGCCTCGCTGGCCAAGCGCCTCGACTGGGTGCTGGCGGCGCTGGAGGGGCTGCCCGCTCTGCGCTGGATCCATGCCGGCGAGGTGCCGGCCGCGCTCACCGGACGCATCGGCAGCCGTTCCCACGTCACCGGCCACCTGCCGGGCGATGAGTTCGATGCGCATATCGCCGCCGCCGATGTGCTGGTGAACCTGCGCTTCCCCTCGACCGGCGAGAGTTCTGGCTCGCTCGCCCGGGCGCTGGCGGCCGGCACCTGCTGCATCGTTTCCCGCACCGGCGCCTTCGCCGAGCTGCCGGGCGAGGCGGTGCTTCATCTGCCGTTGGCCGGCGGTGCCCGGGCCTTGGCCGAGGCCCTGGCGGCGCTGGCCGCCGCGCCGGAGCGGGCCCGCGCCATCGGCGCCGCCGGCCGTGCCCATGCCGAGGCGGAGATGGCGCTCCCTGCCGTCGCCGCCCGCTACCGGGCCGCGATCGGCGCCGCGGAGGGCCGCCCGCCGCCGGCCGCCGAGCCTCCGACCTTGCTTCGTCTCGCCGCCGACCGGGTGCTGATCGCCGCCGCCCTCGACGGCCGTTCGGGCCCGTGCCGGCTGCGCCTCGAGCTCGATGATCCCGCGGCGCTGGCGGCGCTCAGCCTCGCCCCCGGCGGCCTTGCCGAGGCCCTGCTGCCGCCCGGCGCGGAGCTTCGTGGCGTCAGACTGGAAGGGAGGGGGCTGCTGCTCGACCTCCAGCTGCCGGCATGAGCGCTGCGCCGCTGCTTGCCGCCCTGCTGGCCCGCGCCCTGCCGGGCCTCGTCGCCCGCGACCTTGGCCTGCCGCTCGGGGCGCTGCTGCCATGGCTGCCCGGCACCAGGGCCGGCATCGCGGATGCGGCGGCGCTCGACCCGGCGGAACGCGCCCTGCTCGGCCGCTTCCGCCAGCAGGGGCGCCCACTGCTCGGCCTCGACCCCGTCGCCGATGCCGAGCCCGACCCCGCCTGGGAGGCCGCCCGCGACCGCGTCGCCTGGACGCCCGTTGCCGCCCCGGTGCCGGGTGCCAGCCTCACCCTGGTGGTCGGCGGCGCCGGCGAGGCGCCCCTACCGGAGGGGCTCGGCCGCATCCTGTTCGTCGTCGGGCGCGAGGATGCGCCGGAACGCCTCGACCTGCTGCTGTCCGAGCTGCGCCTGGCCGAGGTCTTCGACCGTCTGGGCGCTGCCGCTGCCAGCCTTGCCGGGCCGGGATGGCAGCTGGGTGGGCGCAGACTCTCCGCCCGCCATGCGAGCCTGCTGCTGCTCGCACCCCCGCCGGGCCATATCCCCGACCTCCTGCTGCCCGCCGCCGCCATGCCGCATGACCTCGCGGAACTCGGTGGGCCGGAGGGGCTGCCGCTCGGCGGCGTCCGGCAGCTGCGGCTGCTGCCCGGCGCGCTGCTGCCGCGGCGCTGGCGCTTGCGACTGAACTTCACCGGGGCGGAACCGGGGCCGGCAGGGCTTTTCCTCGATGGGTTGCGGGTGCCGGCCCGCGCCGTCCCCGGCGGCCTCGTCGCCAGCATCGAGACGCCGGCGGGCCGCGCGCCCGTGCTCGGCCTCGCCTGGCGCGATGGCGCGCCGCCCGGCCTCCGTCTCGTCACGTTGGAGGGGTGGCCATGAGGGCGCCGCGCCTGCTCATCCTCTCGCCCATCGCCTCCCACCCTGCGGACCAGGGCAATGCGGCGCGTATCCAGGCGCTCGGCACGGCGCTGATGGCGCGGGGCATCCGCTGCGAATTCCTCCACTTCGCCACGGAGGGCAGCACGCCGGGCCAGCGCGCCGCCATGGCCGGCTTCTGGCACGGTTTCCACGAGCTGCCGCCCGCCGTCATCGGCGAGCCGAGCCTGCCCGGCGGCTGGGGCATCGACGACTGGTGCCCGCCGGACTTGGCGGAGCGGCTCGCCGCCCTGCAGCGCGTCCGCCGCTACGATGCGGTGCTGGTGAACTATGTCTGGCTCTCCGCCGCGCTGGAGGGGGCGGGCGGCGCCTTCCGCATCCTCGACACGCATGACCTGTTCGGCGGGCGCGATGCGGTGGCGCGGGCGCAGGGGCTCGATCCCTCCTGGTTCTTCACCACCATCGCCGAGGAACGCCGCGGGCTCGACCGGGCCGACCTCGTGCTCGCCATCCAGGGGGAGGAGGCGGAGGAGCTGCGCCGGCGCGGCGGGGCGGAGGTCGCGGTGCTCGGCCATATGCCGCCGCTCCGCTTCCTCGCCGGGCCGCAGCCGGAGCCGCTGGTCCCCTTCGGCTATCTCGGCAGCGCCAATCCGTGGAACCTTGCCGCGCTCCGCGCCCTCGACACGGCGCTGGCCGGGGCGCCGGAGCTGCCCTGGCTGCTGGCCGGCCGCGTCCTTCGCCGCCAGGATATCCGCCTCGCCTCCCGGCCGCGGCTGATGCCCCATGTGGCGGAGGTGGCCGCCTTCTATGCGGCCGTCGATTGCGTGCTGAACCCGATGGCCGGTGGCACCGGCCTCAAGGTGAAGACGGTGGAGGCGCTGGCCTTCGGCAACCCGGTGCTCGGCACGGCGGATGCCTTCGCCGGCCTCAATGCCGAGCATCCCGGCCATCGCTGCGCCGATGCCGCGGCGCTGGTCACGCTGATGCGGGAATACCGTGCGAGCGAGGCCTTCCGCCGGGAATTGCGACTAGCCTCGCGCCGGCTCGCGCTGCGCTATGCGGCCGAGCTGGCCGAGGCGCAGGATGCGCTGGCGGCGCGGCTGCGGGCGCTCGCGGCGTGAGCCCCGCCCGCTCCGCCCGCAGCGCCAGCAGCGCCGGCACCGCGCCGCAGGCGAGGAGGAAAAGGCCGAGGCCGAGCATCGCCGGATCGATCATGGTCATGGTGGATATCTCCCGGTGGGGCATTCGATGACGTGCTTCTCGCATCCGCTGGCTGAACCGGGGCTGAGCCGGCCGTTCAGCCGCGGTTCAGCTTCGGCGCCGCAGCCTCGCGCGATGCTGCGCCGAAGCCTCCTCGCCCTGCTGCTCCTGCCGCTGGCCGCGCGCGCGGATGACGACGACCAGGACCGCGCCCGCGCCGCCGTCGAGCGTGGCGAGATCCGCCCGCTCTCGCGCATCCTCGCCGAGCTGGAGCGGCGCTTCGTCGGCCAGGTGGTCGATACCGTCCTCGACCGCGACGATGGGCGCTGGGTCTACGAGTTCAAGCTGCTGCCGCCCTCCGGCCGCATGTACCGGGTGAAGATGGATGCCGCGACCGGCGCGGTGACCGAGACCCGCGGCCCCGTGCAGGAGCGCCGCTGATGCGCGTGCTCGTCGCCGAGGACAGCGCAGCCTTGGCCGCGCAGCTCCGCGAGGCACTGGTCGCCGCGCATTTCGCCGTCGATGTCGCGCCGGATGGGGAGGAGGCACACTTCCTCGGCGACACCGAGGCCTATGACGCGGTGGTGCCCGATCTCGGCCTGCCGCGGCTCGACGGACTCTCCGTACTGCGCCGCTGGCGGGCGGGCGGGCGGGCGATGCCGGTGCTGATCCTCACTGCCCGCGACAGCTGGACGGAGAAGGTCGCCGGCCTCGATGCCGGAGCGGACGACTACCTCGCCAAGCCCTTCGCCATGGCGGAGCTGCTGGCCCGGCTGCGTGCGCTCGTCCGCCGCGCCAACGGCCTCGCCCAGCCGATGATCGCGGTCGGCGGCCTCAGCCTCGACACCGCGGCGGGCAGCGTCGCCTGGCAGGGCATGCCGGTGCGGCTGACGGCGCTGGAATTCCGCCTGCTGGCCTATCTGGCGCATAGGCCCGGGCGCGTCGTCTCCAAGACGGAGCTGACCGAGCATCTTTACGCCCAGGACTTCGACCGAGACTCCAACACGCTGGAAGTCGTGGTCGGAAGGCTGCGGCGGAAGCTGGACCCGGCGCTGATCGAGACGCTGCGCGGCCAGGGCTACCGGCTGGCGGCCGGCTGAGCGCGGTGTTCCGCTCGCTCACCCTGCGCCTCGCGGCGCTGTCGGCGCTCTGGGTGGCGCTCGGGCTGGTGGTGGCGGGATGGCTGATCCTCGGCATCGCCAGCGACCAGGTGCTGCGCGGCTTCGATGCGCGGGTGCTCGGGCTGCTCGACCGCGTGGCGGGGGCGGCCGCGCGTGGGCCGGATGGGCGGCCGCGGCTGGAGCGGCCGGTTTCCGACCCCGATCTGGAGCAGCCCTTCGCCGGCGCCTATTGGCAGATCGCCACGCCCGGTGGCGGCCGTGCGGCCTCGCGCTCGCTCTGGGATGCGCATCTGCCGGAGTTCGAGGCGGCGGCGGAGGCCGGGCCGCGCCTCCGCGACGTGACGGGGCCGCGCGGCGAGCCGCTGCGCCTCGCCGAGCGGGCGGTTGTGACGCCGGATGGCGGGCCGCCGCTGCTGGTCCAGGCCGCCATGGCGCGGGGGCGCGTCGATGGCGAGGTGCGGCGGCTGCGCTGGCTGATCGGCCTCGGCTTCGGGCTGCTCGGGCTCGGGCTGGTGGCAGGGACGGTGCTGCAGGTGGTGTTGGGGTTGAGGCCGCTGCGGCAGGCGCGGCAGGCGGTCGCCGAACTGCGTGCGGGCGAGCGGGAGGATCTTGCCGCGCTCGCCGCGCCGAGCGAGATCGCGCCGCTGCTGGAGGAGATCGATGCGCTGCTCCGCCAGAACCGGGCGACGGTGGAACGCGCGCGGGCGCATCTCGGCAACCTCGCGCATGCGCTGAAAACGCCGCTCGCGGTGCAGCGGGCCGCGCTCGATGCCGCGCCGCCGGACCTCGCCGTGCTGCGCGGCGAGGCGCTGGCGATGGAGCGGCTGGTGCAGCACCATCTGCGCCGGGCGCGGGCCGCGGCGCTGTCCGGCGCGCATGGGCCGGGCGCGCTGCCGCTCGCCATCGGCGAGGACATCGCGCGGGCCCTTCGCCGGCTGCCGGGCAACGAGGGGCTGGCGATCGAGGCCGGGGGCGATGCCCGCGCCCGCGTCGGCGTCGATCCGCAGGACCTCGCCGAGATGCTCGGCAACCTGATGGAGAATGCCTGCCAGTGGGCCCGGCGGGCGGTGGCGCTGCATGTCGCGCGTGAGGGCGGGTCGGTGGCCGTTGCCGTCGAGGATGACGGGCCGGGCCTGCCGGAGGATGAGCGCGAGCGGGTGCTGGCGCGCGGCGTCAGGCTGGACGAGGCAGCGCCGGGGAGTGGACTCGGACTTGCCATCGTCCGCGACCTCGTCGAGCTGCATGGCGGCGGCCTCGCGCTGGAGGCCGCGCCGTCGGGCGGGTTGCGCGCCCGGCTGACCTTGCCGGCGCGCTGACCCCGCTCAGGCCACGCGGATGTTGGAGAACTGCCAGGGGTCCTCCGTATCCAGCGTCTCGGGGAAGAGGCGGGCGCGGTCCTGCAAGGGCGTCCAGTCGGAATAGGCACCGACCACCTCGCCGAGATAGGGCCGGGCGATCTCCAGCACGCGCTGGTGGTCGATCTCGTCCGCCTCGACGACGCCGCGGCGCGGGTTCTCCATCGCCCAGATGACGCCGGCCAACACGGCGACCGTCACCTGGAGCGAGGTGGCGTTGTTGTGCGGGACGAGCTTGCGTGCCTCCTCGATGGTGAGGCGGGAGCCGTACCAGTAGGCGCCCTTCCTGTGGCCCATCAGCAGCACGCCCAGCTCGTCCATGCCACGGACGATCTCGTCCGTCATCAGCCGCTTCTCGGGCTGCATCTCCCAGTTCTTGCCGGCCAGCTCGTGGACGGAGAGCACGGCGTCGTCGCAGGGGTGGTAGGCGTAGTGGGCGGTCGGGCGGTAGACGACCTGTCCGGCCTCGTCGCGCAGCGTGTAGTAGTCGGCGAGCGAGATGCTCTCGTTATGGGTGATGAGGAAGCCGTGGAAGGGCCCCTCCAGCGGCGTCCAGGTGCGGACGCGCGTGCTGGCGCCGGGGCGCATCAGGTAGATCGCGGCGTCGCAGCCGAAGCCGTGGCGGTGGCCGTCCGCTGGCAGCGCCTTCTCATGCGTGCCCCAGCCGAGCTCGGCCGGCTGGCAGCCCTCGCCGACGAAGCCGTCCACCGACCAGGTGTTGACGAACTCGCCCGGCTTCTTGGGCCGGTCGGCGACCTGGGTGTCTCGCTCGGCGATGTGAATCACCTTGATGCCAAGGTCGTGCGCGATGCGCGCCCAGGCGGCGCGGTCGGCGGCCGGCGGCGGCGCGGCGATGGGCGCGCCGGTGTCGCGGGCGATGTCGAGCAGCGCCTGCTTGACGAAATGGCTGACCAGGCCGGGATTCGCGCCATGCGCCGTCACCGAGGTCGGCCCGCCCTGCGCCGCCTCGCGCAACGCGATCGCTGACTCGCGCATCGCGTAGTTGGAGCGCTGCGAAGGGGTGAGCGAGGTGTCGGTGTAGCCGCCGGTCCAGGGCTCGATGACGGTGTCGAGATAGAGGACGTCGAGCTCCTGGCAGAGCTGCATCAGCGCGACGGAGGAGACGTCGACCGAGAGGTTGAGCAGGAAGTCGCCGCGACGCAGCAGCGGGGTCAGCAGGTCGCGGTAGTTCTCGCGCGTCGCCGCCTCCACCACGAAGCGGATGCCGTATTCCGCCGCGACCTCGCGCCCGCGCTCCTCGGCGGTGACGATGGTGATGTCCTCCCGCTTGATGTCGATGTGGCGGAGGATCAGCGGCAGGACGCCCTGGCCGATGCTGCCGAAGCCGAGCATGACGAGGCGGCCGGGGAAGCGGGCATGGATCATCGGGGGAGGACTCCTTCGAGGCACGCAACAAAAGGGCCGGTCCCCTCCGCAAGGGAGGGGGGCCGGGTCGTCAGGGGGAGAACGCGCAGCCTGGCTCAGGCGGCCAGTGAAACTTCCGCGTCGGCCTCGATCATCGGCCGGTCGCGGACCTCGACCAGGCGGGCCCGGTCGAAGCCGTTGAAGGCGGTGCGCAGGCAGGCGCCATAGGCGCCGAGCTGGCCGATCTCGATCCAGTCGCCCTCGCGGATATCGGCGGGGAGCGGGAAGGGGCCCTTCATCCGGTCCGCGCTGTCGCAGGTCGGGCCGAAGAAGACGAAATCCTCGGCCGCCGGGGCGGGAGCCGGGCCTTCCAGGCGGATCAGCCGCACCGGGAAGGTGAAGCCCGGCACGCCGGCATCGGAGAGCGCGCCGTAGACGCCGTCGTTCAGGTAGAGGTCACGCCCGCGGCGGCCCTGCACCTGCACCACGACCGAGCCGCCGCCGGCGACCAGGGCGCGGCCCGGCTCGGACCAGAGCACGGCGCCCGGCAGGTCCAGCGCCTCGAAGCTCGCCTCGATCTCGGCGAAGAAGGCGCCGAGCGGGGGCGGCTCGATGCCTGGATAGGCGACCGGGAAGCCGCCGCCGACATCGATCACCTCCACCGGTACGCCGGCCTCGCGGATGACCTCGCCGGCCAGCGCCATGGCCTGCCGCCAGGCGAGCGGGTCCATCATCTGCGAGCCGACATGGAAGCAGAGGCCGAGGCGCGCGGCATGGGGACGCGCGGCGCGCAGCAGGGCCACCGCCTCCTCCGGCTCGGCGCCGAACTTGCCGGAGAGGTCGAGCATCGCCGTGCCCTTCGGCAGGCCGAGGCGGATGAAGAGGCCGAGGCCCTCCGCCGCGCCCACGCCGGTTTCGGCGAGGATCTTGTCGAGCTCCGCTGCGCTGTCGAGCACGAAGTCGCGCACGCCATGCTCGCCCCAGGCGGCGCGGATGGCCCCGCGCGCCTTGATCGGGTGCATGAAATGGATGCCGGCCTCGGGGAACATCGCCCGCACCAGCGCCACCTCATTGGCCGAGGCGCAGTCGAAGTGGCGCACGCCGCCCTCCCAGACTGCGCGCAGCACGGCGGGCTCCGGGTTGCACTTCACCGCATAGAGCACCTCGCCCGGGAAGCCGGCGACGAAGGCGGCGGAGGCCTCGGCGATGGCGGCCGGGCGCAGGCAGTGCATCGGCTCCTCCGGCCGCTCGACGGCGACCAGGGCATCGACGGAGGGCAGGGCGGTCAGGGCGTCGTCGAGGCGGCGGCGCAGCGGGGCGACCGCCGCACGGGTGCGGAGCAGGGACATGTGGCGCGATCCTGGAGAGCGAGAGGAGACGGGGGCTGGGCCCGGCTTCAGGCGATGCGCAGCGGACTTCGCATCGCGGCGACCCGTTCGAGCAACATAGGCAGATCCCTCACGGCCCCGGCCAAAGGGAACAACCCCTGCGGCCGGCATGGACGAAAAGGACGCGTCCCGTCGTTGCTGTGCCCCGGCCATCAGGCGGCTGGGGCTCGCGGCACGTGCGATAGCGCCAGCGGCCGCCCTTCAGCGACCGCGACCGGATAAATAGTGGCTTCCGCCCCGGATTGCCATGTCTTTTTTCCGGGGCTCGCCCGTTCTGCCGGCATGGCCGCCGGGAAGGGCGAAAGCTTTCAGGAATCTTGCCGGTCGAGAGCCTGCAAGGCGAGATATTCCCAGGCCAGCGTCGCCGCCGCCAGCGCCGTGATCTCGCCGTCGTCATAGGCGGGCGAGACCTCGACTACATCCATCCCGCGGAAATCGATGCCGCGCAGCCGCCGGATCAGCCCCTGCGCCTGCCAGGAGGCGAGGCCGCCGATCTCGGGCGTGCCCGTCCCCGGGGCAAAGGCCGGGTCAAGGCAGTCGATGTCGAAGGAGAGGTAGGAAGGCCCGGCGCCGAGCACCGCGCGCACCTGCTCGGCGAGCGCCGCCGGCCCCAGCTCCTGCGCCTCCTGCCCGGTGACGATGGTGACGCCATGGCCGATGGTCCAGTCCCAGGTCGCCCGGTCCACCGGCGAGCGGATTCCCACCTGTATCATCCGGCTCGGATCGACCAACCCCTCGCGGATCGCATGATAGAAGGGCGAGCCATGGGCATAGGCCTGGCCGAAATTATCCGCCCAGGTATCGACATGGGCATCGCAATGCAGCAGCCCGACCGGCCCGCCGAGCCGCTTCGACAGCGCCCGCAGCAGGGGCAGGGTGATGCCATGCTCGCCACCGAGCGCGACAAGGTGCCGGCAGGAAGCCGCCTGCCGCTCGATCAACGCGAGGCTGCCGGGGATGTCGCCGAGCGCGATGGCGAACTCGCCGATATCGGCGATGTCGAGGTCGCGGGGATCGACCCAATGCGCAGGATGCACGCCGTCCACCAGCATGCGGCTCGCGCGTCGGATCGCCGCCGGCCCGTCGCGCGTGCCGGCGCGGTTGGTGGTGCCGATATCCATCGGCACCCCCGCCACCACATAGGTCGCGCCCGCCTCCCGCCGCTCGATGCCGAGAAAGCCCGGCGGGGTGGCGAAGGTCGGCGGGCCCGCCATGCTACTTCACCGCCGAGAATGCGGTCGGCGCCAGCAGCAGGTTCTCGACCGAGGCGACGATCTGGCCGTCCTCCTCGGTCTTCGCCCGCGCCGTCAGCCATTCCGGGTCGGTGGCGAAGGTGTTCCACTTCTGCTCGCGCTCGGCGAGGCTGTCCCATTGCAGCAGGTAGTAGAGGTCCTGGTTGGAGGAGCCGACCAGCACCGTCCAGAAGCCGGCCTGCCTGATGTCGTGCTTCTCCCAGAGCTTCAGCGTGATGGTCTCGAAGCGCTTCAGCAGCGCCGGCAGCCGGCCGGGCACGCAGTGATAGATGCGCAGCTCATGGATCATCGCCTTGGTCCTCCCTTGGGAGCGAGCAGCCTAACCCGCCCCGGCCTCGACGCGAAGCGCCACCGGCCTGGTCAGGGCCGCGATCACCCCGGGCACATCCGAGGTCGGACAGGGCCGGCCGAAGAGGTAGCCCTGCACCTGCGCCACCCCGAGCTCCCGCAGCTGCGCGAGCTGTGCCTCGGTTTCCACCCCCTCGGCGGTGGTCGCCAGCCCCAGCGTCTCCGCCATGCTGGCGATGGCCCGTAGGATCGGCGCCGCCGTCCCGGACTGGCCGAGATCGCGGACGAAGCTGCGGTCGATCTTCAGCGTGTCGAGCGGCAAGCTGCGCAGATAGCCGAGCGAGGAGTAGCCGGTGCCGAAATCGTCGAGCGCCACCCGCACGCCCATCTCGCGCAGCCGCCGCAGCAGGTCGATCGTACGCTGGCTTTCGCCCAGAACCACCGCCTCGGTGATCTCGAGCTCCAGGCGCGACGGTGCCAGCCCCGAACCCGCCAGCGCCGCGGCGACAATGCCGATGAGATCTCGGCCATCGAGCTGCGCCGGCGAGAGGTTGACGGCGACTTGGTAGGGCGCCGGCCAATGCGCCGCCTCGGCGCAGGCCCGGCGCAGCACCCAGGCGTCGATCCCGGCGATGAGGCCCCATTCCTCGGCCAGAGGGATGAACTCCCCGGGCGGCACCATGCCCCGCTGCGGATGCCGCCAGCGCAGCAGCGCCTCGAAGCCGAGCAGCCCGCCATCGATGCGCAGCACCGGCTGGAAATACAGCTCCAGCTCCCCCCGTGGCAGCGCCTGCCGCAGATCGGCGGCGAGGCTGCGCCGGGCTTTCAGCCGCTCCGCCATGCCCGGGTCGAAGAAGCGCCAGGTGGCCCGCCCCGCCTCCTTCGCCGCATAGAGCGCCATGTCGGCATGGCGGAGCAGCAGGTCCGCATTCTGCCCATCCCGCGGCGCCAGGGCGATGCCGATGCTGGCCCCGACGGCGACGCGGTTGCCGTCAATGGCGTAGTCCTCGCCGACCGCCTCGATGAGCCGCCTCGCCAGGGCCGTGATCGCCTCCGCCGGGGCACCGGGCAGGAGTGCGGCGAATTCGTCGCCGCCCAGCCGCACCACCAGGTCGCCTGGGCGCAGGCATGTTCGGATCCGCGCGCCCACCTCGCGCAGGAGCCGGTCGCCGACGGCATGGCCGAGGCTGTCGTTCACCTCCTTGAACCGGTCGAGATCGAGATAGAAGATGGCGAAGCCGGCCTCCGGCAGCCCGCCCACAGCCCGCGCCATGGCGTCCTGGAACATGGCCCGGTTGGGCAGGCCGGTCAGCGCGTCATGCCGCGCGAGGTGCTCGCTGCGCCGCGCCAGCTCCGCCCGCTCGCGCTGCGCCTGCAAGGTCCGGCGGATATCCGCATGGTGCCGGCGGACGATGGAGCAGAGGGCAATGAAATAGATCGCCTCCATCGTCACCTTGGTCCAGTACCAGCCACCCAGCGACATATCGACGGCCATTTGCGGCAGCAGCAGGGAGGTGATCTGGGCGATGGCGAAGCGCGGCGTCGTCGCGTTGCGCGAGGCGATGCCGCCGACCGTGCCCATCGAGAGCGTGGCGGAGAGGATGCGCGTCGCTTCGTCGTCGACGAGGAGATAGGAAAGGCTGCAGAAAGCCCCCGTCGCCAAAGCCCAGGCGATGCCCACGGCGAAGTAGCGCCGCGCCGCCCGCAGCGTTTCGGCCGGGCTCGGCGACGGTTGCCGCCGGTAGCCGACCACCACGGCGACGCGCAGCAGCAGCAGCAGCAGGTCGAGCACCAGGCAGGCGTAGGGCCAGGTGCTCTCCGTCCGCGTGGTGACGAAGAGGCATAGCGACAGCGGCGCGACATGGCCGACGCAGAGCGAGGCCAGCCGGTCGAAGAGCGGCGCGGCCAGCGCGGCCGCCTCATCCTCCTGCCAGGACGCGGCATTCCCCCCGCTTTCCGCCCCGTGCAGGGGTGGGGTTAAGATGGCGCCGGCCGGGCTGGTGTTCGGTCTGAGGAACATCATGACGTTTCTCAACTATAGGACGAACTCGTCACCGGCGAGTTACCCGGTTACGAAAGCGCGCCCCGTTCGCACCGGCGCACGGAGTGCAGTTCAGGTCGGCGTTTCAATGAGCAGGTTCCGTCGACCAGATGACCTTATCCGGTCGTCTGATCTGATTCACCAAGGGAGGATAGAAACACATGCTGCTTCACGATTCGATCGGGCCGAATCCGCGCGTTGTCCGCATCTTCATGGCCGAGCGCGGCATCGAGCTGCCGAAGACCACCGTCGACCTGCGCGGCGGCGAGAACCGCCAGCCGCCTTACCTGGCGAAGAATCCGGCCGGGCAGATGCCCTGCCTCGAACTCGACGACGGCACGGTGCTCGCCGAAATCACCGCCATCTGCGAATACCTCGACGAGGTCACCCCCGGCGCCTCGCTGATCGGCACGACGCCGCTGGAGCGGGCCGAGACGCGGATGTGGACGCGCCGCATCGACCTCAACATCGTCGAGCCGATGCTCAACGGCTTCCGCTTCGCCGAGGGGCTGAAGCTGTTCGAGAACCGGATCCGCTGCATCCCCCAGGCCGCCGACGACCTGAAGGCGACCGCGCGGGAGCGGCTGGCCTGGCTCGACGGGCTGATCGCCGGGCGGCGCTATGTGTGCGGCGACCGGTTCAGCCTCGCCGACATCATGCTCTTCGCCTTCCTCGACTTCGGCGCCGGGGTCGGCCAGCCGATCGACCCGAAGCTCGGGGCCATCACCGCGCATCACGCGATGATGGCCGCGCGGCCTTCGGCGAAGGCTTAAGCCTTCGCCAGCACGTCCTCGGCCAGTCGCGCCCAGTAGCTGGCGCCGATCGGCAGGACGGCGTCGTTGAAGTCGTATTTCGGGTGGTGGACCTGCGGATCGGCAGGCCCCCGCCCGGCGCCGAGCATGATGTAGCTGCCGTCCTTGGCGTTCAGCATGAAGGAGAAGTCCTCGCCGCCCATGGTGGGCTTCGGCATCTCCTGCACCTTCGCCTCGCCGGCGATGGCGCGCGCCGCCTCGACGGTCAGCGCCGTGCTGACGGGCTCGTTGATCGTCGCGGGGTAGCCGCGGTCGAAGACGGCCTTCGCCGTGGCGCCGAAGGCTGTCGCGATGCCGGTCGCGATCTCGAGGAAGCGCCGCTCCAGCAGGTCCCCCACCTCGGGCTTGAACCAGCGGGCGGTGCCGAAGAGGGTCACCTGCTCGGGGATGACGTTCCAGGTGTCGCCGCCCTGGATGCGGCCGATGGTGATGACGCCCGATTCCGCCGGCTCGACATTGCGGGCGACGATGGACTGCAGCGCGGTGACGATCTGCGCCGCGACCACCACCGGGTCGTTGCCCTGGTGCGGCATGGCGCCATGCGCGCCCTTGCCGGTGACGACGATCTCGATCTGCGCGGTCGCCGCCATGATCGGCCCCTCGCGCCACCAGAAGCTGCCCTCCGGCGCGCCCGGCCAGTTGTGCATGCCGAAGACGCGCTCCATGGGGAAGCGCTCGAACAGCCCCTCCTGCACCATGACGTTGCCGCCGCCCCCGGCCTCCTCGGCGGGCTGGAAGATGACGTAGACGGTGCCGGGGAAATTGCGCGTCTCGGCGAGGTACTTGGCGGCGCCGAGCAGCATGGTGGTGTGGCCGTCATGGCCGCAGGCGTGCATCTTGCCAGGGGAGGTGGAGGCGTGCGGCAGGCCGGTCTGCTCCTGGATCGGCAGCGCGTCCATGTCGGCGCGGAGGCCGATGGCGCGGCCCGGCCCGCCCTGGCCGTGGATGACGCCGACGACGCCGGTCTTGGCGATGCCGGTGATGACCTCGTCGCAGCCGAATTCACGCAGTTTCTCTGCGACGATGCCGCTGGTGCGCACCTCCTCGAAGGCGATCTCGGGATGGGCGTGGAAGTCCCGCCGCCAGGCCGTCATCTCGGCATGGAAGTCGGCGATGCGGTTGAGGATCGGCATGTCTCTGCGCCCCGGTCGAATATTATCGCGCAGCTATACTGACGGCGGGGCCCGGGGGGAAGCTTTCCCCCCGGCGGGGGCGCGGGGGCAGAGCCCCCGCTCTACACCCCTTCGGGCCGGAGAAAGGCCAGATCCACCCCCTCCGTCGCCTGCAACACTTGCTCGTGGACGAGCTTGTCCCACCCCCGCTTCGGCCGCTCCGGCGGCGTCCACTTCGCGCGCCGCTGCGCAAGCTCGCTCTCCTCGACCAGCAGATCGAGCCGCCGTTCCGCGACCGAGAGCCGCACCCGGTCCCCCGTCTCGACCAGCGCCAGCGGCCCGCCCGCTGCCGCCTCGGGCGTGATGTGCAGCACGATGGTGCCGAAGGCCGTCCCCGACATGCGGCAGTCGCTCATCCGTACCATGTCCTTGACGCCGGCCCGCGCCAGCTTCTTCGGGATCGGCAGGTAGCCGGCCTCCGGCATCCCGGCCGGGGTCAGCGGCCCGGCATTCTTCAGGATGAGGATGTCCTGCGGCGTCACGTCGAGGGCGTCGTCGTCGATCCGGTCGGCGAGGTCGGCGAGGCCGTCGAAGACGATGCAGCGCGCCTCGGTCTCGAAGAGGGCCGGGGTGGCGGCGCTCCGCTTGAGGATCGCCCCTTCCGGCGCCAGGCTGCCGAAGAGCGAGACGAGGCCGCCGACCGGGCTCACCGGCTCGCCGCGGGCGCGGATGATGGCGCGATCCACATAGGGCGTGCCGGCATCGATCGCCTCGCCGAGCGTCTGGCCGGTGATGTCGATGCAGTCGAGGTGGAGCAGATCCTTGAGTTCGCGCAGCAGGGCGACCATGCCGCCGGCGGCATGGAAGTCCTCCATATAGCCCTCGCCGGTCGGCTTCAGGTCGACCAGCACCGGCGTCTCCTCGGAGAGGGCATCGAGCCGCTTGAGGTCGATCTTCACGCCCGCCCGGCCGGCGATCGCCGTCAGGTGGATCAGCGCGTTGGTCGAGCCGCCGAGCGCCAGCAGGACGCGGAGCGCATTCTCGACGCTCTTCTCGGTGATGAGCTGCGAGGGCTTCACCGGATGGGTGATGAGGCGGACGGCGAGTTCCCCGGCCTCCTCGGCGAAGCGCAGGCGGTCGGCATGCACGGCGGGCGCCGAGGCGGCCATCAGCGGCATGAAGCCGAGCGCGGCGGCGATGCAGGCCATGGTGGAGGCGGTGCCCATCACGCCGCAGGTGCCGGCGCTCGTCGCCAGCTTGCCCTCGATCTGGCCGATGCGCTCGGCGGAGACATCGCCCGCCCGGTAGCGCGCCCAGTAGCGGCGGCAGTCGGTGCAGGCGGCGAGGCGCTCACCCTCGAAGCGCTGCGCCAGCATCGGGCCGGTGACGAGCATCACGCAGGGGATGTCGGCGCTGGCAGCGGCCATGAGCTGGGCGGGCACGGTCTTGTCGCAGCCGCCGATCAGCACCGCCGCATCCATCGGCTGGGCGGAGAGCATCGCCTCTGTGTCGAGCGCCATGAGGTTGCGGTAGTGCATGGAGGTCGGCGTCAGCGAGGGCTCGCAGAGGCTGACCGTCGGGAAGGCGAGGGGGAGGGAGCCCGCCGCCAGCACGCCGCGCTTCACCGCCTCGATCATCTCGGGGACGTTGCGGTGGCAGTTGTTGTAGTCCGAGGCGGTATCGGCGATGCCGACCACCGGCTTCTCCAGCATGGTGCGGGAATAGCCCATGGAGGCGGCGAAGCTGCGGCGCAGGTAGAAGGCGAATTCCCGGTCGCCGTAATTGGCGGCGTTGCGGGACAGGCCATGGGGCGCTTTGGTCACGGGACTACTCCGGGCTGAGGCCCGCACGCTGCATCAGTGTGCGGTTCTGTGGCAATTCGCGCTCGATCCGCGCAACGGCCGCGGCGCCGCCCATGGGGGAGGGCCCGATTCCCTGCGTCGCCATGAAGGCCTGGATGCGCGGCTCGGCCAGGCCCTCGGTCAGCGCCCGCTCGATCCGCTCTGTGATGGTGCGCGGCGTGCCCGCCGGGGCCTGCACGCCGTACCAGCCGGTATAGACGAAATCGGGGATGCCGAGCTCGGCGAAGGTCGGCACGTCGGGGATCGCCGCCGGGCGCGTGGCGACGGGCTGGGCGAGGCCCTTCAGCCGGCCTTCCTCCAGATGGCCCTTGCAGGCGGCATAGAGGGCGAACATGCAATCCGTCCGCCCGGCGATGGTGTCCGTCATCGCGGGCGGCGAGCCATTATAGGGGACGTGCAGCATCTCCGCCCCGACCCGGCCAAGCAGGTCGAGCATCGGCAGGTGCGCCGTCGTCCCGACGCCCCAGGTGGCGTAGGAGAGGGAGTCCGGCTTCGCCCTGGCAGCCGCGATCAGCGCCTCAAAGCTCGCCCAGCGCGGATGGGCGACGAGCACGGAGAGCGTCTCGCAGACCTGGGTGACATGGACGAAATCGGCCAGCGGGTCATAGCCCGGGTTGCGCAGCGCCAGCGGCGTCAGGGTGAAGGTGGCGATGGTGCCGAGCAGCAGGGTCATCCCGTCCGGCTTCGCCCGCGCCACGAGCCGGGCGGCGAGGCTGGTCGAGGCGCCGGGCTTGTGGTCCATGACGAAGGTGCCGCCCAGCCGCTCCGACAGGGTCTGCGTCACCAGCCGGCCGATCACGTCCGAGGCCCCGCCCGGCGCATAGGGGATGACGACCGCGACGGTCTGCGCGGCCGGCCATGGCGCCTGGGCCAGGGCCGGCGCCGCCATTGCCCCGCCCGCCGCGATCAACCCTCGCCGTCCGATCTTCGCCATGGCCGCCGCTCCCGTATCGTTGCGCCGAGCCTGCCCTCCGCCAGGGTGGCTGGCAACCTGCCGATTTGATGCGGTAATCGGATACCGCGCCCTAAAACCCGAGCTTTACCCTTGACCTCCGGCCGGTCGGACGGCATAACCCGCGCCTCTTTCAGACCGGACAAAGCCCATTCCCATGCAACTCCAGACCCAGACGCGCTCGCTGAAGCCGGCCGAGGTCAAGAAGGCTTGGGTGGTGGTCGATGCGCAGGACCTCGTCCTCGGCCGCCTCGCCACCATCGTCGCCAATCGCCTCCGCGGTAAGCACAAGCCGCAATTCACACCGCATGTCGATTGCGGCGACCATGTCGTCGTCGTCAACGCGGAGAAGGTGCGCGTCACCGGCCAGAAGGCCGAGCAGAAGATCTTCTACTGGCACACCGGCTTCCCGGGCGGCATCAAGGAGCGCACGGTCCGTGAGCGCCTCGAGGGCAAGTACCCCGAGCGCGTGATCGAGAAGGCCGTGGAGCGGATGATCACCCGCGGGCCGCTCGGCCGCCGCCAGATGGAAAACCTCCACGTCTATGCCGGCCCTGAGCATCCGCATGCCGGCCAGCAGCCGGTGGCGCTCGACATTGCCGCCATGAACCGCAAGAACAAGGTGCTCTGAGCATGAGCGAGCAGACGACCGGCACGCTCGCCGATCTGAAGAGCCTGGTGCAGTCCGGTGCCATCACCGGCGAGGCCCCGGCCCCCCGCGAGCCGAAGCGCGACGCCTTCGGCCGCGCCTACGCCACCGGCCGCCGCAAGGACGCCGTGGCCCGCGTCTGGGTGAAGCCCGGCAAGGGCGAGATGACCGTCAACGGTAAGCCCGTGGTGACCTATTTCGCCCGGCCGGTGCTGCGGATGCTGCTCTCTCAGCCCTTCCTGGTGGCTGACCGCTACCAGCAGTTCGACGTGATCGCGACCGTGGTCGGCGGCGGCCTCTCCGGCCAGGCCGGCGCAGTGCGCCACGGCATCAGCCGCGCGCTGACGAATTTCGAGCCGGAGCTGCGGCCGATCCTGAAGAAGGCCGGCTTCCTGACCCGCGACCCGCGCGTCGTCGAGCGGAAGAAGTACGGCAAGGCGAAGGCACGACGTTCCTTCCAGTTCAGCAAGCGCTGACCGGGCGGGCGCCGGTCGGCGCCAGCCACATGGCTGTCATACGAGGAGGGGCGGGCCCGCGCGGGTCCGCCCCTCTTGCTTTTTGGGCCGCATTGGGCGGCACTGTCCCCGAGGCTGAGAGGGCCAGGACGATGGCGAAGACCCCGACGGTGTTCATCGATGGCGAGGCCGGCACCACCGGCCTGCAAATCCGCGAGCGGCTGGCGATCCTGCCCGGCATCGAGGTCCGCTCCATCGACCCCGCCCGCCGCAAGGACCCGGAGGCCCGCCGCGCCCTGATGGCCGAGGTCGACCTCGTCGTGCTCTGCCTGCCCGACGACGCCGCGAAGGAGAGCACGGCGCTCGCCGCCTCGCTCGGCGCCGACGCCCCGCGGCTGCTCGACGCCAGCACCGCCCACCGGGTCAACCCCGACTGGGCCTATGGCCTGCCGGAGCTGACGCCGGACCAACCTGCGCTGATCGCCGCCGCGCCGCGCGTCGCCAACCCCGGTTGCTACCCGACGGGCGCCATCCTGCTGCTCCGCCCGCTGGTCGATGCCGGGCTGCTGCCGCCCGATTACCCTGTCTGCATCAACGCCGTGTCCGGCTATTCCGGCGGCGGCAATGCCATGATCGCCGATTACGAGGCTCGCCGCGCGCCCGATTTCGAGCTCTACGGCCTCGGCCTCACCCACAAGCATGTCGCCGAGCTGCAGCACTACAGCGCCCTGACGCGCCGCCCGATCTTCATCCCCTCCGTCGCCGATTACCGCCAGGGGATGATCGACAGCATCCCGCTCCACCTCGACACCCTGCCGGGCCGGCCGAAGCCGGCCGATATCGAGGCGCTGCTCGCCGCGCGCTATGCCGGCAGCGAGTATGTGCGTGTCGTACCGGCGACGCCGAAGCTGGAGCCGCAGGCGCTCAACAATACCAATCTGCTGGAGTTGCGCGTCCACGGCAACGAGGCCCTGGGCCAAGCCGTGCTCACCGCGCGCTTCGACAATCTCGGCAAGGGCGCATCCGGCGCGGCGGTGCAGAATATCGGCCTGATGCTCGGCATCGCGGTCGAGACGCGGCTGCCGGCGGCGGCCGAATAGGGAGGACAGGAATGGGACCGCTCTACCCCTTCGAGGGCAAGCTGCCGCAGGTCGATCCGGAGGCCTGGGTCGCACCCACCGCCGCCGTCATCGGCGACGTCACCATCGGGCCGCGCTCGAACATCTGGTATCACTGCGTCCTGCGTGGCGACACCAACTACATCCGCATCGGCGCCGGCTCCAATATCCAGGACGGCACCATCATCCACGTCAATGCGGGCAAGCAGGCGACCAATATCGGCGATGACGTGACGGTCGGCCATGCCGCCATCATCCATGCCTGCACGCTGATGAACCGTGCCTTCGTCGGCATGGGGGCGACGGTGCTGGACGATGCGGTGATCGAGGAGGGCGGCGTGCTCGCCGCCGGCTCCGTCCTGCCGCCTGGCAAGCGCATCGCCTCGCTCGAGCTCTGGATGGGCAACCCGGCGAAGCCGGTACGCCTGCTCACCCTCGAGCAGCGGGCCGGCTTCGACCGGACGGCGCCCCACTATGTGGAACTCTCCGCCCGGCACCGCGCCTCGCTCGGCTAGGCCGTCGCCGGGCCGCGGATGCGGCGGCCCGGCAGGCGCCCCAGCACCCAGGTGATCGCCGGCCAGAGCAGCAGGGCGAAGCCCATCGCCATGATGCCGCTCACCAGCCAGTTGGAGAAGAACACGCCGAGGCTCCCCTGGCTGATCAGCAGCGACTGGCGGAAGGCCTCCTCCGCCCGGTCGCCCAGCACCAGGGCGAGGACCAGCGGCGCCAGCGGGTAGTCGAGCTTCTTCAGCACGTAGCCGATGATGCCGAAGAGCAGCATCAGCGTGATGTCGAACTCGGCATTGCTGACGGTGAAGGCCCCGATCGCGCAGACAACGAGGATGATCGCCGCGATGATCGAGAAGGGCACGCGAAGGATCGCAGCGAACCACGGCACCGCCACCAGCACCACGATCAGCCCGACGACATTGCCGAGATACATCGAGGCGATCAGGCCCCAGACGAAGTCCTTCTGCTCGACGAAAAGCATCGGCCCCGGCTGCAGCCCCCACATGATCAGCCCGCCGAGCAGCACGGCGGCCGTCGGCGAGCCCGGCACGCCGAGCGTCAGCATCGGCAGCAAGGCCGAGGTGCCGGCCGCATGCGCCGCCGTCTCCGGGGCGATGACGCCCTCGATCCGCCCCTTGCCGAAGCTCGCGCCGTTCTTCGACATCCGCCGCGCCACGCCATAGGACATGAAGCTCGCGGGAGTCGCGCCGGCCGGGGTGATGCCCATCCAGCAGCCGATCAGCGAGGAGCGCAGCGCCAGCCACCAGTGCCTCGGCAGGGTGGCCCAGACCTTCAGCACGACCTTGGCGTCGATCTTCGCCCGCTCGCCCTTGAAGCGCAGCCCGTCTTCGATGGAGCAGAGGATCTCGCTGATGCCGAAGAGGCCGATGACGGCGACGAGGAAGTCGAAGCCGCGGATCATCTCCGTGCTGCCGAAGGTCATGCGCAGCTGGCCGGTGACGGTGTCCATGCCGACGGCCGCGAGCAGGAAGCCGAGCATCATGGCGCAGACGGTCTTCAGCGCCGGCCCCTTGCTCATGCCGATGAAGCTGGCGAAGGAGAGGAACATCACCGCGAAGAACTCAGGCGGCCCGAAGCGTAGCGCGAAGCCCGCGATCACCGGCGCGATGAAGGTGATCATGACGATGGCGACGAAGGCGCCGACGAAGCTGCTGGTGAAGGCGGCCGTCAGCGCCTCGGCGGCCTTGCCCTGCTGCGCCATTGGATAGCCGTCGAAGGTGGTGGCGACCGACCATGGCTCGCCGGGGATGTTGAACAGGATCGAGGTGATGGCCCCGCCGAACAGCGCGCCCCAATAGATGCAGGAGAGCATGATGATCGCCGAGACCGGCGGCATGGCGAAGGTCAGCGGCAGCAGGATGGCTATGCCGTTCGCACCGCCGAGCCCCGGCAGCACGCCAATCAGCACGCCGAGCGCGATGCCCACCAGCATCAGCAGCAGGTTCTGCGGCTCCATTACCACGGCGAAGCCCTGCATCAGCAGGCCGAGTTCTTCCATCTCTCAATACCCCAGCGAGGTTTCAAGCGGCCCCTTGGGGAGCTGCACCAGGAACCAGATCTCGAAGACGAGGAAGCAGGTGACGGCGACGGCGAGGCCCGCCGCCGCCGACCGCGCCCAGCCGAAGCCGCCCAGCCGGTGCATGAACCAGGCGACCAGCGCGGCGGAGGCGAGGTAGATGCCGGTGAAGGGAATCGCCGCGACATAGAGCGCCGTCGGCACCAGCACGGAGGCGACGAGCCGCAGCTGCTCCCAGCTGGCGAAGAGCCCGCTCCCTGACCGCGCGCGCACCGCCTGCGCCAGCGTCCCCGCGCTCGCCGCGACGAGGATGAGGCCGATCCAGAAGGGGAAGGTGCCGGATTTCGGCCCGTCATCCCCCCAGCCCGTGCCGAGCCGGAGGCTGTCGCCGATCGCCGCCATCCCGGCCAGCGCGAAGGCCAGTGCGGTGCCGGCCTCCACCATGCTCATGCGCAAGCCGCGTTCGGCGCTCACGCCAGGAACCCCGCTTCCTGCATCAGCGTCCGGTGCCGCGCCTCCTCCTTGGTCAGCCAGGCACGGAAGGCATCGCCCGTCATGCTCGTCGTGTTGAAGGCGCCCTGCTGCATCAGCTCGCGCCAGTCCGGCGTCTCGCGCACCTTCTCGAGAAGATTTTCGTAGAAGGCGACCTGCGCCGGCTGCACGCCGGCCGGCATGAAGATGCCGCGGAGCATCAGGTACTCGACATCGAGCCCGGCTTCCTTCGCGGTCGGGATGTCGGACCAGGCCATGGTCTCCGTCATCTTCTCCGTCCCCGAGAGCCGCTGGCTGTCGAAGACGCAGAGCGGACGGAGCGCGCCGGAGCGCCAATGCGTCACAGCCTCGATCGGGTTGTTGACGGTGGCCTCGACATGCTTGCCGACAAGCTGCACCGCGACCTCGCCGCCGCCGCGATAGGGCACGTAGGTGAGCTGCGCGCCCGTCGCCTTGCCGATGGCGACGGCGATGATCTGGTCCTCCTGCTTCGACCCTGTCCCGCCGAGCTTCAGGCGCTCCCGCTTCGCCGCCTCGACGAACTCCGCGGCCGTCTTCCAGGGCGACTCGGCATTGACCCAGAGCACGAACTCGTCGAGCGCCAGCATGGCGACCGGCGTCAGGTCCTGCCAGGAGAAGGGCACGCCCGTCGCCATCGGCGTGGTGAAGAGGTTGGAGAGGGTGATGACGATCATGTGCGGGTTGCCCCGCGCGCCCTTCGCTTCGAGAAAGCCCTCCGCCCCAGCGCCGCCGGCCTTGTTCACCACGACCATCGGCTGGCGCATCAGCTTGTGCTTGGAGACGATGCCCTGGATGACCCGCGCCATCTGGTCGGCGCCGCCGCCGGTGCCGGCCGGGACGATGAACTGTACCGGCCGCGTCGGCTCCCAGCCCTTTTGGGCAATGGCGGGAGAGGCGAGGGCGGCCGCACCGGCCCCGATCAGCAGCGAACGGCGGGAGCATCCAGCAGGTGGCATTCTCGTTTCTCCGGCAATGCGTTGCGGTCCTGGAACCGCGTCTGGACCCCCGGGTTGCGGCGGAAATTGAGGTAAATCAACGAAAAGCGTGTAAAGCGCCGCCACGGCCCCACTTGCTCGCCGCCCGCCGCTGATGCAGAGAAAGGCCGAAGACGCCGGAGGAAGCACCCCCATGCCCGCCATCAGCACCCTCGCCGAACTGCTCGCGGCCGGGGCCGCCGACCGGCCCGCCATCCGCGCCCCGGAGCGCCCGCCGCTGAGCTATGCCGGCCTCCGCGCCCTCTCGGAGCGGACGCTCGCCAGCCTCAACGCCATGGGCATCGGCCGCGGCGACCGCGTGGCGATCGTGCTGCCGAACGGGCCCGAGATGGCCGCCGCCTTCGTCACCATCGCCGGCGCCGCCACGACCGCGCCGTTGAACCCCGCCTACAAGGACGAGGAATTCGAGTTCTACCTGACCGACCTCAAGGCCAAGGCGCTGGTCGTGCAGCAGGGGATGGAGACGCCTGCCCGTGCGGTGGCCGCCCGCCTCTCCGTCCCGGTGCTGGAACTCGTCCCCGGCGAGGCGGCGGGCGAGTTCACACTGGCCGGCGGCAGCGCCGCGACCGCCGCCCAGCCCGGCCCCGCCGCGGCCGATGACGTGGCGCTGGTGCTGCACACCTCCGGCACCACCGCGCGGCCGAAGATCGTGCCGCTGACGCATACCAACGTCACCGCCTCAGCCGGCAGCATCGCGGCGACGCTGGAGCTGACGCCGGCGGATGCCTGCCTCAACGTCATGCCGCTCTTCCACATCCACGGGCTGATCGCTGCGACGCTCTCCTCGCTTGCCGCCGGTGCTTCGGTGATCTGCACACCGGGCTTCAACGCGCTGCGCTTCTTCGGCTGGCTCGATGCCGAGCGCCCGACCTGGTATACGGCGGTGCCGACCATGCACCAGGCGATCCTGCAGCGCGCCGAGCGCAACAGGGAGATCATCGCCCGCGCGCCGCTGCGCTTCCTCCGCTCCTCCTCCGCCTCGCTCCCGGCGCAGGCGATGCGGGACCTCGCCACCGCCTTCAACGCGCCGGTCATCGAGGCCTATGGCATGACCGAAGCCAGCCACCAGATGTGCAGCAACCCGCTGCCGCCGCGGCCGCAGAAGCCCGGCCTCGTCGGCCTGCCGGCGGGGCCCGAGGTCGCCATCATGGCCGATGACGGCACCATCCTGCCGCAGGGCGAGATCGGCGAGGTCGTCATCCGCGGCCCCAACGTCACCAAGGGCTACGAGGCCAACCCGGAAGCCAACGCCAAGGCCTTCACCAATGGCTGGTTCCGCACCGGCGACCAGGGGATGCTCGACGAGGACGGCTACCTGATGCTCACGGGGCGGCTGAAGGAGCTCATCAAGCGCGGCGGCGAACAGGTCTCGCCGCTCGAGGTGGACGGCATCCTCTCCGAGCATCCGGCCGTCGCCCAGGCGCTCACCTTCTCCATCCCGCATCCGATGCTGGGCGAAGAGGTCGGCGCCGCCGTCGTATTGCGCGAGGGCATGGAGTGCAGCGAGCGCGAGCTGCGCGACTTCGCGGCCAAGCACCTCGCCGACTTCAAGGTGCCGCGCAAGGTCGTCTTCCTCCCCGAGATCCCGAAGGGCGCGACGGGCAAGCTGATGCGCATCGGCCTCGCCGAAAAGCTTGGGATCACGGCATGAAGATCTGCATCTACGGCGCGGGCGCCATCGGCGGGCTGATGGCGGCGAAGCTCGCCGCCAAGGGCGAGACCGAAGTGACGGTCATCGCCCGTGGGCCGCATCTCGCGGCCATGCAGGCGAACGGCCTCAAGCTGATCAGCGACGGGCAGGAGAGCGTCACCCGCCCGCGCTGCGTCGCGACCGCCGAGGAGGCGGGGCCGCAGGACTACGTGCTGATCACGCTGAAGGCGCATTCGCTGCCTGGCGTCGCGCAGTCGATGCAACCGCTGCTTGGGCCGCAGACCACCATCGTCTCCGCCGTCAACGGCATCCCCTGGTGGTACTTCTACAAGCTGCCCGGCCCCTATGAAGACCGCCGCGTCCAGAGCGTCGATCCCGACGGCGCGCTGTGGGAGGCGCTGCACCCCTCCCGCGTCCTCGGCTGCATCATCTACCCGGCGGCCGACGTGCCGGAGCCGGGCGTCGTCAACCACACCTATGGTGACCGCTTCTCGCTCGGCGAGCCGGATGGCAGCCGCTCCGAGCGGGCAGGGGCCTTGTCCGCTGCCCTGGTCGCGGCCGGCTTCAAGGCGCCGGTGCGGCCGAAGATCCGCGACGAGATCTGGGTGAAGCTCTGGGGCAACCTCGCCTTCAACCCGCTCTCCGCGCTGACCGGCGCGACGCTCGACGTCATCACCGGCGAGGGCGAGCTGCGCGCCGTCTGCCGCGCCATGATGCTGGAAGCGCAGGCCATCGCCGAGGCGCTCGGCACCCGCTTCGCCATCGATGTCGACAAGCGCATCGCCGGCGGCGCCGGGGTCGGCGCGCACAAGACCTCCATGCTGCAAGACCTGGAGCGCGGCCGGCCGATGGAGATCGACGCGCTGCTCGGCGTCATCGTCGAGTTGTCGGAACTGGTCGATCGCCCGGCGCCCACCTGCCGCACCGTACTCGCCCTGCTGCGGACGCGGGCGCGCCTCGCCGGCTGCTACTGAGCCGAAGCTTGGGGTGCGGCGCCGTCGTCGCGCCGCGATTGTGCCGCCGCCGCCGCCGGTCCATAGTCCGTCCCGGCGGCGACACGACCGCGAGGTAGGGCGCCGGCGATGGCGCCGGGCCTCGACCGCCCAGCTTGGGGGATACGCTTGATGATCCGCACCGCCCTGCCGCTCGCCGCCCTGCTTGCCCTCGGCGCCTGCACCCTGCCGCCGCCGCCGGAGACCGCCAGCCTGCCCGCCGATGCGGTGATCGGCGCCGGCGATCCGCTGCGCAGCGCCGTCGCCAATACCTCCGTCGCCTTCTCCAGCCCGGCGCTGCTCGCCGGCCGCCCTGCCCAGGCCGCCCGCGCCGTGGCGCAGATGGAATGGCTGGCGGTCGAGATGCCGACCAACCCGCGTCTCACCAGCGTCTCGCCCAGCATCATCGGGCAGATGACGGCCGCCCGCGCCGAATGGCGCGCCGCCCTCGGCATCGCCCCGGATGCGGAGGCCCAGCCCGTCATCGACAGCCTCTACGCCGCCGCTCGGGCGCTCAGCTCGCAGCAGGGCGACCCGGCCGCCGCCCTCAGCAGCCCGGTCTTCCCGCAGGGCGGGCAGGCGACGCTGACCCGCCTCGCGGCGCTGCCCAGCCTGCCGCTGACCAACTCCGCCGCCGTCACCGCGACGGATGCCATCCGCCAGCGCGACTCCAGCTCGAGCCTGCGCCTCTGATGCGCCGGGCCGGCCTGCTGCTGCTGCTCGCCGCCGCCGGTTGCGCGGAGATGCGGCAGCGCCCGCCGACGCCGCCAATGGACCTTGCCGCCAGCGCCTCGGACCCGGCGCGGGCCGCGATCGGCGGCGCGGCCCAGGCCTTCGCCGATCGCGGCCGTGGCCTCTCCGGCCAGCCGGTTGCCGCGGCGATGGCGGCCGCCCGGCTCGAATACGCGACCGACGCCTTGGCGACCGACCCGCGCTTCGCCCCCATCCCCGAGGCCATCCGCCGCCAGATGGAGCTGGCCCGCACCGAGCTGCGCGACGCCCTCGGCGTGCAGGAGTCGGCGCCGCCCCGGCCGGTGATCGACGGACTGCTCGCCGCCGCCCGCGCCCTTCGCGCCAATGACCGGGCGGCCGCCGCCCGCGCGCTGCCCGCGCCGCTCTTCCGCCCCGGCGGCGAGCGCTCGGTCGCCCGCCTCGGCGATCTGGGCCCACTGCCCCAGGCGTCCAACGCGACCGCACTGCTGGCCCAGCAGATCGCGCAGCTCGACGCCGAAAGCGGCTGGAACGGCACCCGCCAGGCGGAGACCAGCGGCGTCAACATCACCACCTTCGGCCTCGGCGGCAGCGGCGTGGGCTACTAGCCCCGCCTCGCGGCCCCGCCTATCCTCCGCGCCAATTCCGGGGGAGGAGCCCAGCCATGACCGCCACCATCGTCTCGCCGCGCCTGATGCGCATCGGCGGCGGCAGCGTCGCCCAGGCCGCCGAGGTGCTCGGCCTCTTCGGCCTCTCCCGCCCGCTCGTCGTCACCGACCCATGGATGGTCTCCTCCGGCACCATCGAGCGCGCGCTCCTCGCCCCGCTGCGCGCCGCCGGCCTCCGCCTGGAGGTGTTCAGCGAAACCGTCCCCGACCCGACCGACACCGTCATCGAGGCCGGCGCCGCCCTGCTGCGGGGTGGAGAATTCGACTGCCTGATCGGCTTCGGCGGCGGCAGCCCGATGGACACGGCGAAGGCCATGGCCATCCTCGCCGCCGCGCCCGCCGGGGCGAAGATGCGCGACTTCAAGGTGCCCGCCCAGGCGGATCGCGGCCTTGTCCCCATCATCTGCATCCCGACGACGGCCGGCACTGGCTCGGAGGCGACGCGCTTCACCGTCATCACCGACACCGAGACCGACGAGAAGATGCTGATCGCCGGCCTCGGCGCCCTGCCGCTCGCCGCCATCGTCGATTACGAGCTGACCTTCAGCGTCCCGCCCCGCACCACTGCCGATACCGGCATCGACAGCCTGACCCATGCGCTGGAGGCCTATGTCTCGAAGCGCGCCAACCCGCATGCCGACAGCCTGGCGCTCTCCGCCATGCAGCTCATCGGCCGGCATCTCCGCCCCGCCTACCACCAGCCGAAGAATGCCGCAGCGCGCGAGGCGATGATGCTCGGCGCCATGCAGGCCGGCCTCGCCTTCTCCAACTCCTCGGTCGCGCTGGTGCATGGCATGAGCCGGCCAATCGGCGCCCATTTCCATGTGCCGCACGGCCTCTCCAACGCGATGCTGCTGCCGGCGGTGACGGAATTCGGCCTGAACGACGCCCTGCCGCGCTATGCCGAGGCGGCGCGGGCCATGGGCGTCGCCACCCGTGAGGACAGCGACGAGGCCGCAGCCTCCAGGCTGCTGGAGGAGCTGCGCGCCCTCAATCAGGAGCTTGGCGTGCCGACGCCGAAGGATTACGGCATCGGCGGCAACCGGTGGGAAGGGTTGCTGCCGCTGATGGCGAAGCAGGCCCTCGCCTCCGGCAGCCCGGCCAACAACCCGCGGGTGCCGAGCGAGGCGGAGATCGTCGACCTCTATCGCCGGGTCTATGCCTGACCGCGGAAGGGGAGGGGCAGGCTAATGCCCCGTGCCTCGCCACCGACCATGCCACCGCGCCAGCGCATCGGCCGGGAGCGGCCGGCTGACCAAATAGCCCTGCGCATGGTGGACGCCGAGGCCGCGCACGACCTGCCATAGCCGCTGGTCGGACACCGCCTCGGCGATCACCTGCTGGCCGGAGGCATCGGCCATCCGCACCAGGCGCCGCACCTCGCGGCGCGCATGCCCATCCGCCGGCAGGCGCTCCACCAGCGAGCGGTCGAGCTTGAAGGCGCCGAAGGGCAGGCCGAACAGCCAGCTCCGGTCGTCATGCAGGATGATGTCGTCGAGCAGCACCCGGTGCCCCGCGCCGCGCAGCCGCAGCAGCGCCCGCCGCAGGGCGGAGCGGTCGCGCACCGGCGTCGTCTCGGTCAGCTCCAGCGCCACCTGGCCCGGCTGCAACCCGCCCGCCCGCAGCGCCCGGTGCAGCCAGGCCGGCAGGTCCGGCAGCAGCAACTGCCCGAGCGGCAGGTTGACCGAGACGGTCAGCCGCAGCCGCTGCCAGAGCGGGGCGACCTCCGCCGCGGCCCGCGCCGTCACCACCATGGACAGGGTCCGCACCAGGCCGCAGCTTTCGGCGAGCGGGACGAAGCGATCGGGTGAGATCAGCCGCGGCGGCCGGTGCCAGCGCGCCAGGGCCTCTACCATGACCGGGCGCCGGTCGGCCAGGCGCACGACCGGCTGGTAATGCACGGAAACCTCGCCGTTGTGGAGGCCGTCTGCCAGATCCGCCGCATCCTCCTGGAACCCCGGCAGCGGCACGAACTCGGGACGGGCGGCCAGCCGTGGCATCGCTGACCCGGCAGCCATCGTCATTGCCCGGATGTCTTTCCGACTGTAGCGATGCCACAATAATTGGAGCAAGCGGGCCGCGCCATGGGCATTTTCCATTTTTTTACGAATCGGCGAATGAGCCTGCATGTCTTTGTCCCTGCAGGGACCGCCCTGCGGTCGCCGGCCGCAGGGCTGTAACGGCCAACGCCGAGGAAAGCTGCGCCCGCGCTCCCGGGACGCCGCGTCGGCTCTGCCTCTCACCAAGATCGATGAAGACGCCTTAAACTCGTCCGGCCTGAACCCCATCCCGCCGCCGGGCTCCCCTCGAGGTCGTGTCCCGGAGGGGAAAGCCCTGAGCCCTCGGGTCAGACCCCCGCGGGCGCCTGCTTCGGTCCCACCGCGGGCGCATCCGTGCCGCGGCGCAGCCGGTCCTTGCCGGTGTAGAGCACGATCGGCGCGGCGATGAAGACCGAGGAGGACGCGCTCACCACGATGCCGAACAGCATCACCCAGGCGAAGCCCGCCAGCGTGTCGCCGCCGAAGAAGGCCAGCGGCAGCGCCGAGAGCAGCAGCGTCATCGAGGTGCCGAGCGAGCGGTTCAACGTCTCGTTGATCGACTGGTCGACCAGCTGCCGCAGCGGCATCTGCTTGTACTTCCGCAGGTTCTCCCGCATCCGGTCGAACACCACGACCTTGTCGTTCGCCGAGAAGCCGATGACGGTGAGGATCGCCGCCACGGTGGTCAGGTTGAACTCCACCCCGAACAGCACCATGAAGCCGACGGTCTTCGTCGTATCGAGGACCAGCGTGATGATGGCCGCGATGGCGAACTGCCATTCGAAGCGGAACCAGATGTAGATCAGCATCGCCAGCAGGCTGATCCCGAGCGCGATCATCCCGCCGAGGAACAGCTCGTCTGAGACGCGGTTGCCCACCGCCTCGACGCGGAGGATGCGCGCCCCGGGCGCCACCTGCTCCACCCCCTCGCGCACCTTGTTGACGGCCGCCTGCGTGCCGCCCTCATCCGCCTGCACGGGCAGGCGCAGCAGCACCGTCTCGGCATCGCCGAATTGCTGGAGCCCGACATCGCCGAGATCGAGGCCGGAGACCTTCGTGCGCAATGCCGCGAGGTCGGCCGGCCCCGGCGTCCGCACCTCCATGACGATGCCGCCCTTGAAGTCGATGCCCTTCTCCAGCCCCGGATAGAAGGCGCCGATGAGCGACGCGGTGGAGAGGATGGCCGAGACCATCAGCCCGACCCGCGCCCCCTTCATGAAGGGGATGTGCGTCACGTCGGGGATGATGCGGAAGAGCGGCCGCGCCAGCCGCTCCCGCAGGCCGCGCCCATCCTCCAGCACCGGCAGGGATTTCGGCCGGGTCCAGCGGTACCAGATGCTGACCATCAGCCGCACCAGCGTCGTCGCCGTCCACATCTGGACGATGGTGCCGATGGCGACGGTCACCGCGAAGCCCTTCACCGGCCCGCTGCCGAAGCCGTAGAGGCAGGCCATGGCGATGAGGTTCGTCAGGTTGCTGTCCATGATCGTGCCGGAGGCCTTGGTGAAGCCGGCCTCCAGCGCGCTCAAGGGCGGCCGCCCGTTCTTCACCTCCTCGCGGATGCGCTCGTTGATGAGGATGTTGGCGTCGAGCGCGGTGCCGAGCGTCAGCACGATGCCGGCGATGCCCGGCAGGGTCAGCGTCGCCTCCATCACCGAGAGCGCGGCGAGCAGGAAGACGATGTTCACCAGCAGCCCCAGGTTGGCGAACCAGCCGAACAGCCCGTAGGCGAAGCCCATGTAGAGGAAGACGAAGAGCGCGCCGGCCGCCAGCGCAAGCATGCCGGCGCGGATCGCATCCGCCCCGAGCTCGGGCCCGACCGTCCGCTCCTCCACCACCGTCAGCGGCGCCGGCAGCGCGCCCGCCCGCAGCAGCACGGCGAGCTCGTTGGCACTCGCCGCGCTGAAACTGCCGCTGATCTGCCCGCGGCCGCCGGTGATCGCCTCGCGGATGTTCGGCGCCGTGATCACCTTGTTGTCGAGCACGATGGCGAAGGGCCGCCCGACATTCGCCCGCGTCACATCCGCGAAGCGTCGCGTCCCGGTGGAGTCGAAGACGAAGTTGACCACCCACTCGCCGGTTCGGTTGTCCTGGCCCGCGCGGGCATCGGTGAGGTTGGCGCCGTCCACCTCGACGCGCCGGCGCACCGCGTAGCGCTGCGCCGGCTGCCCCGGCCGCGCCTCGCCGTCGAGGAACTGCACGCCCGGCGGCGGCGTCGGCGAGGCCGGGTTGGCCGTCTCGTCGAGCAGGTGGAAGGTCATCCGCGCCGTCTGGCCGAGCAGCTGCTTGATCCGGTTCGGATCCTCGACGCCTGGCAGCTGCACCAGGATGCGTGCCTGGCCCTGCCGCGCGATCAGCGCCTCGGAGACGCCCGTCTCGTCGATGCGGCGCCTGACGATCTCGATCGACTGCTCGACCGCCGCCGTCGCCTTGGCGCGCAGGCCCGCCTCGCTCAGCGTCGCGGTCACCAGCCCGTCCGGTGTCGCGGCCACGTCGATGTCGGGGACCGTGTTGCCGAGGCTGGTCGGGATCTGGTTCGCCTGCTCGCGCAGCACCGCCATCGCCGCCTGCGCTTGGCCCGTGTCGCGCACGCGCAGCGAGACGCGCCGCTGCGCCGGCTCGGCGGCAAGGTTGACATAGCCGATATTGGCCGCCCGCAGCCGGCCGCGCACCGCATCGGCCAGACTTTCCAGCCGCTCCTTCACCACCGCGTCCATATCGACCTCGAGCAGCAGGTAGGAGCCGCCGCGCAGGTCGAGGCCGAGCGAGAACTGCCGCGCCCAGGAGGGCAGCGAGGCCTTGGGGAAGAGGTTCGGGGTGCAGAGCAGCACTCCGAGCAGGCAGACCGCCAGGATGGACAGGGTCTTCCAGCGCGCGAAGAACATCATGATCGGGTGCTACTCATCGGAAATAAGGGAACTTTCGGCGCCGGGCGCCATCCCGGCCTGGCATTCGCGCCGGAATGTGACGATGCCCGGGCAGCGATGCAACCCTGACCTTCCATGGGTGTTCACCGCCGTAACATACGCACCCCGATCCGACACGGAAGGCGCCATGACCAGGCCAGAACCCAGCCCATCGCCCCCGCCCAGGGGTTGCGCTTCGCCCTGACCGCGCCACCTGCCGCCCCGTCCCCTTCCTCCTGAAAGCCGACCGAAAGGCCGACGCCCGAGCCATGTCCGATACCCCAGGCAGCACCCCCTCCGAGCTGGCGGCCGAGGAGGCCCGCATCGGCGCGGAAGTGCTCGGGCTCGACAGGAGCACGGACCCCTTCGTCTCCGCCGTGCGCGCCACGCGCATGCCGATGATCGTCACCAATCCGCGCCTGCCCGACAATCCCGTCATCTTCGCCAACGACGCCTTCACCCGCCTCACCGGCTATGCGCGCGAGGAGATTCTCGGCCGGAACTGCCGCTTCCTCCAGGGGCCGGAGAGCGACCCGGCCACCGTCCGCGCCATCCACGACGCCGTCGAGGCGCGCGAGCCGATCGAGATCGACATCCGCAACCGCCGCAAGGACGGCTCTGCCTTCTGGAACCGGCTGCTGATCGCACCGGTCCGCGACGCCGCCGGCGAGCTGACCTACTTCTTCGCCAGCCAGCTCGACGTCACGACCGAGCGCGAGCGCATGGCCGGCCTGCGGAGCCACAATGCCGCGCTGCTGGCCGAGCTCAACGAGCGTCTCCGTTCACTGGAGGAGAGCGAGGCCCGGCTCCGCTTCGCCACCGAGGCCGGACGCCTCGGCATCTGGGAGCTCGATTTCCACAGTGGCGATCTCACCGCATCGCCCATCTGCCGGGCCGATTTCGGCCTCGGCTCCGACGCTCCCTTCACCTACGAGGTGCTCCGCGCCGCCCTGCATGCCGCCGACCGCCCGCGCTTCGAGGCGGCCATCGCGGAAGGCCTCCGCACCGGCCATGAATTCGGCCTCGAATGCCGCGTCCGCCGGCCTGACGGCCGCCCCGGCTGGATCGAGCTGCGCGCCCGCTTCCTCCGCGACGCCGGGGGCCGCCCGCTCCGCATGGCCGGCACCTCCCGCGACATCACCGCCCGCAAGCAGCAGCAGGCGCGGGACCGCGCCCTGCTGGAGCTCGACGACCGCCTCCGCGGCCTCGACGATCCCGCCGAGCTTGCCTATGCCGCCGCCGAGACCCTCGGCCGCACCCTCGAGGTCAGCCGCGCCGGCTATGGTCAGGTCGACCCGGTCGCCGAGACCATCGCCATCGAGCGGGACTGGAACGCTCCGGGCATCCGCAGCCTCGCCGGCCTGCTGCATTTCCGCGACTACGGCACCTATATCGAGGACCTGAAGCGCGGCGAGACCGTGGTCTTCGCCGATGCCGAGCGCGACCCGCGCACCGCCGCCACCGCCGCGGCGCTGAAGGCGATCAGCGCCCAGGCCGTCATTAACATGCCGGTAACCGAGCGCAACGGCCTGGTCGCGCTGCTCTACCTCAACCACGCCACCGCCCGCGACTGGCGCCCGGAGGAGATGGCCTTCGTCCGTGCCGTCGCGGAGCGGACCCGGATGGCCATCGCCCGGCGCCAGGCCGAGCAGGACCTGAAGTCGCTCGCCGCCTCCCTCGAGTCGGAGGTCGCCGCCCGCACCGCCGCGCTGATGGAGGCCGAAGCCGCGCTTCGCCAGTCGCAGAAGATGGAGGCGGTCGGCCAGCTCACGGGCGGCCTCGCCCACGACTTCAACAACCTGCTCGCCGGCATCGCCGGGAGTTTGGAATTGATGAAGACCCGCATCGCCCAGGGAAGGCTGAACGACGTCCCGCGCTACCTGACCGCCGCCCGCGGCGCCGCCGACCGCGCCGCCGCGCTGACCCACCGCCTGCTCGCCTTCTCCCGCCGCCAGACGCTGGAGCCGAAGCCGACCGATGCCAACCGCCTGATCGCGGGGCTGGAGGATCTGGTCCGCCGCACCGTCGGCCCCGCCATCACGGTGGAGGTGGTCGGCGCCGCCGGGCTCTGGCCGGTGATGGTCGACCGCAGCCAGCTCGAGAATGCCGTCCTCAACCTCTGCATCAATGCCCGCGACGCCATGCCCGATGGCGGCCGCATCACCGTCGAGACGGCCAATCGCTGGCTCGACGAGCGCGCCGGCGCCAGCCGCGACCTGCCGCCCGGCCAGTATGTGGCGATCGGCGTCAGCGACACCGGCTCCGGCATGCCGCCCGACATCATCGCCAAGGCCTTCGATCCCTTCTTCACGACGAAGCCGCTCGGCCAGGGCACCGGTCTCGGTCTTTCCATGATCTACGGCTTCGCGCGGCAGTCGGGCGGCCAGGTGCGGATCTACTCGGAGGTGGGGCAGGGGACGCTCGTCACCATCTACCTGCCGCGCCATTTCGGTCCGACGGAGGAAGCCGAGCCCGCCGCCGCCTCCAGCATCGCGCCGCGTGCCGAGCATGGCGAGACCGTGCTCATCGTCGATGACGAGCCGACGGTGCGCATGCTGGTCGCCGATGTGCTGGGCGAGCTGGGATACACCGCCATCGAGGCCGAGGACGGCGCCGCCGGCCTCCGCGTGCTGCGCTCCACCGCCCGCATCGACCTGCTCGTCACCGATGTCGGCCTGCCGGGCGGCATGAACGGCCGCCAGCTCGCCGATGCCGGGCGGGCGCTGCGCGACGGGCTCAAGGTGCTGTTCATCACCGGCTACGCCGAGAACGCCGCCATTGGCCATGGCCATCTTGAGCCGGGAATGCATGTGCTGACCAAGCCCTTCGCCATGGAGACGCTGGCCAACCGCATCCGCGAGATGATCGGCGCGCGGTGACCTGCTACAAGCCGCCCTCCACGCCCCAAGGGTGAAGCTGACCATGCCCCTCCGCATCGGCGTCCTCGGCACCGGCCATTTCGGCCGCTTCCACGCGCTGAAGCTCGCCGCGCGCGGCCTGCTCGCCGGCCTCTACGACGCCGATGCCGCCCGCGCCGCGCAGATCGCCGCGGAGACGGGCGCCCCGGCGCTCGCGCCCGAGACGCTGCTCGCCGCCTGCGACGCCGTGGTCATCGCCGTGCCCACCGCGCATCACCATGCGCTGGCGATGCAGGCGATCGCCGCCGGCCGCCACCTCTTCGTCGAGAAGCCGCTCGCTGGCTCGCTGGAGCATGGAAGGGAAATCCTGGCTGCCGCCCGCGCCGCCGGCCTGGTGCTGCAGGTCGGGCATATCGAGCGCTATTCGGCCGCCATCCGCACGCTGCGCGCCAGCGGCGCCGAAGCAGGCGCGATGAGCTTCGAGGCGACGCGCGTCGCCCCCTTCCGCCCGCGCAGCCTCGACGTCTCGGTGGTGCTGGACCTGATGATCCACGACCTCGACCTGGTGCTCAGCCTCGCCGCCTCGCCGCTCGCCGAGGTCCGGGCGAGCGGTGCCCGGATCATGTCGGGCCACCCGGATTTCGCCGTCGCCCATCTCCGCTTCGAGAGCGGGGCGCGGGCCACCATCACCGCCAGCCGCGTCAGCGTCGGGATGGAGCGCCGCCTGCGCATCCTCGGCACCCAGGGCGAGACCCGCGTGGACTTCCTGGCCCGCAGCCTCGAGCGCCTGCATCCGGGCGGCGAGGAGCCGGTCGAGACCATGCCCGGCTGGGGCATCACCCGCGCCACCTGGACCGAGCATGACAGCCTGGAGGCCGAGCAGGCCGCCTTCCTCGCCAGCATCGAGGCGGGCACCCCGGTCGAGGCGAGCGGCGAGGCGGGCCTTGCCGCGCTGGATGCCGCCCTCCGCATCGAGGCCGCCATCACTGGACTTTCCCGTTGCGTTCCTGTATAGAGTCTTGCGCGACCGAGCCGACGCGCGTCGGCGCCTCAAACCTTGAGGGGATTTGAGGCGGTTCGAGCCGCCTCAGCCCGGCCTTCTCCGACCATCTCCAGCACCGCCGCCGCCGCCGCCTCGCTCGGCGCGCCCTCCGGCGGCCGCAGCCGGCCGAGCGCCTCGGCGAAGCCCTCGCGCTGCGCCGCCGCCGCCTCGGGCTCGCGCAGCAGCCGCACCAGCCCCTCCGCCAGCAGCGCCGGGGTGCAGCGTTCCTGGAGGTATTCCGGCACCACCTCGCGCTCCGCTAGCAGGTTCACCAGCGAGACATGGGGCACCTTGATCAGCCGCCGGACGATCGCGGCGGTGATCGGATTGACCCGATAGCCCACCACATGCGGCACCCCGCCCACCGCCACTTCGAGGCTGGAGGTGCCCGATTTGATGAGTCCCGCTGCCGCCGCGGCGAAGGAATCGTATTTGTCCGAAACCTCCCGGACCAGCACCGGCTGCGCCGGCCATCCGGCGCAGCCCTCGCGCACCGTCTCCTCGACCGCCCCGGCCAGGGCCACCACCGGCCGCAGCCCCGGCACGGCCTGCCCCGTGAGCCGCAGCGCCTCGCCGAAGGTGCCGAGCAGCCGCCGCACTTCGGAGCGCCGGCTGCCCGGCATGACGACGACCACCCGCTCCTCCGGCCGGATGCCATGCGCTGCCCGGAAGCGCGCCGCATCCCCGCCATCGGCACCGCTCTCCAGCACCGGATGGCCGACGAAGCGAACCGGGATGCCGGCCGCCTCGAAGAAGGGCGGCTCGAAGGGCAGCAGCGCGAGGATGCGGTCCACCTCCTCGGCGATCCGCCGCACCCGTCCCGGCCGCCAGGCCCAGACCTGTGGCGCTACGTAATGCAGCACCGGGACACCGCGCGCCTTCACCCGCCCGCCGAGCCGGAGCGTGAAGCCCGGTGCATCGATGGTGACGAGCAGGGCCGGCCGCCTGGCGAGCACATCCGCCTCCGCCTCGGCCATGCGCCGGGCGAGGCGGCGGAGATTGGGCAGCACCTCCAGCAGCCCCATCAGGGAGAGTTCGCGCATGGGGAACAGGCTTCGGACGCCGTGCTCGGCCATTCGCTCGCCGCCGATGCCGGCGAATTCGAGGTCGGGCCGGTGCCGCCTGAGCGCCGCGATCAGCCGCGCGCCGAGGATGTCGCCCGAGGCCTCGCCGGCCGCCATGTAGATGAGGGTCATGCTCGCACCCGATCGACGGAGGGCTTGCCCGGAGGCGTGGACCGGCTACGCATCATGCAAAGATGGCCAGGGCAGGGGGGTCGACCGGCCCTTTCGGCCAGTCCCGATGATTGAGTACCGCCCCCTCCCGCCGCACCCGCTCGACAGCGCCGGGATCGAGCGAACAGAAGACCCAGCCGGGCTGATCCATCGCGCCCTCGGCCAGCACGCCATCCTCGGGGAAACCGCGGTCCACCGGCCCGTGCATCGAGGCCGCCCCATGATTGACATCGAGCGCCGCCGACCAGGGCGCCCGCCCCACCGTCGGCGCGACCGCGACGACGCATTGGTTCTCCAACGCCCGCGCCTGGGCCGAGAGGCGCACCCGGTTGTAGCCGTGGAGGCTGTCGGTGCAGGCCGGCACCAGCACCAGCCAGGCCCCGGCCTCCACCTGGGCCCGCACATGCTTGGGGAATTCGGCATCGTAGCAGACGGAGAGCCCGACCAGCCCCCAGGGCGTCGGGAACACCACGGGCCCCGCCCCGGCCGAGACGCCCCATCGCTCCGCCTCGAAGCGGGTCATCATCCGCTTGTCCTGGAAGGCGAGCCGCCCGTCCGGCGCGATCAGCGGCGCCCGGTTCACCACCCGGTCGCCCACCGCCATCGGCAGGCTGCCCGGCGCCAGCCAGACGCCATGCCGCAGCGCGACGCCGCGCATCGCCTCGACCACCGCGGGCGCGGCCTCGACCATGGCGCGCAGCTCTGCGGCCTCGCCGCCCGCGCCGCCGACGATCTCCATCGGCGCATATTCGGGCATCAGGAGGAGGTCGGCCCGTCCCTTGGCCTCGGCGACGAAGCCGTCGAGCCGCGCCGCATAGCCCTCGATCCCCGCCGGCCGCCCGACGGGCCAGGCCAGGGCGCCGAGCCGGAGGGCGGTCACAGCGAGTCCTTCAGCCAGAAGCCGAGCGCATGCGGCGTCTCCGCCGCATCGCCAGGCTCGCGCCAATGGAAGACGCAGGAAAGGTCGGGCCGCGGGACATAGCCGCGCCGCCGCCAGAACCCGTCGAGCGGGATGTAGCTGGGCGGCCGCCGCGGGTCGTTGGCGTTGCGCACCACAGAGCAGAAGGCCGTGGCCTGGAGGCCAAGCCGCCGCGCATGCGCCTCCCGCGCCGCGAAGAAGCCGAGGCCGATCCCCCGGCCGCGGAAGGCGGGCAGCAGAACGCTCTCGCCGAAATAGCAGAAGCGCGCGGGATCGAGCCCGCGTCGGCGGAAGGCGGCCTGCACCATCGCGTAGGATTCGCCCATGGGTTGGCAGGTCGCCATGCCGACCGGCTCCTCGCCTTCCCGGGCCACGACGATCGCCGCGTCACGCCCGGCAAGCAGGGTCGCCAGATAGGCTTCCTCCTGCGCCGCGTCGCCATCGTAAAGGTAGGGCCATTCGGCGAAGACCGCGATGCGCAGCCGCGCCAGCGCCGGCAGCACCGCCCGCGCGGCGGCGCCGTCCAGGGTTTCGAGCCTCATCGCGCGACCTCGCGCTCCCGTCGCGCGCTCTCGGCGAAGGCACGGAGGCCGTTCTCCACCACCGCCCGGTCGAGGTCGCGCAGGATGAAGACGAGGCGCGAGCGCCGGTCCGCATCGGGCCAGCGCTCCAGCATCAGCGGCGGGTGGAAGAGGCTTTGCACGCCATGGATGGCGACCGGCCGCTCCTCGCCCTCGATGTTCAGGATGCCCTTGATGCGCAGCACGCTCTCGCCCCGCGTCATGGTCAGCACCTCGAGCCAGGTGGCCAGCCCGTCCCAGGGCAGCGGCTCGTCGAAGGTGAGGCAGAAGCTGTGGATGCGGGCGTCGTGCCGGCTGACATCGTGGTGGTGATGGTGGTGATGCGGATCGGCGAAGGCCTCGGCATCCAGCCAGCGCCGCACATCGGGGTGCTTGCCAGCCACCTCGTAGAGCCCGCAATCGAGCAGCGCCGAGGCCGGGGCATCGGCCCGCAGCAGCGGCGCGCCGGGATTGAGGGTGCGCAGCCGCGCCTCGAGCGCCGCCACCGCCTGGGGTTCGGCGAGGTCGGTCTTGCTGAGGACGATGCGGTCGGCGACGGCGGCCTGCTTCACCGCTTCCATCTGCGCATCGAGCGTCGCCATGCCGGCCACCGCATCGACCAGCGTGACCACGCCGTCGAGCCGGTAGCGGGCGAGGAGCATGGGATCGGCCATCAGCGTCTGCAGGATCGGCGCCGGGTCGGCGAGGCCGGTGGTCTCGACGATGACGCGACGGATGTCGCGACCCATGAGGTCGCGCAGCGCCCGCACCAGGTCGCCCCGCACCGTGCAGCAGAGGCAGCCGGCATTGAGCAGCACGGTGTCGCCGTCGAGCCGCTCGATCAGCAGGTGGTCGAGGCCGATCTCGCCGAACTCGTTCACCAGCACCGCGGTGTTGGCGAGCGCCGGGTCGCGCAGGAGCCGGTTGAGCAGCGTCGTCTTGCCGGCGCCGAGGAAGCCGGTCAGCACCGTGACGGGGATCGTGCTCATGCGCCGTACAACGCCTCCGGCGAGACCTCGGGCTTGGTCAGCTCGGCCAGCACGCCGTCGCGGGGCGCGAGGTAGAAGCAGCTCCGCCGCCCGGTATGGCAGGCGACGCCGGTCTGGTCGACCAGCAGCAGCAGCGCGTCGCCGTCGCAGTCGAGGCGGATATCGACCAGCCGCTGCACCTGGCCCGAGGTCTCGCCCTTCCGCCAGAGCGCGTTGCGCGAGCGGGAGAAGTAGCAGGCGCGGCCGGTCGCCAGCGTCTCCTCCACCGCTGCGCGGTTCATCCAGGCGAGCATCAGCACCTCCCCGGTATCATGCTGCTGGGCGATGGCGGGGACGAGGCCGCGCAGGTCGAAGCGGATGGAGTCCAGCAGGGGGAGGCAGGGCTCCGGCTCGTGGGTCTTCGGGGGGCTGCTCATTCCCCTATATAAGGGCAGGATGCCCGGATGGAGGAGCCCATGCCCGACGCCCTGGAGGCGAGCCTCGACCGTGCCGCCTCCCTCTGCGCCCGGCGCGGCGCCCAGCTGACCGAGCTGCGCCGGCAGGTGCTGCGTTTGGTGCTGGAGAGCGGCCAGCCGGTCGGCGCCTATGCGCTGCTCGACCGGCTGAAGGCCAGCCGCGCCGGCGCCGCCCCGCCGACCGTCTACCGCGCCCTCGACTTCCTGGTGGAGCAGGGGCTGATCCACAAGGTGGAGCGGCTCGGCGCCTTCATCGGCTGCGCCGAGGTGGAGGAACACCCTGACGATTGCGATTGCGGCGCGGCGCATGACCATCCGCACCAGTTCCTGATCTGCGCCCGTTGCGGCGGGACGATGGAGATCAGCGACCCGGGCGTGGCGCTTGCCCTGCACCGCGCCGCTGCCGCAGCCGGCTTCGCGCTCACGCGCAGCACGGTGGAGGCGGAGGGGCTCTGCGCCGCCTGCCGGGACGCCGCAGGCTGATGCGGCGGCGCCTGCTGCCCGCGCTGCTCCTGCTGCTGCCCGCCCCGGCCTTCGCCCAAGCGCCGCAGCGGCCAGGGCCGGAGGCACGAAAGGCGGAGCTCGACCGCGCCTTCGACGCGCTGCGCACGGCGCCGGACGAGACGGGTGCGGCGCTGGTGGAGGCGCGCATCCGCGCCCTCTGGACCCAGGCGGCCAGCCCCTCGGTCGTGCTGCTGCTGCGCCGCGGCGCCCGCAACCTCGAAGCCCGGCTGCCGAACGAGGCGCTGGAGGATTGTGATGCCGCCATCACCCTGGCGCCGGATTTCGCCGAGGCCTGGTTCCTCCGTGCCCAGGCCTATCTGGCCGCCGGCGACGGGGCGGCGGCGGCGCGTGATCTGCAGGAGGTGCTGCGGCTGGAGCCGCGGCACTGGCCGGCGCTTCTCGCGCTCGCGGCGATCCAGGACGGGGCGGGCGATGCCAGAGGCGCGCTGCGCAGCCTGACCGCGGCGCTCACCATCAACCCACGCATGCCGGGCGGCGCGACGCGGCTGCGCGAGCAGCGGAGGAAGGCCGAGGGCGAGGCCACATAGGCGTGAAGTGCCATTCTGTTGCTGCATGGCAGCAAGATGGAATGATGAGTGGAATGTCATCTTCCGCAGCCTTAGATTGCATACGTGCAATCTTGACGTGCGGGATTACCGACCATGAACGAACTCATCTCCATGCTGCCCTGGGCGGTCGGCCTGATGGCCGCGGCGGCGGCGCTGACCCAGGTGCGCTGACCCGGCTGACGCTCAGCCCTCGATGAGGGCGCGGATCCGGCGGGCCAGGTTGCCCGCCTCGAAGGGCTTAGCGATCAGCGCCATGCCCGGCTCCAGCACATCGCCCGAGAGGCCGGCCGCATCGGCATAGCCGGTGACGAAGAGCACCTTCAGCCCCGGCCGCTGCTCTCTTGCCAGGCTGGCGAGTTGCCGGCCGTTCATGCCGCCGGGCAGGCCGACATCGGTGACCATCAGGTCGAGCTGCCAGTCGCCGCGCAGCAGGCCGAGCGCCTCACGCCCATCGACAGCCTCCAGCGCGTGATAGCCGAGGTCGTGCAGCACCTCGATGAGCACGCTGCGCACCACCGGCTCATCCTCGACCACCAGCACGGTCTCGCCGGTGCGGGCGGCGGGCGCGCCGGCGAGGCCGGGCAGGGGGCTGATGCGCACGGCGCTGGCGGCGCCGGCGTGGCGCGGCAGGCAGAGGCGCACGGCGGTCCCGGCGCCGGGCGCCGTGCGGATGTCGACCATGCCGCCCGACTGGCGGACGAAGCCATAGATCATCGACAGGCCGAGCCCGGTGCCCTGGCCGGTCGGCTTGGTCGTGAAGAATGGGTCGAAGGCGCGCGCCGCGACCGCGGGCGGCATGCCGATGCCGGTATCGCTGACCGTGATCGCGACATAATCGCCGGGTGGCGCCTCCTCGCCCGCCACGAGGCGGGTTTCGGCGGCGGCGATGGCGAGCCGGCCGCCGCCCGGCATGGCGTCGCGGGCATTGATGACGAGATTGAGGATGGCGTTCTCAAGCTGGTTCGGGTCGCAGAGCGTGGCCGGCAGGCCGGGCGCGATCTCGATCGAGAGGGTGATCGCCTCGCCGAGGGTGCGCCGCAGCAACTCCTCCATCGAGCGGATCAGGCCGACGACATCGACCGCGCGCGGGTCGAGCGGCTGGCGGCGAGCGAAGGCGAGCAGGCGCTGGGTCAGCGCCGCCGCGCGCTCGGCCGATTCAGTGGCGGCGGCGACGTAGCGGGCCGTCTCGGCGACGCGGCCTTCGGCGACGCGCTTCTTCAGCAGGGCCAGCGAGCCGATGATGCCGGTCAGCAGGTTGTTGAAGTCATGCGCGATGCCGCCGGTGAGCTGGCCGACCGCCTCCATCTTCTGCGCTTGGCGCAGCTGCTCCTCGGCCGCGGCCAGGGCGGCGGCGGCGTCCTTCTCGGCGGTGACGTCGCGACCGAGGGCGTGGATCTGCCCCTCGGCCGGCACCGCGGTCCAGGAAATCCAGCGCCAGCTGCCATCGGCATGGCGGTAGCGGTTCTCGAAGCGCAGTGTAGTCAGGCCATCGGCCAGGCGGCCGGCCTCCTTCATGGTGGCTGCGATGTCCTCGGGATGGATGAGATCGGCGAAAGAGGTGCCTGGCAGGATCGCCGCGTCGCGACCGAGCAGGCGCTCCCAGGCCGGATTGACCGCGACGATGGTGCCGTCGAACTCGGCGACCAGCATCAGGTCCTGGGAGAGGCGCCACATCCGGTCGCGCTCCCGCGTCCTTTCGCCGACGCGGGCCTCCAACTGGGTGTTGAGGGTCCGCAGCGCGGCCTCGGCCTGGCGCTGCTCCTCGATGTCGATATTCATGCCGACCCAGGATTGCAGCCGGCCCTCGGCGTCGAGCAGCGGCACGCCGCGGGCGAGGGTCCAGCGCCAGCCGCCGGCATGGTGGCGGAGACGGTATTCGACCTCGTAGGGGCGCAGGCCGGCGACGCTTTCGCGCCAGCGGTCTTCGGCCTCGGCACGGTCCTCGGGGTGGACGACGTTCAGCCAGCCGTAGCCGATCCATTCCTCCGGGGTCTGGCCGGTGAAGGCGCGCCAGGAGGGCGAATCCTCCCGAACCATGCCATCAGCATCGGTGGTCCAGACCATCAGGGCGGAGGCTTCGACCAGAGCGCGGAAGCGGGCCTCGCTCTCCGCCACCGCGGCGGTGGCCTGCTGGCGCTCGGAGATGTCGATCACCGAGCCTATGAAGCCGAGATACTCGCCCTGCTCGCCAAAGCGGGGCACCGCCTTGTCGAGAACCCAGGCGAGGCTGCCATCGGCCCGACGCAGCCGGTAATCCGCCTGGAAGGGCTCCCGCGCTGCATTGGCCGCGCGGAAGCTGGCCTCCACCCGAGGCCTGTCCTCAGGATGCGAGGTGTCGAGCCATCCGAAGCCCTCGCCCGTGCCGGGGGCTTGGCCGGTGAACTCGTACCAGCGGCTGTTGAGGTAGCTGCAATGGCCATCCGGCTCGGTGGTCCAGATCATCACCGGCGCATGGTCGGCCATGGTGCGGAAGCGGGCCTCGCTCTCGCGGAGCGCCGCCTCGGCCGTGGCACGCTGGCGGTCGGCGAGGAGTTGGCCGGTGGTCTCGGTGCACACGCAGAACATGCCGGCGATCGTCCCGTCCTCGTCGCGGACGGGGCTGTAGGAGAAGGTGTACCAGGTATCCTCCGGATAGCCGTGCCGCTCCATGACGAGGTACATGTCCTCGGCCCAGGTGGCCTCGCCGGCCAGCGCCCGGTCGACCAAGGGCAGGATGTCCGGCCAGATCTCGGCCCAGATCTCCTGGAATGGCCGGCCCATGGCGCGCGGGTGCTTGGCACCCAGGATCGGCTCATAGCCGTCGTTGTAGAGGAAGGCGAGCTGCGGTCCCCAGGCGACGAACATGGGGAAGCGCGAGGCGAGCATGAGCCCGACCACGGTGCGCAGCGAGGCGGGCCAGCCCTCTGGCGGACCGAGCGGAGATTGCGACCAGTCGAGCCCGCGCATCAGCGCGCCCATGCGGCCGCCACCCGCCAGGAAGGCGGGCCGGGCAGGCGCCCTGGTGTCGGAATGCTCGGTCAGCACGGCCTCGCGGGGCGGAAGGCAGCCGCCGGACGGTTCCGCCCGGCAGCCTCGGAGCTCAACTCGTTATGGAAAGACGGACCGCAAGGGGGCCCGGCCGATCACATCCCAAGGGCGCGCTTGTAGAGGTCGAGCAGCGTCTCCTGCTCCTCCACCTCGGCCGGCTCCTTCTTGCGGAGCGAGATCAGCGTGCGGACCACCTTGACGTCGAAGCCGGCCGACTTGGCCTCGGCGTAGATGTCTTTGATGTCGTTGGCGAGCGCCTTGCGCTCCTCCTCCAGCCGCTCGATCCGCTCGATGATCGAGCGCAGCCGGTCAACGGCGATGCCGCCCACCTCCGGGTCCGGATCGGCTTCCTGGCGGGCGCGGCTGGCGCGGGCTTCGTCCTCGTAGTCGATGTCGCTCATCTGCTGCCTAGCTCCAGGGCGGGCGGCGCTCCTAGACCATGATCGCCGCCAATGGAAGCGAGAAACACGGCCTAGTCCGTTGTTTTGTCGCGTGAATCATGCGGCCGGCCAGACCGGCCCGCGCCGCTCACGCTCCTACCGCGCCCGCGGCCCGGCAGCAACGACGATCAGCCGTGGCCGGGGTTGGAGGCGGCGAACTGCGCCTTCTGTGCCGCGGTCGCCTCGACCTGGTGCTTCGCCTGCCACTCCTTGTAGGGCATGCCGTAGATGATCTCCCGCGCCTCGGGGTCGGCGAGCGGGATACCCTTTTCCTCGGCGGCGGCGCGGTACCACTTGCTGAGGCAGTTCCGGCAGAAGCCGGCGAGGTTCATCAGGTCGATGTTCTGCACGTCGGTCCGCTCGCGCAGGTGCTCCACCAGGCGGCGGAAGGCGGCGGCCTCAAGCTCGGTGCGGGTGGCGGGGTCGATATCGGGCATGGGTCTCTCCCTCTCGGTCAGGGCCCTAGATGGTCCATACTGGCGCCGAGGCAAAGGGGAGGGGGAGCAGAGCATGGCCGCAGACCGGAACGATGCCTGGGACGATGCGCGGGCGCGGGCGGCGCTGCACCGGGTGTTCCAGGCGGCACTGGCGGCGGCGGACCCGCTGACCGCGCTGCCGGCGCATCTGCCGGAGGCGCCACGGGGCCGCTGCATCGTCATCGGCGTCGGCAAGGCGGCGGCGAAGATGGCGCTCGCGGTGGAACGGGCCTGGGCCGGACGGCCGCTATCCGGCCTCGTCATCACCACCCATGGCGCCGACGTGCCGGACCCGCCGCCGGGGCGGCGGATCGCGGTGCGGTTCGGCAGCCACCCGGTGCCCGATGCGGCCGGAGCGGCAGCGGCGGCCGAAATGCTCGGGCTGCTGCGAGGGCTCTCGGCTGAGGACCTTGTGCTGTTCCTCGTCTCGGGCGGTGGCTCCTCGCTTTCGACCCTGCCGGCGGCGGGCCTCTCCCTCGACGATCTGATGGCGGTGAACCGGGAGCTGCTGCGTTCCGGCGCGCCGATCCAGGAGATGAATTGCATCCGCAAGCATCTCTCGACCTTCTCCGGCGGGCGGGTGGCAGCGGCGGCGCATCCGGCGAGGGTGGTGACGCTGGCCATCTCCGACGTGCCGGGGGACGACCCGGCAGTGATCGCCTCCGGCCCGACGGTGCCCGACCCCACCAGCTTCGCCGAGGCGCGGGCGCTGGCCGCGCATTACGGGATGCGCCTGCCGCCCGCCGTCATGCGGCATCTGGAGGAGGCGCGGGAGGAAAGCCCGAAGCCGGGTGACCCGCGCCTCACGGGCGCGGAACTCAGGATGATCGCCACGCCCTTGATGGCGCTCCGGGCCATGGCGCGGGAGGCGGAGGCGATCGGCCTCGCCCCGCTCATCCTCGGCGATGCGTTGGAAGGCGAGGCCTCGGTGCTTGGAAAGGTCTTGGCCGGCATCGCCCGGAGCAGCGCGGCGCATGGGCTGCCGGTCGGACGGCCGGCGCTGATCCTCTCTGGTGGGGAGACAACGGTGACCTTGCCGCCCGGCGCCGGCGGCCGGGGCGGGCGCAGCATGGAGGGGCTGCTCGGCCTGGCGCTGGCGCTGGAAGGGCACCCCGGCATCTGGGCGCTGATGGCGGATACCGATGGGATCGACGGCAAGTCGGATGCCGCGGGCGCCATCGCGGCGCCGGATACGCTGGTGCGGGCCCGGGCGGCGGGGCTCGACCCGAGGGCCATGCTCGCCGCCCATGACAGCTACGGGGTCTTCGCCGCGCTCGGGGACCTCATCGTCACCGGGCCGACGCTGACCAATGTGAACGATGTCCGGGCGGTGATCGTAACTTAACATGCCTTTCCAAATTTAAGCCAAAGCGGTCCTGGCGGCATGGGCTTAAACTTTGTAAGTTACACCCATGCGCGACCCAGAACTGGATGACCTTCTCGCCCGACGCGGCACCGTCACCCGCATCGCGACCGCCCTCGGCATCTCCCCGGCCGCGGTTTCGCAATGGCAGCGCGTGCCCGCCGACCGGGTCGCCGAGCTGTCCCGCCTGCTCGACCTGCCGCCGCATCGGCTGCGGCCGGACCTCCACAAGACCCCGCTCGAAGGGAACACGCCCCGCATGGCCACACGCATCCCGCTGCGCCGCCGCCGCCGCACCAAGATCGTGGCGACCCTCGGCCCGGCCAGCTCCAGCCCCGAGGTGATCGAGCGGCTCTACCGGGCAGGGGCCGATGTCTTCCGCCTGAACTTCTCCCACGGCAGCCACGCCGACCATGCCGAGCGCATCGCCATTATCCGCGCGCTGGAGCGGAAGGTCGGGCGGCCCATCGGCATCCTCGCCGATGTGCAGGGGCCGAAGCTCCGCGTAGGGCGCTTCCAAGGCGGGCGGGTGCAGCTGCAGACCGGCCAGCCCTTCCGCCTCGACCTCAGCCCCAATCCGGGCGATGTGCGCCGGGTGCAGCTGCCGCATCCGGAGATCATCAAGGCGGCGCAGATCGGCACCTCGCTCCTGCTCGACGACGGCAAGCTGCGGCTCCGGGTCACGCGCGTGCGCGAGGACCACCTGGAAACGGAGATCGTCGTCGGCGGGCCGCTCTCCGACCGCAAGGGTGTCAATGTCCCCGATGTGGCGCTGCCGATCCCGGCGCTGACGGAGAAGGACCGCGAGGACCTCTCCTTCGTCCTCGATCGGGGCGTCGAGTATATCGGCCTCAGCTTCGTCCAGCGGCCGGAGGACGTGGCGGAGACCAAGGCGATCTGCGCCGGCCGCGCCCTCGTCATGGTGAAGATGGAGAAGCCGCAGGCGGTCGAGAATCTCGACGCCATCATCGCGCTGGCCGATTGCGTCATGGTGGCGCGCGGCGACCTCGGCGTCGAGCTGCCGCCGGAGGAGGTGCCACTGGTGCAAAAGCGCATCGTGCGTGCGGCACGCGCCCTGGGCCGGCCGGTGGTCGTCGCCACGCAGATGCTGGAGAGCATGATCTCGGCGCCGGCGCCGACGCGGGCGGAAGCATCGGACGTCGCCACCGCTGTGTTCGATGGAGCGGATGCGGTGATGCTCTCGGCCGAGACGGCGGCGGGGCAGTACCCCTTCGAGGCTGTCAACATGATGGACCGCATCGTGGCACGGGTTGAGCAGGACCCGGACTGGCGCTCGCTCACCGACAATGCCCGGCCGGCACCGGAGCCCAACAGCGCCGGCGCCATCGCCGCCGCGGCGCGGCAGGTGGCGCATACCATCGGCGCCCAGGTGATCGCGACCTTCACCTCGACCGGCTCGACGACCCTGCGTGTCGCCCGCGAGCGGCCGGATTGTCCGATCCTCGGCCTCACCGCCAGCATCGAGAGCGCGCGGCGGCTCGCCGTCGTCTGGGGCGTGCATCCGCTGGTCTCGCAAGAGCCGCATTCGATGTCGGATATGGTGGCGAAGGCGCTGCGCTCGGCCCAGGCCGAGGGCTTCGCCGCGCCGGGGCAGGAAGTGGTGGTGACCGCGGGCGTTCCCTTCGGCACGCCTGGCACCACCAATGCGCTGCGGGTGGCATCGGTGAAGTAGGACGCAAAGGGAGGGGAGGGGATGAAGAAGCTGGTCAACGACCCGCGCCATGTGGTGCGGGAGATGCTCGAAGGCCTGTGCGACCTGCATCCCGGCCTCGCCCTGCTGGACGGCGAGCTGGTGGTTGTCCGCGCCGGGCTGCCAGTGCCCGCGGCGCGGCCGGTTGCGGTGCTCTCGGGCGGCGGGGCGGGGCATGAGCCGGCCCATGCCGGCTATGTCGGGCCCGGCCTGCTGGCGGGCGCCATCGCCGGCGATGTCTTCACCTCTCCGAGCGTCGATGCGGTGCTGAGCGGCATCCGCGCCGCGGCCGGGTCGACGGGGGCGGTGCTGATCGTCAAGAACTACACCGGCGACCGGCTGAATTTCGGTCTCGCCGCCGAGCTGGCGCGGGCGGAGGGCATCCCCTGCGAGGTGGTCGTCGTCGCTGATGACGTGGCGCTGCGCGAAACGGTGCCGCCGGAGCGGCGCCGCGGCATCGCCGGTACGGTGCTGGTCCACAAGCTGGCCGGCGCCGCCGCGGCGGCGGGGCAGGGGGTGGCGGAGGTCGCGGCCATCGCCCGCGCGGCGGCGACGGAGCTGGGCAGCATGGGGGTCGCGCTCGGCGCCTGCACCGTGCCGGCGGCGGGGAAGCCGGGCTTCGCCCTGGGCGAGGGCGAGATCGAGCTGGGCCTTGGCATCCATGGCGAGCAGGGCGTCGAGCGCGCGGCCATGGCACCGGCGGATGCGCTGGTCGGGCGGATGCTTGGGGCGATCCTCGCCGATCGCGGGCTCGGCGCGGGCGACCGGGTGGCGCTGCTGGTCAATGGGCTGGGCGGGACGCCGCCGATGGAGCTGTCGATCGTCGCCCGCCGCGCCATCGGCCTGCTGCGCGAGCGGGGGCTGGTGGTGGAGCGGGCCTGGGCCGGCAACTTCCTCACCGCGCTGGAGATGCCGGGCTGCTCCCTCTCCCTGCTGAAGCTGGACGATGTACGGCTCGCCCTGCTCGATGCGCCTGGCGAGGCGCCCGCTTGGCCAGGCCCTGGGCGGATCGCGGCGCGGGCCGTCGTGGTGGCGCCGCCGGCCGCGCCGCTTACCTTCGGCGCGCCGGGGCCGCTGGCGCCCCGGCTGCAGGCCGCAGGGCTGGCGGTGGCGGCGGCGCTGGAAGCAGCGGAAGCCCGGCTGACCGAGCTGGACGCCGCGGCCGGCGATGGCGATCTCGGCCTCAGCATGGTGCGCGGCGCGGCGGCGATCCGCGCCTTGCCGGAAGGTGCCTGGGCCGATTCGCCGACGGCGCTGGCCGCGCTTGGCGAGGCGCTGCGGCGGGCGCTCGGCGGCAGTTCGGGGCCGTTCTACGCGACGGGCCTGCTGCGGGCGGCGCGGGCGATGCAGCAGGGCGGTGACTGGCCGGCTGCCTTCCGCGCCGGGATCGTGGCCATCGCCGAGCTGGGCGGCGCAAAGCCGGGCGACAGGACCATGCTGGACGCGCTGGCCCCAGCGGCGGAGGCGCTGGAGCAGGGCGGCCTCGCCGCGGCGGCCGAGGCGGCGGAGCAAGGGGCGGCGGCGACCGCGGCGATGACCCCGCGGCTCGGCCGAGCGAGCTATCTCGGCGCGCGGGCGGTCGGCGTGCCGGATGCCGGGGCGGCGGCGGTCGCGGTCTGGATGCGTGCCTTGGCCGGAGCGGTTTGACCATTCCTCCATGCTCGCTCATGCTTCCGGTGGGGACAGGACGCCGCTGCCGAAAGGAAACCGATCCGATGCCCGATACCGCAATTCCGCTGCTCGACCTCGGCCCCGCCTTCGCCGACGAGCCCGGCGCGCTGGAGGCCGCCGCCGCCGAGTTGCGCCGCATCTGCGAGACCGTCGGCTTCCTCTTCATCGCCAATCATGGCGTGCCCTGGTCGCTGGTGGATGCGACCTTCGATGCCGCTGCACGCTTCCACGCCCAGCCGCTCGAGGCGAAGATGGCGGTGAAGCTCGACGACGCCATGCAGGGCTACCTGCCCTACAAGAGCAGCACCACGCGGGCCAACGGCCTCGTCGCCGTGCGCAAGCCGAACGAGAACGAGGCCTTCTTCGTCAACCCGGAGCGCGACCCGGCCCGCCCGGCCAATCGCTGGCCGGAGGCGATCCCCGAATTCCGCGAGGTGACGCTGCGCTACTTCGCCGCGCTCGAGGCGCTGGCGATGCGGCTGCTGCCGGTCTATGCCCGCGCGCTTGACCTGCCGCCGGACTACTTCACGCCGCTCTGCGACCGCTCGCTCAGCTCGCTGCGGCTGACGCACTATCCGCCGGTGCAGTACGGCTCCGACGAGTACGGCATCGCGCCGCATACCGATTCGAGCTTCTTCACGCTGCTGGCGCAGAACCCGGTGCCCGGCCTGCAGATCCGCACCCAGGAGGGCGAGTGGATCTCGGCGCCTGTCATCCCGCAGACCTTCGTGGTCAATACCGGCGACGTGTTGAACCGCTGGACCAACGGGCGCTTCCTCTCGACGCCGCACCGCGCCTTCAACACGATGGATGCGCCGCGCTACGCCATCCCCTACTTCTTCCACCCCAACCCCGAGACGATGATCGAGGCGCTGCCCACCTGCGTCAGCGAGGCCAACCCGCCGCGCTTCCCGGCGCAGACGGTCGGCGAGTACATGGCCTGGTTCCGTGGCCAGAATTACGCGCATTTCCGCAAGGATAAGGCCGCCGCCGCCGAATAGGCGGCCAACAACGCCAGCCACGGCCCAACGCTTTCTGGAGAGCGTCAATGAGGCTGTGCCGTCTTGCCCTGCTGCTGCTCCTGCTGCCCTGCGCCGCATTGCCATCCTCGGCTTGGGCTCAGGACCGCCGGAGCACGCTGCGGGTGTCGCTGAATACCGAGCTGCAGATTCTCGACCCGCTGGTGACGACGATCAACGCCACCCGGGTCTTTGCCTATCTGGTCTTCGACACGCTGGTCAGCCTCGACGCAGAGGGGGTCTACCGGCCGCAGATGCTCGAGGGCTGGGCGATCAGCCCCGACCGGCTGACCTATACCTTCACCCTGCGCGACGGGCTGGAATGGAGCGACGGCCAGCCGGTCACGGCCGAGGATTGCGTCGCCTCGATCCGCCGCTGGGCGAAGCGGGAGGCGCTCGGCGCCCAGCTGATGGCGGCGACGCGCGAGATGCGGGTGCTGGACGCGAAGCGCTTCGAGATCGCGCTCAACCGGCCCTTCGCCTTCGTCATCGATGCGCTGGGCAAGGCGGGGCACACCATCCCGGTGATGATGCCGGCGCGGATCGCCGCCGGCGACCCGAACACGGCGGTGACGGAGATCGTGGGCTCTGGCCCCTACCGCTTCCTGCAATCCGAGTGGCGGCCGGGCGAGCGGGCGAGCTTCGTCCGCAACCCGCGTTACCGGCCGCGCGAGGAGCCGCCCTCGGCGCTGGCCGGCGGCAAGGTGGCGCGCATGGAGCGGATCGAACTGGTCAGCATCACCGACCAGGCGACGCGCGCCGCCGCGCTCGAGTCGGGCGAGCTCGACTTCCTCGAGATCCTGCCCCTCGACTTCGTTGCCCGGATGCGGCGGAACCGGAACCTGGCGGTCGGCCAGCCGCGCGGCATCGACCAGTTCCTCGCTGTGCTGAACGTCAACCATGCGGTGCCGCCCTTCAACGACCCGGGCGTCCGCCGTGCTTTGCAAGCGGCGATCATGCAGCCCGAGGTGATGGCGGCGATGGGGCTGCCGGACGACATGGTCGTGCCCTGGTGCGGCTCGATCTATATGTGCAACGCCGCCGGCACGACCGAAGCAGGGACCGAGGGGCTACGCGCCGCCTCGACCGAGCGGGCTCGCACCCTGCTGCGCGCTACCGGCTACCGGGGCGAGCCGGTGGTCTTCCTCCATGCCGCGGCCTCGGCGCTGCTGAACCCGATCGGCCTCGTCATGGCCGACCAGATGCGGCGGGCGGGCTTCAATGTCGATCTCCGCAGCACCGATTACGCGACCGTCGCGCAGAAGCGTCTGAGCCGGGCGCCGGTGGAGCAAGGCGGCTGGTCGGTGGCACCGATCGTGCTGAACGGCGTCGACATGGTGAACCCGCTGGCGAACCCGCTGATCGCCTATAACTGCGTCGAGTATCCCGGCTGGTACTGCGACGCGCGGCTGAAGGGCCTCACCGTCCGCTACTCCGAGGCGGCGACGCCGGAGGAGCGGCGGCGGCTGGCGGACGAGTTGCAGACGGTGGTGCATGACGCCGTGACCTTCATCCCCGGCGGGCAGTTCTCCGGGCCGCCGGCCTGGCGGGCGGACCTGCGCGGGGTGGTGCCCTTCAGCTTCCCGGTCTTCTGGGGCATCGAGCGGCGGTGATGGGGAGGGCGCCCCGGGCCTTGCCCCGGGGCGCCGGCCATGCCATATGCGCCGCGCTGCCGCCGGGCCTACCCGGCGCGGCAAATTCGCACGCGGCGCGCCCTTCCATCAGGCAGGGTCCGGTCCCGGTTTCCGGGAAGGCGCCGCGGAGGCCCAACCGGACTGACAGGAAGGATCTCGCCCATCATGGCGATGCCCCAGGTTTCCCTTCGCCTGCTGCTCGAGGCAGGCGTCCATTTCGGCCACCATACGCGGCGCTGGAACCCGCGCATGGCGCCCTACATCTTCGGCGTCCGCAACCAGGTCCACATCCTCGACCTGCAGCAGACCGTCCCTATGCTGGACCGCGCGCTGCGCGCCGTCCGCGACGTGGTGGCGGCCGGCGGGCGCGTGCTCTTCGTCGGCACCAAGAAGGCGGCAGCCGAGTACGTGGCCGAGGCCTCGACGCGCTGCGGCCAGTACTACGTGAACCACCGCTGGCTGGGCGGCATGCTCACCAACTGGAAGACCATCACGGGCTCGATCAAGCGCCTGAAGCAGATGGAGGAGCAGCTCGGCGGCAACATCCAGGGTCTCACCAAGAAGGAGATCCTGATGCTGACGCGCGAGAAGGAGAAGCTCGACCGCGCGCTCGGCGGCATCAAGGAGATGGGCGGCCTGCCCGACATCATCTTCGTCATCGACGTGGTGAAGGAGAAGCTGGCGATCGAGGAGGCCAACAAGCTCGGCATCCCCGTCATCGCCGTGGTGGACAGCAATGCCGATCCGCAGGGCGTCGCCTTCCCGATCCCGGGCAATGACGACGCGATCCGCGCGATCAACCTCTACTGCGACCTGATCGCCGGCGCCGTCATCGACGGCATCTCGGCCGGGCTGCAGGCCTCGGGCGTCGATATGGGCGCCGTCGAGGAGTTGCCCGAAGACGAGGCGCTGACCGCCGCCGCCGAGGAGGCAACGCCGGAGGAGTTCACCGCGGCCGCGGCGGCCGAGGAAGCCCCGGCCGAGCAGCCTGCCGCCCAGGGCTGAGAGTTCGCGCCGCCTCCGGGCGGGATGTTTGGATGTGACGATGAGCGGCCGTCCGGGATGGGCGGCCGCAATCCTATGGAGGGTTGATCCATGGCCGAAATCACCGCAGCGATGGTCCGCGACCTGCGCGACAAGACCGGCGCCGGCATGATGGACTGCAAGAAGGCCCTGGTTGAGTCGAATGGCGACATGGAAGCCGCGATCGACTGGCTGCGGAAGAAGGGCCTCTCGGCCGCCGCGAAGAAGTCCGGCCGCGTCGCCGCCGAGGGGCTGGTCGGCGTCGCCAGCGCGCCGAACGTCGCCGCCATGGTCGAGGTGAATGCCGAGACCGACTTCGTCGCCCGCAACGAGCAGTTCCAGAATTTCGTCGCCGAGGTGGCGGGGCTGGCGCTGACCGTCGGCGAGGATGTCGAGGCGCTGAAGGCGGCGACCTATCCCGGCGCCCAGCACAGCGTGGCCGAGGAGCTGACGCGCCTCATCGCCACCATCGGCGAGAACATGACGATCCGTCGCGCCCGCCGGCTCGAGGTCAGCAGCGGCGCCGTCGCCACCTATACCCACAACGCCATCCGCCCCGGCCTCGGCAAGATCGGGGTGCTGGTCGCGCTGGAGGGGGCCTCCGAGATCGATGCGCTCGAGGGCCTTGGCCGGCAGATCGGCATGCATGTCGCCGCCACCCGTCCGGAGGCACTCGACGTCACCGCCGTCGACCCCGCCTCGCTCGAGCGGGAGAAGGCGGTGCTCTCCGAGCAGGCTCGTGCCAGCGGCAAGCCGGAGGCCATCATCGAGAAGATGGTCGAGGGCCGCATCCGCAAGTACTACGAGGAAGTGGTGCTGCTGGAGCAGGTCTGGGTGCATGACGGCGAGAGCCGCGTGAAGGCGATCGTCCAGAAGACCGGCGGCAAGCTGACGGGCTTCGCCCGCTTCCAGCTCGGCGAGGGCATCGACAAGCCGGTCGGGCCCGACTTCGCCTCCGAAGTGGCGAAGGTCTCGGGCGTCGGCGCCGCCTGAGCCGAAACCGTTGCATGCGGGTGGAGCCTCTGCTCACCCGCATGTGGCGTCCGCGGCTCGACCAGGGCCTTGCGGGGCCGGGGGCCGCTGCATATCGTTCCTCGCCCCCGTGACGGTCCCATAATGAACCAGCCGACCAGCTACAAGCGTGTCATGCTCAAGGTGTCCGGCGAGGCGCTGATGGGCAACCGCGACTACGGCCTCGAATCCGCTACCGTCCGCCGCATCGCCGAGGATGTGAAGGGCGCGGTCGCGCTCGGCGCGGAGGTCTGCCTCGTCATCGGCGGCGGCAACATCTTTCGCGGCATCGCCGGCGCGGCGGCCGGCATGGACCGCGCCCAGGCCGACTACATGGGCATGCTGGCGACGGTGATGAACGCGCTGGCCATGCAGTCGGCGCTCGAGAAGCAGGGCCTGCCGACCCGAGTGCTGAGCGCCATCCCCATGCAGTCGCTCTGCGAGCCCTATATCCGTAGGCGGGCCATCCGCCACATGGAGAAGGGCCGGGTGGTGATCTTCGCCGCCGGCACGGGCAACCCCTTCTTCACCACCGACACCGCCGCCGCGCTCCGCGCCGCCGAGATGGAATGCGACGCGCTCTTCAAGGGCACGCAGGTGGATGGCGTCTACTCCGCCGACCCGCGCAAGAACCCGAAGGCGGAGCGCTACGTCACGCTCACCTATCTCGACATGCTCGCCCGCGACCTGCTGGTGATGGATGCCGCGGCGATCAGCCTCTGCCGCGAGAACAAGCTGCCGATCATCGTCTTCAATATCCACGAGCCCGGCGCCTTCACGGCCGTCATGAAGGGCGAGGGGAAGTTCACCACGGTGGTCGAGCAGCACTGACACCGCCGCCCGCTTCCCGCCATCTTCGCATGGTGGATTGGGCTTGAATGCGCCCTGGGCGCGCTATGACGAGGCCTGGGACCATGTCCAGGGCCGCACCGATCGGGAGAGACAGGCCATGCCGGCCGACCTCAAGACGCTGAAGCAGGACCTGACGCGCCGCATGGACGGCGCGATCGAGATGCTGAAGAAGGAATTCACCGGTCTGCGGACCGGCCGCGCCAGCCCGGCGCTGCTGGAGCCGATCCGGGTGGAGGCCTATGGCAACAACCAGCCGCTGAACCAGGTGGCCAATGTCTCGGTCTCCGGGCCGGGGCTGCTCTCCGTCCAGGTCTGGGACAAGTCGGTGGTGAAGGCGGTCGAGATCGCCATCCGCGACTCCGGGCTGGGGTTGAACCCGCAGACCGAGGGGCAGGTGATCCGCGTGCCGCTGCCGCCGCTGACCCAGGAGCGGCGCAACGAGCTCATCAAGACCGCCGGCAAGTATGCCGAGAGCGCCAAGGTGGCGATCCGCGGCGTGCGGCGGGACGGCATGGAGCAGGTGAAGGCGCAGGAGAAGGACAAGAAGGCGCCGATCAGCCAGGACGATGTGAAGCACTGGTCCGACGAGGTGCAGAAGCTGACCGATCAGTACATCAAGCAGATCGACAGCACGCTGGCCGAGAAGGAGAAGGACATCCGGCAGGTTTGAGCCTCGTGTCCGGCGCCCCCAAGCTCCAGCCGCTGCCCGATGCCGCCCCGCAGGGAACGTCCCCCGGCGCGCTGCCGCAGCACGTGGCCATCATCATGGACGGCAATCGGCGCTGGGCAGAGGCCCGCGGCCTGCCGGTCGCGCTCGGCCACAAGGCGGGGGCGGAGGCGGTGCGCCGCACCATCGAGGCCTGTGCCGGACAGGGCATCGGCTGGCTGACCCTTTTCGCCTTCTCCTCGGAGAACTGGCTGCGGCCGGCCGATGAGGTGCGGGCGCTGACCGGCCTGTTGAAGGTCTATCTGCGCTCCGAGGTCGCTACCTTCGCCAAGGAGGGCATCCGCCTCCGGGTGATCGGCGACCGGGCGCGGTTCGGCGCCGAGATGGTGCGGGAGATTGACCAGGCGGAGGAGGTCACCGCCGGCGGGACCCGGCTGAACCTCAATGTCGCGCTGTCCTATGGCGCACGGGACGAGATCCTCGCTGCGGCGCGGGCCGTGGCGGCGGCGGCGCGGGAGGGGCGGCTCGATCCGGAGGCGATCGACGACGCGGCCTTCGCGCGGCACCTCTTCACCGCCGGCATGCCGGACCCGGACCTCATCATCCGCACCTCGGGCGAGCAGCGGCTGTCGAATTTCCTGCTCTGGCAGGCGGCCTATGCCGAATTCGTCTTCCAGGACGTGCTCTGGCCGGATTACGGCGCCGAGCATCTGGCGCGGGCGCTCCGCGAATATGGCAGGCGGGAGCGGCGCTTTGGCGCCCGCACGGGCTGAGCGGTCGCCACGCGTGACCGACCTGGCCGCCCGGCCCGCCTCGCGCTGGCCCGACCTGCGCAAACGCGCGCTCTCCGCCATGCTGCTCGGGCCGGCAGCCCTGCTCTGCATCTGGCTCGGGGCGGAGGCCTGGACGGCGCTGATGGCCGCCGCCGTCGCCCTGCTGGCCTGGGAATGGGTGCGGCTCTGTGGCTTCTCCACCAAGCGCCCGCCGGGGATGGTGGTGCCGGTCGCGGTGCTGCTGGCCGGCGTGCTGGCGGTGGGCGGGGCCTGGAACTGGGCCTTCGCCGTACTGGGCTTCGGCTTCCTCGGACTTTGGGCGGTGGCCGAGCCGCCGCGCTTCCGCCGGGCGGTGCCAGGCTTCTGGCTGGCCTTCGGGGTAATCTATATCGGCCTCGCCGGCGTCTCCCTCATCCATCTCCGCGGCGATGCGGTGGCGGGGCTGCGCAACGTCATCTTCCTCTTCCTGATCGTCTGGTCGAGCGATATCGGCGCCTATGCCGCCGGCCGGGCCTTCGGCGGGCCGAAGCTGGCGCCGGCCATCTCGCCCAACAAGACCTGGTCCGGGGCGCTAGGCGGGCTCGTCTCGGCCATGGCGGTCGGCGTGCTCTCGGCGTATGTCATGGAGCCGGCGACGGTGCCCCTTCCGCGGGTGCTGGCGATCGCCGCCATCCTCGGCCTGCTCTCGCAGGCAGGGGATCTGTTTGAAAGCTGGATCAAGCGGCGCTTCAACGTGAAGGATTCCTCCCGCCTCATCCCCGGCCATGGCGGCCTGCTGGACCGGCTGGACGGGGTGATCTCGGCAGCGCCCGCCGCGGCGCTGCTTGGCGTGCTGCTGGGCCCTGGGGAAGCCTTATGGCGTTGAAGCGCATCACCGTTCTCGGCAGCACCGGCTCCGTCGGCCGCAGCACAATGGCCTTGCTGGAGGCGGCGCCACCCGGCACCTTCGCCGTCGAGGCGCTGGTCGCCGGGCGGGACGTGACGGCGTTGGCGACGCAGGCCAGGCGCTTCGGCGCGCGGCTGGCGGTGGTGGCCGACCCGGCCTGCCATGGCGTGCTGCGCGAGGCGCTGGCCGGCAGCGGCATCGAGACGGCGGCGGGGCCGGAGGCGGTGGTCGAGGCCGCCGCCCGGCCGGCCGACTGGACCATGGCGGCCATCGTCGGCGCCGCCGGGCTGCGCAGCACCCTGGCCGCGCTTGGCCGCGGCGGCACGCTGGCGCTGGCCAACAAGGAGAGCCTGGTCTGCGCCGGCGAGATCGTACTCGCCGAGGCCCGCCGCTCGGGGGCCACGTTGCTGCCGGTCGACTCCGAGCACAACGCCATCTTCCAGGCCCTCGACACGCGCGACCCGGCGGTGATCGAGAAGATCGTGCTGACCGCCTCGGGCGGGCCCTTCCGCAATGCCGACCTCGCCACCATGCGGGCGGCAACGCCGGAAGCGGCAGTGCGCCACCCGGTCTGGTCGATGGGCGCCAAGATCTCGGTCGACAGCGCCACCATGTTCAACAAGGGGCTGGAGCTGATCGAGGCGGCGCGGCTCTTCCCGGTGCCTGAAGAGCGGATCGAGATCTTGATCCATCCGCAATCGACCGTGCATGGCTTGGTCCAGTATGCCGATGGCTCGGTCCTCGCCCAGCTCGGCTCGCCCGACATGCGCACCCCGATCGCCCATGCGCTCGCCTGGCCGGAGCGGATGGCCGTCGATATGCCGCGCCTCGACCTCGTCGCGCTCGGAAAGCTGGAATTCTTCGCTCCGGATGCGGTACGATTCCCTGCTCTTCGGCTGTGCCGGGCGGCGTTGCAGGCAGGGCAGGGCGCCACCACCATATTGAACGCCGCTAACGAGATCGCGGTGGCGCTGTTCCTCGATCGGCGGCTTGGCTTCCTCGACATCGCCGCAGTGGTGGAGGAGACGCTGGCCGCCCTCGGCAACCCCGCCATCGACGGGCTGGAGGCGGTGCTGGCCGTGGATGCGGCGGCGCGTGAGGAGGCCGGACGGCTCGCTGCGACGCGCGCTGCGGCCTGAGCAGGAGCGACGGTGTTGGAATCCTTTGGCTATCTCTGGAACATGCTGCCGGCCCTGCCGCGTACGCTGATCGCCTTCGCCGTCGTCCTCGGTGTCCTCGTCTTCGTCCATGAGATGGGCCACTACCTCGCCGCCCGCTGGCGCGGCGTGCATGTCGATGCCTTTTCCATCGGCTTCGGGCGGCCGCTGCTCCAGGGGCGCGACCGGCGCGGGACGGAATGGCGGCTCGGCTGGATTCCGCTCGGCGGCTACGTGAAGCTGCATGGGCAGGAGACGCCGGAGGATGTCTCCCCCGAGGTGCGGGCGAACTGGCAGTCGGGGCGGACCTTTCACGAGAAGTCGGTGGGCGACCGTGCCATCGTCGTCGCGGCTGGGCCGGTCGCCAATTTCCTGCTGGCCATCCTGCTCTTTGCTGGACTCTTCATGACCATCGGCCAGCCGGTCGGCGGCACGGGCATCAACACCGTGGTCGAGGGCTCGGCCGCGGCGCGGGCCGGGCTGCTGCCGGGCGATGCCATCCTCTCGCTCGACGGGCAGCGGGTCAGCCGCTTCGAGCAGGTGCAGCGCTACATTCAGCCGCGGGCGGGCCAGCCGGTGGCGGTCGCCATCACCCGCGACGGGGCCGAGCAGACCGTGACCGTGACGCCGGATGTCAGAGACAATGGCAGCGGCCCGGTCGGCGTGCTCGGCATCCAGGGCGGCGCCTCCCGCTTCGAGCGGCTGGACCCGTTCTCCGCCGTCGCGGCCGGCGCCGTGCAGACGGCCGACATCACTTGGCAGACGCTGAAGGGTATCGGCGAGATGCTTGCCGGCGAGCGCAGCGCCAAGGAACTCGGCGGGCCAATCCGCATCGCCGAGGTTTCGGGCGAGGCGGCCTCGCTCGGCCTGTCGCCGCTGATCAACCTGATGGCGCTGCTCTCGGTGAGCCTCGGCCTGCTGAACCTCTTCCCCATTCCGCTGCTGGATGGCGGGCATCTCGTCTTCTATGCGGCCGAGGCGGTGCGCGGCCGGCCGCTGCCGCCGCGGGCGCAGGAATACGGATTCCGGGCCGGATTCGCGCTGCTGGTCTCGCTCTTCCTCTTTGCGTCCTGGAACGACATCGCCGGCGGGGCGATCGGGCGCTGGGTCGCGGGTCTCGTAGGCTAGGCTTTTTTCCGTCTGCGATGCGCCAGCTAAGTCTTTGAGTGGATTAGTAGCGAAGGCGCGAGGTGTGGGGTGGCGGTGGCGAGGGTGCGCGGCTATTCTCCGGCCGCTCGCTGAACCCCAACGTTACGGGCCCGCACTTTGCTCCCTTCCTTCCGTGTCCTCCTCGCTGCCACCGCCTGCATCGCCTCGGGTCTGATCCCGTCGGCGGCCGAGGCCCAGACCCGCCCAGCGGAAGGGGCGCGCGCCCGGCAGCAGCAGGCGCAGCTCCAGCCGCGCGCGGCGACGCGGCGCGCGGTGCCGGCCCGGGCGCCGGCGGCGGACGGGATCGTCCAGGCCGTCGACGTCACCGGCAACCAGCGCATCGAGGGCGACACCATCCGCTCCTACATGCTGCTGCAGCCGGGCGATCCCTTCGATGCCGACCGGCTCGACCGCAGCCTGAAGTCGCTCTACGCGACCGGCCTCTTCAGCGACGTGCAGGTCCGCCGCGAGGGCGGCCGCGTCCTTGTGCAGGTGACGGAGAACCCGATCGTCAGCCGCGTCGCCTTCGAGGGCAACCGCAAGGTCTCGGACGACGTGCTCAGCAAGGAGCTGCAGCTCCGTTCGCGCTCCGTCTACACCACCCAGGCGGTGCAGGCCGACCGCCAGCGGATCATGGACCTCTATGCCCGCCGCGGCCGCTTCGCCGCGACGGTCGAGCCGAAGATCATCCAGCGCGACCAGAACCGCGTCGATGTCGTCTACGAGATCCAGGAAGGCGAGGCCGCCCTCGTCGCCCGCATCAACTTCGTCGGCAACCAGTCCTACTCGGACAGCAAGCTGAAGGAGATCGTGGCGACCAAGGAACAGGCCTGGTACCGGCTGCTCTCCACCTCCGACCAGTTCGACCCGGAACGCCTGGCCTTCGACCGCGAGCTGCTGCGCCGGTACTACCTCCGCAACGGCTATGCCGATGTGCAGGTCACCAATGCGACGGCGGAGCTGGCGCAGGACCGCACCGGCTTCTTCGTCACCTACTCGATCGACGAGGGCGTTCGCTACCGTGTCGGCAAGGTGGAGGTCGTCTCCAACCTCCGCAACCTCGACGCGGCGAGCGTCCGGCGGCTGGTCGATCTCTCGGAAGGCGACTGGTATGACGGCGATGTCGTCGAGCGTACCGCGCAGGCGATCCAGGATGCCGCCAACCTTCGTGGCTTCCCCTTCGTCGACGTGCAGCCGCGCATCACCCGCAACCGCGAGGACCGCCGGGTCGACCTGACCTTCGAGATCAACGAGGCGCCGCGGGTCTATGTCGAGCGCATCGAGATCAACGGCAATACCCGCACCCAGGACCGCGTGCTGCGGCGCGAATTCCGGCTCGCCGAGGGCGATGCCTTCAACGCCGCACAGATTCGGCGGAGCCGGCAGCGGCTGCGCGACCTCGGCTACTTCTCCGACGTGCAGATCACCTCGACCCCGGGCAGCGCGCCGGACCGGGCGATCCTCAACACCCAGGTCGCCGAGCGCGCCACGGGCGAGGTCTCGATCGGCGGCGGCTACTCGACGGATGCGGGCGCGCTGGCCGATGTGGGCCTGCGCGAGCGCAACCTGCTCGGCACCGGCATCGATGCGCGCATCAACGGCACCATCGCGCAGCGCCGCAGCCAGGTCGACATCTCGATCACCGACCCCTACTTCCTCGACCGCAACCTCGCGGCCGGCGTCGACATCTTCTACGTCCAGCGCAACCTGCTGAACATCGCCTCCTACCGCGAGGAGCGGCAGGGCTTCACCCTCCGCATGGGCTATGCCTTCAACGAGCGGCTGCGGCAGACCTGGGCCTATACGCTCACCAACCGGCGCATCACCGACATCGCGCAGGGCGCCTCGCGCTTCATCCTCGAGCAGCAGGGGGCGACCCTGCTGTCGCAGATCGGCCAGACGCTGACCTACGACCTGCGCGATTCGATCGTGGATCCGCGTCGCGGCGCCGTGCTCCGCCTCGGCACCGACTTCGCGGGCCTCGGCGGCGACGTGGCCTATCTGCGCGCCCGGCTCGACGGCACCTACTACGTGCCGCTCGAGTCCTGGCTCGGCGATCCGGACTACCTGCTCTCCATCTCCGGCAGCGTCGGCTATCTCGAGGATCTGTTCGGCAAGCAGACCCGCATCATCGACCGCTTCTTCCTCGGCGGCGAGAATCTCCGCGGCTTCCGCATCGCCGGCGCCGGACCGCGCGACATCAATACCCGCGACAGCCTCGGCGGCCGGTTCCTCTGGACGCAGACGACCGAGTTGCGCTACCCGCTGCCCCTGCCGGCCGAGCTCGGGCTCGTCGGCCGCGCCTTCGTCGATGTCGGGTCGCTGTCGCAGAGTGCGAGCGGCCCGGGCGTCGTCGACGATTCCTCGCCGCGGGTCGGTGCCGGTGTCGGCGTCTCCTGGCGGAGTCCCTTCGGCCTGATCAATATCGACATCGCCCAGGCGGTGGTGAAGAAGTCCTACGACGAGACGCAGATCTTCCGGTTCGGCTTCGGCACCCGGTTCTGACCGCAGCTTGTGACCCCGATCATCTGAACCCTGGGATTTTCCTGCCTATGCCAGCCTTCCGCGCTTCGTCCGCCCTTCTTCGTTCGGCCTCGGCCCTGGCGATCGCCGCCCTGGTCGGGGGGCCGGCGCTGGCCCAGCAGCAGGATCCCGGCTTCTTCATCCCCGGCGGCCAGCGGCCCGCCCAGCCGCCGCAGCAGCCGCGGCCGGCCCAGCCGGCGCAGCAGCAGCAGCAGCGTCCGGCCCAGGCCCCGGCGCGGCCGAGCACCCAGGCGCCGGCCCCGCTGCCGCCCGGCCAGCAGCCGCCGGATGCCGTCATTGGCATCGTGGACGTGCCGGAGATCCAGCGTGTCTCGACCGCCTTCAACCAGGTGCGGGACGAGATCGAGCGGCGCCGCCAGCGGCTCAACGACGACCTCCAGCGTGAGCAGAACAACTGGCGCGAGCAGCAGCAGCAGCTGGCCAACCAGCGCGCATCCCTGCCGCCCGACCAGCTGCGCGAGCGGGAGCGGACCTTGCAGGACCGCATCACCGACAGCCAGCGCATCTTCCGCGAGCGGTCGCGCGCCATCGAGCAGGCAGCGCAGCAGGCCCTGCAGGAGATCGAGCAGGCGCTCGGCGGCGTGATCCGGCAGGTGGCGGCGAGCCGCAAGGTGAATTTGGTGCTCCCGCGGCCGCTGGTGATCTTCAACGACCCGCCCTTCGACCTGACCGAGGAGGTGGCGCAGCAGTTCAACCGCGTGCTGCGCAACGTCACCATGCCGCCCGACGCCGCCGGCGGGGGCGAGGCCCCGGCCGCCCAGGCACCGGCCCGTCCGGCCGCGCCGGCGCAGGCGCCTGCCGCGCAGCAGCGGCGCTGATCCAGGGGGGCGGCCGTGGCGGTCGATCCACGTTTCTTCGCTTCGGCCGGGCCGCAGGTGCTGGCCGATATCCTCCTCGCCGCCGGCGGGCAGAGCGCGGGCGACCCGGCCCGGGCCTTCACCGGCGTCGCGCCGCTGCAATCGGCCGGGCCGGGTGAGGTGAGCTTCCTCGACAACCGGAAATACCTGCCGGCGCTCGTCGCAACGAAAGCCGGCGCTGTGGTGCTGGTCCCGGCGCTGGCCGGGCAGGTGCCGGACGGGACCATCGCCATCACCGCGGCTGCGCCCTACCTCGCCTTCGCCCGGGTCGCGGCGCTGTTCCACCCGGCGCCGGCGCCGGTGCCGGGGGTGCATCCAAGCGCCGTCATCGGCGATGGCGCGGTGATCGGGGAGGGGTGCGAGATCGGGCCCTGCGCCGTGATCGGCGCCGGGGCGACCATCGGTCGCGGCTGCATCATCGGCGCCCATGCCGTGGTCGGGCCGGGGGTGGAACTCGGCGAGGGCTGCCGGCTGCACGCGCATTGCAGCATCAGCCATGCGGTGGCCGGGCGCGGCGTGGTGCTGCACCCCGGCGCGCGGGTCGGGCAGGAGGGGTTCGGCTTCGCGCCGACGCCGGAAGGCGGCTTCCTCACCATGCCGCAGCTCGGCCGTGTGCTGCTCGGTGACTTCTGCGAGATCGGTGCCAATAGCTGCGTCGATCGCGGCAGCCAGGGCGATACGGTCATCGGGCCGGGCTCGCGCCTCGACAACCTGGTGCAGGTCGGGCACAACGTGCGCACCGGCCGGGGCTGCATCATCGTCGGCCTGGCTGGTATTTCCGGTTCGTCGACGCTTGGCGACTATGTACAGGTTGCCGCCCAGGCGGGTATTGCCGGCCATCTCGAGATCGGCAGCGGCGCCCGCATCGGCGGGCAGGCCGGGGTGATGAACGACGTGCCTGCCAAGACGGATGTCATCGGCAGCCCGGCCTGGCCGGCCCGGGAGTTCTGGCGCGCGATCGCCCGGCTGCGGAAGATGGGCGCCGCGCCAGGCGCCAAGGACGAGGGGAAGGCAGGTTAAGCGATGGATGCGAACGAGGCGAGGGCGGCGGAGACCGCCGGTCCGGTCGGCGAGGAAGGGCGGGTCGAAGCCTTCGACATCGCGCAGATCATGCGCGCCATCCCGCACCGCTACCCCTTCCTGCTGGTGGACCGCATCGTCGAGGTGCGGAAGAACCACTCCTGCGTCGGCATCAAGAACGTCACCATCAACGAGAACTTCTTCCAGGGCCACTTCCCCGAGCATCCGGTGATGCCGGGCGTGCTGATCGTCGAGAGCATGGCGCAGACCGCGGCCGTGCTGGTGGTCGAGACGCTCGGTCCCGCGGCGCGCGGCAAGCTGGTCTATTTCATGTCCGTCGAGGGCGCGAAATTCCGCAAGCCGGTGGGCCCCGGCGACCAGCTCCGCATCCATGTCAACAAGGACCGGCAGCGGGGCAATATCTGGAAATTCGCCGCCGAGGCGAAGGTCGACGGCAAGGTCGTCGCCGAGGCGACCTATACCGCCATGATCCTGGATCGCTGAGGCCTTGGCGCAGATCCATCCCAGCGCGGTCGTCGCACCCGGCGCCCAGATCGCCGACGATGTCAGCATCGGCCCCTTCTGCCAGATCGGCCCCGAGGCGGTGCTGGAGGCAGGCGTCGAGCTCGTCTCCCATGTCGTCGTCGATGGCGCGACGCGCATCGGCGCCGGCGCCCGAATCCTGCCCTTCGCCTCCATCGGCACCCCGCCGCAGGACACCAAGTACAAGGGCGAGCCGACCCGCTGCGAGCTCGGCGCCCGGACCCTGGTGCGCGAGGGCTGCACCATCCACCGCGCCTCGGTGGGCGGTGCCGGCGTCACCAGCGTCGGCGCCGGCTGCATGCTGATGGCCCAGGCGCATGTGGCGCATGACTGCATCGTGGGCGAGGGCGTCATCCTCGCCAACAACGTGATGCTCGGCGGGCATGTGCATGTCGGCGACGGCGCCTTCATCGGCGGCGGGGCGGCGGTGCATCAGACGGTGCGGATCGGCCGGCTGGCGATGGTGAGCGGACTTGCGGGCGTCACCAACGACATCCCGCCCTTCGGCTATGTCTTCGGCCTGCCGGCCCGGCTGGTCGGCTTCAACAAGATCGGCCTTCTGCGCCGCGGGGCGAGCCGCGACCAGCTCCGTACCCTCCGCGTCGCCAACAACCTGCTCTTCAAGGACCCCGGCGAATTCGCGGCGAAGCTCGCCCAGGCCGAGGAGCGCTATGCGGATGAGCCGCTGGTGATGGAGATCATCGCCTTCATCCACGACGCCAACCGCCGCCGCCAGCTCGTCCGGCCGGGGCGGATGACCGCGCCCGAGCTTGGCGGCGTGGACGAGGAGAACGGGGACGGCCAGTGACGGCCGGGCGATGAGCCCCGATCCGGGCCCACTCGGCCTCATCGCCGGAGGCGGTCAGATGCCGCTCCGGGTAATCGCCGCCGCCCAGGCTGCCGGCCGGCAGGTCTTCGCCGTGGTGGTGGAGGGCTGGGCCGAGCCGGCGGATTTCAGCCATGTGCCGCATGTCGTAGTGCGCGTTGGCGCCGGCGGCTATGCCATCGAGCAGTTCCGCGCCCATGGCGTCCGCCAGATCGTCATGTGCGGCAGGGCGCAGCGGCCCTCCCTCATGGCCATCCGGCCGGATGCCGGCATGGCCCGCATGCTGGTCCGGGTCGGCATCGCGGCCTGGCAGGGGGATGACGGGCTGCTGAAGGCCGTGGTCCGCATCTTGGAGGAGGACGGGTTCGAGGTCGTCCCCTCCCAGGCCATCGTCCGCGACATCCTGCCCGAGCCAGGGCTTCTCGGTGCCACGGCACCCGGGGAACTGGCGCGGGGGGACATCCGCCGGGGCATCGCCGTGGTGCGGGCGCTGGGGGCTGCCGATGTCGGCCAATGCGCGGTGGTGCAGCAGGGGCTGGTGCTGGGCGTCGAGGCGATCGAGGGGACCGATGCGCTGCTGGCGCGTTGCGCCGGGCTCAGGCGGGAGGGGCCCGGCGGGGTGCTGGTGAAGCTGGTCAAGCCGGGGCAGGATCGCCGGGTGGACCTGCCGACCATCGGCCCGGTGACGGTTGCCGGCGCCGCCGGGGCGGGGCTGGTCGGCATTGCCATCGAGGCACGCGGCACCATCGTGGTGGACAGGCCCGCCACGGTGGCGGCAGCCGATGCGGCCGGGCTCTTCCTGCTCGCACTCGACCCTGACGAATTCCTCAAGGAGACGACGCCATGAGCAAATTCCTGCACACCATGATCCGGGTCGGCGACCTCGACCGCAGCGTCAAATTCTACACCGAGCTTCTGGACATGAAGGAGCTGCGCCGCCGCGACGTGCCCGATGGCAAGTACACCCTGGCCTTCCTCGGCTATGGCGAGGGCAATGCCGAGGGCCAGGCCGAGATCGAGCTGACCTACAACTACGGCACCGAGAAGTACGAGCAGGGCAATGCCTTCGGCCATCTCGCGGTCGGCGTGCCGGACGTGGCGGCGACCTGCGAGAAGGTGCGGGCCGGGGGTGGCCGCGTGACGCGCGAGGCCGGGCCGGTGAAGTTCGGCACCACGATCATCGCCTTCGTCGAGGACCCGGACGGCTACAAGATCGAGCTGATCCAGCGCTAGAGCGGCCTCCGGTCGCACCGGCTCACGGACCCCATTCCAGCTTGGTGGTTCAGCGAGCGAATTACCCCGCTCAGGTGATGCCGCCTGAGCGGGGTTCGCTCTGATCCAGCCGGGGGTTGCTCGTCGCCCTGGCGAGCGCCTCGGCATCGAAGGGCTTCTCCAGGCGGGGCAGGGCGCCCTCGCCCTCGCCCGGCACTTCCGCATAGCCGGTCGCCAGCAGCACCGGCAGGCCGGGCCAGTGCTGGCGGATGGTGGCGGCGAGCTGCACGCCGGTCATCCCCGGCATCGCATAATCGGTGATGACCAGGTCGGCGGCGCGGCCGGCACGCAGCAGCTCCAGCGCCTCCGGGCCCGAACTCGCCTCCAGCACGGCATGGCCGAGATCCTCCAGCATGGCGCGGGTGCTGGCGAGCACCAGCGGATCGTCATCGACCAGCAGCACGGTGCGCCGGACGGTGGGGCTGGGCGGTGCGGCGGGGGCAGGGCTGGGCGGTGCCTCCGCCGCGGCCTCGGCCGGTGCCCGGGGCAGCCAGAGCTCCGCCTCGGTGCCGATGCCGGGGACGCTGCGCAGCAGGAACTGCCCGCCCGAGCCGAGTGCCAGCCCCTGCACCATCGGCAGGCCGAGCCCCGTCCCCTTGCCGGCCGGCTTGGTGGTGAAGAAGGGCTCGGCGGCGCGGGCGAGGGTCGCATCGTCCATCCCCTCGCCGGTATCGGCGACGGAGAGCACGACATAGGCCCCGGGCGGCAGGGTATCCGCCTCCGGCTCCGCCACCCGGCCGGTGATGGTGATGGTGCCGCCGCCCGGCATCGCATCCCGCGCATTGACCACGAGGTTGAGCAGGGCGAGCTCGAGCTGGTTGGGATCCACCCGCACGGGCGGCAGCTCCGCCGGCAGGCGAAGCTGGAGCTGGATGGCGGCGCTCAGCGAGTTGTGCAGCAGGTCGGCCATGCCGCGGACCAGCCGGGGCAGCTCCACCCGCTCGGGCTGGCTCGGCGTCCGGCGGCCGAAGGCGAGCAGGCGGCGGGTCAGCCCGGCGCCGCGCTCCGCCCCGGCCAGCGCGTTGTCGATCAGTTGCCGGGCCTTGGCATCCTCCACCGGCAGGCGCTTGCGGAGCAGCTTCAGGCTGCCGAGCACGGCCATCAGCAGGTTGTTGAAGTCATGCGCGATGCCGCCGGTGAGGTGGCCGACCGCCTCCATCTTCTGGGCGTGGAAGAGATTGGCCTCGGTGGCGCGGTGCTCGGCGATTTCGGCGGCGAGCCGGGTCCTGAGCACGGCAAGGTCTATCCGCAAGCGGATCATCGCATCGAATTGCAGGCCGAAGCCGCGGGCCGACACCGCCAGCACCGCGATGAAGGCAAGGAGCAGCAGGGCCTCCACCACTCCCTGGCTGCTGCCCTCGATCATGCTCCGCAGCACCAGCGGCAGCCCGGCCGGCAGGATGAAGGCGAGCACCGTCGGCCGATGCGGGTAGTGCAGCGCGGCCGCCCCGGCGCACATGCCGCCGACCAGGAAGATCCAGAACAGCCGGTAGGTCTCGGTCTCCGGCATCAGCCAGGCGGCGCCGCCGCCCCAGGCCAGGCCGGAAGCCAAGCTGCCGCCCAGCAAGGCCCATCGCCAGTCGACGGCATCCTGGCTGGCCGAGGCGCGGTAGCGTCGCCAGGTCACGAAGCGAAGGACGATGATGCCGAGCGTCGCCAGCAACCAGGACAGGGCCCGCCAGTCGCCGCGCTCGAGGATGATGAGGCCGGCGGCCAGGCTGGCATTCACCAGCGTCGCCGCCAGCGCCACCGGCGCCTGGGCGAAGACCGCTCTGACACGCTCGCATTCGAGCTCCGGCATCATGGCCATCAGCGCCCGCCGCCGACCCTGGGCCGCATCCCGCCACCTCCTGTTTCGCTACCATTTTAAGCTTGCACCGGCGCCAATGCGAGGCCACGCCCAAATCCGTGATCGGAGCCCCGCCTTGCCGCTGCCCCGGCCGGCCCCTACACCCCGGGCCGAGACAAGGGGGACCCGCTCTGCCGATGCCCGCTGATCCTTTCGGCCTCCTCCGCGATCTGGCGGAGATGCCCGAGCGTGGCTTCCGCAACCTGATCGGCCAGCCCCGCATCCGGCTCGCGGTCACCGGCCTGACCCGGGCGGGGAAAACGGTCTTCCTCACCGCCCTCGTCGCCAACCTGCTGGCCGCCGGGCGGGGGCGGCGGACGTTGCCGCTGCTGGAGCAGTCGGCGGGGGGGCGGCTGCGCGGGGTGCGGCTGGTGCCCTCGGCGAGCGAGGCCCTGCCGCGCTTCGACGTGGAGGCGCATCTGGCGGCGCTGGCGGCCGATCCACCGGCCTGGCCGGGGCGGACGGAGGATCTCTCCACGCTGCAACTGACCCTGGAGCTCGAACGCGGCAGCAGCCTCGGCAGCATGGTGGGCGGGCTGATCGGGCACCGGACGGTGACGCTGGAGCTGCTCGACTATCCGGGCGAATGGCTGCTCGACCTGCCGATGCTCGACCAGGCCTATGCCGCATGGTCGGCCGAGGCGCTGCGGCGGCTGCGCCGGGCGGAGGCCTCCGAGGCAGCCCGGGCGTTCCTCGCCTGGGCCGAGGCGCTGCCGGCCGGGGCCGCGGCGGACGAGACCCTGGCCCGACGCGGCCACGCTCTCTATCGCGACGCCCTGCGGGACTGCCGCGACCGGCTCGGCTTCCGCTTCCTCCAGCCGGGGCGGGTGCTCAACCCGGGTCCGCGCGGGGAAACGCCGCTGCTCTGGTTCTTCCCCCTGCCGCATCCACGCGGCGGCGGCCTTGCGGCGCTGCTGGCCGAGCGCCACGCAGCCTATGTCGCGGCGCAGCGCGCGGAGTTCTTCGAGCCCTTCTTCCGCCGCTTCGACCGGCAGGCGGTACTGGTCGATGTCCTCGGCGCGCTGCACGCCGGGCAGGCCGCCTTCGAGGATACGGCGGAGGCGCTGGCGGCCATCGCCGGCGCGCTGCGGTATGGCGGCGGCTGGCTCGACTGGCTGACCGGCGCCGGCATCGCCCGCATCGCCTTCGCCGCCACCAAGGCCGACCACGTCCCGGCCCGGCAGCGCGATGCGCTGGCGGCGCTGCTCGGCCATCTGGTCGCCGGGCCGCAGGGCAGGGCGGGCGAGGCGGGCGTGCCGACCAGCGTCCACGCCCTCGCCTCGCTCCGCTGCACCGAGGATGACGTGGCGGTGCTGGACGGCCGCCCCGTCGCCGCCGTGCGCGGCCTGCTGCTGGCGAACGGACGGAGCGCCAAGGTCTATCCCGGCGAGATTCCGCTGCGGCCGCCGGAGCCGGGCTTCTGGGAGCATGGCTTCTTCGAGATGCCCGAATTCCAGCCGCCGCGGCTGGACGCGGCGGGCGGCTCGGGCGTTCCGCATCTCGGGCTGGATGCGCTGCTGGCGGCGCTGATCGGAGATCTGCTGTGAGCGATGCGCCGAAGGGCCCGCGGGTGATCCTGGAGGAGCCGGCGCCGCGGCTCGATTTCCAATGGGAGCAGGCGGTGGTGCCGGTGGCGGCGCCGGTCCCGCGGTCCCGTTGGTCCGGCCTCGGCCGCGCAGCGGCGGGGGCGGCGGTGCTCGGCCTTGGCCTCGCGGCGCTGGATGCGGCGAATTTCGTCGTCGATCAGTTCGGCCGCGGTCCGGTGCAGGGCTGGGCGACGCTCGGCGTGGTGGGGGTCGGCTTCGGTCTGCTGGCCGGCGGCGCCTGGCGCGAGCTGCGGAGCCTCGCCGCGCTGCGGGCCGTGGACCGGGCACGGGCCGCCTTCGCCCGGCAGGACCTGGAGACGGCGCGGGCCGAGGCGCTGCGCTGGGCCGGCAGCGTCGCCGAGGCGGCCAGCCTGCAACCCGCCCTGCGCCAGGCCGGCAGCACGGAGGAGTTGCGCGCGCTGCTCGAAGGCGGGCCGCTGCGGCTGCTCGATGCCGAGGCCGCGGGGCTCGGCCGGGTGGCGGCGGTGCAGGCCTTCTCGATCACCGCGGTCAGCCCCTCGCCGGGGCTGGATGCGTTGGTCTTCGCCTGGCGCGGGGTGCGGCTGGTGCGGCAGGTGGCGGCGCTGCACGGGCTGCGGCCGGGCCTCGCGGGGACGTTCGCCCTGCTGCGGCGAACGCTGTTCGACGCCGCGACCGTCGCTGCGACGGATGTGGCGGTGGATGCGGCGGCGCGGGCGCTGCTCTCCAACAAGCTGCTGGAGCAATTCGCCGGCGAGGCGGCGGCCGGGGCGGTAGCGGCGCGGCGGATGCTGCGCCTCGCCCGCGTCGCGGCGGAGGCCTGCCGGATCGTCCCGCCGGCGCGCTGACTACCCCTCGACCGAGAGCAGCTTGTCCCGCAGGGCGATGACGCGCTGCTTCAGGTCATGGACGGCCTTCATGTCGCCGCCGAAGACATGTTCCACCCAATCCGGATGGAGCTCGCAGGCCTTGTCGTGCAAGGCGCGGCCCTGATCGGTGAGGCGGATGCGCACCTGCCGCTCATCCGCCGTGTCGCGCTCGCGCCGGATGTAGCCGAGAGCCTCCAGCCGCTTCAGCATCGGCGTCAGCGTGCTCGATTCGAGGAAGAGCTTGTCGCCGATGGCGCTGACGGTGCGGTTGTCCTCCTTCCACAGCACGATCATGACTAGGTACTGCGGATAGGTAAGGCCGATCTTCTCCAGCATCGGCTTGTTGGCGCGCCCGATCGCTTGCGCCGTCGAGTGCAGCGCGAAGCAGAGGAACTCGTTCAGATCCAGGCTCGGGCCGGTCGGTGTCGATTCGCTCATGGCTGCATCCCCATCTGAAGGGTGACCCTTACCTCACCAAATGAATATCGCGCGATTTAATCGCACATGAAAGACCCGCATGGCCGATATGCGGATATGTCTATCGTGTGCGACCTAATCGCCCGCTACATAGCCTCCCAACACGGCGCCGGTTGTCGGTGCCTGAAGGAGACTTAACCATGTTCCGCAACGCACTGATCGCCTCTGTGGTGCTCTTTGGCACGGCCGGTGCCGCGCTGGCCCAGGACAATGGCCCCCGGCTGATCGGCGGCGGCGCCGATGGCGGCCCGCGGGTCGAGTATGCCGAGCCCAGCCAGAACGTCGTCGGCGGCGGCTATGCCCGCATCACCGGCGAGGCCAGCAACCGCAGCGTCGCCTATTCCGGCCCGACGGCGGGCCAGCCCGTGACCGGCTATGTCGCCCGGCTCGTTGGCGGCGGCCGTGAGCAGGCCCTGGTCTATGCCCCGGTCCAGGCCGGCAGCCCGACCCTCGCCGAGCGCACCACCGACCGCATTGGCGGCTGACGCCGGCCTAGCTCCCGCGGCGCCTTCGGGCGCTGCGGGACCTCACCCCTCCAGCCTGACATTGGCGATGCGGGCCACCTCGCGCCATTGCGCGATCTCCCGCCGCACGAACGCCCCGAATTCTTCCGGCGTGCCCGGCGCCGCCGTGCCGCCCAGCTCGATGAAGCGCGCCTGCATCGCCGGCTGGCGCAGGATGGCGTTGAGATCGGCATTTACCTTCTGCACGACCTCCGCCGGCGTCCCCGCCGGGGCGCAGAGCCCGGTCCAGCCATAGGCGCCATAGCCCGGCGCCACCGTCTCCGAGATGGTCGGCACCTCCGGCAGCTGCGGCGCCCGCTCCGGCGTGGTGACGGCGATGGGGATGACCTTCCCCGCCTGGATATGCGGCAGGGCCGAGGCGACGCTGTCGAACATCAGCTTCACGTTGCCCGAGAGCAGGTCGGCCATGGCCGGCCCGCTGCCGCGATAATGCACCATGTTCATCCGGATGCCGGTGCGGTGAACGAAGAGCTCCGCCGACATGTGCTGGCTCGTCGCCGGCCCCGCCGTCGCCAGGTCGATCGCCCCGGGCGCCGCCTTGGCCGCCGCGACGACCTCCGCCACCGAACGCATGCCGAGCGACGGGTGCGCCACGATCAGCAGCGGCAGCACCACCACATTGCCGACGAAAGCGAAGTCCCGTTCCGCGTCATAGGGAATGCGCGGCAGCACGGAGGGATTGACGCCGAGCGTCCCCGACGTCCCCGCCGTCAGCGTATAGCCATCCGGCGCCGCCCGTGCCCCCGCCTCCAGCGCCGGTGCTCCGGCGCCACCACCGCGATTCTCGACGACGACCCTCTGCGGCCAGCGCCGCGACAGCTCATCCGCATAGAGCCGGGTGAAGATGTCGGCCGCCTGCCCGGGCGGGAAGGGCACGATGATGCGCACCGGCTTCTCCGGCCAAGCCGGCTGCTGCGCACGGGCGAGGCCCGGCACCATGGCGGCTGCCCCGAGCAGGCTGCGGCGCGTGAGATGCGTCATGAACTGTCCCTCCCGGACTCTTTGCCGCAGGATGGCGCCAAATCACGGGAGAGGGAAAGCGCATGGCCGCCAATTCGGTACGGATCGCGGTGCTGCCGGGCGACGGCATCGGCACGGAGGTGACGGACGCGGCGCTCGCGGTGCTGGAGCCGCTCGCGCGCCGCCACGGCATCGGCCTCTCGACCGAGACGCTGCCGGCCGGCGCCTTCCATTACCAGGCGACCGGCGAGGCCTTCCCCGAGAGCAGCTTCCGCGCCGCCGAGGCGGCCGATGCGATTCTGCTCGGCGCCATGGGCTGGCCTGGCATCCGCCAGGCGGACGGCACGGAGATCGCGCCGCAACTCGACCTCCGCTTCCGCCTCGGCCTCTATGCCGGGGTGCGGCCGGTCCGCGCCATCCCCGGCGTACCGGTGGCGCTGGCCGACCCGCGCGCCCAGGGCATTGACTTCGTTCTGGTGCGCGAGAGCACGGAAGGGCTGTTTCACTCGCGCGGCGCCGGGCTGGTGACGGAGGACCGGGCGGAGGAGACGCTCCGCATCACCCGCGCGACGACGGAAAAGCTCTCCCGCTTCAGCTTCCGCCTCGCCGAGCGGCGCGCGGCACGGCTCGGCCGGAAGGGGCGCGTCACGCTGGTCGACAAGGCGAATGTCTTCCGCGCCTTCGCCTTCATGCGCGCGGTCTTCGACGGTGTCGCCGTGGAATTCCCCGGCGTCGAGAGCGGCCACCACTATGTCGATGCCATGGCGCTCGACCTGGTGCGGAAGCCCTGGGCCTTCGACGTGCTGCCAACCGAGAACATGTTCGGCGACATCCTCTCGGACCTTGCCGCCGGGCTGGTGGGCGGCATGGGCTTCTCGCCCTCGGCCGATATCGGCGACGAGCATGCGGTCTTCCAGCCGGCGCATGGCACTGCTCCCGACATCGCCGGGCAGGGCATCGCCAACCCGACGGCGATGCTGCTCTCGGCGGCGATGATGCTCGACTGGCTCGCCAGCCGCGGCGCCGGCCAGGGCTTCGCCGAGGCGGGGGCGGAACTGGAGGCGGCGGTGGATGCCGCCTTCGCCGCCGGGCTGCGCACCGCCGATATCGGCGGCGGCGACGGCACCGCGGCGGTGATGCGGGCCGTCGCGGAGCAGATCGGCGGATGATCTCCCGCCGCGCGCTGCTGGAGGGCGCGGCGGCAGCGGGCGGAGCGCGGGCGGCGGTCGCGGTGCTCGCCGCGCTCGGCGGGCTGCCGGCGATGCCGTCCTCGGCCGCGCCGCCCGCCTTGCCACGGGATGGACGCCGGGCACTGGTCGTCGGCGCCGGCATCGCCGGACTGGTCGCGGCGCTGGAGATGAAGCGGGCCGGCTGGTCGGCCCGCGTGCTGGAAGCCGCACCGCGCGCCGGCGGCCGTTGCATGACGCTCCGCGCCGGCGACGTGGTGGAGGAGGAAGGCTCTCCCGCCCAGCGCGTCGCGTGGGATGCCGCGCCGCATCTCTACGCCAATCCCGGCCCGGCCCGCATCCCGCACCACCATCACGGCATCCTCGGCTATTGCCGCGCCCTCGGCGTGCCGCTGGAGGTTCTGGTCGACGAGAACCGCGCCGCGCGGCTCGAAGCCTCAACCGGCCCCGTGCCGATGCGGCGCGTGCAGGCCGACCTGCGCGGCCTCGTCGCCGAACTCGCCGCCAAGGGTCTGGAGCGCGGCACCGCCGAGGCACCGCTTGGGGAGGCCGATCTCGATGCGCTGCGCGCCATGCTGCGCCGCTTCGGCGCTCTCGGCCGGGACATGCGCTACCATGGCACCTCCCGCGCCGGCTGGGCGGAGCCGCCCGGCGCCGGCCTCGCCCCGCCGCGCGCGATGGCACCGCTCGACCCGCGCCTGCTGCTGGAGCCGGCGCTGTGGGAGGGCGCCGCCTTCGCCGAGGGCGTCGATTACGCGGCGACCATGCTGCAGCCCGTCGGCGGAATGGACCGCATCGCCGCCGCCTTCGCCACGGCACTTGGGGATTCGTTGGTGACGGAGGCCGAGGTGCTCTCGCTCCGCCGCACCGAGGCCGGCGCCCGCATCACCTGGCGCGGCGCGGATGGCACGGTGCGGCAGGATGAGGCGCCCCGCATCCTCCTCGCCCTGCCGGCCCCGGTCCTGGCGCGGCTCGACACCGACCTTTCGTCTGAACGCAAGATCGGCCTCGCCGCGCTGCATTGCGCCGCCGCCGCCAAGCTTGCCTTCCAATGCGACCGCCGCTTCTGGGAGGAGGACCACGCCATCTATGGCGGCATCTCCTGGCTGCCGCGCGAGGCCACGCAGCTCTGGTATCCCTCGCACGGCTTCCACGCCGCCAAGGGCATCCTGATCGGCGCCTATATCTGGGAGGACGAGACCGGCGAGCGCTTCGGCGCCCGCAGCCCGGCCGAGCGCGCCGCCGTCATCGCCGCCGATGGCGAGGCGCTGCATCCCGGCCTCTCCCGCGAAGTCGCGGCGCCGGTTTCCATCGCCTGGCGCCGCATGCCGCGCGCCCGCGGCGCCTGGGCGGAATGGACCGCGGAGCAGCGCCGCGGCCTCTACCCGCTGCTGCGGAGCCCCGAAGGCCCCTACCACTTCGCCGGCGAGTACCTCTCCTGGTTCACCGGCTGGCAGGAGGGCGCGGTGCTCTCCGCCTGGGCCGCGCTGAAGGGGATGGCCTAGAAATCCACGCTCAGGATCATCTTGCCGAGCCAGCGATCGCTCGCATGGGTCAGCCCATGGCCGATGCCCAGATGTACGGCGAAGCGGTTGCTGATCTTGATGTCCGTCGTGAAGAAAAGCTGGTGCGCCTGCTGCGGCAGCCCCTCGCCGCGGCTGATGCGGCCGAAATCCATGTAGTGCTCCAGCCCAAGCCAGACGATCGGCGCCACCTGCCGTACGCCGCGCACCGAGGGCACGAAGACCGGCCCGCCCTGGCCGAGCGGGAACACCACGGACGGGTTGAGGATCAGCTGCCAGGGCCCGCTGCGCATGTCGATGATGGGCCGCAGGGTCAAGGCCAGATTGGATTCGGCGAAGCGGACCGACTGGTGGCCGATCTCGATATCCATGCCATAGGCGAAGGGCCGGGTGTCGGCGCCAGGGCTGATGAAGCTGTTGCGCAGCTTGAATCCGCCGCCATAGGTGTCGCCGGAGAATTCGCGCGCGACCGGCAGCAGCAGCGCCACCTCATGCCAGGGGGCGGTGGCGAAGCCGAGCTCCGCCGTCGCCAGCAGCCCGTTGCGGGGCGCTCCGTCGCCAAGCCTGCCGCGGCGACCGGCATTGAAGTGGATGTTGATGTCGGGCACGCCCGGTTCGGCGATGCGCCCGTCATAGACTTGGAATTCGTCGAAGCCCGCGGCGCCGGCGGGCGAGGCCAGCAGCAGCGCGGCGAGGGCGAGGGCAAGCCGCTTCATCGGGCGGCCGGCGCGATCACCGCCCATGTCGTCGTCACATGCACGGCAACCTCCTCGCTGTCCTCCGCATGGATCATGATCTCGCCGAAGACCATGCGCCTGCCGCGCTTGACGAGCCGCGCCTCGGCCAGCACCGGGCCGCTGCCGGCAGGGCGGAGGAAATTCACCGTCATGGTGGAGGTGACGCTGTTGTCACGCCCATCATTCACCGAGAGCAGCGCCGCCCACATCGCCACATCGGCAAGCCCCATCAGCGCCGGGCCGGAGAGCGTGTCGCCCGGCCGCAGCAGCCGCGTCGAGGCAGGCAGCCGCAGCACGGCACGGCCGTCCTCGGCCTCGAGCAATTCGACGCCCCAGTCCTCGGCGAGCGGCACGCCGCGGCGAATCACGGCGAGCATGGTGGCGAGATCCATCAGCGTCCTTCCAGCACACGGCCGATGCAGGGATTGCGGCCCATCCAGTAGCAGAGCTCCGCCGGCCGGGCGATGCGATAGAGCGCGAGGTCGCAGCGCAGCCCAGGCACCAGCCGCCCTCGGTCATCCAACCCGAGCGCCGCCGCCGCCTCGACCGTCGCGCCGCGCAACGCCTCGGTGACGGTGAGGCGATAGAGTGTGCAAGCGAGGTTCAGCATCAGCAGCAGGGACAGGGCAGGGGAGGAGCCCGGATTCATATCCGTGCTGACCGCCATCCGTACCCCCGCCGCCCGCATCGCGCCGATATCGGGGATGCGCGTCTCACGGAGGAAGAGCGTCGCCCCCGGCAGCAGCACGGCAACCGTCCCCGCCCGCCCCATGGCAGCGAGGCCTTCCGTATTCGCATGCTCCAGGTGATCGACCGAGAGCGCGCCGCATTCCGCGCCGAGCGCCGCGCTGCCCATGTCGCCATGCTGGTCGCCATGCAGCTTCACCGGCAGCCCGGCACGCCGGGCGGCGCCGATCACCAGCCTCGCATCCTCGCTGTCGAAGGCGAGCGGATCGTGGAAGATATCGACCGCATCGGCGAGGCCCTGCGCCGCGGGCACCATCGCCGCGGCGACGAGGCGCGCATAATCGGCGCGGCGGCCGGCATACTCCGGCGGCACCGCATGCGCGGCGAGCAGCGTCGTCCGCACCGCAACGGGCAGCGCCTCGGCCAGGCGGCGGGCGGCGCGGAGCTGGCGCAGCTCCGCCTCCTGCTCCAGCCCATAGCCGGACTTGATCTCGATGGTGGTGACGCCCTCGGCCATCAGCGCCTCGGCGCGCGGCAGGGCGGCGGCAAGCAACCCCTCCTCATCCGCCGCCCGCGTCGCGCGCACGGTCGAGAGGATGCCGCCACCCGCCTTCAGGATCGCCTGGTAATCCTCGCCGGCAAGCCGCCGCTCGAACTCGTCCGCGCGGTCGCCGCCGAAGACGAGATGCGTGTGGCAGTCGATCAGCCCGGGCAGGATCCAGGCGCCGCCGCAATCCGTCGTCTCGATCCCGCGCCCCGGCACCGCCGCCCGTGGCCCGACCCAGGCGATTCGGCCATCCTTCGCGGCAATGGCGCCATCCTCGACGATGCCGAGGCCGTCGCCCTGCATCGTCGCCAGATGCGCATTCAGCCAGATGCGGTCGAACACTAGGAGACGTCCACCAGGGCGGCGAAGCGGCCCCGCTCCACCAGCGCCTTCACCGCGGCGATGTCGGGCGCCATGGCGCGATCCTCGTCCCACGCCGCTGCGACACCCCGCACCAGCCCATGCGCTGCCTCGATTGGCGCGGCGCTCTGCAGCGGGCGATGGAATTCGACGCCCTGGGCCGCCGCCAGCAATTCGATGGAGAGGATGCCTGCCAGGTTGTCCGCCATGTCGTGCAGGCGCAGCGCGGCGCCGGTCGCCATGCTGACATGATCCTCCTGGTTGGCGCTGGTCGGGATGCTGTCCACGCTGCGCGGCATGGCCAGCGCGCGGTTCTCGGCGGTGAGCGCCGCGGCCGTCACCTGCGCGATCATGAAGCCGGAATTCACTCCGCCATCGCGGACCAGGAAAGCCGGCAGGCCCGACAGCACCGGGTCCGTCAGCAAGGCGATGCGCCGCTCGCTGATCGCGCCCAGCTCGGCGAGCGCCAGCGCCATGGTATCGGCCGCGAAGGCCACCGGCTCCGCATGGAAATTGCCGCCCGACAGAACGTCACCATCGACAACGAGCGGATTGTCGGTGACGGCATTCGCCTCCCGCTCCAGCACCTGGGCGGCCTGGCCGAGCAGGTCGAGGCAGGCGCCCGCCACCTGCGGCTGGCAGCGCAGCGAATAGGGATCCTGTACGCGCGGATCGCCGATCCGGTGGCTCTCGCGGATCTGGCTGCCTGCGAGCAGCCCGCGCAGCGCCGCCGCCACGCGGATCTGCCCCGGTTGGCCGCGCAGCGCATGGATGCGCGCATCGAAGGGCGTGTCGCTGCCGCGCGCCGCATCGACCGACATCGCCCCGGCGACGAGCGCCGTCCGCAGCAGGTCTTCCGCCGCGAAGAGCCCGGCCAGCGCCAGCGCCGTGCTCACCTGCGTACCGTTGAGCAGCGCCAAGCCTTCCTTCGGGCCGAGGGTGAGCGGCGCAAGCCCCGCCGCCGCCAACGCCTCCGCCCCGCGCAGCACCCGCTCGCCCTGGAAGGCCTCGCCCTCGCCGATCAACACCAAGGCCATGTGCGCGAGCGGCGCCAGGTCGCCCGAGGCGCCGACCGAGCCGCGCGCGGGGATAGCTGGCAACACATCGGCCGCGAGCAGCGCCAGCAGGGCCTCGATCACCTCGGCGCGGATGGCGGAGGCGCCGCGCGCCAGCGAGGCCGCCTTCAGCGCCAGCACCAGCCGCACCACCGGCGCCGGCAGCAGCGGGCCCGTCCCGGCGGCATGGCTGCGGAGCAGGTTGACCTGCAACTGTGCCAGCCGCGCCGCATCGATCCGCGTCCCCGCCAGCTTGCCGAACCCGGTATTGACGCCATAGAGCGCCTCACCCGTCGCCAGCCGTGCCTCCAGCGCTGCGACGCTCGCCTGCGCCACCGCCTGCCAGCCGGGAGCGAGCGCCAGAGTCTCGCCCTGCATCACCGCCCGCCACTGGCTGAGCACAGCCTCGCCCGGAATGACCGTCATCGCTCCCCCTCCCGCGCGTCAGCTGAGGCTCGGCAGGTCGAGCCCATGCTCCCGCGCGCAGTCGATGGCGATCTCGTAGCCCGCATCGGCGTGGCGCATCACCCCCGTCGCGGGATCGTTCCACAACACGCGCTTCAGCCGCCGCGCCGCATCGGCCGTGCCGTCGCAGACGATGACCATTCCCGCATGCTGGCTGAAGCCCATCCCGACGCCCCCGCCATGATGCAGCGAGACCCAGGTGGCGCCGGAGGCGGTGTTGAGCAGCGCATTCAGCAGCGGCCAGTCGGAGACGGCATCCGACCCGTCCCGCATCGCCTCCGTCTCCCGGTTCGGCGAGGCAACGCTGCCGCTGTCGAGATGATCGCGTCCGATGACGACCGGCCCGACCTCGCCCCGCGCCACCATCTCGTTGAAGGCGAGGCCGAGCCGGTCCCGCTGGCCGAGCCCGACCCAGCAGATCCGCGCCGGCAGCCCCTGGAAGCTGATCCGCGCGCGCGCCATGTCGAGCCAGCGATGCAGATGCGGATCGTCCGGGATCAGCTCCCGCACCTTCGCATCCGTCCTGCAGATGTCCTCCGGGTCGCCCGAGAGCGCCGCCCAGCGGAAGGGCCCGATGCCACGGCAGAACAAGGGCCGGATATAGGCCGGCACGAAGCCGGGGAAGCCAAAGGCATTCGCCAGCCCTTCCTCCTTCGCCATCTGCCGGATGTTGTTGCCGTAGTCGAGCACCTTGGCGCCCATCCGCTGGAAGTCGAGCATCGCCTGGACATGCGCCACCATGCTGCGCCGGGCGGCGGCGGCGACGGCGGCCGGGTCGCTCTCCCGCTTCGCCGCCCATTCCGCCAGCGTCCAGCCCGCCGGCAGGTAGCCATTCGCCGGGTCATGCGCCGAGGTCTGGTCGGTGACGATGTCCGGCACCACGCCGCGCCGCACCAGCTCCGGGAAGACCTCCGCGGCATTGCCCAGCAGCCCGACGCTGATCGCACGCCGCTCGGCGCAGGCGGCGCGGATCATCGCCAGCGCGGTGTCGAGATCATCTGCCCTGTGGTCGAGGTACTTCGTCTCCAGCCGCTTCTCGATCGAGGAAGGCTGGCACTCGACCGCCAGAACGCAAGCCCCGGCGAAGACGCCCGCCAGCGGCTGCGCCCCGCCCATGCCGCCGAGCCCACCGGTCAGGATCCAGCGGCCCGCGAGGTCGCCGCCGAAATGCTGCCGCCCCGCCTCGGCGAAGGTCTCGTAGGTGCCCTGCACGATCCCCTGGCTGCCGATATAGATCCAGGAGCCGGCCGTCATCTGGCCGTACATCATGAGACCCTTGCGATCGAGCTCGGAGAAATGCTCCCAGTTCGCCCAGCGCGGCACTAGGTTGCTGTTGGCGATCAGTACGCGCGGCGCATCCGCATGGGTCTCGAACACACCGACCGGCTTGCCCGACTGCACCAGCAGCGTCTGGTCTTCGCGCAGGCGGCGCAGCACCTCGACGATGCGCTCGTAGCTCGCCCAGTCGCGCGCCGCGCGGCCGATGCCGCCATAGACGACGAGCTCGCCCGGCCGCTCCGCGACCTCGGAATCGAGGTTGTTCATCAGCATCCGCAGCGGCGCTTCCGTCGTCCAGTGCAGGGCGGAGCGTTCGAGCCCGCGCGGCGCGCGGATCGCCGGAGAATTGCGGAGACGGGAATTCGCCTGATCGGTCATCGGGGGATGATAAACCGTCCGGTTCCCCGCGTCAGCCGGCACGGCGGGGCCGCTGGCACCATGGCTGGCGCAGATGTGCGTTGCATGGCGGGACCGATGGCGGTTGTTGCGGCGCAGCAGACAGCGCCACACAGCCAGGATCAACGCCTTGCCGGATACCCACGTCCCGGACGCCAAAGCCACCGCCGTGCCAGGGCTCGATGCGCCACGCTGGCCCGGGCGACTGCTCGGACTGGTCGCGGTGCTGGCGCTGGCGACGCTGATCGGCCTCGCCTGGCTCTGGATTCAGCGCAATCCGATGCTCAGCACCTGGGACGAGGTGATGCACCTCAACCTCTCCATGGGCGATGCGATGGTGCTGCGCAGCGGCGACCTGGCCGCGTTGCGCGACGACCTGCTGCTGCAGGACCGCTGGCTGCCGCCGGGCCTCCGGCTGCTCGGCCTGCCGGTCGCGGCGCTCTTCCCCGCCGATCCGCAGACCGCGCTGCGGCTCTTCGCCTCGGTGATGACGGCGCTGACGGCGGGCGTTATCTGGCTCGGCCTGCGCCGCGTCGCGGGCGCCGCCGGCGCGGCGGCGGGCGTGCTGGTCTACCTGCTGGCGCCGCTCAACATGATCGGCGCGCAGAGCTTCATGACGGAGCTGCCGCTGCATTTCGCCGCCGCCTGCGCCCTCGCCCTGCTCCTGCACGAGGCGGTGGCGCCGCGCGCCTCCATCTGGCGGCTCGGCCTGCTCGGGCCGGTGCTCGGCCTCGGCGCGCTGGCCAAGCTGACCTTCCTTCCGACCATCGGCCTCACCTGGGTCGGCATCGCGCTCTGGCGCTGGTGGCAGGACCGCGACGCGCCGGCGCTGCGGCTGCGCCTACTTCTGCCGGCGGTCGGGCTCGCGCTCGCCGCCTGGCCCTTCTACCTGCTGAATGGCGGCCGCTATGTCGGCTATGCCAAGCAGACGGCGGCGGGCTACGCCTATTTCGTCCAGCCCGAGGATCTCGGCCTGTCCCAGCCCGTGCGCGTCGCCAATGGCCTGATCTGGGACATAGTGGGCTTCAGCGGCCTGGCGCTGCTGGCGGCCGGCGCGGTGCTGTTCCTGCTCTGCTGGCGGCGGCTCGGCCCGGGGCGGCGGAGCTTCGCCGCGCTCGCCGTGGTGGCCGCGCTGCCCGCAATCTTCGCCTACAGCTTCTCCGCCAACCAGACCGACCGCTATGTCGGCATCAGCCTGATCCTGGCCGCCTTCCCGGTCGGGCTGGCGATGGGCCGGGCGCTGCGCGACCCGCAATATGGCCGCATCGCCCGCGGCGCGGCGGTGCTGGTGGCGGCGGCCGGGCTGGTGCAGCTCGGCCTCGCCTGGGCGATCGCCGTCGCCGGGCCGCTGCCAGGCCGGCCCCTGCGGCCATTGATGAAGGCAAGCTGGCGCGACAATAACGCCTGCGACCTCGCCGGGCTGACGAACCTGCTGCCGCAGCGCCCCGAGGGCGACCGGCTGCGCATCGGCGTCTTCGGCCTCACCACGTCGGTCAATCCGAACACGGTGAACAACGGCTTCCTCCGCCGCGACATGCGCGCCCATGTGATCGAGCTGGTGAACGACAGCGAGACCAGCATCGACTGGGACAAGCTCATGGCCGAGAGCGCCCAGCTCGACCTCATCCTCCTGCCGGAGATCTTCTGGCGCGGCGAGCAGGACGCGGGGAAGACGCCGGTGGGCGGCCGCCATGTCGCCGACCGCTCCATCCCCGCCTACCGCGAGCGGCTGGAGGCGGCCGGGCTGGTCGAGGACCGGGGCGCCATCGCCAATGGCCCGGCTCCGGCCTGCGCCGTGCACGCGCTCGTCATCCGCGCCGACAACCCCGCCGCGCAGACCGCCCGCGCCCGGCCGCTGCGGCCGGAGGCGCGGGAATAGCGCCTCATCGGTTGGGAAAGACCCGCCGGGCGAGGTCCAGCAGCAGCCAGCACCCCGTCGCCCAGGCGGCGCCGAGGAACCAGCCGGCCAGCACGTCGCTCGGCCAGTGAACGCCGAGATAGACCCGGCTGCCGCCGACCGCCAGCGTCAGCACGACGGCGGCAGCGAGGATGTAGCCCCGCTCCCGCCGCCGCTCCGCCCCCCCGGCCAGCAGCGCGCCGAGGGTGAGGAAGCCAATCGCCGAGAGCATCGCATGGCCGCTCGGGAAGCTGCTCGTCTCCACCTCGACCAGATGCGCGACGAGGCTCGGCCGCGGCCGGTCGAAGCCGCGCTTCAGCAGCATGTTCACCAGCAGCCCGCCCGGCAGGGCGAGCAGCAGCAGCGTGACGGAGCGCCAGCGCCGCCGCAGCACCAGCCACCCCAGCGCCAGCAGCGACAGCAGGCCGAGGACCGGGATGCCGCCGAGCGCGGTCAGGTCGCGCATCGTCAACTCGAGCCAGGGCGGGCCGAGCGGGTCCGCCGGGTCGGCCGGGTTGCGCAACGCCAGCAGCACCGCCTCGTCGATATGGCGGCCGTCGCCCTCCAGCACCTCCATCACCTCAAGGAAGCCGAACAGCCCGCCGGCGCAGACCGCGAGCGCCAGCAGCGGAGCCAGGTGCCTGGTCCGCAGGGGGAGGGGGCGGGGCTCGGCGGGGTCCGGCATGCGGTATCGCTCCTAAAGCATCATCGCCGAAGACGTGGATCATGCGACGAAACAAAATCCTGAAGCATGGTCCGCGATCCGGTGACCGCGGACCATGCTTCAGGGTATCGATCCGCAGGCAACCTCCGGCCGCTTCGCCGGTTGCATCGCCGCAACAGGTCGATACCGGGACATTCCGACGATGCATGACCGAGGCCGTGCCCTGCTGATCGTGAACCGCCAGGCCCGCCGCGGCGCCGAGGCGGCGGAGGCGGCCCATGACGCGCTGGAGATGGCGGGCCTCGGCGTCGCCCGCTTCGAGACACCCTCCGGCATGTCCTGCGCCGACTCCGTCACCGCAGGCCTCGCCCGCTTCGGGACCGGGGAGGGGGGGATCGACCGCATCGTCATCGGCGGCGGCGACGGCACGCTGAACGGTGCCATCCCGGGCCTGCTGCAGGCGGGGCTGCCCTTCGGCATCCTCCCCCTCGGCACGGCGAACGACCTGGCGCGCAGCCTCGGCATCCCGCTCGAGCTGGAGGAGGCGGCGCAGGTCATCGCCAGGGAGCAGCCGCGGCCGGTCGATCTCGGCGAGGTCAACGGCCACCGCTACTTCAACGTCGCCAGCATCGGCTTCAGTGCCGAGCTGGCGGGCGAGCTGAAGGCGGATGCGAAGCGGCGCTTCGGCAAGCTCGGCTACGGCATCGCCGCCTTCCGCCTGCTGCGCCGCGCCCGGCCCTTCACCGCGACGCTGATCCATGACGGGGTGACGAAGCGGATCAAGACCATCCAGGTCTCTGTCGGCAACGGCCGGCACTACGGCGGCGGGATGACCGTCGCCGAGGATGCCAGGCCGGATGACGGCCTCTTCGACGTCTACAGCCTCGAGGTCGCGCATTGGTGGCGGCTGGTGGCGCTGATCCCCTGGCTGCGCAGCGGCACCCAGGGCCGCTGGCAGGATGTGCGCGCCTTCCGCACCACGGCGCTGGAGGTGCGGACGCGCAAGCCCCGCCCGGTCAACACCGATGGCGAGTTGACAACCCACACCCCGGCCGTCTTCCGCCTGCACCGGGCGGCGCTGCGGGTCTTCGCGCCGCCCGGCTGAGCGGCCATGATGCGCCGATGCCCGACTTCCACGCCCCCGCCGCCCTGCTGCCCGACGGATGGGCTGCGGATGTGCTCATCGCCGCCGATGCCGCCGGCAGCATCACCGCCGTCACCCCTGGCGTGGCGCCCGGCGCGGCGCGGCGTTTGCACGGCGCGCTAATCCCCGGCCTGCCGAACCTCCATTCCCACAGCTTCCAGCGCGCCATGGCGGGTGCGACGGAGCGGCGCAGCCCGGAAGGGCAGGACAGCTTCTGGTCCTGGCGCGAGGTAATGTACCGTTTCGGCGAGCGCCTCGGCCCGGAAGAGGCGGAGGCGATCGCCGCGCAGCTCCAGGTGGAGCTGCTGGAGGGCGGCTTCACCAGCCTCGCCGAATTCCACTACCTGCACCACCAGCCGGACGGCACGCCCTATGCCGATCCCGACGAGATGGCACTCCGCAACCTCGCCGCCGCCCGCCGCACCGGCATCGGCCTGACCCTGCTGCCGGTGCTCTACCGCCATGGCGGCATCTTCGGCCGCCCGCCCGCGCCGGGACAGCGCCGCTTCCTCAACGACCTCGACCCCTATCTGCGCATCGCCGAAGCCTGCCGCTCCGCAGTCACGGGCGACCCGCAAGCGACGGTCGGCCTCGCCCCGCACAGCCTGCGCGCGGTGACGCCGGAGATGCTGGCAGCGGTGGCGGCTGAGCCGGGGCCGCTGCATATCCACATCGCCGAGCAGCAGCGCGAGGTGGCGGAATGCCTGCTCGCCACCGGCGCCCGCCCGGTGCAATGGCTGCTCGACAACGCGCCGGTCGATGGGCGCTGGTGCCTGATCCACGCCACCCACATGAACCCCGCCGAGACGGCGGCGCTGGCCGCGACCGGCGCCGTCGCCGGCCTCTGCCCGACCACCGAGGCCTCGCTCGGCGACGGCTTCTTCCCGCTGCCCGGCTGGCTCGCCGCCGGCGGCCGGTTCGGCATCGGCACGGACAGCCATGTCGGCACCGCCGCCCGCGACGAGCTGCGCCTGCTGGAGACCGGCCAGCGCCTGCTGCTCCAATCCCGCGCCGTCGCGGCGAGCGAAGCACTCCCCCATCCCGGCCGCTTCCTGCTGGAGGGTGCGCTCTCCGGCGGCGCCATCGCCTGCGGCCGGCCCATCGGCGCCATCGCCCCCGGCCGCCGCTGCGACCTGGTAGAACTCGATGCGGACCATCCGTCACTCGTCGGGCATTCGGCCGATGGCCTGCTGGACGCCTGGGTCTTCTCGGGCGCGGCGAACCCCATCCGCACCGTCATCGCCGGCGGCCGTCCGGTAGTGGAAGCAGGCCGTCATATCGCCGCCGCTTCCATCGCCGCCGCCTATGCCCAGGTGATGCGCCGCCTCCTGGCCTGACGTTCCGGGTCCGCGCCCCCATCTGATGGAGGATGGCCGCCCCGCTCCTCGACATCCGCCGCATCTACCTCGAAGCCGCGGCCGCTGCCCTGCCGCGCGGCCGTGAGGTCCTTGCCCGCTTCCCCGAGGCAGAGCGCATCGAGGTCGCCTCCCACTGGCGCATCCCGGAACTGCGCGAGGCCGACCCGGAGGACTACCTCCGCCCCAAGCGCGAGGTGTTGGTCCTCGGCGTGAAGAAAGGCCTCCCCTTCCGCCCGAACGGCCGCAGCGCCGACTTCATCGCCCCCTCCAGCTCCAATGGCTGCGCAATGGCCTGCGCCTATTGCTACGTCGCCCGCCGCAAGGGCCACGCCAACCCGATCACTGTCTTCGCCAATATCGAGCAGATCATGGCCGCCACCGCCCGCCATGCAGAGAAGCAGGGGCCGAAGCCGGAGCCGAACCAAGTGGACCCGCGCGACTGGGTCTACGACCTCGGCGAGAACGGCGACCTCTCGGTCGATGCGCTGATCTCAGACAATGTCCGCGACCTCGTCGCCCTCTTCCGCACTCTGCCCAACGCCAAGGGCAGCTTCGCCACCAAGGGCGTCAACCCCGCGCTGCTCGACTACGACCCGCAGGGCCGCACCCGCATCCGCATGTCGCTGATGCCGCACGGCATGGCGAAGCTGCTTGACGTGCGCGCCCCGCCGATCGCCGAGCGCATGGCTTTCGTGCCGGAACTGCATCGTGCCGGCTACGAGGTGCACCTCAACTTCTCCCCGGTTGTGCTGCACGAGGGATGGGAGGCGGAATGGACCGCGCTCTTCGCGGAACTCGATGCCCTGCTGCCCGCTGCGGTGAAGCAGCAACTGGCGGCCGAGATTATCATGCTCACCCACAACGAGGCGCTGCACGACGTCAACCTCGCCTGGCACCCCAAGGCCGAGGAGATGCTCTGGCGCCCCGACATCCAGGAGGAGAAGCGTTCCGAGGCCGGCGGGGTGAACCTTCGCTACCGCACCGGCTGGAAGGGCCGCTGGCTCGCCCGTTTCCAGGCCCTGCTCGCGCAGCACATGCCCTACTGCCGGGTGCGCTATGCCTTTTGATGCCGCCCCGCCGCGCCTCTGGGTGCCGAAGCGCGTGCTGGCGACGCCCGCCGCCCTCGCCTGGCCGGAAGGCGCCGCCATGGCCGAGCGCGCGGCGGCCCTCGGCGCCGAGCTGGTCCGGCTGAAGTCCGACCGCCTGACCGGCCTGCCCGACACCTACCGCGACGCCAAGACGACCCTCGCCCTGGTCGTCGCCCCGCCGAGCAAGCGCCGCCCCCAGCCCATACCGCCCAGCGCCGATTTCCGCTTCGACCTCGCCGCCGGCTGCCCGGCGCATTGCCAGTATTGCTACCTGGCGGGATCGCTGGCCGGCCCGCCTATCATCCGCGCCTATGCCAACCTGCCCGAGATCCTGGCGGAACTGCCGCCCCTCCTCGGCCAGGGCCGCGTCACCTCGACCGACGCGGCGAGGGCAGGGGAGGGCACCACCTTCGAATGCTCCTGCTACACCGACCCGCTGGCGCTCGAGCACATCACCGGGGCGCTTGCCACCACCATCCGCCGCTTCGGCGAATGGGAGGCGCCGGTGCAGCTCCGCTTCACCACGAAGTACGACGCGGTGGAGCCGCTGCTCGGCCTGCAGCACAACCGCCGCACGCGCATCCGCTTCTCGCTGAATGCCGCCGGCGCCGAGCGCTTCGAAGGCGGCGCACCCCGTATGCCGGCCCGCCTCGCCGCGCTGCGCCGGATGGCCGGGGCCGGCTACCGCATCGGCCTCACCATCGCGCCGATCCTGCCCATCGCCGGCTGGGAAGCGCAATACGACCGGCTCCTGGCGGACTGCGCCGAGGCCCTGGACGGCATCCCCGACCCCGACCTCACCGTCGAGCTCATAACCCACCGCTTCACCGAGTCCTCGCGCAAGATCCTGCGCGACTGGTATCCCGGCAGTCGCCTCGAGATGGAGGACGCCCAGCGCAGCCGGAAGACCACCAAATTCGGCGGCATCAAATACGTCTTCCCCCGCGAGCAGATGGCGTCGCTCCGCCGTGGGCTGGAGGCCAGCCTCGCCGGCCACCTGCCCCAGGCCCGCCGCCTCTACTGGACCTGAGCGGCCACCCCCTGCCATAACGCAGCCGGGAAGAACGCCCGCTCCACGGCACACCTGCACTCAGGAAGGAGCGGCATGCACCGCCTCGTCACCGCGGCCCTCGCCGCGCTCATCGCCATGTCGGCCCCCGCATTGGCGCAGACCCGCTGGGTCATGGCCACCGCCTATCCGGACGCCAATTTCCACACTCAGACCGTCCGCGCCTTCCTCGCCGATATCGAGGCAGCGGCGCCCGGCAAGCTCGCCGTCCAGCTCCACAGCAACGCCTCGCTGATGCCGCTGACCCAGATCAAGCGCGGCGTGCAGACGGGCCAGATCCAGCTCGGCGAATTCCTCCTCGGCGCCTATGGCAACGAGGACCCGATCTACGAGGTCGACTTCATCCCCTTCCTCGCCAGCAATTGGACGGAAGGCCGCGCCCTCGGCCAGGCGGTCGAGCCCGCCATCCGCGCCAGGCTCGAGCGCCAGGGCCTCACCGCCCTCTACATGGTTCCCTGGCCGAGCCAGGCCCTCTACAGCCGCACCGAGCTGCGCAGCGTCGAGGACCTGCGCGGCAGCCGCTTCCGCGCCCAGACGCCGATCATCGCCCGCATGGCGGAGCTGCTCGGCGCGACGCCGGTGCTGGTGCAGGCGGCCGACATCCCGCAGGCCTTCGCCACCGGCATCGTCAACGCCATGGTGACGAGCGCCCAGACCGGCGTCGACAGCGCCGCCTGGGATTACTCGAAGTACTTCTACAACATCGGCTTCACCCTGACCCGGAACGTGGTCGTGGCGAATACCCGCGCGCTGCGCTCGCTCGATGCCGCGACCCAGGCCGCCATCACCGCCGCCGCCGAGCGCGCCGCGGCTCGTGGCCTGGAAGCCTCCCAGGCTTCCGAGCGGGAGATGACCGCCCGCCTCCAGGCCCATGGCATGCAGACCCCGACGCCGAGCGAGGCGCTCATGTCCGGCCTCCGCGCCATCGGCGCGAAGCAGGAGGAGGAATGGCTGGTCAAGGCCGGCCCCGATGGGCGGGCGATGCTGGAGCGTTACCGCGCCCTGCTGCGGCAGTAGAAGTTTGGCGTCATGGACGAAACCGCCGGATCTGCCTGCCGCTGACCGTGCAGGCTACTCCGATCAGGTGATTCCACCCGACCGGGGTCTGCTCGAGGCGATACTCCGGCATTGATTTGCCTGTCAGCGCAGCTTGCTGTGCTGCGCCAGCATCAGGTCGGCTCCGGTCGCGATGGCGCTCGGTGCCCGGACATATCGGAGAAAGGGTCCGGAGATTCGCTTCGTCCCATCCGGGAACTCCTCCTCGAGATCGTAGACGAGAAGTGTCACATTCTCCGCTGGCAGTTGCAGCGTCGCGCTCTGCAATGCCTTGAAGCCTGCCGGTTCGGTTTGGACGGTCGTCAGGACGCCTTTTGTCAGGATGAGGCTCCCCTTCGTGTCCGGTGGGCCGGGTGGCGGTGCTGGCTGTTGTGCGCCTCCGCCTGCGACCGGCGGACGGTTCATCTCCTTCGGCACCGTCTTGTCCTGCTTCATACCAAGTCTCGGAGAGCGTGACTTGCTGGGGATTCCCAGGAGGACGGCGCTCTGATTCAACGTGGCGAACAGGGGAGCTTCGCCATGCCCATC
>NZ_JQKB01000001.1 GCF_000745835.1 Belnapia moabensis DSM 16746 | reverse complement strand
CATACCGCCCCGAAAGAACGCCAAACCCTGGAAGGCCGATGGCGCCGGGGCGATCGCACGAAATGAAGCCCTCCGTGCATCGCGGCGCTTTGGTCGGACTATCTGGCGACGATGGAGCGGCTATCACCGCCGAAGCCGCGCAGAGACCAAAATGCACTGCATCAAACTCTTGGGCCAACGCCTGACGGCAAGAGACTTCGACCGCCAGGTCGCCGAGTTCCAGGTTCGTGTGGCCGTCTTGAACGGCTTCACCGCGCTCGGAATACCCGTCACCGAAGCCGTAGGATGAGGCTGTCCGGGGAAAGGGGAACCCTAACCGTCAGCTCATTTGTGCAACAGAGCCAGAACTGCGAGTAGGCGTTATTGAACTCTGGCATGATGGGTAGCCTGGCCGTCTTCCCAATTTCCAACCGATCGAAGTGGCGTGCCATCGTCACCGGCATGGTATCCGCCCAGGCCTTACGGGAGCGTGGGCAAATGCCCAATGCCATCGTCGAGGAGGATGACCGGCGGTCCAGCCATGGGTTCCACAAAGTTTGATCCTGGCCGCCCTCCATATCTTTGCAGGAATCGTCCAGGAGGCTGGTGCGCCGGCACAATAAAGGCGGTATCCTGCCGGAGCTTGCGGGCCGAATCGCTTCGGCACGGGAAAGCGGCGCAGGCTATCGTTCGGTCATGTGGTCCGAGGCCTCCGGCGGCAGCGCGGGAGCCAGGGATGTCGAGGCGGGAGACAGCATCATGACCATCGCGCGGATGCCGGTTCCGCATCCGGCGAGGCGGCACGGGGCCGGACCAAAGCCTGCATGAAGCTGTCCACCCGCATACTGCTGGTCATCGCCATCTGCCTGCTGCCGACCGTCGCCCTCCAGTTCGCCTTCAGCTGGTCGCAATGGACGCAGCGGAAGGCGCAGCTTGACACCGTCGCTATCCGCCAGGCGGAGCTGCTGGCCGGCACCGCCTCGGGCATCGCCGAGGGTGCGCGAATCCTGCTCGGTGCCGCGGCGGAGTATCGTCAGGTCCGCACCTACGGGGCGGATTGCAGCACGCGGCTCTCGGCGCTGCGGCAATATGCCTTCGGCTATGCCTTTATCGCCCTGGTCGATGGGACGGGGCAGGTGCGCTGCGCCTCGGACCCGACGCTGCTCGGCATGTCACAGTCGCCGGACTGGGCCGTGGAGGCGCGGAAGGCACGGAATTTCACCGCCGGCCGCTTCACCCGCATGCCGCAGATCCCGGGCGGCGTGCTGCCCTTCTACCTGCCGGCGGCGGCGGGGCCGGAGGATGGCGGCGAGGCGACGCTGGTCGGCGCGCTCGACCTGGACTGGCTGGCACGCAACCTCGCCGGGCTGAAGCAGAGCGGCGCCGCGTTGCTGACCAATGGTGTGCTCACCATCGCCGATGCGGATGGCGTGATCCTGGCACGCGACATACGGCACCAAGACTTCGTCGGCCAGCGCTTCCCGCCCGCGGCACTGCCGCTGCTGGCGGCGACGCGGCCGGGGACGCTCCGCATCCGCAGCATCGACGGCACCGACCGGCTGGTCGGCTACGTGCCGCCGACGCCGACGAGCTTCAACCTCGCGGCCGTGGTCGGCTTCGCCGAGCCGGAGCTGATGGCCGATGTCGAGCAGAGCTTGGTACGCGGGGCGCTGCTGATGGGCGCCGTGCTCCTCGCCGCCTTCCTGATGACACGGCTGGTGGCGCGGCGCTTCATCGAGGCGCCGACGCGGGCCTTACTGGAGGTCGCCGCCCGCTGGGGCCGGGGGGAGCTGGCGGCGCGGGTGCCGGAGCGCGACGGGCGCTCCGAATTCGGCCAGATCGCCGCGGGCTGGAACGCCATGGCGGAGCGACTGCAACGGCGCGAGGAGGAGCTGCGCCATCATGCCGACGCGCTCGAGGCCCGGGTAGAGGAACGGACGCGGGAGCTGCAGCGCAGCAACGACCGGCTGAGCGCCGAGATCGAGGAGCGGCGCCAGGCCGAGGCGGCGCTGCTGCAGGCGCAGAAGGTCCAGGCGGTGGGCCAGCTGGCGGGTGGCATCGCGCACGACTTCAACAATGTGCTGCAGGCGGTGCTCGGCGGCATCAGCCTGATCCGGCGGCGGGCGGGCGACGCGGCCGCCATCCACCGCCTCACCGATATGGTGGAGGAGGCGGCGCGGCGCGGCGAAGCGGTGACGCGGCGGCTGCTCGCCTTCTCCCGGCGGGAGGAGCTGCGCGCGGTGCCGCTCGATCTCGGCCGGTTGCTGGCTGATCTGCGCGACGTGCTGGCGGCGACGCTCGGCGGACGCATCCGCGTCGAGGCGGCGGTGGCGCCGGAGCTGCCGCCGGTGCTCGCCGACCGCAGCCAGTTCGAGACGGTGCTGCTGAACCTCGCCACCAATGCGCGGGACGCGATGCCGGATGGCGGCACGCTGACGCTGCGGGCCGAGGCCAGTCAGGTCGGGACGGAGGGCGCCGCCGCCGGGCTGGCGCCGGGCGACTACGTACATCTCGTGGTCGAGGATACCGGCGAGGGGATGGACGAGGCGACGCTCGCCCATGCCACCGAGCCTTTCTTCACCACCAAGCCGCTCGGCCAGGGCACCGGGCTCGGCCTCGCCATGGCGAACAGCTTCGCCCAGGGCTCGCGCGGGGCGCTGGCGATCGACAGTGAGAAGGGGCGCGGCACGCGCGTCTCGCTCTGGCTGCCGGTGACGCATGCGGATGTCGTGGTGGAGCGGGTGGAGATGGCGAGCCGGGGCAAGGGCCCCTCCCCCGCCCAGTCCGGGCACCGGCCGCGGGTGCTGCTGGTGGATGACGAGCCGATGGTGCGGCGGATGCTGGCCGCCGAACTGGCCGATGGCGGCTACGAGGTGGTCGAGGCGGCGGATGGCGCGCTGGCGCTCGGCCACCTCTCGCGCGACGAATCCTTCCAGCTGCTCGTCACCGACCTGGCGATGCCAGGGCTCGACGGCGTCGGGCTGATCCGCGAGGCGCAGGAGCGCCATCCCGGCCTGCCGGCGATCCTGGTGACGGGCTATGCCGGGGATGCCGCCAATCTCGCGGTGGGGGCGGTGGTCGGCGGGCCTTTCGCGCTGATGCGCAAGCCGGTTTCGGGGGCGCGGCTGCTCGATCAGGTTGCCGCGCTCCTCTCAGGAGCGCGACAGCCGGCCAAGGTGGAGTGAGGGTCAGAGGAGAGCCTGGACGGGCGGGCTCAGCCGGGAGGAGTGATCCGCCCGCCCAAAGGCCGCGCTAGCGCATCGAGGCGCAGCCCTGGCGGACATAAGCCATCTCCTGCGCGGTGAGGCTGGCGCCCTGCTGAAAGCGGAAGACGGCCTCGCTGCAACGGCGGTCGATCGGCAGGGGCAGGCGGGCCAAGCGGCGCGGGGCGGCGGCGACCGTGGACGCGTCGGGCTGCGCGGTGGGCTCGGCCAGCGCGACGGGGCGGGGCTCCTCGGGAGCCGGGGAGGCAGATGGCGAGGGCTGCGCCGTGGCCAAGGGGAACGGGGTGGCGGCTGGCGGAGGCTCCACCGTGGTCAGGGGGAACGGGGTGGCGGCTGGCGGAGGCTCCACCGTGGCCAGGGGAAACGGGGCGGGTTCGGGCGGCCGGCTGGTGGCCTCGGCGATGACGCCGAAGCCAGCGGGGCCGCTGGGCAGCGAGGCCGCGGGCTGCTGCGGCATCAGCAGCGCGGTGACGAAGCCGAGACCGAAGACGGCGAGCACGCCGCAGCCGAGCGCGCCGGCGCGCAGCAGCCGCGCGAGCGGCGGCGTCACCCAGGGGCGCCAGACGCGGCTGGGGCGCGGCTCGGGCAACGGGCCGTCCAGCGCCTCCCAGGTCACGCTGGCCCGGAGAATGCGGCGCAGCTCGCCGACCCAACGGCCGCGATCGGCAATGGTCAGCACCTGGTCATAGGCGAAGGCGTCCTCGATCTGGGCATGCAGGCCGCCGAGTTCCTCCGGCGTGATCTCGCATTGGATGACCGGCAGGTAGCCGCGGCAGCGGGCGGAGAAGTCGACGGCGTTCAGCAGGCGGCGCAGATGCGCCTCGGCCTGCGGGGTCCGCATGGGCAGCAGGTCGACGAGGGCGACTCCAGCCTCGGCATGGGCGAGGACGAAGCAGCCGCCGCCGGTCGTGCCATGGGCCATGTCCCCAGCTGGGCCGCTGGCCTCGCCGGCGCGGCAGCGGCCGATCAACACCCAGCCCGGCGGCAGCGCGGCCTCGAAGGCGGGCTGGAAGTCGAGCAGCTTGGGCAGCATCACCGCGGAGCCATCTGTCGCGGGCAAGGCAGCGCCTTCGGCTGGTCCTTCTGGGCGCACAGCAACCTCTCAGGCATGGGCAGGGCGACCCTTGGGCAGGGCGCCTGCGCCGGGTTCTGTAGGGGCGAGGCATGCGGCACGGAAGGCGAATAAGCCGTGCTTCGCCAAAGCGTGTAGCAAGGCCGCGGCCTTGGGCAGGAGGGATGTCGGCAAATGCCCCGCCGGTCAAGCATTCAACGCCTTGGAGACTGTCCTTGCCGGACGGTCCCAGGCCGGTACCGGCCGGTTGATGAGTACTCCTCGAATTTCCGGGAAATCACCCCTTGCTTGAACCCGACGATCTTCGCCATGGTCTGTTTCATGAGGGCAGGAACACGACATGGCGCACTGATGCATTGGCGGTGTGCGCTTCTCAACATATGCGCGATATTCGGGGCGCTCTATACCGTCGTGCGCGAAGGCTGGGACCTCAATGCCGATGGGCTGATGAGCCTGCAGGAGCTGGCGCTGATCTTCGTCCGGCTGCTGGCTTTCCCGGTGCATGTGCTCATGCAGCTGATGCCGGGCTCTCTGCTCGGGCTGTTCGGCTTGCCGCCGGATGCGCCCTGGCCCTCCTCCGCGCTGCTCGCCGTCGCGCTGAGCCTGCCGCTCTGGGGCATCTTCGTCATCGGCGGGCTGATGCTGGAAGCCTGGCTGGAGCTGCTGGCCGAAGGCTCCGACAAGGGGCGCGGGCCGATCCGGGGGATGCCGCGGGTCTAGGCCTCGTACCGCCTTCCGCGGCAAAGCCGCGGAAGGGGAGCGATCGGGCGCGGTGGCCGGCTTTCAGCGGGGCGCAGGCGGGGGCGCGTCGGGCCTGTCACCGTGCGGGCCGTGATGCGGGCCATGGTGGCGGCGCGGGCCGGCCGGCAGCTCGTCGAGGGTGATGCCGTTGTCGCCATTGGCATCGAGGGCGCGGAAGCGGGCCTCGGCGAGCGGGCGAATCTCGTCTGGCGTCACCCGGCCGTCGCGGTTGGCATCGGCCCCGCGGAACATCATCGCCACCATGCGGGCCTGCATCGGGCCCATCTCACGCGGCGGCGGCGGGGCGGCGCCCGGGGCGGCGGGCGGTGGCATCAACCGTGCGGAGGTCGCCTCCTCCAGCACCAGGGCGCCGTCCTTGTTGCGGTCGGCCTCGGCGAAGCGGGCCTGGACGAAGGACCAGCCCTCTTCCTGGGTGATGCGGCCGTCGCCATTGGCGTCGATGCGGGCGAACATGCCGGCAGGGCCGCGCATCTCGCCGCGCGGAGGGGCGGGCGGGGCCGTGGGCTGGGCGAGGGCCGGCAGGGCAATGGCGGCCAGCGCGGTGGCGAGCAGTGCCGAACGGATCGTCCTCATGGGTACTCCTTTGGGCCGTATGTGGCCTGGTGGAGCATCGCCGCCCCGTGTAACCCGCGCATGACGCGGACGGTTAGGAAGCGTATCAATTGCGGCGCGGCGTGCCTTCCTCGCCCAGATCCCACCACAGTCCGGCGAAGGCGAGCAGGCCTTCGCGCGCAGGGGCGATCAGCAGGTGCTCGTCCGGCCCGTGCTGCTTGCAGCCATTGTAGCTGTGCGGCACCCAGACCAGCGGCACGCCGAGATGGTCGACGAAGACATCGCCCGGCAAGCCGCCCGAGCTGTTGGGGATGATCTGCACGGCCTTGCCGAGGCTGCGCTCCATGCTCGATTGCGCCCAGCGGACCCAGGGGTGGTCGGGAGCGGTGCGGCTGGCGGCCATGCGGATGCCGGCATTCTCGATTCGTACCTGCTCCAGGCCATGGGCGTCGAGGTGGCGGCGCAGCGCGGCCTCGAAGCCGAAGGTGTCCGAATCCACGGTGTAGCGGATCTGGCAATGGGCGCGGGCATCGGGGGCGACGGCGTTGACCGGGTTCTCCGGCCGGCCGCTGATCATCGACAGGACAATGAGGCTGTTCCAGCCGTAGATCTTCTCGGCGGGCGTCAGGTCGGGCTCGCCCCAGCCTTCGTCGATGGTGGCGGCCCCTTCCCCGCCGCCGACCGGGCAGCCGGCGAGCACGCCGCGGACGGCCGCGGGGACACCGTTGCGGGGCAGCCAGTCGCGCACCAGGATCTTGCCGTTGCGGTCCATGATGGTGGAGAGCGCGTGGGCGAGGATGATCGCCGGGTCGGTGGTCAGTCCGCCCCAATGGCCGGAATGCACGCCGCCCTCGCGCAGCTTCACCACCAGGTCGAAATGCCAGGTGCCGCGGGTGCCGGTGGCGATGGTCGGCACCAGGGGATCGACGCGGGGGCCGTCGGAGGCGATCAGCGCATCGGCGGCGAGCGCGCCGGCATTGGCGGCGACGAATTCGCGGAGGCCCTTGCTGCCGCGCTCCTCGGCCATCTCCAGCACCAGTTTCACGTTGAAGCCGAGGCGGCCGCCGCGCTCGGCAAGCACCGCCTCCAGCGCGGCGAGGTTGAGGGCGTGCTGCCCCTTGTTGTCGGCGGTGCCGCGACCGTACCAGCGGCCCTCCTCCTCGGTGAGGGTCCAGGGTGCGAGGCCCGCGCGCCACTGGTCCTCGAGGCCGCGGACGGTGTCGCCATGGCCGTAAAGGAGGATGGTGGGGCGGGAGGCGTCCTCGATCCGCTCGGCGGTGAGGATGGGGCCGAAGCCGGCGAGCGGGTTCGGGTGCAGGGTGGCGGAGAAGCCCATGCGCTCCAGCCACGGGCGGATGGCCTCGGCGAGGTATGTTTCGAGCGCGGCCTCGGCGCCGGGTTCCTGCGAGGTGGAGGGGTGCTCCACCAGCCGGGCGAGCAGGGACCTGAAGCCGCCCTCGTCGAAGAAGCGGGCCGCGCGGGTCAGGGCGCCGTCACGGGATGGCATGGCAGGCAGGTCCTCGGCAGGGGTCGGGGGCAGGCATTGGCGCGCAGTGTGGCCGAGGCGGTGGGTCTGGACAAATCCTATCCCCGTGGTTCCGGCGGATCGCCTTCACGCTCGATCGCGGCATCCGGTCGAGCGACCCGCTAGAGCTGCGCGGCGCGCCAGAGCAGGAAGGGCGCCAGGTCCGGCAGGCGGCGGGGCGATGCCAGCGGGCCAGTGAGGCGTAGCGCGATCTCGGGCGCCTCGGCGACGGGATGGGTGGCGAGGCGAAGGTCGAGGGCGCTGCGGGCGAGGTCGATCATGCCGCTCGCCGTCGCGGCGCCGCCGCCTTCGGTGGCGAGGTTGGCGCCGGCGAGGGTGATGCGGCCCTCGGCGAGGCTGGCTTTGGCTTCCAGCCGCTCGAAGGCGGTGGCGCCGCCGGCCAGCGCGGCGCGGAGGGCCTGCTGGTCGGGGTTGGGCGAGGCGAGGCCGGCCTGCAACGCGGCGAGGTCGGCGCCGATCAGCATGCCGTCATGGACGGTCAGCGCGGCGGTGCCGCTGAGCGTCGCCGTCAGCGCCGCCATGCTGTGGCCGGTGGCGCGGAGGGCGGCCTCGGCCTCCACCCGGCCGGCGCCGAGGTCCAGGGGCAGGCCGAAGAGAGGCTCGCCGATGGTGGCACCGGCCAGGGTTGCGTCGAGGGCGAGGCGGGGTGGGATGGCGGCGCCGTCGGCGAGGAAGCTGCCGCGGAGGGTGCCGCCGGCGAGCCGCGCCTGGACGGCATCGAGACGGAGGGTGCCGGCGTCCAGCTTCAGCGTGCCGGTGAAGGCGTCGAGCGGGGACCAGCCGAGGGGTTCGACGCGGGCGGCCTCAATGGCGAGGTCGGCGTCGATAAGGGCCAGGCGGTCGAAGCCGAGGGGGGTGGTGCCGCGCAACATGGGCGTCGGCAGGGGCAGGCGCTCGGCGGTGAGGCGGCCGGTGAGGCGGGGGCGCACGGCGAGCGCCAGGGCGAGCTGACTGCGCAGGCGGAGTGTGCCGGCAACGAGGTCGAGGCGGTCGGCGGTCAGGGTGGGCGTGGGGCCGAACTGGCCGGCGAGAGTGGCGATCAGCGAGAAGGACCCCTCCCCCAGCCAATCCGCTACATCGGCGCCGAGCAGCGGGGCAAGGAGGCGCGGGGCACCGGGATGGCGGAGCGTCAGCGTGCCGGTGGCGCGGCGGGCGCGTGTGTCGAGCGTCGCGGCGGATTCCAGGCGGAGGCTGCCGAGATCGCCCTCGGCCCTGAGCGCTACGGCCTCGGGCGCGCCGCCGCCGGAGAGGCGCAGCGCAATGGGCTGGGCGAGCAGCGGCGCCCAGCGGGGCGGCAGCAGCGATGCGAGGATGGTGGCGTTGGGGCCGCTCGCCTCCAGCGTCACTTCGGAGGCGCGGGGCGTGCCGCCGAGCTGGCCGGCGCCGGAGGCGGCGATGTCCAACTCGCCGAGGCGGAAGGCGAGGCGTCGGAGGGCCAGCCGGCCCTCCTCGATGGTGGCGTCGAGGGTGGCGCGTTCGGCGGCGAATTGGTCGAAGGTCAGGCGGTCGGCCGCGAGGCGGAGGTTGAGGTCGATGGGGCCGAGACTGGCGGGGTCGGGCAGTAACCCGTCGAGGTCGAGCCGGTCGAGGGTGAGGCCGAGGCCGACCTGCGGCCGGGCGCCGCCGAGGCGGAGCGAGCCGGCGCCGGTGACGCGGGTCTCGTCGATGGTGGCGGCGATGTCGGAGAGGCTGGCCTGGCCGTTCTCCAGCGCGAGGCGGAGGCGGCCTTCGGCGGAGTGGAGGCGGGCGGGGTCGGTGCCGGCCAGTGGCAGGCCGAGGGCGGTCAGCGTCTCGCGCAGCGCCCGCCCGGAGAAGCGGAGGGCGAGTTCCATGCGGGGGCCGGCGGTGGCGCCGGCGACGTCCAATTCCATCTCGCCCGGCAGAAGCGCGGAGAGGTCGGAGAGGGTGAGGCGGTCGCCTTCGAGGAAGAAGCCGCCGCGGAGCCGCCGCAGCGGGATGCCGCCGAAGCCGGTCGCCTCGGCGGAGAGGTCGATGCTGACCGGAATGGGCAGCGCGCGGGAACTGCCGCGGGTCTGGCGGAGGGCGGCGAACCAGGCGTCGAGGTCGAGCCTTCCTGCGGCAAGGGCGATGTCGAGGCGGGATTCAGGAGCGAGGCGGAGGGTGGCGGCGCCGCGGGCGGGCTGGCCGGCGAGGTCGATGGAAAGGTCGTCGGCGGCGAAGAGATCGGCGGCAACGGTGAGACGGCCGGTGGCGCGGAAGGCGACGGGCGGGGCGGGCAGCAGCAGCGAGAGGTCGGGGCCGGCGGATTCCATCCGCCCGTCGAAGCCGTCCGAGGCGAGGACGCCGCGGGCGGTGAGCGTCGAGCCGGCCAAGGCGAGGGAGAGGTCGAGGGGGGCAACTCCGTCGAAGCCGGCGCGGCCGAGCTGGCCGGCGAAGCGGATGGCATAGCCGCGCCAGGCGAGCGTGCCCTCGGCGGTCAGCGCCTCGGCGGTGGCGCCGGTCTGCAGGCGGGCATTGAGGGCCTCGAATTGCAGGCCGCCCAGCTTCAGGCGGCAATCCTCCAACCGGGCATCGAGGGCGGAGAGCCAGGGGGGCGGGCGGAGGCTCGGCAGGGCGATGGGCGGCCAGGGCATGGTGATCTCGCCGCCGACGAGCGCGATCTCGCGCGGCTCCAATCGGGCACGGAGCAGGCTGGCGAGGTCGAGGCGGAGGCGCATGGCACGCGCGGTGACGGTCAACCCGTCATCATTCGAGCCGATGGCGACGGCGGCGGCCTCCACGCGCGGCTGGGGCAGCAGCGTCAGGGTGATGCGGCCGCCCAGCGTCACCGGGCGGCCGAGCCGGGTGCTGGCGATGTCGGCGAGATGCGCGCGGTAGGGCTCCCAGTCCAGGAGGCGAGGGCCGACCCAGAGCGCGGCGCCGAGCAGCGCCAGCAGCGGCAGGAGGATGGCCGCGAGGCGGCGCATCAGCCGGCGGGCGGACCCCAGCCGCCGCCACCGGGGGTCTCGACGACGAGGGCGTCGCCGATGGCGAGGTCGGCGCTGCCGCTGTTGCCGGGGATGGGCTCGATGCGGCCACCGGCGCGCTCGACCCATTGGCGGCCGGGCTCGCCATTCGCGCCGCCCATCAGGCCGTGCGGGGCGACGTTGCGGCGCGAGGCGACGACGATGGCCTGCATCGGGCGGAGGAAGCGGATGCGGCGGCGGGCGCCGTCGCCGCCACGCCACCGGCCGGCGCCGCCGGAGCCGCGGCGGATGGCGAATTCCTCCAGCCGGACGGGGTAGCGGAGCTCGAAAATCTCCGGGTCGGTCATGCGGGTATTGGTCATATGGGTCTGCACCGGGCCCCAGCCGTCGAATCCAGGGCCGGCACCGACGCCGCCGCAGACCGTTTCATAATACTGATAAACGTCGTCGCCGAAAATCACGTTGTTCATGGTGGCCTGGGCGGAGGCGCAGGCGCCGAGCGCCGCGAGCAGGGCGTTGCAGGTCATCTGGCTGACCTCGGTATTGCCGGCGACGACGGCGGCGCCCCCTCCTTCACCATGCGGCAGCGGCGAGAGGAAGGTGCCGGAGGGGACGACGATTTCGAGCGGCTTCAGGCAGCCGTCGTTCAGCGGGATGTCCTCGCCGACCAGGGCGCGGAAGCAGTAGAGCACCACGGCGCGGCAGACGGCGGCGGGGGCGTTGAAATTCGACGGGCGCTGCGGGCCGGTGCCGGTGAAGTCGATCACGGCGCGGCGCTGCTCGCGGTCGACGCGGACGGCGACGACGAGGGGCGTGCCGTCATCGGTGGTGGTGCGGAACTCGCCATCCTGCAGACGCGCCAGGACGCGGCGGACGCTCTCCTCGGCATTGTCCATGACGTGGCGCATATAGGCGCGGACGGTGTCGAGTCCCTGCTCGCGGACGGCACGCTGGAGCTCCTGCACGCCCTTCTCGTTGGCGGCGATCTGCGCCTTGATGTCGGCGACGTTCACGTCGGGGCTGCGCGCCGGGTATTTTGCCGAGGCGAGGAGGGCACGGAATTCCGCCTCGCGGAAGCGCCCCTGCTCGACCAGCAGGAAGTCGTCGATGACGACGCCTTCCTCCTCCAGCGTGCGGGAGAGCGGGGGCGTGGAGCCGGGCGTCAATCCGCCGATATCGGCGTGGTGGCCCCGGCTGCCGAGGAAGAACAGGATCTCCTTGCCGGCATCGTCGAAGACGGGGGTGATGACGGTGACGTCCGGAAGGTGGGTGCCGCCGTTATAGGGGTTGTTCAGTGCCACCACGTCGCCGGGGCGGAGCGTCGCGCCGCGCTGGCGGATGACGGTGCGGACGCTCTCGCCCATGGCGCCGAGATGCACTGGGACGTGGGGGGCGTTCGCGACCAAACCGCCGGTCGCATCGAAGATGGCGCAGGAGAAGTCCAGCCGCTCCTTAATGTTCACGCTGAGCGACGTGTTCTGCAGGACGGCGCCGGTCTGCTCGGCGATGGACATGAAGAGGTTGTTGAACAGCTCCAGCATCACCGGGTCGGGGCGGCCGGTGACCTCGGTATGCGTCGCCTCGCGCGGGGTGGTGCGGCGGAGGATGAGATGGTTGAGGGGCGTCACTTCGGCGGTCCAGCCGGGCTCCACCACCGTCGTCGCATTGGCTTCGCGGATCAGCGCCGGGCCAGGGAGGCGGTCGCCGGCGAGGAGGGCTTCACGGTCGTAGACGGGGGCTTGGTGCTCGGCGCTGGCAGCGTAGAGTGGGACGGTGTCGAGCAGCGGGATCGACTCGCCCGGCGGGCGCGCCGGGAGCTTGGCTTCCTCGACGGATTCGCCGGCGGCCGTCACCTCGGCGATGCAGGCTTCGACGACGATCTGGCGCTCGGGCGTGGCGAAGCCGAAGCGCGCGCGATGGGCGGCGGTGAAGGCTTCGACCAGCGCCGAGTGGTCGGCGAAGGGTACGGGGAGGAAGCTGTCGGTGCCGGCGTAGCGGAGATGCAGGCGGCGGGCGGCGGCGATGCGGCCCGCTTCGGCGCCCTGGCGGAGGAGTTCGGCGCGGCCTTCCTCGGCAAGCGTGTCGAGGGTGGCGGCGAGGCTGTCGAGCGAGTCGGGCGAGAGCGGCGCCTCGATGGCGGCCTCGCGGATCACGGTTTGGTCGGCGAGGCCCATGCCATAGGCGGAGAGCACGCCGGCGAAGGGGTGGATGAAGACGGTCTCCATCCCGAGCTCGTCGGCCACGAGGCAGGCATGCTGGCCGCCGGCGCCGCCGAAGCATTGCAGCGCGTGGCGGGTGACGTCATGGCCCTTCTGGATGGAGACCTGCTTGATCGCGTTCGCCATGTTGGCGACGGCGACGCGGAGGAAGCCTTCCGCCACGGCGCGCGGCTCCGGCGTCTCGCCAGTGGCGACGCCGATCTCGGCGGCCAGCGCGGTGAATTTCTCGCGGACGATGTCGGCGTCGAGGGGCTGGTTGGCCTCTGCGCCGAAGATGGGCGGGAAATGCTTCGGCTGGATCTTGCCGGCCATGACGTTCGCGTCGGTCACGGTGAGCGGGCCGCCGCGGCGGTAGCAGGCGGGGCCGGGCACGGCGCCGGCGCTCTCGGGGCCGACGCGGTAGCGGGCGCCGTCGAAGGCGAGGATGGAGCCGCCGCCGGCCGCCACGGTGTTGATCGCCATCATCGGCGCGCGCATGCGCACGCCGGCGACCAGCGTCTCGAAGGCGCGCTCGAACTCGCCGGCATAGAGCGCGACATCGGTGGAGGTGCCGCCCATGTCGAAGCCGATGATGCGGTCGAGCCCGGCCATGCCGGCGGTGCGCGCCGCGCCGACGATGCCGCCGGCGGGGCCGGAGAGGATGGCGTCCTTGCCCTGGAAATGGCCGGCTTCGGCGAGGCCGCCATTCGACTGCATGAAGTAGAGGCGGACGCCGGGTAGCTCGCCAGAGACCTGCTCGACGTAGCGGCGGAGGATAGGGGAGAGGTAGGCATCGACTACCGTCGTATCGCCGCGAGGGACGATGCGGGGCAGCGGGCTGGCCTGGTGGCTGAGGGAGACCTGGGGGAAGCCGATCTCGCGGGCGATCTCGCCGAGGCGGAGTTCATGCGCGGGGTGAGCCCAGGCATGCATCAGCACGACGGCGACGGCGCGGATGCCGCTCTGCCAAGCGGCTTCGAGGGCGAAGCGGGCGGCTGCTTCGTCGAGCGGCTCCAGCTCCTCGCCGGAGACGGCGATGCGGCCGCCGATCTCGGCCACCTGCTCGTGCAGCAGGTCGGGGAGTTTCACGGCGAGGTCGAAGAGGCGCGGGCGGGCCTGGTTGCCGATGCGGAGCATGTCGGCGAAGCCGCGGTTCACCAGCAGCAGGACGCGCTCGCCCTTGCGTTCCAGCAGGGCGTTGGTGGCGACGGTCGTGCCCATCTTCACCGCATCGATCAGGCCGGGGGGGATGGGGGCGCCGGGGGCGATGCCCCCATGCTTCACAAGAATCTGGCGGATGCCGGCGACGGCGGCGTCGCGGTAGCGGCCGGGGTTCTCGGAGAGGAGCTTCGCCGTGGAGAGGCGGCCCGAGGGGTCGCGGGCGACGATGTCGGTGAAGGTGCCGCCGCGATCGATCCAGAACTGCCAGCCTGCGTCCATGATCGCCTCTCCGCTGATGCCGTGATGCGGCCGTCTCACCCGGGGTGCAAGGTCGCGCAAGGCCGTGCGGCTCATTGACGTTTTATCAGCATTTTGTCAATGTTGGCGGCATGGTCGAGCCTCGCCCCGTCGTCTCCTCGGCACATCTGGCCGCCGGCGCTTCGCCCGGCCTGTCGGAGGTGGAGTATGGGCTGATCCTTGCCGGGCATGCCTTCCAGCGCTGGATGGTGCTCTGCGCGGCGGCGGCGGGGGCGGCGGGGCTGTCGCCGGTCGAGGTGCTGATCCTGCACACGGTGCATCATCGCGGGCGGCCGAAGCGGCAGGCGGAAATCCTGCTCGCGCTGGCGATCGAGGATGCGCATATCGCCACCTATGCCATCCGCAAGCTCGAGGCCGCCGGGCTGGTGACGACGAGTCGAGCCGGCAAGGAGAAGCTGGTGGCGGCGACCGCCGAGGGTGCGGCGCTTTGTGCGCGTTATGCCGAGGTCAGGGAGCAGCTGCTGGCGGGGGCGGTGCGCGACAGCGGGCCGCCGGCGGTGGCGCTGTCGGAGGTGGCGGGGCTGCTGCGGACTCTCTCGGGCTTCTACGACCAGGCCTCGCGGGCGGCGGCAACGCTGTAGCGCGGCGGGCCAGCCTCCTCCGCGTCGCGGATCGTCGCGGCATCGACCTCTTCGGGGCCTTTTGGGAAGGCCCGCATGACCGCCTGCCGATCCACCGCTGAGGTGGTGGCACTGGCGATGCCGGAAAAATCGAATCGGGTACAATCAAGGGCTCGGCGCGGTATAAAACTCTCGATATCGCGAGTTTCCCGGCTCAGCGGGTTGCATCGCGGCGACAGTCTTCGAGTCGAGCGGACCAATATTCATGGTTATTCGTCTAGTCTTAGCCATGAAGAAGCCCGCCGCGACTTGCGACGCGGGCGCATTTTGCTGTTGCCGTTGCCCAGGCCTCCGCGAGCGGCGCTGCACACTGCCGGTTGCGATCGGAACCGCACCAAAGAAGAAGCCGGGCCGCCGCCGGAGGCGCGAATCGGCTGGCCTTCGTCATGAAGCGAAGGCTGCGGCGAGCGGGGCGGAGGGTCAACCTTTCGCGGCCGGCAGCGGCAACCCATCTTGCGGGTGGAGCGGGGCCTCTCCCCGTCCGTCCCCGGCATGGTAAGGCTGGGGCGAGAGCAATGGGGTGAGGCGCTTGACCCTCTGGGGCAAGATCATCGGCGGGGTGACGGGGTTCATGACCGGCGGGCCGCTCGGCGCCGTGGTCGGGGCGGCGCTCGGCCATGCGGCGGACCAGGGCGGGCGCAGCGCGGGCAACCCGCTCGGCGCGCTGTTCGGGCGCTCGGCGGTGCGGCAGGCGGCGGATGCGGCGGCGTTGCTCGGTAGCCGGGAGCAGCTTTTCGCCATCACCGTCGTCGTGCTGGCGGCGAAGCTCGCCAAATGCGACGGGGCGGTGAAGCGCGAGGAGATCGACGCCTTCAAGCGGCTGTTCCGCATCCCGCCCGAGAATCTGCGCGAGGTTGCAGCGCTGTTCGACCAGGCGCGGGACAGCACCGACCCGCCGGAGCCTTTCGCCGAAAAGCTCGGTGAGAGCTTCGCCGACAACAAGGGGATGCTGGAGGACGTGCTCGGCGCGCTGTTCCAGATCGCCCGCGCCGATGGGCCGCTGACCAAGGCGGAGCTGGCCTTCCTGCAGGGCGTGCAGCGCGGATTCGGGTTGGATGCGGCGGCCTGGGAGCGTGCACGGGATGGGCGCAGCTCGCGCGCAGCGGGCGATGGCACGGCGACGGCGAGTGGGCCGGACCCCTATACCATCCTGGGCGTGCCGCGGGATGCCTCGGACGATGCCGTGCGGCAGGCCTGGCGGCGGCTGATGCTGGAGAACCACCCCGACAGCCTGGCCTCGCGCGGCGTGCCGGCGGAATTCGTCAAGCGGGCGACGGAGAAGGTCGCCGAGATCAACGCGGCCTGGGACCGGGTGAAGCGGGAGCGGAAGCTCTGAGGATCATCGACGCGCCGAGTCCGAACCAGGATGACCGGCCCGCGGGCGTGCTGGTCGATATCCTCGTGCTCCACTATACGGGGATGCGGACCGGGCGAGCGGCGATCGAGCGACTGCGGGACCCGGCGGCGAAGGTCTCCTCGCATTATGTCGTCGAGGAGGATGGGGCGGTCTTCCGGCTGGTGCCGGAGGAGCGTCGGGCCTGGCATGCGGGCGTCTCCCACTGGCGCGGGCGGCAGGGGCTCAACGACCGCAGCATCGGCATCGAGATTGTCAATCCGGGGCATGAATTCGGCTACCGCCCCTTCCCTGCCCTGCAGATGGCGGCCGTTTGCGACCTGTGCCTGGAGGTCATCGCGCGGCATCCGATCGCGCCCTGGGACGTGGTCGGGCATAGCGACGTGGCGCCGGATCGCAAGCAGGACCCCGGCGAGTTCTTCGACTGGGAGGGGCTTGCGGCGAATGGCGTCGGGCTCTGGCCGGCGGCGGCGGCACCTGCGCAAGCGGAGCCGGCGGCGCTGCTGGCGGCCATCGGCTACCGGACGGATCTGCCGCTGCCGCTGCTGCTCACCGCCTTCCAGCGGCGCTGGCGGCCGGAGCGGGTGGATGGCATGGCCGATGCGGAGTGCCTGGCGAGGCTGGCGGCAGTGGCGGCGATGATTCCGCCTACCTTGTCGGAAGCCGGTTGACGGGGTGCTGAGCGGGGGCGCATGACGCCGCCGCGTCAGGTGGCTGGGCGGCCGCTGGCGGGGCTGTAAGGCCCCGTTGGAGGAAAGTCCGGGCTCCACGGGAATACGATGCCGGTCAACGGCCGGCGGGGGTAAAACCCCAGGGAAAGTGCCACAGAGAACAGACCGCCGGGCTGCCGCGAGGCCGCCCGGCAAGGGTGAAACGGTGCGGTAAGAGCGCACCGCGCCCCCGGCAACGGGGGCGGCAGGGCAAACCCCATCGGGAGCAAGGCCGAATAGGGGCGACCGGCGCGGGTGGGTTTCGGCCCGCCTGGCGCAGGGGCATTCCCGCCCCGTCGCCCGGGTTGGCCGCGTGAGGCGCACCGTGAGGTGCGTCCCAGAGGAATGGTCGCCTCGTCCCCGGAATTCCGGGGGCGGACAGAACCCGGCTTACAGGCTGCCTGGCGCATTTTTCCCACAGGTTCGTCCACAAGCTTGTCCACGGAACGACCGGTGCGGGGAAAGAACAAACCGGGTAAGTATAACATATTGCTTTCGTTCGCAGATGATTTCTCATGCGGTGGCGATGCCGGCGCCTAAGGCCTTAGGAATCCCGCAATTTGTCGGGCGCATTTAGTGGGTCGAAACGGTATTCGTGCTTGTGGTCCCACGAAATCCCGTGCTATCCCAAGTCATCCCGACGATGGGTCCAAAGCTCGGGGGGGCGAGGGATCCAAAGCGGGATGGTCGGGCGAGCCGGCGGGGTCGGGGGGCCCCGCCGGCCGCTGATCCCCGAGGCCGGAGCGGTCCTCGAAAGCATCTCCCCCAGGGCAGGTCAACAAGCGGTCACTGGGGGGCGGTCGCTGGGCGATGTCCGAGTTCATAGGCACCGTGGGTGGGGGGTACGACGCGAAGAAGGGGCGCATTTCCGTGCCGTCCCTCTTCCGCAGCCAGCTCACCGGCCCCGGCCCTATGGAGATCATCCTCCGCCGGTCCCGCCACAATCGCTGCATCGAAGTCTGGCCGAAGGCGGATTACATGGCCGAGGTGGAGAGCCGCGTCGCCGGGCTCAGCAAGCTCTCCGCGGAATACCAGTCGGTGATGCGCAAGCTGGTCGGCAAGATCCATACCCTGACCCTCGACCCGGACGGCCGCGTGGTGATGCCGAAGGAGCTCGCCGAGCATGCGGGCTTCGAGAGCGATCTGCAGTTCAGCGGGCGCGGCGCCTATTTCGAGATCTGGAACGCCACGGCCTTCGCCGAGGAAGAGGCGCGACTCGATGCCGAGGACGAGGGGGGCGACGTATGAGCGCCTCCGGTCATGTCCCAGTAATGCTGTCCGAGGTACTGGAGCAGCTCGCGCCGCGTGACGGCGCCATCTATTGCGACGGCACCTTCGGCGGCGGCGGCTATGCCGGGGCGATCCTGGAGGCGGCGCGCTGTACCCTCTTCGCCATCGACCGCGACCCGGAGGCGATTGCGCGCGGCGCGGCGCTGGCGACGCGGCATGCCGGGCGGCTGCACCTGCTCGAGGGGCGGTTCGGCGAGATGCTGGCGCTGCTCGAGGCGCGCGACGTGACGCGACTCGACGGCGTGGTGCTCGACCTCGGCGTCTCCTCCTTCCAGCTCGACGACAGCGAACGCGGATTCTCCTTCCGCGGCGACGGACCGCTTGACATGCGGATGTCGAAACACGGGAAGTCCGCTGCGGACCTCGTCAACACGCTGGACGAGTCGGAGCTGGCCGACGTGCTCTATCAATTGGGCGAAGAGCGGTACTCGCGGCGGATCGCGCGCGTGATCGTCGCGGCACGGCGCGAGGCGCCGATCACCACCACGGCGCGGCTCGCTGAGCTGGTGCGCGGCTGCATCCCCCGCGACCCGTCGGGCATCGACGGCGCGACGCGCAGCTTCCAGGCGCTGCGCCTCGCGGTGAATGACGAGCTGGGCGAGGTCGAGCGGGGACTGGCCGCCGCCGCCGCGCTGCTGGCGCCGGGCGGGCGGCTCGTCGTCGTCGCCTTCCACTCGCTCGAGGACCGGCTGGTGAAGCGCTTCATGGCCGGCGCCGCCGGGCGCCAAGCCGGCGCCTCGCGGCATGATCCGTCCTCGCTCATGGGCCGCGCCGCGCCGGCCGAATTCCGCCTGCTGACGCCGCGCGCGCTGCGCCCCGGCACGGCGGAGACCAACGCCAATCCCCGCGCCCGGTCTGCCCGGCTGCGCGCGATCGAACGCCTGCCCCTCGACCACCCCGCCGCATCCCGGGACGCCGCATGATCTTCCGCCCCTTCACCTCGCTCTGCCTTGTCGCCTTCCTCGGCGCCGGGATGCATGTCTACAGCACCAAGCACGAGGCCGCGGTGATGGACCGCGAGCTGCGCTCCATCGCCCGCAAGGTCGAGGAGGCGGAGGCGCGGACGCAGACCCTGCAGGCGGAGTGGGCCTGGCTGAACGAGCCGGAGCGGCTGCGCGCGGTGGCGCAGCGGCACCTGCCGGAGCTGGAGGCGATGCAGCCGGCGCAATTCGTCCGCGCCAGCGAGGCGGAGCGGCGGCTGCCGGCGGTCGCGGCCTATGAGGGGCCGGTCGCGCTCTTCGCGCCGCGCGAGCCGGCGATGCCGGCGGGGAGCACGGCGCTCGCCCTGCTGCCGCGCGTGGTGGCGGAGCCGGTGGTGCAGGTGGCGGTGACGGCGCCCGTGGTCAGGGCCGCGCCGGTGGCGGCGCCCGTGGCTGCGCCGGTTGTTGCGCTGGCACCGTTGGCCACGCCGGCGGCGATGCCGGAGATCGATCTGGCCGCCCTGCCTTTGCCGCCGCCGGAGCCGGTGGCGCCGCCGCCGCTGGTGCGGCTCGCCCTGCCTGTGGCGAAGCCGGTGGAGGCGGCGCCGCGCCCGGCGCTGGTCGACCTGGCGCGGGCGACGCTGCCGCGGCCGGCCGAGGCGCGCACGGTGGAGACGCCGCGCCTCGCAGAGCCGGTGCGGCCGGCGCAGCTTGAGCTGGCGCGGGTGACGCTGCCGCCGCGGCCGGCGCCGAAGCCGGTGGCACGGCCGGCCGAGATCGCTGCGCTGCCGCCGGTCGCGGCACCGGCACGGGCGCCGGTGGCCACGCAGGTGGCGGCCACCGCCGCGCCACGGGTGGCGCCGGTGCAACCGGCCGTGGCGCCGGCGCGGGCGGCCGCGCCTGCCTACCAGGCCCCTGCCTATCCGGCGGCTGGCGGCGGCTCGGCGCTCGGCCTTGGCGGGCAGCCGATGCTGCCGCCGCCGGTGCCCTTCGGCAGCGCCTCCGCCGCGACCTTCAACGGGGGGATGGGCCGGTGAACGGACCGCAGGACGAGCTGCGGCTGCCGCCCTCGCCGGACCAGGCGCCGGCCGGCAGGCCGAGGGGGGCGAGCCTCGCCGCCTCGCCCTCGCGGGCGCTGGTGCGCATCGCGGCGCCGGAGCTGGCGCGGCGGGCGCAGATGGAGAAGACGCGCGGGCGGCTCGTCATCGCGGCCGGCGGATTCGCCGTGCTGTTCGGCGCGGTGACGCTGAAGCTCGCCTTCGCCACGCTGATCGATCCGCTGACGCCGAAGCCGCGCGCTGCGGTGCGGATGCCGACCGGCGAGTCGAGCAGCGGCCGCGCCGCCATCACCGACCGCAACGGCGAGGTGCTGGCCGTCTCGCTGCAGGTGACGGAGCTCTATGCGAATCCGCAGGAGATCAACGATCCGGTGGAGGCGGCGGAGAAGCTGCTGACCGTGCTGCCCGGGCTCGACCGCGAGCGGCTCGTCGCGCGGATCAGCCCGCGCATGGTGCCGGGGACTGAGCGGCCTGTGGAGTTCGCCTATATCGCCCGCAACCTGCCGCCGCGGCAGCAGCAGGCGATCAACGACCTCGGCATCGCCGGCTTCCATTTCCGCCCGGCGGAGCGGCGCTTCTATCCGCAAGGCTCGGCGGCGGCGCATGTGCTCGGGCAGGTGGATGTCGACGGGCGCGGCATCGCGGGCGTGGAGCGCAGCTTCGACGAGCGGCTCAGGACGGAGCGCGGGCCGCTGCGGCTTTCGGTCGATGTGCGGGTGCAGGTGGCGCTGCGCGAGGCGGTGCAGAAGGCGATCTCCGACTACAACGGCATCGGCGGCGCCGGCGTGCTGATGGACGTCAACACCGCCGAGGTGCTGGCGATGGTCAGCCTGCCGGATTACGACGCCTCCGACCCCGGCGGCCTGCAGCGGCGCGGGCAGCCGGGCCAGGCGACGGGACAGGCGGCGGCGCAGCCGATGGTCCGCCAGGCGGTGGCGCGGCCGCCGGCGCCGGCCGTCGTCAGCCAGGACCAAGACCCACACTTCAACCGGGCGACGGTCGGCCTCTACGAGCCGGGATCGACCTTTAAGCTGCTGACCGCGGCGATGGCGCTCGACCTCGGCACCGCGCAGGTGTGGAGCAGCTACGACGCCAGCCGGCCGATCCGCTACGGGCGCTTCACCATCAGCGACTACAAGGGCAAGAACCGCGTCCTCAGCCTGCCGGAGGTGATGGCCTATTCCTCCAACCTCGGCGCGGCGCATATGGCGGTCGCGGTGGGGCCGGCGCGGCACCGCGAGTTCATGGGGCGGATGGGGATGCTCCAGCGGCTCGGCGTCGAGCTGCCGGAAGTGGCGCGGCCGCTGGCCCCCACGGCGAATGGCTGGCGCGACATCAACACGATGACCGTCGCCTTCGGCCATGGCATCTCGGTCACGCCGCTGCACGTCGTCAACAGCATCGCGGCGCTGGCGAATGGCGGCATCCTGCGGCCGCCGACGCTGGTGGCGCAGGCGCCGGATTCGCAGCGCGAGGGCACGCGCGTCATCTCCGAGCGGACCTCGGAGACGATGCGGCGGTTGATGCGCCTCGTCGTCACCGACGGCTCGGGCAAGGGGGCCGATGTCCCGGGCTACTTCGTCGGCGGCAAGACAGGCACGGCGCAGAAGGTCGGGCCGCGCGGCGGCTATATCCAGGACAAGCGCATCGCCGCCTTCGTCGGCGCCTTCCCGCTGAATGCGCCGCGCTACGCGATCTATGTGATGGTGGACGAGCCGAAGCCGAATGCGCATAGCCATGGCTATGCGACGGCGGGCTGGGTGGCGGCGCCGGCCGCGGGTGCGGTGATCCGCCGCGTCGCGCCGATTCTCGGCCTGGTGCCGGAGACGGGCGAGCGCGTGCCGCAAATCCAGCAAACGCTGGCGATCCCCATGCAGCCGGGGCGGCCGCCGCGGGCCACGCCGCCCGTCGCCGCGGCACCGGCCCCGCGCGGGACGCCGGCTGCGGCGCCGCCGACAGCGCCCACCACCGGCATCGCGCCGGCACCGAGCCTGGTGCCCCCTGCCCCCGCGCTGCGCCGCACCGAGGCGGAGCCGCCGTCCGGCCTGCTCCGCTTCGCGCTCGGACCGGCCTCTCCGCGTGAGGCCGGCCTTGCGCCTCGGTGACCTCCTCCGGGCCGGCGGTCTGCCGTCGGATGCGGCGGGCGATGCGGCCGGGCGGCTGATCGGCGGCGTCACCACGGATAGCCGGGCGGTGGCGCCCGGCATGCTCTTCGTTGCCCTGCCGGGTGCGCGGCAGGATGGGCGGGCCTTCGTCGCCGATGCGGTGGCGAAGGGTGCCGTCGCGGTGCTGGTGCCGGTAGGTACGGTCGTCGAGGCAGGGGTGCCAGTGATCGGCGCCGAAGATCCGAGGCGGAGCCTGGCGCTGATGGCGGCGGCCCTGGCTGGGGCGCAGCCGGCCACCGTCGTTGCGGTGACGGGGACCAATGGCAAGACGAGCACCGTCGATTTCCTGCGCCAGCTCTGGACGCTGGCGGGGCGGCGGGCGGCGTCGCTCGGCACGCTCGGGCTGATCGCGCCGGGCTTCCCCGGCGGGGCGAGCCTGACGACGCCCGATCCGGTGGCGCTGCACGGGCAATTCGCGGCACTCGCCCAGGCCGGGATCGGGCATGCGGCGATCGAGGGCTCCTCGCATGGCATCGAACAGAGGCGGCTGGATGGGGTACGGCTGTCGGCGGCGGGCTTCACCAACCTGACGCGGGACCATCTCGACTATCACCGGACGATGGAGGCCTACCGGGCGGCGAAGCTCCGGCTGTTCGACACGCTGCTGGAGCCGGGGGCGGTGGCGGTGGCTTCCGCCGAGATGGAGCGGGAGACGCTCGATGCGCTGCGGGGCGTGGCCGCGCGGCGGGGGCTGGAACTGCTGACGGTGGGCGAGACGGGCGAGGCAGTGCGGCTGCTGGCGCATCATCCGCTGCCGGACGGGCAGGCGTTGGAGATCGAGGCCTTCGGCCAGCGGCACGCGGTGCATCTGCCGCTGCCGGGGCGGTTCCAGGCCGACAACGTGCTGATGGCGCTGGCGCTGGCCGTCGCCACCGGGATCGAGCCGGGCCGGGCGATGACGCTGCTGCCGCGGCTCGCCGGGGTGCGCGGGCGGATGGAGCTGGCGGCGCGGCTGGCGAACGGCGCCGCGGTCTATGTCGACTATGCGCATACGCCGGATGCGCTGGAGCGGCTGCTCGGGGCACTGCGGCCGCATGTGGCGGCGGGCGGGCGGCTGCATGTCGTCTTCGGTGCGGGCGGCGACCGCGACCCGGGCAAGCGGCCGTTGATGGGCGCGGCGGCGGCGCGCGGGGCGGACGTGTGTTGGGTGACAGATGACAATCCGCGCAGCGAGGACCCGGCGGCGATCCGTGCGGCGGTGCTGGCGGGCTGCGCAGACGGGATCGATGCGGGGGAGCGGCGCGGGGCGATCGCGCGGGCGCTCGGCGATCTCGGGCCGGGGGATGTGCTGGCTGTCGCGGGCAAGGGACATGAGAGCGGGCAAACGATCGGCGGGGTGACGACACCCTTCGACGATGCCGAGGTGGTGCGGGAGCTCGCGGCATGAGCCTTTGGACGGGTGCCGAGCTGCGGACGGCGACGGAGGGAAGCCTCGACGGCGAGTTTGCCGTCACCGGGGTTTCCATCGACAGCCGGAGCGTGGCGCCGGGCGAGCTGTTCGTCGCGCTGCGCGACGTGCGGGACGGGCATGATTTCGTCGCCGATGCGCTGGCGCGCGGGGCGGCGGCGGCGATGGTCGACCGCGATCCACCGGGCGTGGCGGCCGGGGCGCCGCTGCTGCGCGTGCGGGATACGCTGGCGGGGCTGACGGCGTTGGGAGCGGCGGGGCGCGCGCGCTGTGCGGCGCGGGTCGTCGCCGTGACGGGAAGCGTCGGCAAAACCGGGACCAAGGAGATGCTGCGGCTGCTGCTCGCAGGCGCGGGCGAGACGCATGCGGCGGTCGCCTCCTACAACAACCATTGGGGCGTCCCGCTGACGCTGGCGCGCATGCCGGCTGGGAACAGATTCGCCGTCATCGAGATCGGGATGAACAATCCGGGCGAGATCGCCCCCCTCACCCGCCTCGCCCGGCCGCATGTGGCGATGGTGACGAATGTGGGCGCGGCGCATATCGGGCATCTCGGCAGCCTCGAGGCGATCGCGCGGGAGAAGGGCAGCATCGCCCTTGGACTCGAGCCGGGCGGCGTCGCCGTGCTGCCGGCGGAGGATGCGATTCTGCCGGTGCTGCGCGAGGCGGTGGGCGCCGGGCATCGCGTCATGACCTTCGGCGCGGGCGGCGAGGTGGAGGCGCTGGAGGTGCGCGCCGATGCCGGGGGAAGCGACGTCGTGGCGGCCATTGGCGGGCAGCGGGTCGCCTTCCGGCTCGGGGCGCCGGGGGCGCATCTGGTGCGGAATGCGATCGGTGCGTTGGCCGCGGTGCGGGCGCTCGGCTGCGATGCGGCGGCGCTGGCGCCCCGGCTCGGCGAGTATCGGGTGATGCAGGGGCGTGGGGCGTTGGAGCAGGTCGCTACCGCGGATGGCGGCAAGGCCACGCTGCTCGATGAGGCCTTCAACGGGCAGCCGCCCTCGGTGCGGGCGGCACTCGCGGTGCTGCGGCTGCTGCCGGCGCGGCGGCGTGTCGCAGTGCTCGGGCAGATGGGTGAGCTCGGCGACTTCAGCGCGGCGGAACATGCCGCGCTGGCGCCGCATGTGCGGGAGGCGGCGGATGCGGTCTTCCTCTGCGGCAAGGACATGCCGCATCTGGCCGCGGCGTTGCCGCCGGGCCTGGTGCTGGCGGTGACGGAGACTTCGGCTGAGCTGGCGCCGCTGGTCGCGGCGGCGCTGCGGGATGGGGATGCGGTGCTGGTCAAGGGAAGCAAGGCGACGCTGATGGGCAGGGTGCTCGCGGCGATCAGGGGGAACGCGCGGTGATCTTCAATCTCTTCGCGCCCTATGCGGAGGATTTCCCCCTCTTCAACCTGATCCGCTACACCACCTTCCGGGCGGGGGCGGCCTGCCTGACCGCCCTGGTGCTGTCGCTCGCCCTCGGACCGACGGTGATCACCTGGCTGCGCGGCTTCCAGCGCGGCGGGCAGCCGATCCGCGTCGATGGGCCGGCGAGCCACCTCGTCACTAAGAAGGGCACGCCGACCATGGGGGGCGTGCTGATCCTGCTCGCCCTGGTGCTCGCCACGCTGCTCTGGGCCGACCTGCGCAACGGGCTGGTCTGGGCGGCGCTGTTCGTTACCGTCGGCTATGGCGGGCTTGGCTTCGCCGATGACTGGCTGAAGGTGACGAAGCGGAACACCAAGGGCGTCTCGGCGCGGGGCAAGCTGGTCTGGCAGGCGGTGGTCGGGCTGGCGGGGGCGATCTGGATCGTGCTGCTGCTGCCGCCGGCGGTGGCGACGGGGCTCGCATTCCCGGTGTTCAAGGAGACGCTGCTGCCTTTCGGATTCCTCTTCCCGCTGGTCGGGATGCTGGTGCTGATGGGGGCGTCGAATGCCGTCAACCTGACGGACGGGCTCGATGGGCTCGCCATCGTGCCGGCGATGATCGCGGCAGCGGTGTTCACGCTGATCGCCTATCTCGTCGGCAACCGGGTCTTCTCCGAGTATCTGCAGCTGCATTCGGTGCCGGGTGCGGGCGAGCTGGCGGTGTTCTGCGCGGCGCTGATCGGGGCGGGGCTTGGCTTCCTCTGGTTCAACGCGCCGCCAGCCGCCGTCTTCATGGGGGATACGGGGTCGCTGGCGCTGGGCGGGGCGCTCGGCGCGGTCGCCGTCGCCACCAAGCATGAGATCGTGCTGGCGATCGTCGGCGGTCTTTTCGTCGTCGAGACTGTCAGCGTCATCATCCAGGTCTTCTGGTACAAGCGGACCGGGCGGCGCGTCTTCCTGATGGCGCCGCTGCACCATCATTTCGAGAAGAAGGGCTGGGCCGAGGCCACCATCGTGATCCGCTTCTGGATCATCGCCATGGTGCTCGCGCTGGTCGGCCTGTCGACGCTGAAGATCCGATGAGCAGCTTCACCCCCTTCGCCGGAGAACGCATTGCCCTGGTGGGGCTCGGCAAGGCCGGGCTTCCGGCGGCGCGGCGGCTCGCCGAATGGGGGGCGGAGGTCACCTGCTGGGACGACAAGGAGGATGGGCGCGTCGCGGCGAGCGCAGCCGGGCTCGCGGTCGAGGATCCGTCGCAAGGGGTGTTCCGCTGGGATGCGCTGCTGCTCTCGCCGGGCATCCCGCACCGGCTGCCGCGGGTGCATCCGGCCGCCGCCGCAGCATTGGCTGCCGGGCGGCCGGTGCTGTGCGATGTCGATTACCTCTATCGCGCTGTCCGCGCGGCAGGGTCGACGGCGCGATTCGTCGGCATCACCGGGACGAACGGGAAATCGACGACGACGGCGCTGCTGCACCACCTGTTGCGCGCGGCGGGGCGCGAGGCGGCGGCGGGTGGAAATCTTGGGCCGGCGGCGCTTTCCCTCAATATCTTGGGAAGGGATGACGTATACGCACTCGAGATGTCGTCATACATGTTGGAGCGAATCCAGAGCGTGCGCTTCAACCAGGGCGTTATGTTGAACCTCTCGCCAGACCATCTCGACCGGCATGGCGACATGGCCGGCTATCTGGACGCGAAGGCGCAGGTCTTCGCGCGGCAGGAGCGCGAGGATCTCGCGGTGCTCGGCATGGATGATGGCTGGAGCGCCGGTTTGCGCGGGCGGCTGGCGGGACGTTTCTGCCCGATCTCCGGCGAGGCGCGGCAGGCGGGCGGCGTCTGGGCCGAGGGGCGGGTGCTGCGCGACGATAGCGGGGCGATCCTCGATCTTGGCGAGGCCCCTGCCCTGCCCGGCAGCCACAATGCGCAGAATGCGGCGGCGGCGGCGGCCTGTGCGCTCGATCTCGGGCTGACGCGTGGCGAGGTGGCGGCGGGGCTCGGGAGCTATCCGGGGCTGCCGCACCGGCAGGAGCGGGTCGGCAAATGGCGGGGCGTCGCCTTCGTCAACGACAGCAAGGGGACGAATGCGGATAGCACGGCGCGGGCACTCGCCAGCTATGAGCGCGTCGTCTGGATCGCGGGCGGGACGGCGAAGGAGGGAGGGATCGAAAGCCTCGTGCCCTTCTTTACACGCGTTGCCGAGGCGCTGCTGATCGGGCGGGATGCGCCGGTGCTGGCGGCGACCTTGGCGGCGCATGGTGTGAAGCATCGCGTGGTCGGCACGCTGGATATGGCTGTCGCCGAGGCGGCGGCGAGTGCCGCGGCCGGTGCGGCGCCGGTCGTGCTGCTGTCGCCGGCCTGCGCCAGCTGGGATCAGTTCACCGGTTTCGAGCAGCGGGGGGAGCGGTTCCGTGCGCTCGTCGCCGCGCTGGCCGAAGGGAGGGCCGCCTGATGGCCATTTCGCGCTCCGACAATTCCGTCCTCGGCCGCTGGTGGTGGACGGTCGATCGCTGGACCCTGGCGGCGCTGCTGATCCTGATCGGCTTCGGCTACGTCATGATGCTGGCGGCGAGCCCGGCGGTTGCGGAGCGCGTCATCGGCAGCGGGTCGCGCGAGCTGCTGTTTGCCAAGCAGGTGGTGTTCCTCATCATGGCTGCGGCGCTGATGGTGATGGTCTCGCTGCTGACGCCGCGGAACATCAAGCACCTGGCGATCCTTGGCTGCCTCGGGGCGCTGGCGCTGACGGCGGCGACGTTGGTCATCGGCTTTGAGACCAAGGGGGCGCGGCGCTGGCTGGCCCTGCCGCTCATGGGAACGATGCAGCCCTCCGAATTCCTCAAGCCCTGCTTCGCGGTGGTCGTCGCCTGGATGCTGGCCGAGGGCAAGGCGGCGGCGGCGCGGCGGATCGCGGCGGGGGAGCGCGGGCTGGCGCTGCTGCATCCGCAATGGCTCTGGCCGGCGGCGGCCTTCGGGCTGCTGGGCGTGGTCACCATCGTGCTGAAGTCGCAGCCGGATTTCGGCATGCTGATGGTCGTCGTCTGCATGTTCCTGGCGCAGTTCTTCGTTGCCGGGCTGAACCTCGCCTTCGTCGGCGCGCTCGGGGTGGGCGGCGTGGCGCTCGCCATCGGTGCCTATTTCACGCTGGACCACGTCCGCAGCCGCGTCGATCGCTTCCTCGACCCGTCCTCTGGCGACACCTTCCAGATCACCAAGGCGATGGAGGCCTTCGGCAACGGCGGGTTGTTCGGGCGGGGGCCCGGCGAGGGGCGCGTGAAGAACGCGCTGCCGGACGCGCATGCCGACTTCGTCTTCGCCGTGGCGGGGGAGGAATTCGGCTTCATCGTCTGCCTGGTGATCCTGGCGCTTTTCGCCTTCGTCGTGGTGCGCGGGCTGATCCGGTTGCTGGGCGAGGCGGAGCTGTTCGTCATCCTGGCGGCGACGGGGTTGCTGGCGCAGTTCGGGCTCCAGGCCTTCGTCAACATGGCGTCGTCGCTGCATCTGATCCCGACCAAGGGGATGACGCTGCCTTTCGTCTCCTATGGCGGGTCCTCGGTGCTCGCCATCGCGCTGGGCATGGGGATGCTGCTGGCGCTGACGCGGAAGCGGACTTCCCGCATGGACGTGGTCGAATGAGAGGGCCCGCGGTGCATCCGATCATCATCGCGGCGGGCGGGACTGGCGGCCATCTGTTTCCCGCCGAGGCGCTGGCGGCGGAGCTGCTGGCGCGCGGCGAGCGGATCGCGCTGATGACGGATGCGCGCTCGGCGGCCTTCGAGAGCGCGGCCTTCGCCAATGCGGAGCGCTTCGTGCTGAAGGGTTCGGGGCTGTCGGGGCGCGGGGCTGTGAGCGCGGCGCGGGGCGCGGTGGCGCTGGCGGCGGGGACGATGCAGGCGCGGCGGCTGGTGCGGCAGCTCGGGGCTTCGGCGGTGGTCGGCTTCGGCGGTTACCCGAGCGTGCCGCCGCTGCTCGCGGCGCTCACCATGGTCAGCGCCCGGCCGGTGACGGTGCTGCATGAGCAGAATGCCATCCTCGGCCGAGCCAACCGGCTGTTGAGCCGGCGGGCGGATGCGCTGGCGCTGTCCTATGCGGCGACGGGGCGGGTGCCCGATGGGGCGCCGGTGCATGTGGTCGGCAATCCGGTGCGGCCGGCGCTCGCCGAGCTGGCAGGGCGCGGCTATCCGGGGACGGATGGGGCGTTGCGGCTGCTGGTGCTCGGCGGCTCGCTCGGGGCGCGCATCTTCGCGGATGTGGTGCCGGCGGCGGTGGCTGCGCTGCCGGAGGGGCTGCGTGGGCGGCTCGTCGTCGCGCAGCAGTGCCGGGCGGAGGATCTCAACCGGGTGCGCGAGGCCTATGGCGCGGCGAACGTGCCGGCGGAGCTCTCGCCCTTCTTCCCCGATGTCGCCGGGCGGCTGGCCATGGCGCATCTCGTCGTCGCCCGCGCCGGCGCGGGGACCGTGGCGGAGCTGGCCTGCGCGGGACGGCCTTCCATCCTCGTGCCGCTGCCGCATGCGATCGACGACCACCAGAAGGCCAATGCGCGGGCCATCGCCGAGGCCGGCGCGGCCATCGTCATGCCGCAGGGGGAGTTCACCCCGGCGGCGCTCTCGGCGCAGCTCGCCGCCCAGTTCGGCGACCTCGCCGGGCTGAAGCGCGCCGCCGCCTCCGCTGCCCTGCTGGCGCAGCCGGATGCGGCGAAGCGGCTGGCCGATCTTGTCCTTTCGCTCGTCAGGGCGCGTGCCGCCCAGGAAACCCGTTGATGCGTGCGCTGCCCCTGACCATCGGTCCCATCCACTTCGTCGGCATCGGCGGCATCGGTATGTCCGGCATCGCCGAGGTGCTGCACAACCTGGGTTACCAGGTGCAGGGCAGCGACATCGCCGAGGGCTACAACACGGCGCGGCTGCGCGAGGCGGGCATCCCCGTCGCCATTGGGCATTCGGCGGAAAATCTGGGCGGGGCGCAGGTCGTCGTCGTCTCGACCGCCGTGAAGAAGGATAACCCGGAGGTGCAGGCGGCGCGGGCGGCGCTCATCCCCGTGGTGCGGCGGGCGGAGATGCTGGCGGAGCTGATGCGGCTCAAATGGTCGGTCGCGGTCGGCGGGACGCATGGCAAGACGACGACGACGAGCCTCGTTGCCTGCGTGCTGGAGGCGGCGAAGATCGACCCGACCGTCATCAATGGCGGCATCGTCAATGCCTATGGCACCAATACCCGTCTCGGCGAAGGCGAGTGGATGGTGGTCGAGGCGGATGAGAGCGATGGCAGCTTCCTTCGCCTGCCTTCCGTCGTTGCTATCGTCACCAACATGGATCCGGAGCATCTGGACCATTGGGGGACGGCGGAGGCGATGAAGGACGGCTTCGCGCAATTCGTCTCGAACATCCCCTTCTACGGGTTTGCGGTGCTGTGCCTCGATCATCCCGAGGTGCAGGCGATGATCCCGAAGCTCGACCGGCGGATCGTCACCTACGGCTTCTCGCCGCAGGCGGATGTGCGGGCGGAGCGGGTCATCACCGACCGGATGGGCGCGACCTTCGAGGTTGTCGTGCAGGACCGGGCGACGAAGCGCAGCCGGACAATGAAGCCCTTCCGCCTGCCGATGCTCGGGCAGCACAACGTGCAGAATGCGTTGGCGGCCATTGCCGTCGGCGTCGAGATGGAGATCGACGAGGCGACGATCCGCAGCGCGCTCGCGGGCTTCAAGGGGGTGAAGCGGCGCTTCACCCGGGTCGGCGAGGCAGGTGGCATTACCGTCATCGACGATTACGGGCATCATCCGGTCGAGATCGCGGCGGTGCTGAAGGCTGCGCGGCAGGCCGGCGCCAGGGATGTCATCGCGGTGGTGCAGCCGCATCGCTACAGCCGCCTCGCCACGCTCTTCGAGGAATTCTCGAAGTGCATGAATGATGCGGGGACGGTGATCGTCGCCGATGTCTATGCCGCGGGCGAGCAGCCGATTCCGGGCATGGACAAGGATGGGCTGGTCGAGGGGCTGCGCTCCCATGGGCATCGGAGCGTCGTGGCGCTGCCGGGGCCGGAGAGCCTCGCCGAGATGATCCATGCCATCGCCAAGCCGGGTGATTACGTCGTCTGCCTCGGGGCGGGGAACATCACCGCCTGGGCGCATGCGCTGCCGGAGCAGCTGGCGGCCTTGCAACCCGGCTTCCGCGCGACGCCGCTGAGGCGGGCATGAGCGCCAGGAACATGCAGCATGCCGCGCCGCTCATCCGTGGGCGGGTCCGGGCGGGGGTGGCGCTGGCGCCGCTCACCTGGTTCCGTGTCGGCGGGGTGGCGGAGTGGCTGGTGCGGCCGGCGGATGCGGAGGACCTGGTTGCGCTGCTCGCCGGCGTGACGCCGGGGATGTCGGTGACGGTGCTCGGGGCGGCGTCGAACCTCATCATCCGCGATGGCGGGCTGCCGGGGGTCGTGCTGCGGCTGGGCGGGGCTTTCGGTGAAGTCGTCACGGAACAGGATGGCGTCGTCGCGGGGGCTGCCGCGCTGGATGTCACGGTGGCGGAGCATGCGGCGGTGGCGGGGCTGAGCGGTCTCGAATTCCTCTGCGGGATTCCGGGGAGCATCGGCGGCGCTGTGGCGATGAATGCGGGCGCCTACGGCAGTGAAGTGAAAGACGTGCTGGACTGGGCGGAAGTGGCAACGCCCGGCGGCATCGTCAGGCTTAATGCGGAGGCGCTGCGGCTCTCCTATCGGCATGCTGTGCTGCCGGAAGGCGGCGTCGTCGTGCGGGCGAGGTTCCGTGCACGGCCGGGGGATGCGGCGCCGCGCATGGCGGAAATCCGCTCGGCGCGGGAGGCGGCGCAGCCAGTGCGGGCGCGGACCGGCGGCTCGACCTTCAAGAATCCGCCCGGGCACAAGGCCTGGGCGTTGATCGATGCGGCGGGGTGCCGGGGGCTAGCGCGTGGTGGCGCGCAGGTCTCGGAGAAGCACTGCAATTTCCTGCTCAATACCGGCAATGCCACGGCGGCGGAGCTGGAAGCGCTCGGCGAAGAGGTCCGCGCCCGGGTGCTCGACCACAGCGGCATCTCCCTCGACTGGGAGATCAAGCGAATCGGAGTTGCGGCATGACCCATGTGGCGGTCCTGCACGGCGGGATTTCGGCGGAGCGCGAGGTGAGCCTCGCTTCCGGCGAGCAATGCGTGGCGGCGCTGCGCGAGGCGGGGTTCGATGTGACGCCGATCGATGTCGGCGCCGATCTCACCGCGACCATCGCGGCCTTGCGCGCGGCGAAGCCGGATGTCGTCTTCAACGCGCTGCATGGGCGGTTCGGCGAGGATGGCTGCATCCAGGGCGTGCTGGACTGGATGGGCATCCCCTATACGCATTCGGGGCTGCGCGCCTCGGCGCTGGCGATGGACAAGGTGGCGGCGAAGGCGGTGTTCCGCGCCGCCGGCCTGCCGGTGCCGGCGCATCGGCTGCTGGAGCCGGAGGAGCTGGAGGCGGAGGATCCCCTGCCCCGCCCTTACGTCGTCAAGCCGGTGAATGAGGGTTCCTCGGTCGGGGTGCATATCCTGCGCAAGGGCGACAACCGGCGGGCGGAGATCGCGCGGAGCTGGCGCTTCGGCAGGACGGTGCTGGCGGAGGAGTTCATCCCCGGGCGTGAGCTGACCGTTGGTGTGCTGGGGGACAGGGCGCTGGTGGTCACCGACATCATCGCGGATGCGGGCGAGTTCTACGATTATTCCTCGAAATATGCCGAGGGCGGGTCGCGGCATGTGGTGCCGGCGGCGGTGCATCCAACCATCCGCGAGCAGGCGATGGAGGTGGCGCTGGCCGCGCATCGCGCACTTGGTTGCCGTGGGGCGACGCGGGCGGATTTCCGTTATGACGACACGGCGGGGGAGCCGGGGCGGCTGGTGCTGCTCGAGGTGAACACGCAACCCGGGCTGACGCCGACCTCGCTGCTGCCGGAGCAGGCAGCCTATGCCGGCATGGATTTCCCCGCGCTTTGCGCCTGGATGGTGGAGCAGGCCAGCCATGGCGCTTGACACGACGCGAACCCGTGGCAAGGCGCCGGTGCGGCGCAGCAAGGCGGAGGCGACGCCCTCCCGCCCCAGCCGGTTGCGGCTCTGGCTGCGGCGGCGGCGCGGGCTGCTGCGGCCGGCGGGGCTCGCGCTCGGCGCCGGCGGGGTGCTGGTCGCCGCGGCGCTGGCGACGATGGCGGCCGATCCCTACGGGCGGATCACCGCTCTTTGGGATGGGGCGGCGGAGATCGCAGGCAGTGTCGGCCTCACCGTGCAGGAGGTGACGCTCGAGGGCAGCCGCAACACGCCGCCCGATCTGGTGCTGGAGGCGCTCAACATTCGGCGCGGCGACCCGATCCTTGCCTTCGACCCGCAGGTGGCGAAGGAGCGGCTGGAGCTGATTGCCTGGGTCGAGCAGGCGCATGTCGAGCGGCACCTGAACGGCACCATCCGGGTGCGGATCACCGAGCGGCAGCCCTTCGCCATCTGGCAGCGGGACGGGCGCTTCTCCGTCATCGACGAGAAGGGCGAGGTGGTGTCGAACGAGAATGTCGGCGCCTTCGGCCGCCTGCCTCTGATCGTCGGCACCGGCGCCAACCGGGTAGCGGGGCCGATGGTCGCGCTGCTGAAGACCGTGCCGGAGGTGCAGGACCGCACCCATGCGCTGGTGCGCGTTGCGGAGCGGCGGTGGAACCTGCGCTTGCGCAACAACGTCGACGTGCTGCTGCCGGACGGGCAGGAGGCGGCGGCGCTGGCGCGGCTTGCCGAGCTGCATCAGAAGCAGGGGCTGCTTGACCGGCCGCTGGCCTCGATCGACCTGCGCCTGCCGGACAAGCTGGTGCTGCGGCTGCCCTCGCAGGCGGCGCCGGCGCCGGAGCCGACCGTCCAGCGGGTGAGGAGTGGGCGCGGATGAACCAGCTCGTGCGCCTCGGCCATCATGAGGGGCTGCCGGTGCAGGGGCGGCGCCGGCGCGGCGCGCGCAATGGCATCTTCGGCGTGCTCGATATCGGCTCGACCAAGATTGTCTGCGTCATCGCGCGAATCGAGAACGACGGCGAACCGCGGGCGCTCGGCTTCGGCTGGCAGCGGGCGCGGGGAATCAAGGGCGGCAACATCGTCGACCTGGAAGAGGCCGAGCGTGCGATTCGCGCCGCGGTCGGCCAGGCGGAGGAGATGGCGGATACCCAGCTGAAGGGCGCGATCGTCAACCTCTCCTGTGGCCAGCCGGAATCGCGGCAGCAGAACATCCAATGGCCGATCGGCGGGCGGGCGATCACCGAGGCCGACCTCCGCGCCATCATGGGCGAAGGGCGGCGGCGCAGCGCGGAGGATGGGCGGGAGACGGTGCATGCCTTCCCGCTCGGCTTCACCGTGGATGCGACGCCGGGCGCCGAGGACCCGCGCGGGATGATCTGCGAGACGGTGGCGGCGAAGCTCCACATGGTCGACGCGGCGCAGGCCTCGCTGCTCAATCTGGGCGCGACGCTTTTGCGTTGCGACCTCGTGGTCGAGGAGCTGGTCTCGGCACCGTTTGCCGCCGGCCTCGCCACGCTGGTGGAGGATGAGAAGCAGCTCGGCGCCACGGTCATCGACATGGGCGGCGGGACGACGAGCATCTCGGTCTTTGCCGAGGGGCATCTGCTGCATACCTCGCAGATCCCGGTGGGCGGCTGGAACGTCACCAATGACCTGGCGCGTGGGCTGTCCACGCCGATCGCTCATGCAGAGCGTCTGAAGACGCTGCATGGCGGCGTGCTCGGGGCGCCGGACGATGAGCGCGAATGGCTTCCCGTGCCGCAGGTGGGCGAGGAGGAGGACCAGATCGCCCGCATCCCGCGTGCCATGATCATCGGCATCATCCGGCCGCGGCTTGAGGAGACCTTTGAGCTGGTGAAGGACCGGATGGAGGCGGCCGGGCTCAGCCAGGAGATGGGGCGGCGCGTGGTGCTGACCGGCGGCGCGAGCCAGCTCGTTGGCGTGCGCGAACTCGCCGCGCGCGTGCTGGAGCGGCAGGTGCGGCTCGGCCGGCCGCACCCGGTGCGCGGCCTGCCGGAGACGGCGACGGGGCCGGCATTCGCCGCGCCGCTCGGGCTGCTCGCCTGGGGCGCGGGCGAAGGGCGGCCGCTGCTGGAACTGATGCCGGGGCTCGAACGTCCTGCAAGCAGATTCCGTCGATTCGTCAACTGGCTGCGCGATCTCGCATGAGCCCGTCGATTAAAATTCTTTTGTGGATAACCGGGGCAAATCGCGGCGGCGCGCTGAAGTCCCGGTGCATGAAGCGTCCCTCTCGTTTACGTTGCCGCGAGGAGATCCCCGCATGACCCTCAACCTGACCCTGCCCGTCATCCAGCACACCGATTTCACCCCGCGCATCACCGTCATCGGCGTCGGTGGCGGCGGGACGAATGCGGTCAACAACATGATCGCCATGGGCCTCGAAGGGGTCGAGTTCGTCGTCGCCAACACGGATGCGCAGTCGCTCGTGCATTCGAAGGCGGAGAAGCGGGTGCAGCTTGGCCCGCATCTGACGCAGGGGCTCGGCGCGGGCGCGAAGCCGGAGATCGGCCGCGCCGCCGCCGAGGAAGCGACGGAGGAGCTGGCACGGCATCTCGACGGTTGCCACATGGTGTTCATCACCGCGGGCATGGGCGGCGGCACTGGCACGGGCGCGGCGCCGGTCATCGCCCGCATGGCGCGCGAGCGGGGCGTGCTGACGGTGGGCGTGGTGACGAAGCCTTTCGACTTCGAGGGTCCGAAGCGCAAGCGGGCCTCCGAATCGGGCATCGAGGAGCTGCAGAATTTCGTCGACACGCTGATCATCATCCCCAACCAGAACCTGTTCCGGATGGCGACGGAGCGCACCACCTTCGCCGAGGCCTTCAAGCTGGCGGATGAGGTGCTCTACGACGGCGTGCGCGGCGTGACCGACCTGATGATCAAGCCGGGCCTGGTGAACCTCGACTTCGCCGATATCCGCACCGTCATGGCGGAGATGGGCAAGGCGGTGATGGGCACCGGCGAGGCCGATGGCGATGACCGCGCGGTGAAGGCCGCTGAGCGCGCCATCAGCAACCCACTGCTGGACGATGCATCGCTGCGCGGCGCGCGCGGCGTGCTGATCAACATCACCGGTGGCTACGACATGACTCTTTTCGAGGTCGACGAGGCCGCCAACCGCATCCGCAAGGAAGTGGACGAGGATGCGCAGATCATCTTCGGCACCTCGGTGGAAGAGGACCTGAACGGGCGGCTGCGCGTCTCGGTCGTCGCCACGGGCATCGATGCACAGCAGGCGCAGGTGGCGGCTCCGGTCGCCGTGCAGGCAGCGCCGGTTGCCGCAGCCGCACCGCAGGCGGCGGGGCTGACCATGCTCCCGGGTGGACGCCCAGGCAGGCCGGCTACGACCTCCGGCATGGCGCCGAATGCTGGGCCGATCGGCGCGCCGCGGGTGATGCCGGCGCGTGGCGGCGCGCTGCGGACCGCAGTCGCGGCAGCGCCTGTCGCCGCAGCTCCGGTGCAGGCCATGCCGTCGCCGAACCTTCAAGTGATGGGCCAAGCCGAGGAAGAGCCGGTCGTTGCCGTGGCACCGGTGACGGCTCCGGTTGCCGTGCCCCCGGCCGCGGCGCAGGCGCCGGCCGTTCCGAGCCGGCCGGCGGCAGGCGGCTTCCGTGGCCTGTTCGGTCTCGTCACCGGCGCGGCGCAGAATGGCATGCGGCGGACGCTGACCGAGCCGACCCCGGCGCCGGTCGCCCCGCGGCTCGACCAGCCGGTGGCGCAGCGCCCGGCCGAGGCGCCGCAGGGACAGGTGGATTTCGAGATCCCGACCTTCCTGCGTCGTCAGTCGAACTGATTTCGCACCGAATTCTGTCGCCTGGAACGGGCCGCCCTCACCGGGGCGGCCCGTTTTGCATCCGCGCTCATCACGGCTTGCGCTTGCAATGTGCGCCGCAAAAATCATTTAATATTAATTGGTTATATCGTAATATGAAGTAATAAGGCTTGACTCGCGCAAGCCAGGAGGCAGTGCCACCTATTGTCCTGGGCAAACGCCTCAACGACATCCTGGATGCTTTCTCCATAGGCTCCAGGTTTCAAACAGGGGTAGGCATGGACGGATACTTCCCGCTTGAGACAGGTCGCCGCCGGACGCTGAAGGCCGCTATCGGCTGCGTCGGCATCGGCCTGCACAGCGGCAAGCGCGTGAGCCTGACCCTGCGCCCAGCCGAGGCCGGGGCCGGCATCCGCTTCCGCCGCACCGATCTTGGGGTCGAGATCCCCGCCTTGTACGACCATGTGGTCGACACGCGGCTTTGCACCGCCCTCGGCTCCGCCGAGGCGCCGGAGGTGCGGGTCGGCACGGTCGAGCATGTGATGGCGGCGCTGGCCGGCTGCGGCGTCAATGACGCGATCGTCGAGCTGGACGGGCCGGAAGTGCCGATCCTCGACGGCTCGGCGGCGCCTTTCGTCTTCCTGATCGATTGCACCGGGCTCGTCGCCCAGGCCGGGCTCGGCCTGCCGGAGGCGATCGAGGTGCTGCGGCCGGTGCGGGTGCAGGAGGGCGAGGGCCCGGACGCCGCCTGGGCCATGCTGGAGCCGACCGGCGGCGACCGGCTGGAGGCGTCGCTCACCATCGATTTCCCGGGCACGGCGATTGGGCGCCAGTCGCTCGAGGCGAGCATCTCGCCGCGCGAGTTCCGGGCGGAGCTGGCCGAGGCGCGGACCTTCACCCTGGCGGAGGATGTAGCCCGGCTGCGCGCCGCCGGCCTCGCCCAGGGCGGCAGCCTCGCCAATGCGGTGGTGGTCGATGGGCCCCTGGTGCTCAACCCGGGCGGGCTGCGCCAGGCGGACGAGTTCGTACGGCACAAGCTGCTCGATGTGGTGGGCGACTTGGCGCTGGCCGGCGCGCCGATCCACGGGCGGTTCAGCGGGCATCGCTCCGGCCATGCACTGAACAATCGGTTGTTGCGGGCGCTCTTCGCCGATCGGGCCAACTGGCGCGCAGTGCCCTCCTTCACCCTGCCGCAGGCGCTGCCGGCGGCCGAGTATGCCACTGCCCGTCAGCCGGCGATGGCGGTGGCCTGAACCTGCCACCGGGTCCTCTTGGCGCACACTGTGGACCCGGGCGGCGGCGTGCTATAAGCCGGGCCCTCCCCTTCGACCGGTCCGTGATGATCCGACGCCTTTCCCCCTTGCTCTCCCTCTGGCTTGCCCTCGCAGCGCTGCCGGGCTGCTCGCTCTTCGGCGGCAACTGGGACGGCAAGCAATCGACCCTCGACACCGAGCGCCAGACGGCCGCACGGGCCAACAACGTGATCGACCGCTCGCCTGAGGGACTCTATGCGGCCGGCATCGAGGCATTGCAGGCGCGGCGCTACCAGCTGGCGGTCGACCTGTTCGATCAGGTTGAGCGCGACCATCCGCTCTCGGCCTGGGCGACCAATGCGAAGATCATGTCCGCCTATGGCGAGTACATGCGCAACCGCTACACCGAAGCCATCGGCGCGCTGGACCGCTTCATCCAGCTGCATCCGGCGCATCGCGACATCGCCTACGCCTATTACCTGCGCGCGCTCTGCTACTACGAGCAGATCGCCGAGGCGGACCGCGACCAGCGCACCACGGAACAGGCCATGGCGGCGCTGCAGGATGTGGTGAACCGCTTCCCCGACAGCGCCTATGCGCGGGATGCGCGGCTCAAGCTCGATCTCGGCCGCGACCACCTGGCGGGCAAGGAGATGAATATCGGCCGCTTCTACCAGCGGCAGAAGCTCTATGGCGCCGCGATCGGGCGCTTCAGGAAGGTGGTCGAGGATTACCAGACCACCAACCACGTCCCCGAGGCCTTGCACCGGCTGACGGAGATCTACCTCACCCTCGGCCTGGTAGACGAGGCGAAGAAGACGGCGGCGGTGCTCGGCCACAACTTCCCCGGCAGCCCCTGGTACCAGGACAGCTACGCGCTTCTGGTCGATGGCGCGCGGCCCGCTCCGGGCGACCGGCCTGGCTTCGCGCGCCGGGCCTGGAACTGGATTTTCTAGCCAGCTCATGCTCGCCTCCCTGGCGATCCGCGATGTGGTGCTGATCGAACGGCTCGACCTCTCCTTCGGGGGCGGGCTGACGGTGCTGACCGGCGAGACGGGCGCCGGCAAGTCGATCCTGCTCGACAGCCTCGGCCTTGCCTGCGGACAGCGGGCGGAGGCGGGGATGGTGCGAGCCGGTCAGCAGCAATGCTCGGTCGCCGCCGGCTTCATGCCGCCCGAGGGGCATCCGGCCCATGCCATCCTCGCCGAGCAGGATATGGAGGCGGAGGAGACGCTGGTGCTTCGCCGCACCGTGCAGGCGGATGGGCGGAGCCGGGCCTTCGTCAACGGGCAACCGGTCTCGGTCGGGCTGCTGCGGCGGCTGGCCGCCACGCTGGTCGAGGTGCAGGGCCAGCACGACCAAGTGGGGCTGGCCGATCCGGCGACCCATGCCGGGCTGCTCGATGCCTTCGGCGGGCTTGAGGGCAGGCGGAATACCGTGAGTGCGGCCTGGCGGTCCTGGCGGGAGGCCGAGCGCAGCCTCGCCGCGGCACGGGAGGCGATCGCCGCAGCCCAGCGGGATGAGGAATTCCTTCGCCACGCGGTGCAGGAGCTCTCGGACCTCGCCCCGGTGGAGGGCGAGGAGGAAGAGCTGTCGCAGGAGCGGCAGCGCCTCCAGCAGGGCGAGCGCCGAGGTGAGAGCATCGCCAATGCCCTGGCCGAGTTGCAGCCGAAGGACCGGCGGCGCGGCGGGCCGGCGGAGGCGCTGCGCAATGCGGCGCGCGCGCTGGAGCGGCTGCCGCCGCCCAATGAGGAAGCCCAGGCTATTGTCGCCCTGCTCGGCGCCGCGCAGGACTCGCTCGCCGAGGCGGAAACCCTGCTGCAACGGCTGATGCTCGAGGACGGGCCCGATCCGCGCCGGCTCGAAGTGTTGGAGGACCGGCTGTTCGGCCTGCGGGCGGCGGCGCGGAAGCATGGCGTCGCCGTGGTCGAGCTGCCGGGGCTGCTGGTCTCGCTGAAGGAGCGCCTTGGCGCACTGGATGCGGGAAGCGGGCAGGTGGCGCGGCTGGAGCAGGCGGCGGGCGAGGCGCGGCGGGCCTATCTGGCGGCGGGCGAGGCTTTGTCCTCTGCGCGGCGCGAGGCGGCGGGGCGGCTGGAGCGGGCGCTCGCCAAGGAGCTGCCGCCGCTGAAGCTCGACCGGGCGCGCTTCTTCGTCGAGGTTGCGGCGCGGGAGGAGAACGGTTGGGCGGCGGACGGGATGGACCGCGTCACCTTCCTCGTCTCGACCAATCCCGGCCAGACGCCGGGGCATTTGCAGAAGATTGCATCGGGCGGCGAGCTGTCGCGGTTGATGCTGGCGCTGAAGGTGGTGCTGGCACGCGGCTCGCCGGTGCCGACGCTGATCTTCGACGAGGTGGATGCGGGCATCGGCGGCGCGACGGCGGCCGCGGTCGGCGAGCGGCTGGAGCGCGTGGCCGAGCGGTTGCAGGTGCTGGTGGTGACGCATAGCCCGCAGGTGGCGGCGCGTGGGGCGCAACAGTTGCGTGTGGCGAAGCAGGTGAAGGGCGAGCGGGCGACGACGGTGGTGGAGCCGCTCGACAAGCGCGAGAGGCGCGAGGAGATCGCGCGGATGCTGGCCGGCGAGCGGGTGACGGATGCGGCGCGGGCGGCGGCGGACAGCCTGCTGACTGGCGGGTTGCTGTGAGTCTGCGCAACCTGCCGCCCGAGAAGCTGACGGAGGGGGAAGCCGCTGCCGAGCTCGCGGCGCTGGCGGCCGAGATCGCGGCGGCCGACATTGCCTATCACCAGAACGATGCGCCCGAGATCACCGATGCCGAGTACGATGCGCTGCGGCGGCGCAATGCGGCGATCGAGGCGCGCTTTCCGGAGCTGAAGCGCGCCGACAGCCCGAGCGAGGCGGCACCGGGCGCGGCGCCGGCGGCGGGCTTCGCCAAGGCGCGGCACGGCACGCCGATGCTGAGCCTCGACAACGTCTTCAACCCGGAGGAATTCGCCGAGTTCACGCGGACCATCCGGCGCTTCCTCGGCTTGCCGCAGGAAGAGGTGCTGCGCTTCGTCGGCGAGCCGAAGATCGACGGGCTCTCGGTCAACCTGACCTATGAGAACGGCGTCTTCGTCCGCGGCGCGACGCGGGGCGATGGCACGCAAGGCGAGGACATCACCCGCAACCTCGAGACGCTGCGCGAGGGCGAGCTGCCGCGGCGGCTCGGGCCGGATGCGCCGGCGCGGATCGAGATCCGTGGTGAGGTCTTCATGGCGAAGGCCGACTTCATCGCCTTCCGCGACGAGCAGGCGAGGCTGGCCGAGGAGCGGGAGCAGAGGCGCGCACGCGGCGAGAAGGTGGGACCGGAGATCCGCATACCCGCCAATCCGCGCAATGCGGCGGCAGGCTCGCTCCGGCAGCTCGACCCGGAGGTGACGGCGCGGCGGCCCTTGCAGTTCTTCGCCTATGCCCAGGGCGCATCGAGCACGCCGGTGGCGGAGACGCATTCCGGCTACCTGGAGGCGCTGAAGCGCTGGGGCTTCCGTGTCAATCCGCTCTCGGCGCCGCTGCCGGACGAGCATGCGGCGGCCGAGTTCCAGGCGCGCATGGGCACGGAGCGGGCCCGGCTCGACTACGATATCGACGGCGTCGTCTACAAGCTCGACCGGCTGGACTGGCAGGGGCGGCTCGGCTTTGTCGGGCGGGCACCCCGCTGGGCGGTGGCGTGGAAATTTCCGGCGGAGCGGGCGACGACGACGCTGCTCAGGATCGAGATCCAGGTCGGTCGGACGGGGGCGCTGACGCCGCGGGCGGTGATGCAGCCGGTCAATGTCGGCGGCGTCATGGTGCAGCATGCGACACTGCACAACGAGGACGAGATCGCGCGCAAGGATGTGCGGATCGGCGACACCGTCGTGCTGCAGCGGGCGGGCGACGTGATCCCGCAGATCGTCTCGGTCGTGCTGGAGAAAAGGCCCGCGGGCGCCGAGCCCTTCGCCTTCCCCGAGCGCTGCCCGGCCTGCGGCAGCCATGCGGTGCGGCCGCCGGGCGAGGTGGTGAAGCGCTGCACCGGCGGGCTGATCTGCCCGGCACAGACCGTCGAGCGGCTGAAGCATTTCGTCGCGCGCAATGCGATGGACATCGAGGGGCTCGGCGAAGAAAACATCCAGACGCTGCACGACGAGGGGCTGGTCAAGGGCCCCGCGGATATCTTCCGCCTCGCGGAGCATGCGGAGCGGATGCGGGGCTGGGAGGGTTGGGGGGCACGCTCGAAGCGGGGCGAGGAGTCGAAGAAAGTCTCGAACCTGCTCGCCGCCATCGAGGCGCGGCGGGCGCCACCTTTCGACCGCTTCATCTTCGCGCTCGGCATCAGGCGCATCGGCGAGGCGAATGCGAAGCTGCTGGCGCGGCATTACGGCACCTTCCCCGAGTGGCGGGAGCGGATGCTTGCGGCGCGCATCATCGGCTCCGAGGCCAGGGAGGAGCTGGGCTCCATTCAGGGAATCGGGCCGGCGATCGCGCAGGAGCTGGTCGATTTCTTCGACGAGCCGCGCAACCTGGCGGCGCTCGACGACCTGGTGCGGGAGGTGGTGCCGGTGCCTGTGGCGAGCGCGGCGGCGGACAGCCCCTTCGCCGGCAAGACGCTGGTCTTCACCGGCACGCTCGAGACGATGACGCGGCCTGAGGCGGAGGCGCGGGCGGAGACGCTGGGCGCCAAGGTGACGAAGAGCGTCTCGGCGCGGACGGATTTCGTCGTGGTCGGCGCGGATGCGGGCAGCAAGGCGAAGAAGGCGGCGGAGCTCGGCCTCCGCGTGCTGAGCGAGGCGGAATGGCGGGAGATGGCGGGGTTCGGGTGAGAACCCTTCCTTAATCCTCGCAGGGCCATGCTGGGCGAGCAAAACGCATCGCAAGGCCATGCTCACCGCAGCAGACCTCAGCCTCTGGGCCAGACAGGCCTATACCCGGGCAATGCCAGGCACAGCCGGCGGCAATGCTGGCGGCCCAGCCGCCACGCCACCCGCGGCCGGCGGACGGACGCAGGACAGCGTCGAGTTGTCGGCGCAGGCGCGGCTGCTGCTGGGCCTGATCCAGGCGATGAATGGCGGGCAGGCGCAGCCTTCGGCGCCGCAGGTCTATGGGCCGCCGGGAATCAGGCTGACCGCGCCGGGATCGGGGACGCTCAGCGGGGCGGGGACGGTCACGGCGGTATCGGGCAGCAAGGGGCCACCAGCGATCGCGGGGGTGGAGGTCGACCCCGCCTCGACGGGGAGCGTCACTTCGAGCGCGGCCATCGCCCCGGCGGGTGGAGCGATGGTGGAAGTCAAGGCGGCGGCCGGCGACAATCTCATCAGCGCCTATGCGCTGGTCGCGGACCGGGCGCAGCCGGCCTCGCTGCGCGTCAGCACGGGCGGCGGGAAGGACCTGATCGCGGCTGAGACGACGGGGCGGCTCAGCCTTGATGCCGGGGCGGGGGATGATCAGGTTTCGGCGCGCTTCGGGGATTTCAGCGACATCGACCTTGGCGATGGCGACAACATGGCGACCGTCACCGGGCATTACGGCACGGTCCGCAGCGGCAAGGGCAGCGACGTGATCGCGGTGCAGGGGATGGGGACGACCGTCTCCTCCGGTGCCGGCAACGACACCGTCAGCGGGGCGCAATGGGTGAATGCGGGGACGGGCAAGGATACCGTCTATCTCGGCAATGCGGAGCTCTCGACGCTGCTCTACCGGCCGGGCGACGGGGTGGATGAGATCGTCCTGCCGCCCCTCGAGAGCGGCCTGCGGCAGGGCGGTTCGCGGCCGGTGATCGGCGACGAGAGCGGGCTAATCGAGGCGCAGACGGTCGGCCTCGATGACTGGAGCGGATTCCGCATGGAGTTGCCGGCCGCAAGCGAGCCAGGACATGGCAGCGCCCATGCCGCGCTGGTGCTGCAGGGCTTCGGGCCGGGGGATGTGACGGCGACGCTCACCGGCACGGACCTCACCCTCACCATGCCGGGCGGGGGCGACTCCATCACCATCCGCAACTACACGCCTGGGCGGGTGAGCTTCGTCTTCGACAACCGGGCCAATGGCGGCGAGGTGACGGGGACGCGGAGCCTCGCCGGGGTCAGCTGAGCGGGCTGCAGGCCTCCTCCAGCCAGGCTGCGGTGGCGGCGTCGCAGCCAGGGGCGATCAGGGCGAGGACGCGGGCGTGGTAGGCGTCGATCCAGTCGCGCTCGGCGGGTGAAAGCAGGGCAGATTCGATCAGGGCGCGGGCATAGGGGGCGAGGGTCAGGGTCTCGAATTCGAGGAAGGGCTTCACCTGGTCGGGCTGAGGCTCGGCGTCACGGACGAGGAGCAGGTTCTCGATGCGGATGCCGTACTGGCCGGGGAGGTAGTAGCCGGGTTCGTCAGACAGGATCATCCCGGCAGCGAGCGGAACGGGCTTCGCTGCGCGGCTGATGGAGGCGGGCCCCTCATGCACCGAGAGGAAGCTGCCGACACCGTGGCCGGTGCCATGGTCGAAGTCGAGCCCGGCCTGCCAGAGGGCGCGGCGGGCGATGGCGTCGATATGCGGCCCGGCGACACCTTTTGGGAAGCGCAGCGTGGCCAGCGCGACATGGCCCTGAAGGACGCGGGTGTAGCGGGCGCGAAGCGCCTGGGGCGCCGGACCGGGACCGGTCCAGAGCGTGCGCGTCACATCGGTGGTGCCGTCGAGGAACTGGGCACCGCTGTCGGTCAGGTAGCATTCGTCCGGGCGGATGGGGCGGTTGGTTTCCGGCGTCGCGCGGTAATGGATGACGGCACCGTTCTCGCCGGCGCCGCTGATGGCGGGGAAGCTCTCGGCCTGGAAGAGCGGCACCTCTCGGCGGAAGGCAAGCAGGCGCTCGGCGGCGCTCATCTCCGTCTCGCGGCCCTTGGGTGCAGCGGCGGCGAACCAGGCGAGGAAGCGGGCGAGCGCCACCGCATCCCGCCTGTGGGCGCTGCGGGCACCTTCCCGCTCCACCGTGTTCTTGCAGGCGCGCGGCAGGCGGCAGGGATCGTCTCCCGGAGCGATGGTGGCGCCGACCTCGCGCAGGCGGGCGGCGAACCAGGCGGGCGTCGCCTCCGGGTCGAGGCGGACCGCCTTCCCTGCAAGGCCAGCCAGGGCGGCAGGAAGCTCGGTGCGAGGGCGGACCACGACGTCATTGCCGAGATGGGCGCGGGTCTCGGCGGGGACCTTCGCCGGATCCATGTAAAACTCGGTCGAGGCATCGGCGCGCAGCAGGGTGAAGCCGAGGGCGAGCGGGGTGTGGTCGAGGTCGCCGCCGCGGATGTTCAGTAGCCAAGCGAGGGAGTGGGGGTCGGCGAGTACGGCGGCGTCCTCGCCGGCGGTGCGGAGGGCCTCGGCGGCGGCGGCGCGTTTTTCCGAGGCAGCGACGCCGGCATAGCGCAGCGGGTGCGGGCGGGCCTCGGCCATGGGCGGGGCGGGGCGATCGGTCCAGATGGCGTCGAGCGGGTTGGCCGACAGAGGGACGAAGGTGAGGCCGGGGCGCTCGAGGCGGGCCAGGGCACCTTCAGAGTGGAGCCAGGGGTCGTAGCCGATCCGCTTGCCAGCGGCGTGCTCGGCGAGCCAGTCGGCGGCGGGCTGCTCGGTGATGTGGCGCTGCTCCCAGAGTGCCGTGTCGGTCTGCTGGGCCGCCTGGGTGGTGTAGCGGCCATCGGTGAAGAGGGCGGCGCGGTCCATCAGCACCACGGCGAGGCCGGCGCTGCCGGTGAAGCCGGTGAGCCAGGCGAGGCGCTCGCCGGAAGGGGGGACGTACTCGCCGAGATATTCGTCGGCGCGGGGGATGAGGAAGCCATCGACCCCGGCGCGGGCGAGTTCGGCGCGGAGGGCGGCGAGGCGTTCGGCGGGGGTCATCGGCAGTCCTCACGAATTGGTAAAGCAAAAATGCAGGGTATTTCAGAAAGGCCTGCGCCAGTCGCATGGCTCTGCTGTGCTCTTCGCACGGGCAACAATCTGCTTTCGTGCCTAATTGCTGCAGTGCGAAGCGAGACGGGAAAGACCGCCTCGCAAGGATTGGAACCCAGACAATGGACGCCCGCATGACCAAGGCGGAGGCAGCCCTGCTCCTCCCCCTGCCCCGCAACCCCGCCGCCGAGCAGATCGCTTCGCTTCGCGAGGCGGCTGGCCGCGCGAACCAGGCGGCCCTGCTGCGCGGCCTGGCGCGGATCGCCGATGCGATCGTCGGTTGGCCGGCCCGGGCCCGGCTGCGCGCCGAGCTGGCCTCGCTCTCCGAGCGCGAGCTGACCGATATCGGCCTGACCCGCGGCGATCTCGATAGCGTCGTCCGCGGCGAGCTGAAGCGCTAAGGCAGGAGGCATCGCTACCGGCGCAGGACCAGCGTGGTCCAGGCGCCGATATCGATGCGCCGCTCCAGCCTGAGGCCCTGGCGGCGATGTGCCGCCAGCACCAGCCGCGCCTGGCTGCCGAGCAGCCCGGCGAGGATGGCGGTGCCGCCTGGGGCCAGATGCGCCGCCAGCTCATGCGCCATGGCGCAGAGCGGCCGCGCCAGGATATTGGCGAAGATCAGGTCATAGCGCCGGGCCTGCATCGCCCGGCTTTTCCAGCCATCCGCCAGGCGCGGATGCAGCAGGCGCTGCACCCCGTTCAGCGCCGCATTCTCCGCCGCGACGCGGACCGACCAGGGGTCGATATCGGTCGCAAGGACGGGGCGCTTCAACCATTTCGCTGCGGCCAGGGCGAGGATCGCCGAGCCGGTGCCGAGATCGAGCATCCGGCGCGGGCGGCGATGCGCCATCCCCTCGAAAGCCATAAGGCAGCCCTGGGTCGAGGCGTGCTCGCCGCTGCCGAAGGCGAGGCCGGCATCAAGACGCAGGACGATGCGACCATACTCCCGCGGGTTCGGCAGGTGGGTCGGGCGGATCAGAAAGCGGCGGCCGATTGGCGCCTCGGGGAAACTCTGGAGTGTGCGGGCGAGCCAGCCTTCGGCCTCGATCGGGCCGGCCTGCAGCGTTGGCGGGTCGATGCCGGTGACCAGGGCGGCGAGGGCCAGGGCGCCAGCGAGTTCGTCATCCCGGGCGCCGGCCTCGCGGACACCCTCGATGCGCCAAGTCTCGGCCGGCTCCTCGCGGAAATAGGCGACGGTCGCGCAGACGGTCTGCAGCGCCGCCTCGAAGGTCGGGAGGGCGGGCTCGGGCAGGCCCTCGATGGTGAGCAGCTCGAGCGGCTCGGCGCGGCGGCGGGAGAGCATCAGGCACGCTCCAGGAAGCTGTCGAGCACCCGCTTGGGGTCCGACTTCTCGAAATCGACCTCGACGCGGTTGTCGTCCACCGCCGTCACCCGGCCATAGCCGAATTTCTTGTGGAAGACGCGCTCACCGGGTTTCAGCGGCTGGGCGTGGGAGGGGCGTGACTGGACTTCCCAGGCGCCGGCCTCGATCACCCGCGGCTTGCGGGATTGCAGGCCACCGGCGCCGGTGAAGACGGAGGGCATCTCCGCCACGCGCTGGCGGGCCATGCTGGCGCTGCCCTCGCGCTGGATATGGGCGGCCGGCAGTTCGTCGAGGAAGCGGCTGGGGACGGAGGCGGACCAGTTGCCGTAGATGCGTCGGTTGGCGGCGGCGGAGATGATGGCCTGCTTGCGGGCGCGGGTGATGCCCACGTAAGCGAGGCGGCGCTCCTCCTCGAGGCCCTTCTCGCCGCCCTCTTCCATGGCGCGGGAGTGGGGGAAGAGGCCCTCCTCCCAGCCGGGGAGGAAGACGGTGTCGAACTCAAGGCCTTTCGCCGCGTGCAGCGTCATCAGCGAAAGGCGGTCGCCGTCCGAATTCTCGTCGTTCTCCATCACCAGGGCGACGTGTTCGAGGAAGCCGGCGAGGCTTTCGAATTCGCCGAGGGCGCGGATGAACTCCTTCAGGTTCTCGAGCCGGCCGGGAGCCTCGGGCGATTTGTCCTGCTTCCACATTTCGGTGTAGCCGCTCTCGTCGAGCAGCGTCGCGGCGACGACGACATGGCCTTCCTTCGACAGCCCCTCGCGCCAGCGGGCGAAGCCGTGCAACAGCTCGCCGAGGGCGGCGCGGGGCTTGGCGGTGAGGTTCGGCAGCAGGCGATGCGCGGCGGCTGCGAGCGGGATGCTCTCAGCGCGGGCGATCTCGTGCATGCGGCGCATCGCCGTGTCGCCGAGGCCGCGCTTCGGCGTGTTGACGATGCGCTCGAAGGCCAGATCGTCGGCCGGCTGTGCGAGGACGCGGAGATAGGCCATGGCATCGCGGATTTCGGCGCGCTCGTAGAATTTGAGCCCGCCGATGACGCGGTAGGGCAGGCCGAGGGTGATCAGACGCTCCTCGAAGGCGCGGGTCTGGAAGCCGGCGCGGACCAAGATGGCGATCTCCGCCAGCTTGTGGCCGCTGCGCTTGAAAGCCTCGATCCGCTCGCCGACCATGCGAGCCTCCTCTTCGGAGTCCCAGAGCGAGACGACGCGGACCTTGTCGCCTTCGGCATCGTTGCGGCCGGCGCGCAGCGTCTTGCCGAGGCGGCCGCTATTGTGGGCAATAAGATGAGAGGCCGCCGCCAGGATCGGCTTGGTCGAGCGGTAGTTGCTCTCGAGGCGGACGACCTTGGCGTTCGGGAAGTCCTTCTCGAAACGGAGGATGTTCTCGATCTCGGCGCCGCGCCAGGAATAGATCGACTGGTCGTCGTCGCCGACGCAGCAGATGTTGCGGTGCGACTGCGCCAGCAGGCGGAGCCAGTAGTACTGGACGAGGTTGGTGTCCTGGTACTCGTCGACCAGGATGTAGCGCAGGCGCCGCTGCCAGTCCGCCAGCACCTCCGGCCGGGTGCGGAAGATCTCCGTCACATGCAGCATCAGGTCGCCGAAGTCGCAGCAATTGAGGTCGCGCAGGCGGGACTGGTAGGCGGCGTAGAGGCCACGCGCTTTGCCCGCGGCGTAGTCGGTGTCCTCGGCCGGCGTCACGCGGTCGGGGGCGAGGCCGCGGTCCTTCCAGCGCTGAATCTGGCCCATGAGCCCCTGGGCGGGCCAGCGCTTCAAATCGATACCGGCGGCCTCCATCACCTGCTTCAGCAGGCGCATCTGGTCGTCGGTGTCGAGGATGGTGAAGCCGCTGGTGAGGCCGACGAACTCCGCATGGCGGCGAAGCATCCGCGCGCAGAGGGCGTGGAAGGTGCCGAGCCAGAGGCCCTCGGCGGGCTGACCAAGGATGGCGGAAACGCGCTCGCGCATCTCCCGCGCCGCCTTGTTGGTGAAGGTGACGGCGAGGACCTGGCCTGGCCAGGCGCGGCCGGATTTCAGCAGATGGGCGAAGCGCGTGGTCAACACGCGGGTCTTGCCGGTGCCGGCGCCGGCCAGGATCAGCACTGGGCCGTCGAGGGTCTCGACCGCCTCCCGCTGCTCGGGGTTGAGGCGGGCGAGGTAGTCGTCGCCGGAGGATGCGGGGGTGGGGAGTGGTGCGGACACCCCTCAGCTATAGAACCTTCGACGAACCTCTCCAACCGCATCGGCACTCCCTGCCCTTGCCTGCCCCCTCGCCTCGTCCGGGCTCCATGGCACGGGACCGCCGGACGGGCTGGGTGCGGCTGGCGCTGGCAGGCGCATCCTCGCCAGAGCTTGATGCAACTCACGCGGATTAGTTGCAGTTCACGGGGTTTTAGTTTGACGGTAACATCAACTCGGGGTTGCATAAGGGAACCGAGAGGCGCTCCCCGGTTGTCACAGCGAGATTTCCCATGCCCGTCATCACAGGTACCTCCGGCAAAGACACATTGAAGGGTGCAGCGGGGCTCGACACCATCACCGGCGGCACGGGTGCCGATCTGATGACTGGCGGGGCCGGGGCAGACCTCTTCACGTTCAAGACCGGTGATGGGGCGGACATCATCAACGACTTCCAGCTTGGGGTGGACCGGCTGTCCATTGCCAGCGGCACCTACAACCCCTGGGTGTACCAGACCACCGTTAACGGCATCTACGGGACCAGCATCGTGTATAATGGTTCCTGGAGCGATTCTATTTTCCTGGCCGGGATCACCAACCTCAAGCTGGAATAGCTGACCAACCCGGCGCTGGTGCCGGCGGCGAACAAGGCGCAGACGGTGTTCAACCCGGTCTCCCTCACCGCAGGGACGGGGCCGGACAGCCTGGTGCTGAAGATCACCCAGGACCAGTGGCAGGGCAGCGCGCAGTACACCGTGAAGGTGGACGGCGTGCAGATCGGCGGCACCTTCACCGCCTCCGCCTTGCGCGGCTCGGGGCAGGTCGACACCCTGACCTTGAAGGGAGACTGGGCAGCCGGCACCCACAAGGTAGAGGTCAACTTCCTCAACGATGGCTGGGGCGGGACAAGCGACACCGACCGCAACCTCTACGTCGAAAGCGCCGCCTATGCCGGGCTGGCGGTCAGCGGCGCGGCGCTCAACCTCGGACGCTCCGGGGTGCAAAGCTTCTCCTTCACGGAACAGCCGCCGGCGGATCCTTTCCCACCCAGGTTGCTCACTGCCGGGACGGGACCGGACAGCCTAGTGCTGAAGATCAATCAGGATGCCTGGAGCGGCAGCGCGCAGTACACGGTGAAGGTGGACGGCGTGCAGATCGGCGGCACCTTCACCGCCTCTGCGCTGCGCAGCTCCGGCCAGTACGACACGCTGACCCTAAAGGGCGACTGGGCGGCGGGCATCCACAAGGTCGAGGTCAATTTCCTCAATGACGGCTGGGGCGGGTCGCTGGCGCAGGACCGCAACCTCTATGTCGGCGGCGCGACCTATGCCGGGCAGGAGGTCGCGGATTCCAGCCTCAACCTGACCTCGACAGGGATGAAAAGCTTCTCCTTCTTCGAGGCGCCACCGCCGTCCGACAACCTCAACCTCACCGGCACAGCGGACAACGACGTGCTGACCGGTAAGTTCGGCGCGGACACGATCAACGGCGATCTTGGCAACGACACCATCACCGGCGGTCTCGGCAACGACACCCTGACCGGTGGCGCCGGGGCCGACGTCTTCGTCCTCAAGCCGGGCGACGGCGCCGACGTCATCACCGACTTCAAGCCGGGCGAGGACCGGCTTTCCATCGCCACAGACGGGACCTTCGCGGTCTGGCAGGAGGCGGCGACGGTCAACGGCGTCAGCGGTACGCTGGTGCATTACGGGCCGGGCACGGGCGATACGGTGATGCTGGCCGGCGTCACCGATGCCTGGATGAACACCTTGGTCGATCCGCCCTGGACCTACGCGCCTTCCAGCGGTTCGGACGAGTTCGGCGGGCTCATCTTTCAGGACGAGTTCAGCGGCACGCGGGTCGACCCGACGAAGTGGCCAATCAGCTATGGCGGCTCGACCTACTGGAACAACGCCTTCCGCTGGGACAACTCGCAGGTCAGCGTCGGCAACGGGATGCTCGACATCGGCATCACCAGGATGGCCGATGGAAGCTGGGCGACGGGCGGCCTTTCGACCACGCCGAACCAGTGGAACCCGGGCTTCGCCTTCACCTATGGCAAGGTGGAGATCATGGCGAAGATGAGCGCCGAGGTGACGGGGATGGGTCCATGCTTCCTGCTCTGGCCGGCGGCGAACGGGGTCTGGCCGCCGGAGCTCGACATCCTCGAGACGCCGAAAGGCGATGGGATGGTCACCCAGCACTGGCCCGATCCGGTGACCGGCGGCGATGTCTTCGAGAGCCACAACTACGACGTCGACCTGACCCAATGGCATGTCTACGGGCTGGAATGGACGCCGGACCGGGTGACGATGACTGTCGACGGCCAGGCGATCCATACCTTCACGCAGAACATCCCGAGCATGAAGATGACGGTCGGGCTCCAGGGCCATGTCGGGGCGCCGAGCGACACCTGGTATGGCGGCGTGCCAGGGGCGGATGCGCCGGGACGCTACGACATCATGGTCGATTTCGTCCGCGTCTATGAGTGGCACGGCTGAGGAATGAGGCGGGGCCGCCGCGTAGCGGCCCCGTCGGCTTACAGATCCGGGTCGCCGCGGCCGCTCGGGTCCATGTTCGGGTCATGGGCGATGCCGCCGCCACTGCCCTGGCTGTAGGCGGCGGTGCCCCCTGCCCCGCCGCCGTTCGGCGCCATGGTGCCGCCGCCATGGATGTTGCCGGTGGCGCCGCCCTCCATCGGCGAAACGCCGGTGCGGTCCGGGCGGGCGATGCCGGCCTCGTCGGTGGCGGCGCTGCCCTCCTCCATATCCTCCGGCGACTGGCCACCGACGGCCATGGCGCGGGCTTGGCCGGCCGGCATGGTGAGCCAGACCCGGTCGCCCTCGATCATGCGAATGGCGCCGAGCGGGATGTGGTGATGGTGCCGGCCGGTGCCGTCGGGGTCGTCCTGGCGCGTCAGCTTGATCGCACCACGCTCCAGCCCGTCCACGGTGCCGACGTGCACGCCATCGGCGCCAACCACTTCCATATGCGGGCGAATCTCGCCGGAGCCTGACATCGCTGCCTCCTCTGTTGTCGGAGGCAGCAACGGGCGAGAGCCGGCGGGGATGCCTATTCGGCGGCCTGCTTCCAGCGCCTTGCGTAGTCGGTCAGCGCCTCGGCCGGGACCGGGTCGATCGGGGTGAAGTCGCGGTGGGCGATCCAGTCCGGCCGGGTCGGGGTGCGGATGTGGTTCGAGACGGCGTTGAGCGTCAGGTAGACGATCTTCCGCGGATAAGGGGTGATGTTTGGCGCGGAGCCATGGACGAGGTTGCCGTGGAACATCAGCACTCCGCCCGGCTTGCCGGTGGGTGCGACGATACCGCCCTCCTGCACCAACCGGGTCACCATCGCGTCATCGAGGGTCCAGAGCGGGTAGGAGGTGGTGCTGGTGTCGTGGCCGGCCTCGAGCGTGCCATGCGCCTGACTGCGGGGGATCAGCATTAGGGGGCCGTTGATCGGCATTACCTCGTCGAGGAAGACGGCGATGTTCATGGCGCGAGGTTCGGGCATGCCGTCATCGCGCTTCCAGGTGCCGTAATCCTGGTGCCATTGCCAGACATCGCCGGTGAAGGCGGCCTTCGCGTTGATCTTGAACTGATGCATGTAGAGCCGCTCGCCGAAGATCTGCTCCACCGGGCCGATCAGCCGCGGATGGGCGCCGAGCAGGCGAAATACCTCGTTGAAGGTATGGGCGGCGAAGGCGGTGCGCGGGGCGCCGGATTTCTCCCGCCAGATCTCCGGGCGGTTCTCGGCATAGATCGCCTCCGCCTCGCGGGCGAGGACGGCGACCTCCTCGGGACTGAAGGTCTCGGGGAGGAAGAGCCAGCCCTCCTCCTCGAATTGGCGGAGTTGTTCCGCGCTCAGCGGGCCTTGCTGCTGCATCGCCATTTCCTCCTTGGCGTTGCGCGGAGTGTAGGCCCAGACGCGGCCGGCGCCCAAAGCCTTTCGGGCTGCGGCGCTTGGCGGCAGGATGAGCGCCAAAGCCCAAGGGAGGTTCGCCATGCCGCATCGCATCCCCCGCCGCCCGCTGCTGGCGGCGGCGCTCGCCCTGCCGCATCTGGCCCGCGCCGAGGCATGGCCAATCAGGCCGGTGCGTATCGTCATCTCCTGGCCGCCGGGGGGCGGGGCGGATATCCCGATGCGGCTGGCGGCGCCCGCGATGCAGCAGGTGCTGGGCCAGCCGGTGGTGCTGGAGAACCGGGCGGGGGCGAGCGGCTCGGTCGGGGCCGGGGTCGTCGCCCAGGCGGCGCCGGATGGCTACACGGCGCTGGCCGATACGGCGGCGGGGGCGGTGAACAACCCGCTGATTCCTGGGCTGCCCTATGATTTCGCCACGGCGCTGCTGCCGATCAGCCAGATGGTGAAGTCGCCGCTGATCTGCGTCGTGCGGCCGGACCACCCGGCCAAGGACCTGCAGGGGCTGCTGGCGCGGCTGCGGACGGCACCGGGGCAGATTCCCTATGCCTCTTCCGGCACCGGGACGGCGACGCATCTGGCGCCGGCGATGCTGCTGCGGCAGGCGGGGGTCACGGCTAACCATGTCTCCTACCGGGGCGGGGCGGCCTCGGTGGCGGGAATCCTGGCCGGGGATGCGGAATTCGTCTTTTCCACCCTGCCGCAAGCGGCGCCACTGGTGATCGAGGGGCGGCTGCGGGGCATTGCCGTCAGCACCAAGGAACGGCTGGTGAACCTGCCTTCCGTGCCGACCGTTGCCGAGCAGGGTTTCCCCAGCTTCGACATCTATGACTGGCTCGGCTTCTACGCGCCGCGGGGGACGCCGGAGCTGGCGGTCAACCGGCTGGCCGAGGCCGCGGCGGCCGGGATGCGGGACCCGGCGGCGGTGAAGCGCCTCGGCGAGATCGGCATGATCCCGGTCGGCAGCGGGCCGGACGAGTTCGGCGCCTTCTTCGCCGATCAGCGTCAGCGGATGGGGGACCTCATCCGCGCCGAGGGGATCAGGGTGGAGTGACGGGCTGCGGCCGGGCGCCCAGGATATGGGCGATGGCGTAGACCAGGTCCGGCCGGTTCAGCGTGTAGAAGTGGAACTCGTCAACGCCATTGGCCTGGAGCAGGCGGACCTGCTCGGCCGCGAGGACCACGGAGACCATCCGACGCGTCTCTGGATCCTCGTCCAGCCCCTCGAAGAGCCGACCCATCCAGGCGGGCACGCCGGCGCCGCACATGGCGGAGAATTTTTTCATCTGGTTGAAATTGGAGACCGGCATGATGCCGGGGACGATCGGCAGGGTGATGCCGGCCGCGGCGCAGCGATCGAGGAAGCGAAGGAAGACATCGCTGTCGAAGAAGTACTGGGTGATCGCCCGCGTCGCCCCGGCATCGATCTTCCGCTTCAGGTTGTCGAGGTCGTGGTCGGAGGAGAGTGCCGTCGGGTGCGTCTCCGGATAGGCGGCGACGCTGATCTCGAAGGGGGCGATGCGGGCGAGGCCGGCCACCAGGTCGGCGGCATAGGCATAGCCTTCCGGATGCGCCTCGTAGCGCTCGGCGCCGGCCGGCGGGTCGCCGCGCAGGGCCACGATGTGCCGCACCCCGGCATCCCAGTAGGCACGCGCGACATCGTCCACCTCGCCGCGGGAGGCGCCGACGCAGGTGAGATGGGCGGCCGGCGTCAGGCTCGTCTCCCGCACGATGCGGGCCACGGTCGCGTGGGTGCGGGCCTGGGTGGTGCCGCCGGCGCCATAAGTAACGGAGACGAAGCACGGGCGCAGCGGCTCCAGCCGGCGGATGCAGGACCAGAGCTGGGCCTCGAGCGCCTCGGTCTTCGGCGGGAAGAATTCAAAGGAGAGCTTGGGCGGCGGCATGTCCGCGAAGTTCGGCAGCCCGCCGAAACGAGGTCCGGTCAACCAGCGTTGCAGGGTCCCCTGCGGCGGAACTTCGGGAAGGGCGTGATCCATGGCGGGTTATCTGCCCATTGCCGATCACCTTCGCAAGCGCAATACACGGAAACGGTTTGGGGCGTTATCGGTTACACCAACCAGTGCTACAATCATCTAAGCAGTGGGCCTATCGGCACGGCATGGGGATGCATGGCATCCTGCCGATGAATCCCTATCTTCTCCGCAACCATGCCAAGACCGACGAGGGCAACCGGACCGATGCGTCAGCCGATCAGATCCCGCCTTTCCCGGGCTGCCCTTGCCGCCCCGCTGCTGGCGGCCGTGCTGCTGGCCGGCTGCGCCACGCGGCCGCCGGCCTCCGACCCGGAGGCGCTCGCCGACTACCAGCAGACCAACGATCCGGCGGAGCCGACCAACCGGCGGCTTTACGCCGTGCACCAGGCGATTGACCAGTATGCGCTGCGCCCGGTGGCGGTCGGCTACCGCGCCGTGGTGCCGCAGCCGGTGCGGTCAGGGGTCCGCAACGTGCTCGGCAACCTGCGGACGCCGGTGATCCTGGCGAACGACATGCTGCAGGGCGAGCCGCGCCGGGCCGGCGACACGCTCGGGCGCTTCGTCATCAACTCGACGCTGGGCGTCGCCGGCATCTTCGATGTCGCCGAGAGCTGGTTCGGGGTGCGGGGCCATGCCGAGGATTACGGCCAGACGCTCGCGCGCTGGGGCGTCGGCGAAGGGCCCTACCTGTTCATACCCGTGATTGGTCCCTCCAACCCGCGCGACTTGGTGGGCTTCGGCCTCGGCATCGTCTCCGACCCGCTGAGCTGGTTCGGCCAGGGCGCGGTGGTCGACGGGCTGGTCTATGGCCGTGCCGGCATGACCGTGGTCGATACCCGCGAGAGCCTGATCGACACCATCGACGACGTGAACCGCACCTCGCTCGACTCGTATTCCACCCTGCGCAGCGCCTATCGCCAGCGTCGTGCCGCCGAGATCAGCAATGCGGGAGAGGTTGCGCCCGCGGCGGCAACCAGTACGGGATTCGGCGTTGGCACCGGCATGGACCAGCAGCGCAGGTAAGGCCGGTCCGGGAGACAGATGACCATGCATGACCTCGACCGCCGTGCCCTGCTTGGCACGGCCCTCTTCCTCACCGTGGCAGGTTTGGCCGGGCCGGCGATGGCCCAGGCAGATATCGGCCGCGCCGCCAACTTCATCCAGTCCACCGGCCAGGAGCTGGTGGCGGCGGTCAACGACCAGACGCGCGACATCGCCGCCCGCCGGCAGCGTGTTGCCGCCGTCCTGCGCCGTGCCGTGGATGTGGAGAGCGTCGGCCGCTTCATACTCGGCCGCTGGTGGCGCCAGGCCTCGCCACAGGAGCAGCAGGAGTACCTGAAGCTCTTCGAGGAGACACTGATCCGCAACCTCTCAGCCCGCTTCGGCGAATACCAGGGGGTGCGCTTCGCGCTCGGCCGGACGCAGCAGCGCACCGAGGACGACGTGCTGGTCAACACCGTCATCGAGCGGCCGAACACGGCGCCCTTCTCGCTCGACTGGCGCGTGGCGGAAATCAACGGACAGCCGAAGATCGTCGATGTGATCGCCGAGGGGACCTCGCTGCGGCTTACTCAGCGAAGCGAGTATTCCAGCGTGATCCAGCGCAACAACGGTTCCGTTGCCGCGCTGCTGACGGCGATGCGCGGGCAGATCCAGCAGCTCGCGCAGCGCGAGCAGGGGCGCTGAACAGGACGGCCCGAGGTTGTTCCCCTCGGGCTGCTACCTAAGGCTTTCGTAGACGATCATGTGGCGATCGCGGTAGTCGAAGGCGTCGCATTCCGCCATGCCGATATCCGCGAGCACATGGCGGGAGGCTTGGTTGTTCTCCCAGGCGACGGCGATGATGCGGGCGAGGCCGGCGCGATGGCCGAATTCGAGCCCGGCCTTCGCCGCCTCCCGCGCATAGCCATGGCCGCGGCATTCCGGCCAGAGGGCAAAGCGGAGCGCGATGCCGCGCCCGTCCGGGCGCTCCATCAGGCCGGAGATGCCGAGGAACTCGCCGCTCTCGGTGTGGAAGACGCACCATGTCCCATAGCCGCGCTGGGACCAGAAGGCGATGTCGTCCTCCAGTTCGGCCCGGGTCATCTCCGAGGTGCGGATGCCGTGCAGCATCAGCTCGAAGACGCGCGGGTCGCCTTTCAGCCGGACAAGGTCCGGCAGGTTCTCCTTGCCCGGCGGCGCGAGGGTCAGCCGCGCGGTGCGGACCAGCCGTGCCGGCATCGGCACGGGATGCGCATGGCCCATGGCCGCCCCTACCGTGTCAGCGGGCGGTACTTGATCCGGTGCGGCTGGTCGGCCGCGGCGCCGAGGCGGCGTCGCTTATCGGCCTCATAGGCCTGGAAGTTGCCCTCGAACCACTCGACATGGCTGTCGCCCTCGAAGGCGAGGATATGCGTCGCAAGGCGGTCGAGGAACCAGCGATCGTGGCTGATGATGACGGCGCAGCCGGCGAAATCGGCCAGCGCCTCCTCCAGCGCGCGGAGCGTGTCGACGTCGAGGTCGTTGGTCGGCTCGTCGAGCAGCAGCACGTTGTGCGGGTTCTTCAGCATCTTGGCGAGATGCACGCGGTTGCGCTCGCCGCCCGAGAGCACGCCGACCGGCTTCTGCTGGTCGCCGCCCTTGAAGTTGAAGGCGGCGCAATAGGCGCGGCTCGGCACGGAGCGCTTGCCCATGACGATCTGGTCCTGGCCGTCGGAGATTTCCTGCCAGACGGTCTTTTTGTCGTCCAGGCTGTCGCGGCTCTGGTCGACATAGCCAAGCTGGACGCTCTCGCCGACCGTCATCGTGCCGCTGTCCGGTTTGTCGACGCCGGTGATCATCTTGAACAGCGTGGTCTTGCCGGCGCCGTTCGGGCCGATGACGCCGACGATGCCGCCCGGTGGCAGCTTGAAGGACAGGTTGTCGATCAGCAGCCGGTTGCCGAAGCCCTTGCGGATAGCATCGGCGACGATGACGGTGTTGCCCAGGCGCGGGGCCGGCGGGATCTGGATCTCGGTCGGGTCAGGGGCCCTGTCCAGGCTCCGGGCCAGCAGCTCCTCATAGGCCTGGATGCGGGCCTTGGACTTCGCCTGGCGAGCGGAGGGGCTGCGGCCGATCCATTCCTGCTCCTCGGCGAGCTGGCGCTGGCGGGTGCTCTCCTCCTTCTCCTCCTGGGCGAGGCGCTTGCGCTTCTGCTCAAGGTAGGCGGAGTAGTTGCCCTGGTAGGGGATGCCCCGGCCGCGATCAACCTCGAGAATCCAGTTGGTGACGTTGTCGAGGAAGTAGCGGTCGTGGGTGACGATCAGCACGGCGCCTGTATAGTCGCGCAGCGTCTTCTCGAGCCAGGAGACGCTCTCGGCATCGAGGTGGTTGGTCGGCTCGTCGAGCAGCAGCATCTCGGGCTTCTCGAGCAGGAGCTTGCAGAGCGCCACGCGGCGGCGCTCGCCGCCCGAGAGGGTGGTCACCGGGCTCTCGGCCGGCGGGCAGCGCAGCGCGTCGAGCGCGATCTCGACGGTGCGGTCGATCTCCCAGCCGCTGCCGGCGTCGATCTTCTCCTGCAGGTCGGCCTGCTCGGCCAGCAGCTCGTTCATCTTGTCGTCCGACATCTCCTCGCCGAAGGCGAGCGAGATCTCGTTGAAACGATCGAGATGCGCCTTCATCTCCTTGAACGCGAGCATGACGTTCTCGCCGACGGTCAGGTCCGGGTCGAGATGCGGCTCCTGCGGCAGGTAGCCGACGCGCACGCCCTCGGCCGCCCAGGCCTCGCCGCCGAACTCCTTGTCCTGCCCCGCCATGATGCGCATCAGCGTCGACTTGCCGGCGCCGTTCGGGCCGAGCACACCGATCTTCACATCCGGCAAGAAGGAGAGGGTGATGCCTTTGAAGACCTCGCGTCCGCCCGGATAGGACTTGGTCAGGTCTTTCATCACATAGGCGTACTGGTAGGAGGCCATGGCATCGGTCCTGAGGGGGCGTTTGGTCGTGGTTCTAGCGAAGGGGGCCGGTGATTGAAAGCGGCGCCCGGGCATGGGACGGTCCGCGCCCCGATCAACGCGATGCCAAGCGGCGCCGGCTCCCCGGCCGCGTTCAGGCGCCACAACCGAAAGGATCCGGCCATGCGCCTTCCCTTGATGAAGCCTGACAGCCTGACCGAGGAGCAAAAGCCGCTCTATGCCGATATGCGTGCCGGCATCGAGAAGAATTTCAAGGGTTTCGCTACCATCGACGAGGATGGTGCGCTGCTCGGCCCGTGGAATCCCTGGCTGCACGAGCCACAATTCGGCGGGCCGATCTGGGAGCTGACCAAGGCGCTCTCCTTCTCCACGAGCCTGCCGAAGCCGGTGCGGGAGATCGCCATCCTCGTCACGGGGGCGCATTTCCACTCGGCCTACGAAATCTACGCGCATGTCATCGCCGCCGAGCAGCGCGGCCTCGCCGACGACACGCTGGCGACCATCGTCGCCGGCCAGCGGCCGAGCGACCTGCCGCGCGACCAGGCCATCGCCTATGACATCGCCTCCGCCCTGGTGAATGGCGGAGTGCTGCCGGCGCTGAGCTACAAGCAGGCGGTGGAGGCGTTCGGCCAGCATGGAGCGGCCGAGCTGATCTACCTGGTCGGGCTCTACTGCATGGTCTCGGTGACGCTGAACGGCTTCGACGTACCGGTGCCGGAGGCGGAGCGGAGCTGAACCGCGCCATCCACGCCGCGTTGCCGGCCTGGCAGCGCGGAGGGATGGCTTTGGAGCAATGGCTGCCTAGACGGCGGGAGTGGCTGTTCTCCCTCGTCACCTTCGCCGCGGCGGCCCTTGCGCTCTTCATCGCCTTCGGCACCGGGCTGGAGCGGCCCTATTGGGCGGCGACAACCGTTTACGTGACGGCACAGCCTTCGGCGGGGGCGTTGCGGGCCAAGGGTATCTGGCGGCTGGGCGGAACCTTCGCCGGGGCGGCTTTCGCGGTGCTGGCGGTGCCGAACCTAGTCAATGCTCCGCCGCTGCTGGTGCTCGCCATGACGCTCTGGGTGGGGGCCTGCCTAGCCGCGGCGCTGCTCGATACGACGCCGCGCAGCTACGGCTTCATGCTGGCGGGTTATACGGCGGCGATCATCGGCTTCCCGGCGGTGGATGCGCCGGATGCGATCTTCACCACCGCGCTTCTCCGGGTGGAGGAGATCGGGCTCGGCATCGCCTGCGCCTGGGCGCTGCATTCGGTGCTGCTGCCGAACCCGGCGACGCCACGGCTGCTGCGGCAGCTGGAGACCTGGACGGCGGCGGTCGCGCGCCTCACCGCCGATGCCTTGCGCGGAGAGCTGCCGAACCTGGCCGAGGACCGGCGGCGGCTGGCGATTGGCGGGACGGCGCTCGACACGCTGTTCCAGCAGGCGCGGTATGAGGATGGCGGACGGGCGGCGCTGCGCTGGCTGCCGGTGCTGCGAGGCGAGGCGCGGCGGATGCCGGTGCTGGCGAGTTCGGCGGCGGACCGGGTGGCGGGGCTGCGGGCGACCGACCCGGCCGGCCTAGCCCGCGCCGAGCCGCTGCTGCGGGAAGTGACGGCGGCGATCGGGACACGGATCGGCCAGGCCGAACAGCGCTCGCTCGACGAGCGGCTTGCCGCGGCGGAGCGGGAGGCCGCGGCGGAGGGCGGCTGGCCGGGCCTGCTGCGCGAGGGCTTGCTCGCTCGGCTGCGGGAGTTGCTGGCGACCTGGGTGGCCTGCCAGGCCCATGCGGCGCGCATCGCATCGAAGCATGCGGGACGGGTGCCAGCGGCGCCGGCCGGGCTGCCGGGCCATGCCGACCCGCTGCTGGTCGGGCTGTCGGGCCTCGCCGCGGCGCTCGCGGTGTTGCTCTGCTGTGCCTTCTGGGTCCTCGTCGGCTGGCCGGGCGGGGCGACGGCGGCGATGATGGCGGCGGTCGGAGCGAGCCTCTTCGCCCAGCTCGACGATCCGGCGCCGGCCATCCTGCGCTTCATGGAGGGCACCGCCATCGCCGTGGCGTTGGCGGGCCTGATGCTCTTCGCTGTGCTGCCGATGGTGGATGGCTTCGTGCCGCTCGTTCTGGTTCTGGGGACGCTCTACTTGCCGGTCGGGGCGCTGCTGGCGATGCCAGCCCTGCAGCCGCGGATGGCGCCCGTCGCCATCAATGGCTTCGCGCTGCTCGCCTTGCAATCGACCTATGGGGCGGAGTTCGACAGCTTCCTCGAGGGCGGGATCGCCATGATGCTCGGCTTCGGCGTGGCGCTGACAGTGACCCGCCTGGTCCGCGGGGCGGGCGTCGCCTGGCGGGTGGAAAGGCTGGTGGAGGCCGATAGGCGCGACCTGGTGCGGCTGGCCGAGGGTCGGCAGACAGCCGATCTGCGCCGCATCGCCGCCGCCATGCTCGACCGGTTCGAGGCGCTCTCGGCCCGGCTCGGCGCAGCGGATGCCGCGGCGATGGGCCGGCGGGAGCTGGCGGAGCTGCGGGCTGCCTTCAACCTGCTGCGGTTGCGTGCGGTGGCGCCGGTGCTGGCGGCGGCGGAACAACGGTCGGTGGAGGCGGCGATTGCGGCAACCGCCGGGATGGTCCGCGGCAGCGTGCCCGTGGAGGCGGCGCTGGCGCGGATCGATGCGGCGTTGCTCGCCACCTTCCAGCGGGTCGATACGTCGGCACGGGCGGCGGCGCTGGCGCTCACCGGGCTGCGCATGGCGCTGTTCCCGGAGGCGGCGCCGCCGGCGCTGCCGGGGCCGGTGGCGCAGGCGGCATGATCGCGGAAATCGACATCCTCGGCGTCTTCGTCCCGGCGCTGCTTGCCTGGGTGGTGCTGGCGCTGATGCTGGCGGCGCTGGTCCGGCGCGGGCTGCGATGGGCCGGCCTTTACCGGCATGTCTGGCATGCACCGCTCTTCGATGCGGCGCTCTTCCTCATTCTGCTCGGCGGTATCGTCGCGTTGGTCCATGGGATCGGTTCATGAAGCGCCTTGCCCTGACCCTGCTCGCCGTAGCACTCGCTGGCCTCGTCGGCTGGCAGCTCTGGGACTACTACATCCTGGCGCCCTGGACGCGGGACGGGCGGGTGCGGGCGGATGTGGTCGGCGTCACGCCGGATGTCTCGGGACTGGTCGCAACCGTCGCGGTGCAGGACAACCAAGTGGTGGAGCGGGGGACGCTGCTCTTCGAGATAGACCGGGCGCGCTTCGAGCTGGCGGTGCAGCAGGCGGATGCGGCGGCGCAAGCCCGTTGGGAGGCCTTGCAGCAGTTGCAGCGGGATGCCCGGCGAGTGACGCGGCTGGACCAGAGCGTGGTCTCGGTGCAGACGCAGGAGCGGGCGGTTTCGGATGCCAACCAGGCGGCGGCGGCCTATGCCCAGGCGATCGCCGAGCGGGACGTGGCGCGGCTCAACCTAGAGCGGTCACGGGTCATGGCGCCGGTCAGTGGGACTGTGACCAACCTGGAGCTGCGGCCGGGGGATTACGTGACGGCAGGACGAGCGGTGCTGGCGCTGGTGGACCGGGACACCATCCGCATCGAGGGGTATTTCGAGGAGACCAAGCTGCCGCGAATTGCCCCGGGCGCCCCGGCGCAGGTGAGGCTGATGGGGGAGTGGGCGGATATCCGCGGCCATGTCGCCAGCATCGCCGGCGGCATCGAGGACCGCGACCGGGCGGCCGGGCCCAACCTGCTGGCCACCGTCAACCCGACCTTCAGCTGGGTGCGGCTGGCCCAGCGGGTGCCGGTGCGGATCGCCATCGACAGCGTGCCGCAGGGGGTGCGGCTGTTGCCGGGACGGACGGCGACGGTGAGTATCGGTCAATGAGCGATGGGCCCGGCAGGACTCGAACCTGCAACCAAACCGTTATGAGCGGTCCGCTCTGACCATTGAGCTACAGGCCCTCGCCCGGTGAGGAATGCCGGGCGGCGCGGCGGAAGGCAAGCACCGGAGGCGAGGTCCATGAGCGACGATGATATCCGCGACATCCTGATGACCACCAGACGCATCGCCGTGGTCGGCGCCTCGGCGCGGCCGGAGCGGCCGAGCTACGGAGTTGCCGGCTTCCTCGTGGAGCGCGGCTACACGGTGACGCCGGTCAATCCCGGCCTCGCCGGCGGGGTGCTGCATGGGGCCGCGGTGGCGCCGAGCCTGGAGGCGGCCGGGTCGCTCGACATGGTTGATGTCTTCCGCCGCAGCGAGGAGGCGGGGGCGGTGGTGGACGAGGCGATTCGCCTCGGCGCCCGCAGCGTCTGGTTGCAGCTTGACGTGCGCGATGACGCGGCCGGCGAGCGGGCGCGGGCAGCGGGGCTGCGCTTCGTGCAGGATCGCTGCCCGGTGATCGAGTGGCGGCGGCTCGGCCTGCCGGGACGCATCGCTGCCGCTTGAAACGGTTCGGTTGCCGGGCCACTTCGCCGGTTACGGCACCGAGGGCCGGACCAGCCCGGCAACAGGGCGGCGGCTGCCGGGACGGGGCCAGGGAGACACGAGGACCATGAACGACGACGAACGCCGGATCATCAGCCAGTTCGTGGAGCGGATCGCGGGCGCATCGCCTGCTCCCGCCGCGCCGGGGCCATGGGGCGGCAGCAGCGTGCCGGCGACCCAGTCGCGCCCGCCCCTGCCGCCGGTCGACCGCGAGGCGGACGCGCTGATCGCGGACCTCTTCTCTCGCTATCCCGAGGCGCGCTATCGCATCACCCAGACCGCGTTCGTGCAGGAGGCGGCGCTGGTGGAGGCGCAGAACCGCATCCGCCAGTTGGAATGGGAGGTGCAGAACGCCCAGGCCCAGGCCCAGTCGGCGCAGCAGCCGCGCAGCGGCGGGCTGTTCGGCGGCATGTTCGGCGGCGGTGGCAGCCGGCCGTCGCCGCAGATTCCCCCTCCCCCGCAGCCGGTCTATCCGCCGGGCTACAACCCCGGGATGCTCCAGCAGCAGCGGGGCGGCTCCGGCTTCCTCGGCACGGCGCTGACCACGGCAGCGGGCGTCGCCGGCGGCATGGTGCTCGGCAACATGCTGATGAATGCCTTCTCCGGCAGTCACGGTGCGGCGGCAGCGGCCACGGCGTCCGACGTCACCGGGGGCAATGGCGCCTTCGGGCAGGAAGCGGTGCCGGCCTCCTCCCCCTGGACCGATCCCGGCTCGGCCGCGGCCGACCAGGGCTGGGGCACCGATGGCGGCCAGAAGAGCGACTGGGGCGGCGGCCAGGATTATGGCTCAACCAATGACGCGACCGGCGGCGGCTACGACACGGATACCAGCAACTACGACACCGGCGGCGGCATGGATGATGCCGGCGGCGATTACGACGAAGAGGTCTGATTGAGGCGGCGCATGGCCTGAGGGATAGTCATGCCATGCGCATCCCCGATCTCGACCTCGACCTGCTTCGCTGCTTCGTCGCCGTGGCGGAGCGGGGCGGCTTCACCGCCGCCGGGGCGGCGCTCGGCCTTACCCAATCCGCCGTCAGCCTCAAGGTGAAGCGGCTGGAGGAGGTGGTGCAGCGACGCGTGCTGGAACGCACCAGCCGTAGCGTCGTCCTCACGCGCGATGGCGAGACGCTGCTGGCCTATGCACGGCGCATCCTTGCGCTCAATGACGAGGCGGTGCGGCGGATGGTGGCGCCACCGGTGGCTGGGCGGCTGCGGCTTGGCGTCGCCGATCACTTCGTGCCGCGCAACCTGGCACCGCTGCTGGCGCGCTTCGCCAGCACCTACCCCGAGGTGGCGCTGGAGGTGGAAGTCGGGCGCAGCCATGAGCTTCGGGCGGCGCAGGAGCGGGGCGCGCTCGACTTGGTGCTCGGCAAGCGACGGGATGGCGAGACCGAAGGTCGGCCGATCTGGACCGAGGCGGTGGTCTGGGTCGCGGCGCCGGACTGGGTGGTGCCCGTAGGGCGGCCCCTGCCGCTGGCGATGCTGCCGCCCGGCTGCATGTTCCGCGACCGAGCCCTCGCGGCGCTGGCGCGGGCGGGGATGGCCTTCGAGGTGGTCTATGTCTCGGCCAGCCTGCTCGGCGTGGCGGCGGCGGCGCAGGCGGGCTTCGCGCTGAGCGTGCTGGGGCGGAGCGGGATGCCGCCGGGCTTGGCCGAGGTGCCGGGCCTGCCGGCGCTGGGGACGGCGGAGATGTGCGTCTTCGGCGATGCGGCGGGGCAGAACCCGCTGGCGGAGCCGCTGATGCGATTCATCCGCGAGAGCCTGGAGGGACCGGCGATAGCGGCTGCGGCCTGAGACGGGGTGTCCATCTCTGCACAACCTCTCATCCTGTGCAACGCAGAGCGGCCGGCTTCGCAGTCCTCCCGGCCATCTGCCGCACGCTCCAAGAGCCGCAAAATCCGGGAAAGGATCGGACGCATGCAGGTAGGGTAGAACAGCGGGACAAGGACGGCCGAGGCCAGCACCCCGAACGGCGAGTATGGGGAAGTCGGGTCAAGGCACCATCGCCGCCGCGTTCAGCAGGCCGACCGCGATCGCGACCGCGGCTTTCAGCGCCGCCGTCGCCATCTCGCTGCGCTCGATCGCGGCGCGCCATTCCGGCAGGAGCCAGGCGGTCGCCAGGAAGGCGCCAAGCTGGGCGAGCAGGGCGACCACGGCCCAGACCACTGCATCGACCAGTCCGGCCGAATGCGAGACGGCGGAGGCGATGGCCAGCGCCACGCCGATCACCGAACCGCCGAGCGCCACCGCTGCCGGCAGGTTGCCAGTCCGGACGAGCGCCATCTCGTCATGCGGCGTCACCTTGGTGAAGATCAGGAAGGCGGCGCCGAGCAGCGCCAGCCCGGCCAGGAAATGCGCGAGGAAGGCCGGCAGGGCGGCGAGGCTGGTCATTTGGAGCCCTCGGGCTGGAACCAGTGGGGGACGAAGCGGCTGGTGTCGCGGGTAATGGGCGTCGCATCCTCGCGAATGCCGAGGCCGGCGGGGACGCCTGCGATCACCCAGCTGCCGAGGGCGGGGTAGCGGCCGGCGAAGCAGGGCAGCTCAGCATAGCGCTGCCAGACCCGTGGCTGATCAGTGTAGGGGCCGGGTATCTCGGCGCCGGGGGCGGTGATGTTGGCGCCCTCGCGGCCCCAGTAGGGCTTGGCGATCTCCGGGCCGCCGCAGCGCCCAGGCTCCAAATAGGCGGGCAGCAGGTTGGGGTGGTCGGGGAAGAGCGCCCAGAGCAGGGCGAGGAAGGCCTTGCTGGCTGGCATCAACCGCCAGGCGGGCTCGATCCAGCGGGTCGGGGCATGAGGGATATGGGCGCCGAAATCCTCGGCCAGCAGCCAGTCCCAAGGGTAGAGCTTGAAGATCGCCTGGATCGGCTGCTCGTCGGCGTCGCGGAAGCAGCGTCCGTCCCAGCCGATCTCGTCCATGGTCAGCGCCGGGGCGGCGAGGCCGGCTTGGATCGCGGTATCGCGCAGGTAGTCGAGCGTGCCGCGGTCCTCGATGGAGTCCTTCGCGCAGGCGAAATGCACCCGGGCCGGCAGGCCGAGCCGCGGCCAGGCGACGATCAGCGCCTCATGCAGGCCGTTGAACTGGTCGAGGGCCGGGTTGGTGCATTGCAGCCACTCCCATTGCACCACCGCGGCCTCGAACAGGGCGGTCGGGGTGTCGGCATTGTATTCGAGCAGCTTGGGCGGGCCGGCGCCGTCCCAGCGGAGGTCCATGCGGCCGTAGAGGCTCGGCTCGCCACGCAGCCAGGAGCGCTTGGCGAGCGTCCAGGCGGTCTCCGACAGGCCAAGGGCACGGCCGGTATCCTCCCGCACCACATGCGCGCAGGCGAGGCGGGTGAGGCGCTCGAGCTCGGCGGTTGCTGCCTCCAGCGCGTCGATCTCGGCGGCGGTGAAGGCGTAGCAGGCGGTTTCGTCCCAATAGGGCTCGCCCTCGATCTCGGCGAAGGCGAAGCCCATGCGGCGGGCGCGCTCCAGCCGGTCCGGGCGGGGGATTGCGCGAGGCGTTGCATCAGCCGCCCCCGCTGAAATGGCTGGCCGAGCCGCCGAAGCCGCCGCGGGCGCTAGTCGTGGTGGTCGAGCTGCTGCGATGCGAGGATGAGGAGGTGAAGGACGAGGAATGGCCGCCGCTCCGCGAGCTGCGGCACAGCTCCTCGGCATTGGGCAGGCCCTGGGCGCGGGCCTCGCGGCACTGCTCCGAGGTGTTGTCGCACTGGCTGAAGCCGAAGGCGATGCCGCCGCCCAGCAGGACGAGGCCAATCCCGGTTGCGCGCCGCATGACGGAAGGCTAACCCGGAATGGCCGGACACTGCCAGCGCCGGCCGGAACGGCGCGGCGACACATCATCGGGGCCTGCCCATGACCCGCCTGCCTGAACCCGAAGCCAGCACCGCCGGCGGCCGAGACATGCGCATCGTCGCGCTGATCGGCACCGGGCATTTCCTGTCGCATTTCTACATGCTCTGCCTGCCGCCGCTCTTCCTGCAATGGCGGGCGGAATTCGGCGTGTCCTACGCCATGCTCGGCCTGTCAGTGGCGCTGATGAGCGCGACGACGGCGGTGCTGCAGACGCCGGTCGGGTTCTGGGTGGATCGCTGGGGGGCGCGTCCCTTCCTCATCGGCGGGACGCTGCTGATGGCGCTCTCGGTTTCCGCCATGGCCTTCGCACCGGCCTTCTGGATGATCCTGCCATTGGCCGTGCTGTCCGGCATCGGCAACAGCGTCATCCATCCGGCGGACTATGCGATTTTGACGGGCAGCGTGAACAAATCCTTCATGGGACGGGCTTTCGCGCTGCACACCTTCACCGGGAACCTTGGCTTCGCGCTTGCCCCGCCGGTCATCGCCCTGCTGCTCGGGGTGATGGACTGGCGCGGCGCGCTGCTGACGGTCGGCCTGCTCGGCGTGCCGGTGGTGGCGGCGATCCTGTTGCAGAGCGGCGTGCTGAAGGATCAGGTGAAGCCGGCCAAGGCCGAGGAGGCGCTCTCGAGCCGCGAGGTGCTGCTGTCTCGTCCGATGCTGCTGTTCTTCGCTTTCTTCCTGCTCTCCTCCATGGCCGGCTCCGGCGTGCAGGCCTGGCTGGTGACGGTGCTGGGCAAGCTCTGGGGGACACCGGTGCTCGTCGCCTCCGGGGCGCTCACCGGCTACATGGTGGGTGCGACCTGCGGCACCCTGGTCGGCGGCTGGATCGCCGACAAGTCGAAGCGCAACCTGCTCGGTATGGTGACGGTGCTGACTCTCGTCGCCATGGCGCTGCTACTATCGCTCGGAATCGTGCCGATGCCGGAAGCGCTGCTGCCGGTGATTGCGGTGGTGGCGGGGCTGGCGCTCGGCACCTCGCGCACCCCGCGCGACGTGATGCTGAAGGATGCCTGCCCGCCAGGGCAGGTCGGCAAGGTCTTCGGCTTCGTTTCGGCCGGGCTGCCGCTCGGCTCGGCCATTACGCCGGTGCCGATGGGGATGCTAATCGACCTCGGCTATCCAGGGCTGGTGCTGCCGGTGGTCGCCGGGCTGCTCGGCCTCTCGCTGCTCTGCGCGGGCAGCGCGAAGGGGAGCGCGGCCGCGGCGCGGGCCGAGGTGGTGCAGGCGGTGTAGACGCGCGCTGTGACCGGCTTCGAGACCCTGCTGCGCTGGCTGGACCTGGCCGGCATCGCGGTCTTCGCCGCCTCGGGGGCGCTGGTCGCCTCGCGCAAGCAGCTGGACGTGGTGGGCTTCGTGCTCATTGCCGCGGTCACCGGCTTCGGCGGCGGCACGGTGCGGGATCTCCTGATGGGCCGCACTCCGGTCTTCTGGCTGCGCGACCCGGTGCTGCTGGCCGTCGCCAGCGCCGTCGGCGTGCTGGTCTTTTTCACGGCGCACCGGATCGAGAACCGCTTCCGCGCCTTGCTCTGGGCGGATGCGGTGGGCCTCGCGCTCTACGCCGTGCTCGGGGCGGAGATCGCGCTGATCGGCGGCATCGTGCCCTGGGCGGCGGTGCTGCTCGGCGTCGCCACGGCGACATTCGGCGGCGTGCTGCGGGACGTGATCTGCAACGAGATCCCGCTGTTGCTGCGGAAGGAGATTTATGGGCTCGCCGCCCTGGCCGGCGCCGCGGCCTTCGTGCTGCTGCGGATGCACGGCATCTGGCGGGATACGGCACTGCTGGCCGGCATGGCGCTCTGCTTCGCCATCCGCGCCGCTTCCATCGCCCGCGGGTGGTCGCTGCCGGCCTATGCGGCGCGGCGGGATTGAAGCGGCGGCGAAGCTCGGCCACTCTGCCTCCAAAAGATGGAGGGAACGCATGTATCGCCGGAGCCTGCCTGCCCTCGGGGCTGCGCTGCTCGCCACGCCCGCGCTGGCGCAGGGCGCCTATCCGGACCGGCCGATCCGCTTCATCGTCCCCTTCCCGGCCGGCGGGGCGACCGATATCTGGTCGCGCTTGGCCGCCGAGGCGATGGGCGCCGATCTCGGCCAGCCCATCGTCATCGAGAACCGCAGCGGCGCGGGCGGCATGCTCGGTGCCGAATACGTTGCGAAGGGCCCTACGGATGGTTATACGCTGCTCTTCACCATCAGCCCGCTGATCCAGTCGCCGGTGGTGTTCCGCCGCTGGCCCTACCAGCCGCTCGAGGATTTTGCGCCGATTGGCAAGATGGGCACGACGCCCCTGCCCTTCTGCATCCGGCCGGAGATCCCGGCGAAGACGCTCGCCGAATTCGTCGCCTATGCACGCGGCAAGGATCTCTCCTTCGGCTCCTACGCCACCGGCTCCTCGGGCCATGCCTTTGCCCAGCTCTTCTCCGATGTCGAGAAGCTCGGCATGACGCATATCGCCTACCGGGGCGAGGCGCCGATGCTGACCGACATCCTCGGCGGGCGCATCCAGTGCGGCTTCCACAGCATGACGGCGGCGGGAGACTATATCCGCTCCGGCCGGCTGCGGCCGCTGGCGACGCTCGGGCGGCGGCGCATCCCCTCCATGCCCGACCTGCCGAGCTTCATCGACCTCGGCTATCCGGAGGCCTTCGGCAACTCCGGCTTCATCGGGCTCTTCGCCCCCGCGCGGGTGGCGCCGCCGATCGTGGCGCGGCTGGCGGAGAGCTTCGCCGGGGCGATGCGGAACGAGGCCGTGCTGCGCCGGCTGCTGGAGATCGACACCATCCCCGGCTATCTGTCACCGGCCGAGTTTAAGGCGGAGATGACGATGCAGCTCCGGCAATGGACGGAGCTGGCGACCTCAATGAACCTGACCGTGGATGGCTGAGATGATCCGTCGACGCACCCTGGCCGGCCTGCTCGCCCTGCCCACTATCGCCCATGCGCAGGGCAGCTATCCGGATCGGCCGATCCGCTTCCTCGTCCCCTTCCCGCCCGGTGGCGGCACCGATACCTGGGCGCGGATCGCGGCCGAGGGGATGCAGCCGGAGCTCGGCCAGCCCATCGTCATCGAGAATCGCGGCGGCGGCGGCGGCTTGATCGGCACCGAGGTTGCGGCCAAGGCGCCGGCGGATGGCTATACGCTGCTCTTCACCATCACCACCCATGTGCAGACTCCAGTGGTGATGCGGCGCTTCCCCTACGACCCGGTCGCGGATTTCGCCCCGATCGGGCGGCTCGGCACCACCTCCATCCTGTTCTGCGTCGGGTCGAAGGTGCCGGCCGAGGTCAGGACCATGGCGCAGTTCACCGACTGGGGGCGCGGGCGGGATCTCTCCTTCGGCTCCTATGCGCCGGGCAGCACCGGCCATGCCTTCGCCCTGATGCTGGCGGAGGAGGCGAAGCTCGAGATGACGCATGTCTCCTATCGCGGCGAGACGCCGATGCTGCAGGACATGCTGGGCGGCAACATCCATGGCGGCTTCCACAGCATGGCGGCGGCCGGCGAGATGATGAAGGCCGGGCGCATCCGGGCCCTCGCCGCGAGCGGCGACCGCCGCGTTCCCTCCATGCCGGATGTGCCGAACCTGAAGGAACTGGGCTTCTCCAGCCGCTTCAGTTTCAGCGGCTTCTCCGGCCTGCTGGCGCCGACGCGGACGCCGCAGCCGGTGCTGGACCGGCTGGTCGAAGCCTTCCGGCTGGCTGCGGCCAAGCCCGAGACGCATCAGCGGTTGCTGGCGATCGACACCATCCCGAGCTACCAGGACCCGGCCACCTTCCGGGCGCAAATCGCGCGCAACCTGCGCGAATGGACCGAGATCGCCGAACGGCTGAACCTCAGCATCGAAGGTTGATGCTCTGAGGCGATCCCAAGGGAGGAGGCCATGACGATGCGGATGGGACGGCGTGGAGTGCTTGGGGGGCTGGCCACGGCGCTGGCCGGCAGTGCGGCGGCGCAGGAAGCCTGGCCGGCGCGGCCGGTGCGCATCATTGTGCCCTTCCCGGCAGGCGGCACGACCGACCTGCTGGCGCGGCTCTATGCCCAGCGGCTGACGGAAACGCTCGGGCAATCCGTCGTAATCGAGAACCGTGGTGGTGGCGGCGGCTCGATCGGGGCGGATGTGGTGGCGAAGGCCGCGCCCGATGGCTACACGCTGCTGTTCCACAACCTGACCTTCTGCACGACGACGGCGGCGCTGGAATTCGCCGGCCGCGCGCCGCACCGGATCGAGCAGGATTTCGCGCCGGTCTCGATGGGCGCCAACGTCCCCATGATGCTGCTGGTGAACCCGTCGGTTCCGGCGCGCGACCTGCGCGAATTCGTCGCAGTGGCGAAGGAGCGTGGCAACCTGTTCTACGGCTCCACCGGGCCCGGCAGCACCATCAACCTGGTGGGCGAGGTGCTGAAGCGCGACGCCGGCATCCGCATGGACCACATCCCCTTCCGGGGCGCAGCGCCCCTGGTGCAGGACCTGTTGGCCGGCCGGGTCCAATTCGGCGGCGACCAGCTGTCATCCTCGCTGGCGAATATCCGGGCCGGGGTGCTGCGCCCGGTCGCCACCCTCGCCGCCCAGCGCGCCAGCGCACTGCCGGAGGTGCCGACAGCGCGCGAGCAGGGCTATCCAAGCATCGAGCTGTTGGGATGGAACGGGTTCTTTGCCCCGGCGGGAACACCGGCCCCGATCCTGACCCGGCTGCAGCAGGAGATTGCAGCCGCGGCGCGGCATCCGGACGTGGCCAGACGGATTGCTGATCTCGGGGCTGAGCCGGGCGGCAACTCGGCAGAGGAATTCGGGGCAGCGGTACGGGCCCAGCTGGCCCAGGTCCGGCCACTCGTGGCGGAGCTGCGGATGCAGGTGGAGTAGCGACTCAGATCGCTGGTGGCTTGCGCAGTTCCGGCTTCACCAGCCGGGTGAAAGGCACCTCGCCCGCGGCTTCGACCAGCGCCTCACCCAGGGCGGCGCGTGGATCGGCGGCGTTGCGCATTGCCTTGTAGCCGTCCTCCGCCTCCCAGCCGGCGCTCCAGGCGAGGAGGTGGACCCAGTTCACCACCCTGACCGGGTAGTTCTGCTCCAGCACCACGCATTCGCGGTGGCAGGAATGGAAGATGGTGCAGAGCGTGTCGGCGCCCGCCTCGGCCATGGCGGCGAGCGTCGCGCGCTGCGCATCGGCCAGTGCGCCCGACACGGCGGCGAGGGAGGAACACATATGGCCAGGCGCACGATAAGGGTGCTCGATCACGTCGAGGCCGGGGATAAGGCGGAGCAGGTCCGGCACCAGCCCGTTCACCGGCACGCTGCCGTTGAAGCCGAGATGCGCGTGCAACAATACCCGCGCCGGGACGGGGCGCGTGAGCAGCGGGCGGAGCGCGTCACGCCGGGCGTGGAGCACCTCCGTCACATGCACGGTCTCGAAATTGGTGGGAGTCACCGGCGCCATGCTGTCCTGCATGTTCATGTGGCAGGAGGGGCACCAAGTGACGACAGTGCCATGGCCCGTGGCATTGAAGGCCTCGATGGTGCGGCGGGCCATGCCCTCGTTGATGCGGGCATTGGCGTCCTTAGGGCTGCCGCAGCAGGAGGCGGGGCCGCCGCGCGGCGAGGCCTCGACGCCGACCGCCTCAAGCAGCCGGGCGGTTGCCCGGATGACCTCGCCATGGCGGGTCATGTTGCAGCCATACCAGAAGATGGCCTGCTCGGCCGTCCGATGACCGGAGGGCGCAGCCCGAAGGTCTGAATCGGCCGGTCCGGGATTGCCTACAGCCATTCGCGCTGCTCCTCCTCGGTGAGGGTGAGGCGGGCGAAGGCCTTCACCTTGGGCGAGAATTGCGTGTCCTCCTTCACCGCGATCAGCGGCGCTTCGCCGAGCGCACCCTTGGCCCGCCAGGTGGCGAGGCGGAGCATGAAGGCTGGGTCGATCCCTTCGCGGCAGGCGGGGGTGCAGACGCCGCTGCGGGTGCAGGCGGCGATCCAGGCGCGGGCCTCGGGAGTGCCGGGACCAGCGAGCAGCACGTCGCGCAGGCCGGCGGCGACGGCGGCGGGCCCGGCCTCCGCGACGCCCGGCGCATAGGGCGTCATCGGGCAGGCGCTGACGCAGTCGCCGCAGGCGGTGCAGAGCGCGGCGAGGCGGGCGCTCTCGGCGCGGATGTGGTCGGCGAGGCTCATGTTGGGCACCTCCGGGCGAAGCCTCGCCCGGCGCAGCGCCGCCTGCAAGCTATTCCGCCGGCGCGCGGATCGGCGCCGCATCCTCCAGCGCATGGGTGTTCGGCCCGCGCGCCAGCTCGGCGGCAAGGCGGGTGGAGTCCAGCTCGCCCTCCCAGCGGCTGACGGCGACGCAGGCGACGCCGTTGCCGATCAGGTTGGTGAGCGCGCGGCACTCGCTTATGAATTTGTCGATGCCGACGAGCACCGCCAGCGCCGTGATCGGGATATCGGGGATGACGGAGAGCGTCGCCGCCAGCGTCACGAAGCCGGCGCCGGTCACACCTGAGGCGCCCTTCGAGGTCAGCATGGCGACCAGCAGGATGGTCAGCTCCTGCCCGAGCGTCAGCGGCGTGTTCGTCGCATAGGCGAGGAACATCGTCGCCAGCGTCATGTAGATGTTGGTGCCGTCGAGGTTGAAGCTGTAGCCGAGCGGCACGGTCAGCCCCACCACATTGGGCGAGCAGCCGAGGCGCTGGAGCTTCTGCATGATCTGCGGCAGCACGCTCTCGCTGCTGGACGTGCCGAGGACGATCAGCAGCTCCTCGCGGATATAGGCGATGAAGCGGATGATGGAGAAGCCGCAGAAGCGGGCGATGCTGCCGAGCACCAGCAGCACGAAGAGGATGGAGGTGAGGTAGAAGGCCGCCACCAGCTCCCCGAGGCGGATCAGCGAGCCGAAGCCATAGGCGCCGATGGTGAAGGCCATGGCGCCGAAGGCCCCGACCGGCGCCGCCCGTACCACGATCTTCACCACGTTGAAGAAGATGGCGCTAAGGCTGTCGACGGCGTGGCTGGCGGCATCCCGCGCCCGCTCCGGCAGGGCGTTGATGGCGAAGCCGGTCAGCACGGCGAGGAACAGCACCTGCAGCAGGTCGCCGCCGGCGAAGGCGCCGATGAAGGTGTTCGGGATGATGTGCATGAAGTGGTCGGCCACGCTGTCGGCCTGCGCGCGCTGTGCGTAGCCCTGCACCGCCTTCGCATCGAGCTGGCTCGGGTCGATGTTGAAGCCCAACCCGGTCTGGAAGACCTTGGCGACGATCAGCCCGATGGCGAGGGCGAAGGTGGAGACCACCTCGAAATAGACGAGCGCCTTGATGCCGACGCGGCCGATGCGCCCAGCGTCCTTCACGCTGGCGATGCCGTGGACCACGGTGAGGAAGACAACCGGGGCGATGACCATCTTGATAAGCTTGATGAAGCCGTCGCCGAGCGGCTTCAGCGCCGCGCCGGTCTCGGGCCAGATCGCGCCAAGGGTGACGCCGAGGACGATTGCGACCAGCACCTGGACATAGAGCAGGGAAAGCCAGCGCTTCGCCATCTTGCGTTTCCTTACCAGCCGTTCACCCGGTCCCAGACCGCGATCACCCGCTCGTCGCCATCCACGACGTGGTAGCGGTCATGCGCCGCAGCGGTGAGGCAGCAGTGGTTGGGCGCCACCCGGAGCCGCGTGCCAAGGGGCAATGCCGGCATCGGTGCCTCGTTGCGGACCTCGCCATGCTCCTGGTAGGCACGGGCGATGATTGCCTCGCCGAGGCTCGGCCGGCCGAGCTGGTCGAGCACCAGTCCGAAGCCGTAGTCGCGCGGTGCCGCCTGGGTGCTACGGTCCTTGGAAAGGGCCAGCGCACCGGCATCCAGCAGCAGCGTATTGCGCACGGAGCTGCGGCCGATGACGGAGGCGAGGACGGTCAGCGCGATGTCGCCGACCGCATGGGTGCCGAGCTGGGCCTGGAACAGGTCGCCGAACATATAGACCCCGGCGCGGACATCGGTAACGCCGTCCATCCGCCTTGCATGCAGCGCGGTGGGCGAGGAGCCGAGCGAGACGATTGGGACGGGCAGCCCCGCCGCGCGCAGCCGCTCCGCCGCCAGGGTGATGCCGGCCCGCTCCGCTTCCGCCACGGCGGCCATGTCCTCGGGCGAGCGGCCGTTGTAGCTGTGGCCGGAATGGCTGAGCACGCCGGCGAGGCGCGGGCCGAGCGCGGCGCCGATCGCCTCCAGGAGCGGGTCCTCGGGCGCGATCCCGCCGCGGCCCTCGCCGACATCGACCTCGATCAGCGCCTCGATGGGGCCGGGATGGAGGGCGATGGCGCGGGCCAGGTCGAGGTCGTCGGTGATGACCTTCACGGCGGCGCCGGCCTCGTTCAACGCGGCGACGGCGTCGAGCTTCGCCGGCACGATGCCGACGGCATAGATCTGGTCGCGCCAGCCGGCCTCGGCGAAGTAGCGCGCCTCGGCCAATGTGCTGACGGTGATCGGGCCGTGGTCGGGCGAGGCGAGGCGGGCGACCTCGCGGCTCTTCGCTGTCTTGAGATGCGGGCGGAGGACGAGGCCCGGATGGCGGGCGACGGCCGCCTCCATGGCGGCGAGGTTCCGCTTCAGCAGGCCAAGGTCGAGGACGAGGCAGGGGGTTGGCAAATCATCGAGGGTCACAGCGCCACTCCCATCAACTCGGCGATCCGGGGCGTCGCCTTCAACCCGGTGCCGGTCAGCACCACCACGGTCCGCTCGGACGGGCGGATCGTCCCTGCCTCCAGCAGCTTGGCGAAGGCCGCCGCCGCCTGCGCGCAGGTCGGCTCGACATAGATGCCGGTGCGGGCGAGGTCGAGCGTCGCGGCGGCGATTCCTCCCTCGCTCAGCATCACCGCGCCGCCCTGGGTCTGACGCAGCACGCCGATGCATTCCGGCAGCCGCAGCGGCTGGGCGATCGCCGTGCCCTCGGCGATGGTCGGCCGTGCCGGCTCCGGGTCGAGGTCGAGGAAGGCGCGGGCGATGGGGGCGCAATTCGCCGGTTGCGCGGCGAAGATGCGAGGCAGCCGGTCGATGCTGCCGGCGCGCAGCAGCTCGCCGAAGCCGATGGCGCAGCCGAGGACGTTGGAGCCGGCGCCGCAGGGGATGATGACGTTGTCGGGCGCCTGGAAGCCGAGATCTTCCCAGAGCTCATAGGCGAGGGTCTTGGTGCCCTGGAGGAAATAGGGGTGCCAGTTGTGGCTGGCGTAGAAGATGCTGGCTGCCTCGCGCAGCGCCGCATCGGCGCAGTCCTGCCGGCTGCCGGGGACCAACTCGATCTCGGCGCCGGCGGCGCGGCTCTGCACCGTCTTGGCCGGCGAGGTGCTGGCAGGGACCATGATCTTCGCCTGCATCCCGCCGGCCGCGGCATAGGCGGCGATGGCGGCGCCGCCATTGCCGCTGCTGTCCTCCAGCACCGCCCGCACGCCCTCGGCGCGGAGCAGGGAGAGCATCACCGAGGCGCCGCGGTCCTTGAAGCTGCCGGTCGGCATGAACCATTCGCATTTCAGCAGGGCGGTCGCCCCGCCGATGGCGCGGGGAATGAGCGGCGTGCAGCCCTCGCCCATGGTGATGGGCTCGCCCTGCAGCGGCGGCAGGGCGGCGCGGTAGCGCCAGAGGCTGCGGGTGCCGGCCTCCACCTGGTCGCGGCCGATGCCCGGCAGGTCGGTGAGGAGCAAGGGCTCCCGGTTATCGCCGCACCAGCGGGGAGCGCCGAGCGGCCAGGTACGGCCGGTGCGCGGGTCGAGATAGGCAAGGGCTTCCATGGGCGAAGACTTGCCCTTTCGCCCGTCCGCGGCAAGGCTCGGCGGCATGGACAGCCTGCACCGCCTCGCCGCCGACCTCGTCGCCATCGACAGCCGCTCCGCTGTCTCGAACCTTGCCGTCGCCGAACGGATCGAGGCGGAGCTGGGCGGGTTCGAGGTCGAGCGGCTGGATTACACCGATGCCGCGGGGGTGGCGAAGCGTGCGCTTGTCGCCCATCGCGGGCCGCCGGGGGGCCTCGCCCTCTCCGGCCATATGGACACGGTGCCGGAGACGGGCTGGACGGAGGACCCCTGGGCGCCACGGATCGAAGACGGCGTGCTGCATGGGCTTGGCAGCGTCGACATGAAGGGGGCGGTGGCCGCCTGCATCCTGGCGGCCCGGGCGGTGCCGGAGGGCGTGCCGGCGACGCTTCTCATCACCACCGACGAGGAGACGACCAAGGCCGGGGCGCGGGCTGTCGCAGGCAGCGCGTTGGCGCGGTCGCTCGGCCTCAGGGGGATCGTCGTCGCGGAGCCGACGGGCCTCGTGCCGGTGCGGGGGCACCGCTCTTCCGTCAACATCACCGCCCGCGCGCATGGGGTGCAGGCACATTCCTCCAGCGCGGCGGGGCGCAACGCGAATTGGGCGCTGATCCCTTTCCTCGCCGAGATGCGGGTGATCCATCTGCGGCTTCGGGAGGACCCGGCCCTGCAGGATGCAGCCTATGATCCGCCCTTCACCGATTTCAACCTGGTGATCGACAACCACGGGACTGCGGTGAACGTGACGGTGCCGCTGACCACCTGCCGCATCAAGTTCCGTGCCAGCCGCAGCCTGGACCGGGGGCCGATTCTCGCCGAGATCCGCGCGGCGGCGGGGCGGGCGGGAGTGGAGCTTGCCATCGCGGCCGAGGGGCCGCCGCCGGAGCTGGCCGAGGACCATCCGTTGGTGCGGCAGGCGGTGCGGCTGGCCGGCAAGCCGGCGCGCACCGCGGCCTTCGGGACGGACGCCTCGGAGCTGCAGGCCCTCGCTCCTTGCGTCGTGCTCGGGCCGGGCGCGATCGGCTCGGCGCATACGCCGCGGGAATGCGTGGAGCTGGCGGCGCTGGAGGCAGCGGTGCCACTCTTTGCCCGGCTGCTCACCGAGGGTTCACGAGGGTCTTAACGCCTTGAAATGCAACGAACGATGCAGCAATCGGCGGCGGCTCCATATATCTGAATCAATATTCCCCGCTGAAGAAGACAAGTCACGATGAGCCCCGCACGTGCCAGCCTCGCGCTGATCCTCCCGCTCTCCCTCGTTGCCTGCGCGGTGGCGCCGCCGAGCGGGCCAAGCCTCTATGCCATGCCGGCCAAGGGCAAGGACCTGACCCAGTTCCAGAACGAGGATATCGGCTGTCGGAACTACGCCCAGGCCTCAATCGGCGGCGCCACGCCGGCCCAGGCGGCGAACCAATCGGCCGTCGGCAGCGCCGCGGTCGGCACGGCGCTCGGTGCCGCGGCGGGGGCGCTGATCGGCTCGGCTGGCGGAGCGGCGGGGGCCGGGGCGGCGATTGGCGCCGGCGCCGGGCTGCTCACCGGCTCCGCGGTCGGTGCCAACAATGCTCAGGCCTCGTCGGGCAACCTGCAGGGGCGCTACGACATGGCCTATGCCCAGTGCATGACCAGCGCCGGCAACACGATGCAGGCGCCGCAGCCGGCCATCACCGCCTATCCCGTGCCGGCCTATGGCTACGGCTATGCCGTACCCTACGCCTACCCGGCCTATCCCTATTACTGGGGGCCGAGCGTATCCTTCGGCTTCTATGGTGGGCGTGGTTATTACGGCCGGCCCTGGGGCTGGCGGCGCTGGTAGGCGGCTGGAGCACGATCCGGCGTCAATCGACCGCGGATCATGCTCCAGCGTGTTGTCTTGTCGCATGCCTCACGCCGCTGGTTGTTCCAGCCTCCGACGCTCATGGTCTACTCCAGCTGGAGGTCCAGCTCCTTCACCTTGCGGGCCCAGTAGCCGCTCTCGTGCATGACCGCCTCGGCGAAGGCGGCGCGAGGGCGGTCGGGCGCGGGCTCCAGCCCGTCATGCGCCAGGCGCTCGGCGAATTTCGGCGTGGCGGCAGCGCGACGGGCGGCGGCTTCCATGCGGCCCATCAGCTCCGCCGGCGTGGCGGCGGGAGCGAAGACGCCGTGCCAGCCGGTGATGACGGCATTGGGCAGACCCGCCTCCGTCAGGGTCGGCACATCCGGCAGGGCGGCGATGCGGCGCTCGCCGGTCACGGCGATGGCGCGCAGTTTGCCCTCCCGCACCAGGGCCAGGGCCGGCGGGGGCGAGGAGAAATTCATCGTCACCCGCCCAGCCACGACATCGAGCAGGGCGGGGGCAGTGCCGCGATAGGGGACGTGCTCCATCTCAACCTTCGCCGCTTCCGAGAAGAGCACGCCGGCGAGGTGGTTGGCATTGCCGATGCCGCCCGAGGAATAGGTCAGATCTCCCTTCGGCCGGCCGCGGACATAGGTGAGCAATTCCGGCAGGGTCTTCGCCGGCACGTCCGGATGGACGACCAGGACGTACTGGTAGGAGGAAACCTGCGCCACTGGCTGCAACGCGGTGGCGAGGTCCAGCCGATCGCCCTTTTGCAGATGCGGGTTGACAACGATATTGGTGGAAACGGCGAAAAGCAGCGTCGTCCCATCCGGCCGCGAGCGCGCCACGCTGACCGAGCCGACTTGGCCGGCGGCGCCGCCGCGGTTGTCGACGACCACGGTCTGGCCAATCTCCGGGGCAAAGAGCTGGGAGAACTCACGGGCGGTGATGTCGGTGCCCCCGCCGGCTGCATAGGGCACGACGATGGTGACGGCGCGGGTCGCCTGCGCGAAGGCGGGGCGGGCGAGGCCGGCGGCGCCAAGGCCGAGCAGCAGGCTTCGGCGGGCTGGGCGGATCATGGCAGGTCTCCCGAGCGTGTGGCTGATCGCTGTCGCCCTAATCCCGGCTGCGGGGCAGCGCAATACCATCGTCGTTGCATCATTGGCGCTTGATCCCGTGCCGCTTTCCGCGTTGACCTAGGGGAGCAAACAAACAGGGGAGAAGGCTCATGGCACGGGTTGCATTGGTCACCGGCGGGCAACGCGGCATCGGCGCCGCGATCAGTGAGGGGCTGAAGGCCGCCGGCCGCACGGTCGTCGCCAGCTATGCGGGGAATGATGCGGCAGCGGCCGCCTTCACCGAACGCACCGGCATCCCCTGCTACAAATTCGACGTTTCGGACTTCACCTCCTGCGCCGAAGCGGTGGAGAAGATCGAGGCCGAGGTGGGACCGATCGATATCCTAGTGAACAACGCCGGCATTACCCGCGACGGCACGATGAAGCGCATGACCCGCGAGATGTGGGACAGCGTCATCGATACCAATCTCGGCTCCTGCTACAACATGGCGAAGCTGGTCTGGGACGGAATGTCGGCGCGGAAGTTCGGCCGCATCGTCAATATCGGCTCGATCAACGGCCAGGCTGGGCAATATGGCCAGGTGAACTACGCCGCGGCCAAGTCCGGCATCCATGGCTTCACCAAGGCTCTGGCGCAGGAAGGGGCGCGGCTTTCCATCACCGTCAATGCCATCGCGCCAGGCTATGTCGACACCGAGATGGTGCGCGCGGTGCCGGCCGACGTGCTGGAGAAGATCATCGCCCGCATCCCGCGCGGGCGGCTCGGCACGGCGGAGGACATCGCCCGCGGCGTCGTCTTCCTGACCGGAGACGATGCGGATTTCATCACCGGCTCGACGCTGTCCATCAACGGCGGCCAACATATGTACTGACATCTTCACGGCGCCGCGGCCCCCGGTTCGCGCGCCGTGTCGAGGAGCGTGCGTTCCTTGCGCGGCAAGGCTGCGAAAGGATCCACGGCGGCGGGGAACAGCATCCGCCGCCAGCCGTTCAGGGCATCTTCTGGACGAGGGGAGATGCCAGTGAGCAGCAAGCACAATATCGGTTCGGACAATCCCGGCGATGGCCGCAGCGTCGACACCCCGCGTCCGCCGGACGACCTGGAGCGCAACCCGGGCATCGGCACCTCCAAAGGTGTCTATTCCCGCACCGGTGCCGATCCGGAGGTGATCGAGGGCGACAACACCATCGAGGGCGACGTGCTGAACGATGTCAGTCCCTCGGGTGCCGTGGTGCCGAACAGCCGCGGGCGGACCAACAAATAACCGTCTGGCCCTGAGCCGTCCCGCGCGCCATGCTTGGCGTGGGAGGGTTCCGGCATGGGTTACGCAGTCCTGGCTTTCGATGGTGACGACGAGGGCGCGCTTGATCGGCGCATGACAGCGCGGGATCGGCATCTCGCCGTCATCAATGAGTGGGCGGCGGATGGGCGGCTGGCGCTCGGCGTACCGCTGTTCGATGCGAAGGGACGGCCAGCCGGCTCGTTGATGGTGCTGGAGGTGCCGGATAAGGCTGGGCTCGACGCCTATCTCGCTGCCGAGCCCTTCAACAACGGAGGGGTGTGGCAGCGGGTGGAGACCTATCCGTTCCGCATCGCCCCCCTGCCCTACCGGCCGCTGCCGCAGCCCGGCGCGCCGGTCGCCAGCGCGCCGACGCACACTGTCGTCGTCGCCATGGATGGGCAGGATGCCGAGGCGGAGCAGCGACGCCTTGCCGTACGTGGGGCGCATATGGAGCGGGTGCGGCCGATGGCCGAGAAGGGGATGCTCGCCATGGGGGGCGCCATCCTCGATGCGCCGGAGGGACGGATGATCGGCTCCATCGCCGTCATCGCCAGGCCGGACGAGGCCTCGGCCCGTGCTTGGCTGGCGGAGGATCCTTACGTCACCGGCGGCGTGTGGCAGGAAACCAGGCTCTACCCTACCCGCTTCGCCCCACTGCCTTACCGGCCGTTGCCAGGCGCGGCATGAGCCACGACCTGCGAATCTGCTTCGTCGGCGACAGCTTCACCGCCGGCACCGGCGACGAGACGGCGCTCGGCTATGTCGGACGCATCACGGCGTCGGCCTGGGGCCGGCGGGTTGCGACGACTTCCTACAATCTTGGCATCCGCCGCGACACCAGCGCCGATATCCGCCGGCGTGCTGAGGCGGAGGTGCTGGCGCGGCTGGTCGCCGCCAGCGGCGATACGCATGCGGTGGTGTTCTGCTTCGGCGCCAATGACGTGACGCTTGAGGACGGCATGCCACGGGTGCCGCTGGAGGCGACGCTCGACAATGCCGCGGCGCTGCTCGGCTGGTCGGCGGCGCGCTGGACGACGCTGATGCTCGGTCCGCCGCCGGCGCTGCACGATGCCGGGCATGATGCGCGCACAGCCGCGCTCTCGCCCGAGCTGGCGGCGGTGGCGGCGGCGGTGCAGGTGCCCTTCCTGCCGCTGCATGCGCCGCTCTCAGGGAACGGCGCCTGGCGGCATGGCGCGGCGAAGGGCGACGGCATCCATCCCGACAGCGCGGGCTATGCCGCCATGGCGGCGCTGATCGAGACCTGGGCGCCCTGGCGGGCATTGACCGGCGGCTAGATCCGCTCCGGCTCACCGAGTTGTTGCCCAGTCTGTCCGAGAGGATATTTGCCCTGCCCCTCCCGCCATGCGCCTTTCCACACCTGGTTTACGGAGATGCCTTGGCATGGCGCAGGTCTGTGCAGTGATCCTGGCCTATAACCGAAAGGAGTTGCTCGGTCGCTGCCTCGCCGCGGTCGCGGCGCAGACAAGGCCGTGCGACCGCATCATCGTCCTCGACAATGCCAGCACCGACGGCACGCCCGCCATGCTGGAGGCGGAGTGGCTCGGCCGGGTCGAGGTGCATGTGCTGGAGCGCAACATCGGCGCGGCGGGCGGCTTCAACCTGATGATGCGGCTCGGCTACCAGACGGGTGCCGACTATGTCTGGGTGATGGATGACGACGTGCTGCCGGAGCCGGATGCGCTCGAGCAGTTGCTTCGGGCTGCCGACCTGCTGGCGGAGCGGCAGATACGGCCGGCCTTCCTCAGCTCGGTCGTGCGAGGGCCGAGCGGCGAGACGATGAACGTGCCTGAGGTCGACCGCCGGCGGAACGCGCTCGCCTACGAGGATTGGCCGGCCCTGCTGGAGCACGGGATGGTACCCGTCATCCGGGCGGCGCTGGTCTCCGACCTCGTGCCTCGGGAGACGCTGGAGCGGCATGGCCTGCCGATCGCCGATATGTACGTCTGGGGCGAAGATACTGAATTCACCCTTCGGGTCACCAAGGACGGGCCGGGCTTTATTGTCGGCGCCAGCGGCGCACAGCATCTCCGTCGTATCTCCGGAGAGCTTTCCATTCACACGGAGCAAGAGCCGGCGCGGATCGCCTACTATTTCTACAAGACCCGCAACGATGTTTTCCTCAAACGCCGGTTCGAGGATTGGCGGGCGGTATTGCGGGTGCTGCGGAAGCAGGCGATGGTGGCGCTCGACCTCGCCATCGCCTGGGAGTTCGGCAAGTCGAATGTCATCCTGCGCGGCCTGTTGGCTGGGCTTCGTTTCACGCCGGCGATCGAGGCCGCAGACAGTCCCTTCACCGCTGTGCCGGTGCATCGCCTGCAAGGCGAGGCAAGGCATGCACATGACGGCTTGAGCGGAAAATAACGTCAGAGCACCATTACAACTCGACGTCAAATGTCATCACCGCTGTGAACAGATAAACGTGCATTCGACGAGGATAGCCGCACTTACAATCCGCCACATACCGCAACGAGCTCACGGCAGGTCCCGCGGAAACAACCATGGATCAAATATCGGCACTCTCCCTCAAGCCACAGCGGCCGCTCTGAATCTATGCCAATGGCCAAGTGCGGTCCTAGGAAGAGGCGATGCTGCATGTCACTTGTAAGGGCTGCTAGCGTGGAAACAATGTCGTCGAGGGACTGAAGGGCTTCTGGCCGCCTGACGGCCGTTTCGGCTTGCTTGCCACGCGGCGGCACAGTCCGCGGCTGAAGCACTCGGCGGCGCTGATGCGCCTGCCCATCGACTTGAGCTTCGAGGAGTATGACGCCGCCTGCCATGCCATCACCGCCTGCCAGCGCGAGCCGGCGCGCAATATATGAGTTCGCGTCATCCTTTTCCCCGCTTCGAGCGGCAGCCGATCGAGCGGACGGAGCTTTATCATCGCCGATGAGATCGTTCTCGTCTGCACCCGGGCCGACATCACCGTCATCGGTTCGATGGACGAGCGGCCGATGGGCGCCTCGCCGGTGCTCGACCGCTTCCTGCGCCGCTACCCCTATTCCTGCGAAGGGCGGGAGCCGCATCCGGCGGTCGATCACCTTCGGCGGTTAGGGCCCAGCGAAGAGCCGAGCCGCCGCCCAGCTCACCACCGAGACCACGATCGAGCCAAGCAGCGCCGGCCAGAATCCATCGACGCGGAAGCCGGGCAGCAGCGCGGCGGTGAGGCCAAGCATTGCCGCGTTGATGACCAGCAGGAAGAGGCCGAGGGTCAGGATCGTCAGCGGCAGGGAAAGCAGCACCAGCACCGGCCGCACCACCGCGTTCACCAGGCCGAAGATCAGCGCCGCCAGCAGCAGGCTCGGCATGCCGCGCACGGCGATGCCGGAAACCATCTGCGTTGCGGCCCAGAGGGCGAAGGCGGTGATGACGAAGTGGGCGAGGAATCCCATGGAGGCGTCTCCGCAAAAGCTGCAGTGCAGCATATGGTGCCGCCGCCGTTTGGGAACCCGTTCAACGTGTCGAACAAAGCCACGCTCGCCGGATGCGCTGCGCTCGCGCTCTGGGCCTTCCTTGCGCCGCTTGCCCGGCTGGCGCAGCCGCTGCCGCCGCTACTGCTTACGGCGTTGGGCTTTGCCGCTGGCGGGGTGCTCGGGCTGGCGGTGGTGGGGGCACGAGGGCGGCTCGGCGCGCTGCGGCAGCCGCCGCTGGCCTGGGCGCATGGTGTGGGCGGGCTGGCAGGGTATCATGCGCTCTACTTCGCCGCGCTCGCCCTGGCGCCACCGCTCGAGGCCAATCTGCTGAACTATCTCTGGCCGCTGCTGATCGTGTTGCTTGCGGCACCGATCCTGGGGCTGCCGCTCGGCGGGCGGCGACTGGCCGGGGTGGCGCTCGGTGCGGCGGGGGCGGCGGTGCTGCTGGCGGGCGGGGCGCGCTTCCCGGCCGAGGCGACGGCGGGCTTCGCCTGCGCCATCGGGGCGGCGCTGACATGGGCGCTTTACTCAGTGCTTTCCGGGCGACTGTCGAGTGTGCCGACCGAGGCGGTGGCGGGGTTCTGCCTGGTCTCGGCGCTGCTGGCGCTCGCCGCGCATCTCGGCTTCGAGCAGCCCGCCATGCCGGGGCCGCGGCAATGGCTGGCGGTGCTGCTGATGGGGCTCGGGCCGATGGGAGCGGCCTTCTTCCTTTGGGATATCGGGATGAAGCGGGGTGACCCGCGGCTGCTCGGCACGCTGGCCTATGCGACCCCGATTGCTTCCACACTGCTGCTGATCGCGCTCGGCGAGGGAGTACTCACCTGGCAGGTCGCGGCGGCGGCGGGGCTGGTCGCGGGCGGCGGGGTGCTGGCCGCCCGCGCCTGATCAGGTCCCAACCTTCAGGGTGCTGGTGAGGCCGCGGAGGCAGGCGAGGATCGAGAGCGGGGTGATCTTGCCGGTGCGGGGGTTTTCCTCGCTCGGCACGTTCTCGATGGTCATAGTCAGGCGGGCGGCGGCGGCCTCGACGCGGATGGTGTGCGTGTTGCGAGTCACCGCCGGGTCAGCCCAAATCTCGACCATGGTGCGCTCAGGGCCGATGCCGGCCAGCGCCAGCGCGGCGGCGACGTTCACATTGGCCGGGAAGCCGCGTGCGGCGTCGAAGGCATTGCCCTTGAAGACCAGACGCGGCGCCGCCAGGCCCAATACCTCAATGCCGTTCTCGACGAGGTAAGGCGCGCCTTCGAGGCCGCGGGGAGGCTTCCTCGTCTCGATGGTGACGCTGGCGACGGGCCCTTCGGCAGCGGCGCGGACGGCATCCAGGCCGAGCAGAGCGCCGGTCGGGACGATGATGCGGGCGCCGGTCTCCCGGGCGCGGTCGATCAGATGCATCCGCGACAGCAGGGCGCCGACGCTGCTCGGGACAAAGATGCGGCCGCCGGCGATGGCAGCCTCGGCGATGGTCTCGAATACGGCGGCGGGGGTAGCTTCGACCACCACATCGGCCTGTTCGGCAAGCTTGGCGAGCGGGACGAGCGCCGGCGGGTTGCGGAAGCCGGCGATCGCCTGGAGGGCCTTACCCTGGTCCCGCGCCGCGACGGCGGTAAGGCGGAGGCCCTCCACCCCTACATCCAGCGCCTTAGCCAAATGGCCGCCGATGGCGCCTAGACCGCCGATCGCCACGCGCAAGCTGCCTGCCATGTCCATACCCTCCCGAAATCGTTCGTCATCGCGCTGTAGCGGAACCGCGATCGGTACGGAACCCGCGGGTGCCCCCTGCTTTATCGCAACGACACAACCACAAGGAGCCAGTTCGATGACATTCCCTCGCCTGCTGCCTGCCCTCGCCGCGACCGCCATGCTAACCGGTCTCGCCGCCTGCAGCAGCGGCCCGCGCGATGGCACTGCCGGCAACCCGCCGAGCACGGCCTTGCAGCGCGCCTATGACCGGGCGACGGACAGCCCCCGCACTTCGGCCGATGGCCGTGGCAACAACCCGAGCGGCACCGCCGCCGAGCGGGCCGTGGACCGTGCCGCCGGCACCGACCTCTCCGGCGCCTATCCGCGCCAGGCCGATGGCCGTCCGGGCAACCCGCCGGGCACGGCGGCGGAGCGCGCCTATGACCGCGCCACTGGCTCCAACACCTCCGGCGCCTATCCGGCCCGCCGGTAAGGCAGGCGGTGGGCGCAGCTCAGACCACCGGGCTGCGCCCGCCATCCACGTTGATTGCCGTGCCCGTGACGTAGCCGCCGACCTGGCTGCACAGATAGAGCGCGAGCCCGGCGAATTCCTCCGGCTTGCCGAGGCGGCCGACGGGCACGGGCTTTCCCATCTCTTCCTTCCACTCCTCCCAGGTGATGTTGCGCTGGTCGGCCGCATGGCGGCGGACCCACTGGTCGCTCTCGATGATGCCGACCAGCATCGCGTTCACCAGGATGTTGTGCTTTGCCCCCTCGTTCGCCTGCACCTTGGTCAGCGCCATGCCGGCGGCGCGGCTGACGGCGGTGGGCGCGCCCTCGGCGGGCGGAGCCTTGGCGCCGATGTTCAGCACATTGATGATCCGGCCCCAGCGACGAGCCTGCATCCCCGGCCACGCCAGCCGTCCCAGGCGGATGGCGGCGAAGAGCTTCAAGTCGAGGTCGGTCTGCCAGAGCGAATCGGACAACTCGAGGAAGGGACCACGCTGGCTGGTACCGGCATTGTTGATGAGGATATCGACCTGGCCGAGCGTCTGCTCAGCCGCAGCGAAGGCGGCGGCGCAGCCCTCGGCGGTCCCCACGTCGGCGGCAATGGCGGCGACCTTGGCCTGGGGTGCCGTGGCGCGGATGGCGGCCGCGGCCTCGTCCAGCGCCGCCTGGCCGCGGGCGACGATGGCGACATGGCCGCCCGCCTCGGCGAAGGCCTTCGCCATGGCGAGGCCGAGCCCCTTGGAGCCGCCGGTGATGAGCGCGGCGCGGCCGTCGAGTGTCAGTTGCATGGAGCGTTTCCCCTTATCCTGTCGGGGCGCATCCTGCGCCGGCCGCGAGGAAGGGGAAAGGGATGGGCGACCTACGGGGCTCGAACCCGTGACATTCGGCACCACAAGCCGACGCTCTGCCAGCTGAGCTAAGGCCGCCACATCGAACGCCGCGGCTGGCACCACGGCGCAGGCAGGAGATAGAGCTAGCCGGCCACCGCCGTCAACTGCCGGCCGCTACGCGAGGCAAGCCAGTTGCGCATCCGCTCCAGCGCCGCATCGATCACCGCCTCCCCCTTGCAGAAGGCGAAGCGGGCATAGTGGCTCGGCGCATCGGCGCTGGCGTAGAAGGCGGTGACGGGGATGGCCGTTACCTTCGCCTCCTCGGTCAGCATGCGGCAGAAGGCCACGTCATCGCCGTTGAAACCCAAGGGCCGGAAATCCGTGGTGATGAAGTAGCTGCCCTGGGTCGGCAACACGCCGAAGCCGAGCTCGGCAAGGCCCTTGGCCAGCCGGTCCCGCCGGGCCTGGAGGCTGGTGGAGAGGCCCTCGAAATAGGCGTCCTCCTTCGCCAGGCCGACGGCCACGCCCCGCTGCAGGTTAGGGGGCGTGGTGAAGGTGAGGTTCTGGTGCGCCTTGGCGACGTTCGGGGCCAGCGAGCGGTCGCAGGTGATGTAGCCGACCTTCCAGCCGGTCAGGCTGAAGGTCTTGCCCGCGCTTCCGATGCGCATGCAGCGCTCCCGCATGCCCGGCAGGGTCATCAGCGGGATGTGCTTCCAGCCGTCGAAGGTCAGGTGCTCATAGACCTCGTCGCAGATGGCGTAGGCGTCGTGCTTCTCGACCAGGCTGGCCAGGAAGGCGAGCTCGGCACTCGTGAAGACCTTGCCGGTCGGGTTCATCGGCGTGTTGAACAGGATCGCCTTGGTCTTCGGCCCGAAGGCGGCGGCCAGCTCGGCGCGTGGCAGTTCCCATTTCGGGGGGGAGAGGCGGACCAGCTTCGGGATGGCGCCGAGCATCCGCACGACCGGCAGGTAGGTATCGTAAAGCGGCTCGATCAGCACGCATTCGTCGCCCGGGTTGAGCACGGCCATGAGGCAGGCGGTGATCGCCTCCGTCGCGCCGGAGGTGACGATGACCTCGGAATTCGGGTCTGCCTCGATGCCGTAGAACCGCTTGTTGTGGGCGGCGACGGCCGCGCGCAACTCCGGCACGCCGGTCAGCGGCGGGTACTGGTTGCGGCCGTCCTTCAACGCCGCGGCGGCAGCCTCGATGACGTCATCTGGTCCGTCGTAGTCGGGGAAGCCCTGGCCGAGGTTGATGGCGCCATGCTGGACGGCGAGCGCCGACATGACGGTGAAGATGGTCGTGCCGGTGGCCGAAAGCAGGTCGTTCTGGGGCTTCATCCGCCCGGTGCCTTTCGCAGCGGTGTGACAGTCCCGCCTTATACCGATCCCTCGGCCCTGGGGGCAAATGCCCGTCCTGTAGGCAGAATGACGCGAAGTGAGGCGGCTTCGGGTCCGAAACCAGTGGATTCCCCGGTCGCGGCCGATTGAACCCGTGGCACGGGCCGTGCAAAACATCCCGCACGGCGATGGCGCAGCGGGTGTCCGCCGCGGGAAATGTCAGGCCGGAGGGGTCCGGGGGTCGGTGTCCCGGCAGGGACCAAAACGCTGGAACGCAAAGCGGAGCCGATGAAAAAGATCGAGGCCATCATCAAACCCTTCAAGCTCGACGAGGTGAAGGACGCGCTGCACGAGATCGGCCTGCAAGGCCTGACCGTGGTCGAGGCCAAGGGCTTCGGGCGCCAGAAGGGCCATACGGAGCTCTATCGAGGGGCCGAATACGTCGTCGACTTCCTGCCCAAGGTGAAGATCGAGGTGATCTGCACCGACGACCTGGTGGAGCGTGCCGTGGAGGCCATCTCCCAGGCCGCGCGCACCGGGCGGATCGGCGACGGCAAGATCTTCATCTCCGAGATCCAGGAGGTGATCCGCATCCGCACCGGCGAACGGGGCGACGACGCGGTCTAGCCAGGACGCCGATGCATCACGGATTCCGGATTTCGCCACGAGCCGGAATGGTGCATCAGTGCGGGCCATCAGCCGCAGCCGGGTCGCACCCGCGGCTGGCGGTGGAAAACCCGGCCCATCGGCCGGGGCGCGCGGCGGGCCCGGCCCGTGGCGCGGCAGGGGGCATCATGGGGGCTCCGCAAGGGGCCTCGGGACCAACGGTACAGGATAAAGCGCATGTCGGATAAGGCAGCCGCCGTCTCCAAGGTCATGGAGATGATCAAGGAGCACAGCGTCGAGTACGTGGACTTCCGCTTCACGGACCCGCGCGGCAAGTGGCAGCACACCGCCCAGCACGTCTCCACCATGGAGGCGGAGATGTTCGAGGACGGCATCATGTTCGACGGCTCCTCGATCGCCGGCTGGAAGGCGATCAACGAGTCCGACATGATCCTCATGCCGGACCCCGAGAATGCCTGCATGGATCCCTTCTCGGCCAAGCCGCAGCTGATCCTGTTCTGCGACATCATCGAGCCCTCAACCGGCCAGATGTACTCGCGCGACCCGCGCTCGACCGCGAAGCGCGCCGAGGCCTACCTGAAGTCGACCGGCATCGGCGACACCGCCTTCTTCGGCCCCGAGGCTGAGTTCTTCGTGTTCGACAGCGTGAAGTTCGGCACGGGCGGCAATTTCGGCCACTTCTCCCTCGAGAGCATCGAGGGCCCGGGCGCCAACATGAAGGACTACCCGGAAGGCAATATGGGCCATCGGCCCGGCGTGAAGGGCGGCTACTTCCCGGTTAACCCGGTCGACAGCGAGGTCGACCTGCGCGCCGAGATGCTCTCGACCATGATCGAGATGGGCGTCCCCGGCGAGAAGCACCACCATGAGGTGGCGCAGTCGCAGCACGAGCTCGGCACCAAGTTCGGCCCGCTGGTGCAGCAGGCCGACTTCATGCAGATCTACAAGTACTGCATCCACAACGTCGCCCATAGCTACGGCAAGACCGCGACCTTCATGCCGAAGCCGGTCTACGGCGACAACGGCTCGGGCATGCATGTTCACCAGTCGATCTGGAAGGATGGCAAGCCGCTCTTCGCCGGCAATGGCTATGCCGACCTGTCAATGGAGGCGCTTTACTACATCGGCGGCATCATCAAGCACGCCAAGGCGCTGAACGCCTTCACCAACCCGCTGACCAACAGCTACAAGCGGCTGATCCCGGGCTTCGAGGCCCCCGTGCTGCTGGCCTACTCAGCCCGCAACCGCTCCGCCTCCTGCCGCATCCCCTATGCGACAAGCCCGAAGGCGAAGCGCGTCGAGGTCCGCTTCCCCGATCCGGGCGCGAACCCCTACCTCGCCTTCGCTGCGATGCTGATGGCCGGCCTCGACGGCATCAAGAACAAGATCCATCCGGGCGACCCGATGGACAAGGACCTCTACGACTTGCCGCCGGAGGAGCTGAAGGGCATCCCGACGGTCTGCGGCTCGCTCCGCGAGGCGCTCGGCGCGCTCGAGGCCGACCACGAGTTCCTGCTGGCCGGCGACGTCTTCACCAAGGACCAGATCGAGAGCTACATCGAGCTGAAGTGGGGCGAGGTCTATCGCTTCGAGCACACCCCGCACCCGGTCGAGTTCGAGATGTACTACTCAGTCTGATCGGAACCGATGTCGAAAGGGGGCCGCGCCGCGAGGCGCGGCCCTTTTCGATTCAGGGCCAGCCGCCCTATCCTTCCGGCAACGGGGGAATGCCATGCCTGACGAAATGCCCAAGGACGCCACCGGCCCGCTCAAGGGCCTCCGCGTGCTCGACCTCACCGCCGTCGTGCTCGGCCCCTTCTGCACGCAGATGCTGGGCGACTGGGGCGCCGAGATCATCAAGGTTGAGCCGCCGAGCGGCGACATCGTGCGCAATTCGGGTGTCTACCGGAATCGCGGCATGGCCTCGGTCTTCCTCGGCATCAACCGCAACAAGCGCGACCTCGCCATCGACCTGAAATCGCCCGAAGGCGCCGAGGTGCTGCGCCGCCTCATCCCGCAGATGGATGTGCTGGTGACGAATATCCGCCCGGCCGGCATGGCCAGGCTTGGCTTCGGGCCGGAGCAGTGCCGCGCGCTGAACCCGCGCTTGGTCTTCGCCGTCGCCACCGGCTTCGGGCAGGATGGGCCTTATCGTGCACGGCCGGCCTTCGACGAGATCATCCAGGCCTCCTCGGGCTTCGCCGATATCGTCGGCGAGGACCAGGGCAGGCCGATGTTCGTGCCTTCCCTCATCGCCGACAAGGTGACGGGCATGCAGCTGCTTTCCGGCGTGCTGGCGGCCCTCTATCACCGCGAGCGGACCGGCGAGGGTCAGCTTGTCGAGGTGCCGATGCTGGAGACGCTGACGGCCTTCATGAGCGTCGAGCATCTGGGCGGCCTCGGCTTTGAGCCGCGGAACGGCGAGGCGGGCTACAAGCGGCTCCGCCACCGCAAGCCGGCGCCGACCAAGGACGGGCATATCACCTTGCTGCCCTATTCCACCGCCAACTGGGTCACCTTCTTCACCATCGCCGGGCGGGAGGACCTGATCGAAACGCTCTCCGTCCGTGACCCGGTGAGGCGCAACGCCAATATCGACGCGGTCTATGCGGCGATGGCGGAGATCGCGCAGGGCAAGACGACGGCGGAGTGGCTGGCGCTCTGCGAGCAGCACGACATCCCGGCGACCGGCTTCACCCGCGTCGAGGATGTGCTGGAGCATCCGCATTTGAAAGCGGTCGGCATGTTCGAGGAGCACGACCACCCGAGCGAGGGGCGCATCCGCATGGCGAAGCCGCCGACGAAATTCGAGAAGACGCCGGCGAATATCCGCCGCCTCGCTCCGCGCCTCGGCGAGCATACGGTGGAGGTGCTGAAGGAGCTTGGCTTCAGCACAGAGGAGATCGAGGACATGCAGACGCGCAAGGTGATCCGGCAAGCATGACACCTACTCTCTCGCCCCGCATCCAGGCGACGGCGGCACCCGCCATCCCGACCGTGCGCGCCTGGGCCGCGCGCTATGCGGGTGCGGCCGGGCCGCTGATCGACCTCACCCAGGCAGTGCCGGGCTACCCGCCGCATCCCGAGTTGCTGGCGCGGCTGGCGGCGCTGGCGGGCGACCGCGCGACCTCCGGCTATGGGCCGATCGATGGCGACCTGCCACTACGCGAGGCGCTGGCGGAGGACATGGCAGGCTTCTACGGCGCCGAGATCGACGCCGCCGACATCGCCATCACCGCAGGCTGCAACCTCGCCTTCGGCATGACGATGGCGGTGCTGGGCGGGCCGGTGGTGCTGCCGGTGCCCTGGTACTTCAACCATCACATGGCATTGGAGATGGCTGGCATCCCGGCGATCCCCCTGCCCTGCCGCGCGGAAGACGGCTTCGTGCCGACGCGCGACGGGATCGAGGCTGCACTCAAAGCCGGCGGACGCGTTCTGGTGCTGGTGACGCCGAACAACCCGACCGGGGCGGTCTACCCCGCCGCGCTGATCGCCGAGGCGGCGGCGCTCTGCCGAAAGCATGGCGCCTGGCTGGTGCTGGATGAGACCTACCGGGACTTCCTCCCGGCTGAATCCTGCCCGCCGCATGATCTGTTCCGTGACGCCGGCTGGCGTGACGGGCTCGTGCATCTCTACAGCTTCTCCAAGGCCTATTGCGTGCCGGGCCACCGCGTCGGCGCCATCGCCTGCGGGCCGGTCTTCCGCGAGGCGCTGCTGAAGGCGCTTGATACGCAGCAGATCTGCCCGCCACGGGCGGCTCAGGCGGCGCTCGCCTGGGCGGTGCCGGCGCTGCGCGACTGGCGTGCGGGCAACCGGGCCATCATGGCGGAACGCGGCGAGGCTTTCCAGAAGGTGGCGGCACGACTACCCGGCTGGAGGCTCGACGCGCTCGGCGCCTATTTCTCCTATCTCCGCCTGCCGGAAGCCAGCCCGCCTGCCATGGCGGCGGCCGAGGCGCTGGCGACCGAGCGCGGGTTGCTCGGCCTACCAGGACCCTTCTTCGGGCCGAGGCAGGAGCGGCATCTGCGCCTTGCCTTCGCCAATGTCGAGTTGCCGGCGATCGCCGCCGTCGCCACCAGGATAGGCAACGACGCAACCGCAAGGGCCTGAAGTTTTCGTGCTCCCGTCGAACAGTCCCGCGCGGCGCCCGTTGGAAGGCGCGTCACACAGCAACGGGAGCCCATGACATGGCAACGAAGCAGGATGGTCGTCACGGGGATCATGGCCAGGGCGATGTGAAGCATCCGGAGACGGATCGCCGCCTCAAGGAAAACCGTGGCAACGAGGGCGGCCAGAGCGGCGGCCAGCACGCCGACAACACCGGGCAGCGCGGCAAGGTGAAGGACCCCGAGCATGACGGGCGTCTCAAGGGCAACCGTGGCGGTGAGGGCGGCCAGAGCGGCGGCCAGCACAGCGGCGGCCAGCAGGCCGACCACACTGGCCAGCGCGGTCAGGTGAAGGATCCGGAGCATGACGGGCGGCTGAAGGAGAACCGTGATCAGGGTATCTCCAAGCACACCACGGATGGGCGCCAGGATGTCGAGCATGGCGGCCAGGGCAGGGTGAAGGACCCGGAGCATGACGGGCGGCTGAAGGAGAACCGCTGATCAGTCGGCGGTGATGCCGGCGGCCTGGACGAGTTCGCGCTGCGCCGCCACTTCGGCGCGGGTCTGTTCGGCCAGCGCCTCGGGCGTGCCACCCATCACCTCAAGGCCCTGGCGGCGCAGTTCCGCCAGGGTCGTGGGCGCAGCCAGCGCGGCATTCGTCAGGACATTGAGCCGCGCAATCACCGGCGCCGGCGTCCGCGCCGGGGCATAGATCGCCCACCAGCCTTCCACCACCACACCGGGCTGGCCGGCCTCCGCCATGGTCGGCACCTCGGGGAAGAGGAAATGCCGCGTCGCACCGGTGACGGCGAGTGGCCGGATTGCACCCGACTGGATATGTGGCAGGAAGCCGAGCGGGTGATAGACCATCGCATCCAGCGTGCCATTCAGCAGATCGGTCACCGCCCGTACCCCGTCGCGGTAGGGCACATGCGTCGTCACCACGCCGCTGCGCAATTGCAGCAAGGCCTGGGTGAGATGGCCTGTCGTCCCGGTGCCCGCCGAACCGACCGATAACGACCGTCGCCGCGCCAGGGCAAGGAAGTCGCCGAGGCTCGCCACGCCGAGCTGTGGCCTGACCCCGAGCACCACGGAGGTGCGGGCGAAGCTGGCGACCGGCGCGAAGTCGCGCAGCGGGTCATAGGGCAGATTCGGCATGATCGCCGAGTTGGTCGCCATGGTGCCGCTGGTGCCGAAGAGCAGCGTGTGCCCATCTGGCGCCGCCTGCGCCACCGCCGCCGTGCCGACCGTGCCGCCGGCGCCGCTGCGGTTATCCACGACAACGGGCTGACCGACTCCTTGGGCGATGGCAGCGCCAGCGATGCGGCCGAGGATGTCGGTCGTCGTCCCGGCGGCAAAAGGTACGATCAACCGGACAGGATGATAGGGCCAAGCCTGCGCCCGCGCGGCCGTGGTCGGCAAGACGAGTGCGAGAAGGTGGCGGCGCTTCATGGCATCGGATCCTCCGAGACGCAGGCAGCGAAGCCGGGCATCGGCTGGCCGGCGCGGAGCGGCACGCATTTCGCCGGCGGCTCGGCGAGGAAGTGCGCACCACGATCGACAAGCATGCCCAGCACGCGGTCGACATGGCGCATGGCGCCATTCGGCAGGTCGTGCAGCACCATCAGCAGCGGCGTGGTCGCAGCCTCGGCCATGGCGAGGGCGGTTTCCGGCCAGCCCTCGGGATCGGCGAAGTCGCGCGGCACCGCATTCCACAGCACCACCGTATGCCCGCCCGCCTGAAGATGCGCGGCCGCCGAGGCATTCAGCAGATGCGGCCCGAGCGCGCCGCCGCCGCCATTCGGGCGGAACAAGCGCTCCGGTTCGCGCAGCGGGCCGAGCAGCGCATCCGTCTCCTGAATTTCATAAACGGCCTCGATGCCGCCGCGGCAGCCAAGCGGCGCGCCATGCGTCAGCGTGTGGTTGCCGACCGGATGGCCCTCGGCCCGTGCACGCTCGGCGAGCTTGCGCGCGGCAGGGTCACGCAGCCGCTCGCCGACCGTGAAGAACATTGCCGGGATGCGGCGGCGCGCCAGCACCTCCAGCACTGTCTCCGTTACGCCCGGCGTCGGGCCGTTGTCGAAGCTGAGGCAGATGGGTTGCATGGTCAGGCCAGCCCGAATTTGGCGATGCAGAGCGCCGCGATCAGCCAGACCGCGCCGCTCACCTCGGCCGCCCGCCCGGCGAGCAGTTTCAGCGCCGCATAGGTGATGAAGCCGATGCCTATGCCGGTGGCGATCGAGAAAGTGTAGGGCATGGCGAGGGCGGTGATGATGGCGGGAACGTATTCCGTCATCTCGTCCCACTCCACCGACCGCAAGGCCTGGGCCATGAGGCAGGCGACGAAGACGAGCGCGGGCGCGGTGGCGAAGCCGGGGATCGCCGTCGCCAACGGCGCCAGGAAGAGCGTCAGCAGGAAAAGGGCGGCGACGGTCAGCGCCGTCAGCCCGGTACGGCCGCCGGCCTGGATGCCGGCAGCGCTTTCGATGTAGCTGACCGTCGTGCTGGTCCCGAGCGCGGCGCCCAGAATCGCTCCGCCGCTATCAGCGAAGAGCGCGCGGCCGAGATTGGGCACGGTGCCGTCCTTTCGCATCAGCCCGGCGCGGTGCGTAGTGGCGATCAGCGTGCCGGTATTGTCTAGCAGGTCGGCGAGGAAGAAGGTGAAGACGATGCCGGCGATGCCGAGGCCGAGCGCGCCGGCGATGTCCATCTGCAGGAAGGTCGGCGCCAGCGAGGGCGGCACGCTGACGATGCCGCCGAACTGCGTCAGCCCGAAGGGCAGGCCGAGCAGCGCCGTCACCAGGATGCCGATCACCAGCGCCCCCGGCACCCGCCGTGCCGAGAGCCCCGCGATCAGCAGGAAGCCGAGGCAAGAGAGCAGTGTCGAGGTTTCGGAGAGTGGCCCGAGCGTCACCAGGGTCGCCGGATGCGCCACGACCAGCCCCATTCCCTTCAGCCCGATCAGGCCGAGGAAGAAGCCGATGCCGGCGGCGATGCCGAGCTTGAGGCCGAGCGGGATGCCGTTCACCAGCCACTCCCTGACGCGCAGCAGCGAGACGGCGAGGAAGATCAGCCCGGAAAGGAAAACCGCGCCGAGTGCCACCTGCCAGGAGACGCCCATGCCGCTGACCACGGCGAAGGCGAAATAGGCGTTGAGCCCCATCCCCGGCGCGAGGGCGATCGGGAAATTCGCCAGCAGCCCCATCAACGCAGAGCCAATGGCGGCGGCGAGGCAGGTCGCGACGAAGGCGGCGCCGGCATCCATCCCGGTGGTGGCCATGATCTGCGGGTTGACGATGACGATATAGGCCATCGTGAGGAAGGTGGTGGCACCCGCCAGCACCTCCCGCCGCGGCGTGCTGCCGCGGGCGGCGATGGAAAACAGCCTCTCCAGCATCCTTAGCCCTCGTGTGCCTGAATCATCTCCCGCACCCGCGGGTAGATCGCCTGCGCGTAGCGCCTTCCGCTGAAGACGCCGTAATGGCCGACGCCCGTCTGCAGGTGGTGGCGCCGCATCGTCACCGGCACGCTGCGGCAGAGATCAAGCGCCGCCATGGTCTGGCCGATGCCGCAGATATCGTCGCGCTCGCCTTCGACGGTCATGACGGCGGTGCGGCGGATCGCCTCGGGCCGGACCGGGCGGCCCCGCCAGGCGAGACGGCCTTCGGGCAGCGCATGCTCCTGGAAGATGGTGGCGACCGTCTCGAGGAAGAATTCGGCCGGCAGATCCATCACCGCGAAATACTCGTCGTAGAAGCGGCGGTGCATGGCTGCCTTCGCCACTTCGCCATCGGCGATGTGCCAGACCTGCTGGTGATGCGCGTGCAGGTGCCGGCCGAGATTCATCGTCATGAAGGCGGCGAGCTGGAGCATGCCGGGATAGACCCGTCGCCCCGCGCCCCGGTACCGCCAGGGCACGCGGTCGATCAACCTCCGCTCGAACCATTCGATGGCTTGGGTCTTGGCCAGCTTGTTCACCTCCGTCGGTTGCTGGCGGGTGTCGATGGGCCCGGCCATCAACGTCATCGTGCGGGGGGAGCAGGGGTTGCGGTCCTCGGCCATCAGCGCGACGGCGGCGAGCACCGCGGCCACCGGCTGGCAGACGGCGAGCACATGGCCGCCCGGCCCGACCTGCTCGATGAAGCGCATGACATGCTCGATGAACTCATCGAGGCCGAAGCGCCCGGCCTCCACCGGGACATCCCGCGCATTGTGCCAGTCGGTGAGGTAGACGTCGTGGTCCTGCAGCAGCACCTGCACGGTGCCGCGCAGCAGGGTCGAGAAATGGCCCGACATCGGCGCCACCACCAGCACCCGCGGCAGGCGGATGTCGATCTCCTTCCTGAAATGCACGAGGCTGGCGAAGGGCGTGGCGGCGACGACGCGCTCCTCCACCTCCACCAGCCGGTTGCCGACGCGGACCGGGCCGATCTCGAAATCCGGGCGGCGATGGGTGATGCCGGCATGGCCGAAGGTCTGGAGCGTGCCTCGCAGCACGCGAAGCCCATCGAAGGCTGGATGCCGCGCCGGCATCCGGGAGAGGATGCCCGCCCAGCCCCGTGCCTGTAACCGCCAGGGGGAGAGCACGTCCTGGCCGGCCTGGAGCGTCTGATAGATCATCGGCGGTCCCTGTCGCGCCTCACCTTTGGCGGTACATCGTGACAGCAGAGCGCGGTTTCGCAACAGTGAACCGGCTGCTAGCCTGAGGCGGGGCAGCAGGGGAGAGCGGGATGTCGGAGACCAGGCGTCGCAGGACCCCCCGCCCGCCGCAAGCCTCCGAACCGCCGCAGGCGGTCCTCCGCATCAGCAGCCGCAACTACTCCTCCTGGTCGCTGCGCGGCTGGCTGATCCTCCGCCTCTCCGGCCTGCCCTTCGACACCGAACTGGTCTCGCCGGAGGATCCGGCGACGCGGGCGGAGCTGCTGCTGCAATCCTCCTCCATCCTCCTTCCCTGTCTGCTGCATGACGGCGCCGAGCTCTGGGATACGCTCGCCATCGCCGAATACCTGAACGAGCTACGCCCGGAGGCGGGGCTGCTGCCGGAGGAACGGCTGGCCCGGGCGCGCTGCCGCTCGATCTGCGGCGAGATGCATGCCGGCTTCCATGCGCTGCGCTCCTCCCTGCCGATGAATCTCCGCGCCCAGGTGCCCGGCTTTACCGTCTGGTCGGCGGCGCGCGCCGATCTGGAACGCATCTTTTCCCTCTGGCGCGACTGCCTAGGGCACTGGGGCGGGCCCTGGCTGTTCGGCGAGCGACCCTGCCTGGCGGATGCGATGTATGCCCCGGTCGTGCTGCGCTGCCGCAGCTACGACGTGGCGCTGGACGCAGCCTGCGAAGCCTACGCGCAGACCATCCTCGGGTGGCCCGAGGTGCAGGAATGGATCGCCGCGGCGCGGCAGGAGCCGGAGGCCCGCATCACCGAATTGGAATTCGACGCCGAATTCTGAGGCAGCCGCCGCACCGGGCAGGCCACGAACCGGGCCGCCACAAGAGTTTCGCTATCGGCAGGGCTGGGTGAGGCTGGCACTCTGGCGGCATGGCTCTTCCCCGTGCATTCGCTCCCCTCCGTCATTCCATCTTCCGCACGCTCTGGCTGGCGACGCTGGCCAGCAATATTGGCGGCTGGATGCAGAACACCGGCGCCGGCTGGCTGATGACCAGCCTCTCCCCCTCCCCCTTCATGGTCGGGCTCGTGCAGGCAGCGACCATGCTGCCGGTCTTCCTGCTTGCCCTGCCGGCCGGGGCGCTCGCCGATATCGTCGACCGGCGGCTCTTCCTGCTCGGCGCCCAGGCCTGGGTGCTGCTGATGGCGCTGATCCTCGCCGTGCTGACGGCGACGGATGCGATCGGTCCCTGGGGGCTGCTGGCCCTCACCTTCGCCATCGGGATCGGGAGCGCGATGAATTTCCCTGCCTGGGCCGCCACCACCAACGAGCTGGTGCCGCGCGAGGATCTGGTCGGCGCCATCGCGCTGAATGGCATCGGCTTCAATCTGGCGCGGGCGGTGGGGCCGGCGCTGGGCGGCTTCGCCATTGCCGCGGCAGGCCCGGAGGCGGCCTTCGGGCTGAATGCGGTCGCCTTCCTCGTGCTGATCCTAGCCCTGCTCTTCTGGCGGCGGACCGAGGCTCCACGGCGGATGCCGAAGGAGCACCTGCTCTCCGCCATGCGGGCCGGCATGCGCTTCGTCTCGGCAAGCCCGGCGATGCGGGCGGCGATCCTCAGGGCCTGCGCCTTCTTCCTCTTCACAGCGGCAGTCTGGGGGTTGCTGCCGATCCTCGTCCGGGAGCAGCTGGGCCTCGGCCCGCAGGCCTTTGGGTTGATGCTGGGTGTGATGGGCCTCGCGGCCGTCGCCGCCGGCTTCGCCCTGCCGGCGCTGCGCGGGCGGCTCGACCGCAGCGGCACGGTATTCTGGGCCTCCATCCTCGCCGCCGTCGCCATGGCGATTCTAGCCGTCTCTCACCACTGGGCGCCGGCGGCGCTCGGGATGCTGCTGTATGGCGCGGCCTGGATCACGGCCGGGAGCACCTTGGCGGCCGCGGCGCAGCTGGCTGCACCCGGCTGGGTGCGGGCGAGGGCGATCGCTATCTATCAGCTCAGTTTCTTCGGGGTGATGGCGCTCGGCTCGGCGCTGGCGGGCTGGCTCGGCGGCAGCTTCAGCGTGCCGCTCGCCCTCGGCCTGGCGGCGGCCGGCTGCGCCATCGCCGCCCTGCTGGTCAGGCCCTGGCGGATCGACAGCCTGGCGTTGAACGAGACACCCGCCGCCTCCGCCGCCATGCCGCAACCGGAGGCGCCGGCGGCCGAGCTGCGCGGCCTGCTGGGCGAAACCTCCGGCCGGGTGATGGAGGTGGTCCGCTACCGGATCGACCCGACGCAGCGCCGTACCTTCCTCGCTGCCATGCAGGAGGTCCGGCGCGTCCGCCTCCGGTCGGGGGCAGGGAATTGGAGCCTCTACGAGGATATCGCCCATCCGGAGCGCTGGGTGGAGCTATGGACAGTCGACAGCTGGACCGAGCACCTGCGCGAGGAATCCCGCATGACCGAGGCCGACCGCGCTGCCCTCGCTCGCGCCGCCAGCCTGCATCAGGGCGGCGACGGCGAGGCGCCGGAAGCGGCGCGCTTTCTCAACGTCCATCCTTGATCAGACGGCGTCGAGCTCTGGCGGCCTGCTCGTATTGTCGCGCTCGCTCTTCCACATCAGCAGTATCCCCCCGATGCAGGCCAGCAGCGAGGCGAGCTGGGTCTGGCCGATGGCGGTGAGTCCCGCTGCCACCAGCAGCGAGACGGCGATCGACAGCCAACTATTCGTCCGCAACACATGCGTCAGCCCGTCCATCACGCCACCTCCACGGTTGTCATGCGGCCGAGCTTGCGCGCCCCGGTATGGCTCCGGCATGACCGCGGGCTGACAGACGCCCCATCTTTGCTGGAACGACGCTGCACACGGGTTTGTCATTGCAGCCTCGCGCGTCCCGGGCGGGGCTTCTGCGCTGCGGCAGGGCAGCGGATGAGGCGCGGGGGGCTTCCCTCGGGCCTTGACGCTCCACATGATACCGTGACCGATTGGAGGAGTTATCCATGGCGAAAGCCGCCAAGACCCACACTACCCGTAACGACGTGCCGAGCAATGCGAAGCAGGTCTCGATCGGCGTCCTGCAGGCTTGCCTGGTCGACACGATCGACCTCTACAACGCCACCCGTCAGGCGCATTGGAACGTGAAGGGCCCGCATTTCGGCGAGTTGCACAAGCTGTTCGAGGAGTTCTACAACGCGCTTCAGGAGTCGACCGACGACCTGGCCGAGCGCATCGTCCAGCTCGGCGGCACCGCCAATGGCGTGACCCAGACCCTCGCCGCCAGCACTCGCCTGCCGCCCTACCCGACCGATGTCTATGCCGGCATGGACCATGTGGTTCAGCTTGCCGACCGCTATGCCATGGTCGGCAAGGCGCTGCGCGAGGGCATCGACACCACGGACGAGGCAGGCGACGCCGATACGGCCGACCTGCTGACCGAGCAGTCCCGCGCCGCCGACAAGATGCTGTGGATGATCGAGGCGCACCTGCCGCAGGACAAGGCTCCCTGAGCCGGGTATCCTGACAGGGGCGCTCCGAAAGTCACAGTGACGGACCGGGCGGCGGGGCAACCCGCCGCCCTCATTGTATCGGGCGCCTCTGGCGGCTATCTTTGCCGCAACAGGGGAACAAGACATGAACGACCTTTTCGGCGGCCGCCGCCCCGGTGGCAAGGGCGGCATCGCCACCACAACCGAAGCGGCCAGCTATTCCGCCAAGGATATCGAGGTGCTGGAGGGGCTGGAGCCCGTCCGTCGCCGGCCGGGAATGTATATCGGCGGCACCGACGAGAACGCGCTGCACCACCTCGCCGCCGAGATAATCGATAACGCCATGGACGAGGCGGTGGCCGGCCATGCCGACCGCATCGAGGTCACGCTGGAGCCGGACAACTGGCTGACCGTGCGGGACAACGGGCGCGGCATCCCGACCGACCCGCATCCGAAATTCCCAAAGCTCTCCGCCCTCGAGGTGATCTTCACCACCCTGCATTCAGGTGGGAAATTCTCCGGCAAGGCTTATGAAACCTCGGGCGGCCTGCACGGCGTCGGCTCCTCGGTCGTCAATGCGCTGGCGGAGCGGCTGGAGGTGGAGGTGGCGCGCGACCGCACGCTGTTCATCCAGGCCTATGCCCGCGGCAAGCCGCTCGGGAAGCTGAAGAATGCCGGGCCGATCCACAACCGGCGCGGCACCACCATCCGGTTCAGGCCGGACCCGGAGATCTTCGGCAAGCTCGACTTCTCCGCCGCCCGCCTCTACCGGCTTTGCCGCTCCAAGGCCTATCTCTACCGCGGCGTCGAGATCCGCTGGGCCTGCGACCCTTCGCTCGCCACTGGCGAGACGCCGGCCAGCGCCACGCTGCACTTCCCGGGCGGCCTGGCAGACTTTCTCGGTTCGGCGCTCGAGGGCCGCGGCCAAGTCGTCCCCGCCCCCTATGTCGGCGAGGCGACCTTCCCCGAGGGGGCAGGGCGTTGTGAGTGGGCAGTGACCTGGCTGGAGCAGGGCGACGGCTTCCTTTCCACTTACGCCAACACCATCCCGACCCCGCAGGGCGGCACGCATGAGGCCGGGCTGCGCGGCGCGCTGGTGAAGGGCCTCCGCGCCTATGGCGAGCTGAAGAAGGAGAAGCGCGCCGCCAGCGTCACCGCCGAGGATCTGTTCGGCGGCCTCGCCGGCATGTTGAGCGTCTTTGTCCGGGACCCGCAATTCCAGGGCCAGACCAAGGAGAAGCTGACCAGCCCCGAGGCCACGAAGCTGGTCGAGACGGCGCTGCGCGACCATTTCGACCATTGGCTCGCAGGTGACCCGACCACCGCCGGCAACCTGCTGATCTGGGCGATGGAGCGCGCGGAGGAACGCATCCGCCGCCGCGAGCAGAAGGACACGCCGCGCAAGTCGGCGACGCGGAAGCTTCGGCTCCCTGGCAAGCTGGCCGATTGCTCCCGTGAGAGCGCGGAAGGCACGGAGCTTTTCCTCGTCGAGGGCGATTCGGCGGGCGGCTCGGCAAAGCAGGCGCGCGACCGCGAGACCCAGGCGGTGCTCCCCTTGCGCGGCAAGATCCTGAACGTCGCCTCCGCCTCGGCCGACAAGCTGCGGCAGAACCAGGAGCTGAAGGACCTGATCGAGGCGCTCGGCTGCGGCGCCGGCGAGCGCTTCGACCTCGGCCGCCTGCGCTACGGCCGCATCGTCATCATGACCGATGCCGATGTGGACGGCGCGCATATCGCCGCGTTGCTGATGACCTTCTTCTACAAGGAACTGCCGGAGCTGGTGCGCCAGGGGCGGCTCCACCTCGCCCAGCCGCCGCTCTACCGGCTGCAGCATGGCGGCAAGTCGGTCTATGCGATGAACGATGCCGACCGCGAGCGCATCCTGAAGCGCGAGTTCAAGCCAAGCCACAAGGTCGAGGTCAGCCGCTTCAAAGGCCTTGGCGAGATGCCGCCCTCGGCGCTGAAGGAGACGACGATGGACCCGAAGCGCCGTACCCTGCTGAAGGTCGTTCTCCCGCCCGAGGAGCGCACCCGAACCGCGGAGCTGATGGAAGCACTGATGGGGCGAAAGCCCGAGCTGCGCTTCAAATTCATTCAGGAGAATGCGGCGAAGCTCGACGAGGCGGAGGTGGATGTATGAAGTAGTCAGCACTATCGTTGATCGGTCATACCACATCGCAAGCCGCGACGCTGGTCTCCTGCTCGACAAGGATCAACGATGACTACATCTATTCGCGCCTTGCTCGGCTTCCTGGCCGCGGCGCTTTCCGTGCTGACCTTTCATCAAGGCATGTGGGGGCTGCTGTATCTTGCCGGCTGGATGGCGCGGCCGCCCTATCCGTTGAATCCGTCCGGCCCGCTCGGCGTGCCGCTGCTGCTGAATTTCTGCTTCTGGGCTGGGCTCTATGGCATGGTTTACGGGCTGGCGCTGCCGCGGCTGGTGCGGATGCCAGGCTGGCTCAGCGGCCTGCTGCTCGGCCTGCTGGCGGCGCTGGTCGGCTGGTTCGTCGTTGCGCCGTTGAAAGGCCAGCCGGTGGCCGGCGGCTTCGATCCGACGCGCATGCTGATCTCCGTGCTCATCAACGGTAGCTGGGGAGTCGGGGTCGGCATCATCCTGTCGATGTTGCTGCCCAAGGCTGCGCAATCGCGGCTGGCGTCGTTGCGCCGATAGAGGGCATTATCGGCACTCCGGAAGGCTGAGGAGCGGCATGGCAAGGCGAGGCGGGCGCCTGGACAATCACAGGCGCGTCGGTCTCGCCGGGCATTTGCTCGGGCTGGTTCTGACGGTGCTGGTGCCGAGTCTCGCCCTCGGCGGCGCCACGGCATGGCATCTGGCCGGGCTCTACCGCGCTGCCTCCGAGGCGCGGCTCAACGATACCGCCCGTGCCCTGGCGCTGGCGGTGGATGGTGAGTTGGAGATTTTCCAGACCGCCGTCCTTGCCCTGGCCAGTTCGCCGCTGCTCCGGCTCGAGGATATCCGTCCCTTCCGCGCCTGGGCGGTGACGGCGACGACGCGGCTCGGCGGCGCCGTGGCGGTGCATGAAGCGGCGCCGGGCTACCCGCAGTTGCTGAACACCTTGCATCCCGAGGGTGCGGCGCCTCGCCCGGCCCCGACGCCGCCAGCCACCGCCGACTTGGTCCAGCGCAGCTTGCTGACCCGACAGCCCACCATCGCCAACCTGCTCGAGAACCCGGCCTCCGACCGTCCGCTGGCCGCCGCCGCGGCACCGACGCCGGATGCCCAGGCGGTGGTGGCGATGGCGATCCCAGCGGAGCGGCTTGCCCGGCTGCTGGCCGATCAGAGACCGAACGGCGGCGCCGTCGTCGCCATCGTCGATGCGCAAAACCGAATTGTCGCCCGTTCCGGCGAGTACGGGCGCCTCTCCGGCGGCGACGCGGCCATCGTCACCGTACCTTTAGGCAGCGGGACCGATACGAGCGGCATGTTCCGGGTCGTCGCCGAGGATATGCCGCTGCTTTATGCCTTCCGTCGCCTGCGCCGTGCACCCGGCTGGAGCGTCGTCGTCGGCGAACCCCTGGCGGACTACCGGACGAGCTGGCTGCGGCCGCTGCTGGTCCTGCTCGCGGGCGGTGGCCTTGCGCTCGGGCTCGGGCTCGGCCTGGCGCTCGCGCTTGGGCGGCGCATTCGCAGCCCCGTCCTCGCCTTGGTACGGCGGGCCGATGCGGCGGCGAGCGGGCCCGCCGTGGCCGAGCCGCTCGCCCTGCCGCAGAGTTCCGTCGCGGAATTCGAGGAGCTGCGCCAGGTGATGGAGCGGGCCGATGCCGCGTTGCGCGCCGGCGAGGCCGAATTCCGCGCCGCCTTCGAGCAATCCGCCGTGCCGATGCAGCAGACCGATTGCGCCACAGGCTGTTTTCTCCGCGTCAACCGCGCCTTCTGCCAGTTGCTTGGGCGGCCGGCGGAGCAGCTCATCGGCCTGCCCTTCACCGAATTCACCCATCCGGAGGACCGCGAGGTCGATCTCGCCGGCTTCTGGCGCATGGCGCGAGGCGAGGTGCCCTCATACGAAGGCGAGAAGCGATTCGTCCGGCCGGACGGCTCTGTGCGCTGGGCGCGCATCGCCTCGTCCCCGGTGCGCGATTCGCAAGGTCATCCGGTCCGCACCATGGCGGTGGTGCTCGACGTGACCGCGCAGCACGAGGCGGAGGCGGCGCGCCGCAGCAGTGAGGCCTGGATGCGCCTGGCCCAGGAGGCTGGCGGCATCGGCTCCTGGGACACTAATTTCGAAACCGGCACGACCCGCTGGTCGGACGAGAACTACCGGCTCTGGGGCCTCGAACCCGGCACACCGATCCAGGAGCAGTTCATCCTGTCGCTGGTGCATCCCGATGACCAGCGAGCCATGATGCGCCAGCAGCAGGTCGTGCTGGACCCGGACGGTCCGCATCCGGTGGAGGTCGAATTCCGCATCCGCCGCGCCTCGGACGGGGCGGAACGCCGCCTTCTCTCGGTCGGCGAGCGGAGTTACGCCGCCGACGGGCACCTCATCGGCCACCGCGGCATCATCCAGGACGTGACGGAGCGGCGTCAGGCGGAGGAGGATCTTCGCCGCAGCGAGGAGCGGCTGCGCCTGGCCCAGGAGGCCGGCGGCATCGGTTCCTGGGAATGGGAGGTGGTGACGGGTGCGCTTTACTGGTCGGAGAGCTGCCACCGCCTGCATGGCACCGATCCGGCGCAACCCCTCACCGATGCCGCCTGGCGCGAGCTGATCTCCGAGGAGGACCGCCTACGCGTGGAATCGATGCTGGACGCCACGCTCGCCGGGACCGCCACCGTCTGGGAGACGGAATTCCGCATCGTCCGCCCGAACGATCGCGCCGTCCGTTGGATCAACGGCCGCGCCAGCGTCCTGCGCGACCCGGCAAGCGGCCAGGCCGTGCGCTTCATCGGCGTCGCCATCGACGTGACCGAGCGGCGCGAGGCGGAGGAAAGGCTGCGGCTGCTGGCCCGCGAAGTGGACCACCGGGCCAAGAACGCCCTCGCCGTGGTGCAGGCGGCGTTGCGCCTGACGCCGAAGAACGATGCCGCCCGCTATGCCCAGGCGGTCGAAGGGCGGGTGAACAACCTTGCCCGGGTGCACAACCTGCTGGCCCAGGCGCGCTGGTCCGGCACCAGGCTGCACCAACTGGCCGAGGGAGAGTTGGCGCCCTTCCTCCCCGCCCGCACCGGCGGCGATGTACGGGCGCCACGGGTGGTGCTGGACGGCGCCGCCGTGTTGCTCGGGCCGAGCGCGGCGCAGGCGATCTCCATGGCGCTGCACGAGCTGGCGACCAATGCGACGAAGCATGGCGCGCTCTCGGCGCCGGGCGGAGTGGTGCGGCTGTCCTGGGCGCTCGACCATCCGGCCGGGCTGCTGCGAATCCGCTGGACCGAGACAGGCGGTCCGCCGATCACCGCGCCCCCGGAGCGCCGCGGCTTTGGCAGCCGGGTCATGGAGGGGACCATCCGCGACCAGCTGGGAGGAGCGGTCCGTCACGACTGGACCGCGGCCGGGCTCGACTGCACGCTGGAAGTGCCGCTTGGCCGGCTGGCCTCCGATCTCGACGAGGGCGCTTCGGACCGGCCGCTCTTCGCCCAGATCAAGGATTGATCAGGCGGCGCTCGGTGCCGGCACCTGAAGCCAGAAGAGGCTGCCGGGCCGTCCGTCTGGCCGGTCGGCATGCCCGACCTCGCCACCGAGCTGCACGGCGAGCCGGGCCGAGACCGAGAGGCCGAGGCCGAGGCCCCGCCCCACCTGACCGCCCGGATCGTGATGGGCGAAGTCCTGGAAGAGCTTGTTGCGTAACCCGGCTGGGACGCCAGGACCGTGATCCAACACCTCGGCCCGCAGCAACCCACTTGCCGCCTGCCAGGAGAGCCGCAGCCGCACCTCGCCGTCGCGGCTGAACTTCACCGCATTCTCGAGGAGGCTACGCAGGATCTGCCGCAGCCGCCGTTCATCCGTGCGCACCCGCGGCGGTAGGGCGGGGCCGGCCTCAAGTACCAGGGCAAGGCCGGCCTCGGCGGCGGCGGGACGGACGAGGTCGAGGCAGGCTTCTCCCAGCCCAGCAGGGTCGATGTCGCCCAACTGCGGCGCCTCGGTCTCGAGCCGCGTCGCCTCGAGCAAGCGTGAGGCGATCGCGTTCAGCCGCCAGCCGGCGCGGCCGATATCCTCCACCTGATCGCGGAGCGCGGGTGGCAGGCGCGGGTCGATCAGCAATGCCTGGGCCCAGCCGAGCACGCTGTTGAGCGGCGCCCGCAACTCATGACTGGCGGCGCCGAGGAACCAGCTCTTGGCGGCGCTCGCCGCCGTCGCCGCGTCGCGGGCCTCGATCAGCTCGCGCTCCTTCGTCCCCAGGCGCTCGGCCATCCGTGCCACCTGGGCGGCGAGCGCGGCGAGTTCGGGTGCCGAGAACTGGCCAAGCCGCGCCCGGGCGGAGAGATCGCCGTCGGCCAGCCGGTCGATGGTGCGGCGGAGGGCGGCGATCGGACGGATCAGCAGCCACTCGCCGCCGGCCAGGCCGACCAGCAGGACCAACAAGCCGGACAGGGCGAGGACTAGGTAGGAGCTGCGGCTCTCCGCCTCGATCGGGCCGAGGATAGCCGAAGCCTCGCGGCCCACGAACACCCAGGCGCCCGAGGCCTCGACGGGGGCGAAGCCGAAGACGATGGGGCGGCCGTCGAGGCCGGGAGCCAGGACGTGGCCGTTCCGGTTGGCGCGGGCGGCGGTGACGACCGGGCCATCCCCGAAGCTTCTGCCAATCGCCTCCGGAACCGGCGGGTAACGCGCCACCAGCATGCCCTGACCGTCGACGATGCCGATGCGCCGCTCATCCTCTAACCGGGCGATGAGGCTTTGCAGCAGCCATTCCGGGTCGAGTGCGGCCACCACAAGCACCTCGACCGAACCGTCCTCCCGCCGCAGCACAGGTTCCACCGCATAGAGGCTGGGCTGTGCGTTGCGCGCCCGCGAGGCAGCCAGGTCGGAGAAGACGAATTGCCGGGTCGCCAGCGCCTGGCGGAGATGCGGCTGGTCGCCGACATTGAGGCCGGGCACGGTCGGGTTGGTGCTGCAAAGCACATACCCATCGGCGCGGATGACAGAAAGGCTGACCAGCCAGCCGGCTGTTGGCAGCAAGCGCCGCAGCGTATCGGCGCAGGCCGCTCCCTCACCGTAGCGGATTTCGGGAATTGCCGCCAGGGTGGTGACCAGCATGCGGGTCTGGACAATCAGAGCATCAAGCTCCCGCGCACCGGCCTTCGCTTCGTCTTCGGCGCGGAGCTCCGCGAGGTGCAACCGCTCGCGGGCACGGCTTTCGAAATAGGCGCCAGCCAGCAGGGCGGGAATGGCCATGCTCATCAATGCCAGAGCGAGGACGCGGGAGCGGATACCAACGCGGGAGACCGTGGGCACGAGCGATGGCGAAGCCCCATCAACGGTGCCGGAAGACGCCGGAACGGGATCGGCCGGCATGATGTCTCCGAAGAGGGTGGAGAAGGGGGCAGGAACCGTATGGTTGATCACCCGTCTACTGCAAATTCTCCCGCGCCGCGAGTATGGCTTTCGGCATGCTCTCCGAAGTTATGCAAACTGATCTAATTGCAACAGGTCAGTCCAAGGTCGCGGCGGTATCTGTCGGCAGAGGTGGGGCTTTGCCCCCGAGGAGGGGAATATCCAACTCCACCTCGATCCCCTCGGCGGACCAGCCCTGCCTGACCTTGCCGCCAAGCTGGGCCCTGACCGTCCCGTCCAGGACCCGCGAGCCGAAGCCGCGCCGGCTCGGGCTGCCCGGCACCGGCGGTCCGCCCCTTTCCCGCCATTCAAGGCGGAGGAGGAGCCGTTCCATGGGCTCGACGCGCCAGCGCACCACCACAGTCCCACCGCGACGCCCAAGAGCACCGTGCTTTACCGCGTTGGTCGCCAACTCATGGAATGCCATGGAAAGCGCCGGGCAGCCGCCGGCCAGAGCAGGACCGGTGGCCCGGTCAGCCGGGCACGAGGGGCGCCGGCCCCTTCGGCGAGGAAGGGAGCCAGTTCGCCCTCCAGCAGGGTGCGCAACTCGGCGCCGCTCCAGCGGCCACGGGCCAGCAGGGTCCGCGCGCGGGCCAAAGCGGCGACGCGGCCCTCGACGGCGCGCGTATAGGCATCCGAATCTTCTTTCGGGGTCAGTCGCAGCGCAGCCTGCACCACGGCAAGGGCGTTCTTCGCGCGGTGATCGACTTCGCGGGCCAGCAGCGCCTGGCGCTCCTCCGCCTGTTTGCGTTCGGTGATGTCGCGGGTGATGCCGGCGATCCGCACTGGCCGACCGGTCACCCTGTCCCGGTCGGCGACGGCACCATGCGTCTCGGCCCAATGCCAGTCCTCATCCCCAGCGGTCCGCAGACGGTATTCAACGGCAAATTCCTCGAAACGTCCCTCAGCAATGCCGGCGAGCCAGCCATCGACCCCTGCGCGATCCTCGGGATGAATGCGGCCGAGGATATCCGATAGCGGGATTTCCTCGAACGTCAGGCTGGTCTGACGGACTGATGCGCTGCGCCGGACAATGCCGGTATCGATGTCGATCTCCCAGGACACCAGTCCGGCGGCGGCGACGGCGAGGCGCAGCCGGGACTCGCTTTCGCGCAGCGCCTCCTCGGTACGTCGGCGCTCGGTGATGTCGAGCACCACGTCCATCACGCGGGTCGGGCGTTTCATCGCATCGACGATGAATTCGGTCCGCAGCATCAGCCAGCGCATCTCACCATCCGGCCGCAGGTAGCGGAACTCGGCTTCGAGGAACTGCTCGCCATTCGCCAGCGCCGCCGCCCAGGCGACCCGGAGCCGGGCGCGCTCGCCCGGGGCGAAGCGCGCGCGGATCGTGTCGAGATCCGGCAACGCGTCATCCGGGAAGCTCAACAGCCGAGCCAGTTCGGCGGAGCCGGTCACGCGGCCCTGGAGCAGGTCGGCGTCCGAGACTGCCATGCGCCCGGCGCCGAGCGCGAGGCGCAGCCGCGTCTCGTTGGAAAGGCGCTCCTCCTGCATCTGCCAACGCTCGGTCACGTCGCGCAGCGTACCGACGAGCCGGACGGCGGCGGTTCCTGCCGCCCGCTCGGCGAAGACCGGCTCGCCCTGGATCACCACCTGGCGCACCGTGCCGTCCGGCCGGCGGATGCGGCAGGCCAGGTCGAGTCGGGCCCGCCGCTCCGGGTCGCGCGCTTCACGCAGGGCCTGGATCATGCGGCGACGGTCGCACGGCCGGACCAGCCGCCAGGCCAATGCGAGCGTCACCTCGGCGGCCGGATCGAGGCCGCAGATGGCCGGTACATGCAAGGTGCAGATCAGACGGTCGGCGCTCAGCGTCCAGTCCCAGATGCCGATCTCGGCCGCGGCGGTGGCCAAGGCGAGGCGCGCCTCGCTCTCGGCCAGCGCTGCCTCGGCCTCGCGCTGGGCGGTTACGTCGGTGAGTGCCTCCAGCACCGGGACGGGCCGGCCCTCGGCATCGCGCCGGAGCACCTTGCGGGCGGCGACGATCAGGCGGCGGCCGTCGCGCGCCACTTGGCTCAGATCGCCGCTCCATTCGCCCGTGTGTCCGAGCGCCGCCAACACCTCGTCCACCGGCACCGGGAATTGCGTACCGAGCAGTTGATGCGCGGATCGGCCGAGCGCCTCCTCCGCTGTCCAGCCATAAAGGAGGGCGCAACCGCCAGACCAGTAGCGGATGGTGCCGTCCAGGTCGCGCGCCATGGAGTTGCCGAGGTCGAGCGTCGCCAGCAGATCGCGCAGCCGCACCTCGCTCGCTTGCAGCGTTTCGGTGGCGCGGTGGACCATAGTGCGATCGCGGAATGCGACCCCCACCCCCAGCCCGTCGGCGGTCGGGAAGATGATGTATTCAAGCCAGCGTTCGGGGCGGATCGTGCCCGCCATCTCCGCCCGCACCGGGCGCCGATCCGTCATCGCTTGGCGCAGCAGGGGGCCGAACGGAGCCGCGGCCGTAGTGGGGAAGACCTCCCAAATGGATCGGCCTAGAAGGATGTTGATGGGCTGACCGAAATAGGCGGAGGCGGCTTCATCGCAGGCGAGGAAACAGAAGTTGCTGTCCAGGACATAAGAGCAATCACCGAGGGCCTGGAACACGCTCGCCGTGACTTCGACCTCACGCAAGGCGATCAGGGCCAAATCGGCGTTCTCCCGAGCGTAGGGGCGGTCCGTAACTGCAGATCATAAAATTTTGCTACTATCGCATGGACTATTTGCCCGTCCGTGCCACAGAACACCCAAATGATGCGTTTGTTCTCGTCAGGCAACTTTCACGGGAAATATCCCTGACGAAAATCGCGTCGAACTTTACATTTGAATCACCTTTTTGCGAGAATCAGCCTACTAGCCACTGATCACGGTATTTCGTCGCATGCGTCGAAGAACCGGTCCAAAATCGCATCGACATGGAAATGCTGCACACCGATCCGCGCCGGTGGAGCAGGCGAACGGGTTCCGGCTCGCCGCCCGTCCGCTGAACTGGCTCCTTGTCTGGCTGCTGGTTGCGGCGATCGGCCTGCCGGCCTTTCTGCTCGCCGCGAGCGGCTGGCTAGCATGGCAGGACGCCTGGAGAGAGGCACGGAACGAGGTGGCGCAGGGGGCGGATGCCGGCGCGGAATACGCGACGCGGTTGCTGCTCAACTACGGCATCGGCGCCAGCCGCCTCGACGACCTCTTGCATGGACTGAGCGATGCCGAGGTCCTGGTGCAGGCTGCCGCCTTGCGGCCGATGGCCCGGGCTCTGAACGCCGAACTACCCCATCTCGGTAACGCGGCCGTCTTCGACCGGCACGGTGCGATGCTGCTGGCGACGGACGACTACCCCCTGCCGCCGGGCGCGAGCGGGCTGGACCGTGATTTCTTCGCGGCGATGCGCAAACCCGGTGCGCCGCCACTGCATCTCAGCGACGCTTTCGCCAGTCCGCTGCACGGCAGGGCGATCCTCTCCATCACCCGGCGGCGGACACGGACGGGCAACCCGCCCATGGTCGACGGATTCGATGGGGTGATCAACATAGTCGTGGAGCCGGAGGCCATCGCCGAAGGACTGCGGCGACTGCGTGCCACCGGGGACGACATCATCGCCCTTGTGGGCAGCGATGGCAGCATTCTTGCCCGCACAGGCAGCCTCGCCGCTCCGCTGCCGGCGACGGCGCAGCTTCTGGCCATCGGCGCGGCCGGGATCGAACGGGCGGTCGTCGCCGGCGATGCCGCGCTCGACGGCAAGCCCTGGCTGATCGGCCTTCGCCGGCTGGAAGGCTTCCCGGCCTATGTCGCTGCCCTCCGCCCCCGCGCTGCGATCGTCGCCGCTTGGCGCGAGACGATGCTGCCGCAGCTCGCCATCGCCTTGCCGGCGATGCTGGCACTGCTTGGCCTCACCGCCTTGGTTTGGCGCGGCCAGCGCCGGCTGATCGCCGCCAATGACCGGCTTGAGACACGGGTTGCCGAGCGCACCGCCGCGTTCGCCGAGATCTCGGAAGCGCTGGACCTGACCCCCTGCATGATCACGGATCTGGAAGGCGTCATCCTGCATTGGTCGGAGGGCTGTGCGCGGCTCTACGGATACAGCCGCGAGGAGGCGCTCGGCCGGCCGGTGGCTGCGCTGTTGTGCACCGAATTCGCCGCGGGCGGCCGCGAGGGGTTGCTGGCCACGTTGCTGCGGCATGGGCAGTGGCAGGGCGAGCTGCGGCAGTACCGGCGCGACGGCATCCCGATCGTCATCAGTGCCCATTGGGCCTTGCGCCGCGACCCACAGACCGGCATGCCGCAATCCATCGTCAGCACGCGGACCGATCTCAGCGCCCTGCACCAGGCGGAGCACGCGCTCCGCCGCAGCGAGGCGCGGCTGCAGCGGGCGCAGGAGGCGAGCGGGGCGGTGGCCTTCGAGCTCGCCGAGGATGGCTCCGTGGTTGCGGATGCCGCCATGCCGGGCCTCTTCGGCCTGTCGCCGACCGAGCCGCTGACGCTAGCCAGGCTCGCCTCCCGCCTGCATCCGGAGGATTGCCGGCTGCTCGCCAGCACTTATCGCGGTTTGGGGCGACATGGCGGCGGCTTCAACCTGGAATTCCGCATCAGCCAAGCAGATGGCAGCTTTCGCTGGCTGCTGGCGCGCGGCGAGGCTCAGCCGCGCCATCCGGGGCATTTCGCTCCACGCCTGGCCGCCGGCATCATCCTCGACGTGACCCAGCGGCACAGTGCCGAGGCGGCCCTGGCGGCGAGTGGGGAGCGGCTCCGCCTGGCCCAGGAGGCGGCAGGCTTCGGCATCTATGATCACGACTTCCGTACCGGCGCCGTCACCTGGGACAGCCGGATGCGCGCCTTCTGGGGGCTGGCGGAGGCAGTGCCAATAACCAGCCGCCATCTGCTCGCCGGCCTCCATCCGGAGGACAGGGCATTGCGGCGGGCTGCCATGCGCCGCGCCAAGGACCCGAAGGGGCCGGGCACTTACCAGGCCGAATTCCGGGTGCTGGGCGGCGAGGCGCAGGAGGAGCGCTGGATCTTCACGATCGGCCAGGTGCATTTCGAACATGGCTGGCCGGTGCGGCTGACTGGCCTCGCCCTCGACATCACCGCCCGCAAGCGCACCGAGCAACGCAACGAGCTGCTGATGCGCGAAGTCGACCATCGCGCCAAGAATGCCCTCGCCGTCGTGCAGGCGGCGCTGCGGCTGAGCCGGGCGGAGACGCCGGCGGAACTGGTTCGGATCATCGAGGGGCGCGTCGCGGCGCTGGCCCGAGCGCAGACCATCCTCGCCCGCCGCCGCTGGGAAGGAGCGGAGTTGCATGCGCTGCTGGAGGGCGAGCTGGCCGCCTTCCTCACCGGCATCCGGCTCGACGCGCCACGGGCCGAATTGCAGGGGCCGGCGGTGACCATCGCGCCCCATGCCGCGCAGCCGCTCAGCATGGCGGTGCATGAGCTGGCGACCAATGCGATGAAATACGGCGCCCTCTCGCGCCGCGGCGGGCACCTGCAAGTCAGCTGGCGGCTCGATGCCGCGCAGCGGGTGCTGAGCCTGCTCTGGCGCGAGCGCGGCGGGCCGGAGGTTGCGAATCCGGCCCGCCGCGGCTTCGGCTCCCGCGTCATCGAGCAGACGGTGCAGGTGCAGCTTGGCGGCACGGTAACGCGGCGCTGGCTGCCGGGCGGGCTGGTCTGCGAGATCACCATGCCGCTCGCGCGCCATGATGGAGTGGAAGCGGCGGAGAAGGCGGCGGCCTGAGGATCAGGACAGAAGCCAGTCGCGTAGCAGCCCGGTCACCGCCTCTGGTGCCTCCATCGGCGGCAGGTGGCCGCAGCCGGGGAGGCGGTGCAGCCGGGCGCCGGGAATGCCGGCGGCGATCTCCTCGGCCAGGTCCGGCGGCGTCAGCTGGTCGGCCTCCCCGACCGCGACCAGCGTCGGCAGGCGCAGCCGGGGCAGATCGGGACGCGAATCGGGGCGGCTGAGGATCGCCGCCTGCTGGCGCAGGAACGCATCCCGCCCGACGCGTTCTGCCATCGCCATCACCGCCTGGCCGACCGGCCCATCCAGCCGGTCCGGGTGGACGAGTTGCGGCAATAGCCTTGGGGTGACGCCCTTGAACAACCCGCTGCGGGCGAGCGAGATCAGCGCGCGGCGGCGGCGCACCTGCTCCGGCGTATCGGGCCGGGCGGAGGTGTCCAGCAGGGCGAGCCGCGTCACCCGCTCCGGCGCCTGGCGCAGGAGCTCGAAGGCGAGGTAGCCGCCCATGGACAGCCCGGCCAGGGCGAAGCGCGGCGGGGCCGAGGCCAGGGCGCGCGCGGCCATGGCGGCGAGGCTGTCATCCTGCGCCACATCGGCGACATGGCACCGCGCCACGCCGTCGAGACCGGTGATCTGCGCCTGCCATAGCGCGGCATCGCAGAGCAGGCCGGGCAACAGGAGGAGATCGATGGGGTCTGGCATGGCGATCCTGCCTCTACGAGGCGGGAAAAGCCGGGACAAGCCCCGCCGCGCCTTGATTTTCAGGCGCTGTTGGCGCATATGCGCGGCGGACCTGGAACGGCAGTCTTGGAATAGGACGAGCCGGGCGTCGGTTTTCGGCCATGTGGGCCGCCATGCCGCCGCTGTCCCGGCGAAGGAACCGACCGCACTTGACCGACACCCCCGACCGGCCCGCTTCTGACGCGGCCGAGACTGCGCACAACGAACATCAGGCTGAGGGCCATCAGGCCGAAACCATGCCCGCCGCAGCCATGGCGGCTGAGCCCGCGCCTGCGCCGGCGCCCGAGGATGCGCCCGAGTCCCTGATGGCGGAGAGCGCCCCTGCGGTCATAGAACCTGCCGCCGAGGCCCCTGCCGCCATCCCTGACCCGGCCGAGTTGCCGCCGCCGGCGATCGACGCCGCCGCGGAGCCGGAGGCGGAGCAGGACGACGAAGAGGAGGAGAGCGAGGACGAGGAGGAGGACGGCGAGGACGAGACGCCCCGCACCACCTTCGCCGATCTCGGCCTCTCCGAGCCGATTCTCCAGGCCGTCGCGGAGGCTGGCTACGTTTCGCCGACGCCGATCCAGGAAGCCGCCATCCCCATCGTGCTGATGGGCCGCGACGTGCTCGGCTGCGCCCAGACCGGCACCGGCAAGACCGCCGGCTTCACCCTGCCGATGCTCGACATCCTGGCCAGCGGCCGAGCCAAGGCGCGCATGCCGCGCAGCCTGATCCTCGAGCCGACGCGCGAGCTGGCGCTGCAGGTTGCCGAGAATTTCGTGAAGTACGGCAAGCACCTCAACCTGGTGCATGCCCTGCTGATCGGCGGCGAGAGCATGAACGACCAGCGCGCCGTGCTCGAGAAGGGTGTCGACGTGCTGATCGCGACGCCGGGCCGCCTGCTCGACCTGTTCGAGCGCGGCCGCATCCTGCTCGCCGACTGCAAGGTCCTCGTCATCGACGAGGCCGACCGCATGCTCGACATGGGCTTCATCCCGGATGTGGAGCGGATCGTCTCCATGCTGCCGCCCATGCGGCAGACGCTGTTTTTCTCCGCCACCATGGCGCCGGAGATCAGGAAGCTCGCCGACGCCTTCCTGCAGAACCCGAAGGAGATCTCGGTCTCGGCACCTGCCAGCGTGGCGACGACCATCACCGCCGGCCTGCTCTGGACGCGCGAGCTCGACAAGCGTGAGGCGCTGCGCCGCCTCATCCGCCGCGAGGAGGTGCAGAACGCCTTGATCTTCTGCAACCGGAAGATCGAGGTAGATGTCCTCTACAAGTCGCTCAAGCGGCACGGCTTCTCGGTCGGCGCGCTGCATGGCGACATGGACCAGCCGAGCCGCTTCGCCACGCTGAACAAGTTCAAGGCGGGCGAACTGCAGCTGCTGGTCTGCTCGGATGTCGCCGCGCGCGGCATCGATATCGGCGGGCTCAGCCACGTCTTCAATTTCGACGTGCCCTTCCACGCCGAGGACTATGTCCACCGCATCGGCCGCACCGGCCGGGCGGGCAAGCAGGGCGCGGCCTTCACCATCGCCACGCCGGATGATGCGCGCAACGTCGCCGCCATCGAAAGCCTGACCGGCAAGCCGATCCCGCGCATTGAGGTCGAAGGCCTCGACCCGATCAGCAATGAGGAGATCGCCGAGGCGGCCTCCCGGCCCAAGCGCGGGCGCGGCGGCAGCGCCGGCCGTGGCGGCGGGCGCGAGCGGGATCGCGGCAGCCGCGACCGCCGTCCGGCGCCGCAGGCCGACCGGCCGGAGCGCGGCGGGCGTGACCGCGACCGCCCCGAGCGGAGCCGTGGCGAACGTGATCGGCCCGAGCGCAACCGCGACCGGGACCGTGCCCCCGTCGCCGCCCGCGAGGAGCGTCCAGCCCGCGACGAGCGCCCGGTCCGCGAGGAGCGGGCGCCGCGTGAGGAGCGCCGCTGGGATCGCGAGGCGCCGCGCCGGCGCGACCGGGACCGCGACGATCTCGGCCCGTCGGTGGTCGGCTTCGGCGATGCCGTGCCCGCCTTCATGCTGATCCCCATTCCCCGCCCGCGCCGCGACCAGCAGCCGGAGCATGAGGCCGAGGCGGCGTGATCCCCGGCCCGCGGGCAATATCCCGCGGGCGCCTTGCTACCCGTTGTCCGACCGCGCCCCAGGCGCCAAATACCCGCGGCAGAAGAGCCCCGAGGAGCCAGCCATGAACGTCGTCACCCAGCCCCCCAAGCGCCTGGCCAGCTTCGCCTGGGAGGACGCGCTGCTCCTCGAGGACCAGCTCACCGAGGACGAGCGGATGATCCGCGAGTCGGCGCATCAGTTCTGCCAGGAGAAGCTGTTCCCCCGCGTCCTCATGGCGAACCGGCACGAGAAATTCGACCGGGAGATCATGAACGAGTTCGGCGAGATGGGCTTCCTCGGCGCCACGCTCGAGGGCTATGGCTGCGCCGGCGTCTCCTATGTCGCTTACGGACTGATGGCGCGCGAGGTCGAGCGGGTCGATAGCGGCTACCGCTCGGCCTTCTCGGTGCAGTCCTCGCTGGTGATGTACCCGATCCATGCCTTCGGCTCGGAAGCGCAGCGGGAGAAATACCTGCCGAAGCTGCGCACCGGCGAATGGGTAGGCTGTTTCGGCCTGACCGAGCCAGATGCCGGCTCCGATCCCTCCTCCATGCGGACGCGGGCGAAGAAGGTCGATGGCGGCTACCTGATCTCCGGTTCCAAGACCTGGATCACCAACGCGCCGATCGCCGACCTCGCCGTGGTCTGGGCGAAGGACGATGAGGGCATCCTGCGCGGCTTCGTCCTCGAGAAGGGGATGAAGGGCCTCACCTTCCCGAAGATCGAGGGCAAGTTCTCGCTCCGCGCCTCGACCACGGGCATGATCATGATGGACGAGGTCTTCGTCCCCGAGGAGAACCGGCTGCCGGGCGTGAAGTCCCTCGCAGGCCCCTTCTCCTGCCTCAACCGGGCGCGCTACGGCATCGCCTGGGGTGCCCTCGGCGCTGCCGAGTTCTGCTTCCATGCGGCCCGTGAATACACGCTGAACCGCACCATGTTCGGCCGCCCGCTCGCCCAGACCCAGCTGGTGCAGAAGAAGCTCGCCGACATGGAGACGGAGATCAGCCTCGGCCTGCAGGCCGTGCTGCGGGTCGGCCGGCTCTTCGATGAGGGCAAGGTGGCGCCGGAGATGATCTCCCTGGTCAAGCGCAACAATTGCGGCAAGGCGCTCGACATCGCCCGCGTCGCGCGGGACATGCATGGCGGCAACGGGATCGTGGACGAGTACCACGTCATCCGCCACGTCATGAACCTCGAGACGGTGAACACCTACGAGGGCACGCATGACGTCCATGCGCTGATCCTCGGCCGGGCGATCACCGGGCTGAACGCCTTCGGGGGCTGATGGCGCTGCGGTGTTCAGCGCCCATGACGTGGCCGAGCTGGAGCGGACGATCCAGCTTGCCATCGCGCCGGCCTTCCTGCTGACCGGCATCTTCTCGGCGCTGAACGTGCTGGCCGGGCGGCTCGCCCGGCTGATCGACCGGGGAGGGCCATCCGCAATGGCCTCTTCCCTGCCCCTCTCGGCGAGCGGCGGCGCCTCGCCGAGCGGGCCTGGCTCATTTATCGCGCCATCACCTGCTGTGTGCTGGCCGCCATGGCGCTTTGCATGCTCATCGTCCTCTCCTTCGGCGGCGCCTTCCTCGGCCTTGCCGTGGCCTGGGTCCTGGCCGGGCTGCTGATCGGCGCGATGCTGCTGCTGGCCTCGGCGCTCGGCTTCTTCCTGGCCGAGGTGCGTGTCGCCTCCCACCATTTGCCGCTCACCGGCGACGAAGGCTGATCCTGTGGAATTGCTGATCGACTCGATGGGCGCGGCCGGCGACGGCGTGGCGCAGGCGGCCGGCGGCCCGGTCTTCCTGCCGCAGACGCTGCCTGGCGAGCGGGTGCGGGCGCGCCTGTCCGGCAAGCGGGCCGAGGTGGACGCCTGGCTGGAGGAAAGCCCGGCACGCGTCGCGCCGCCCTGCCGGCATTTCCCCACCTGCGGCGGCTGCGTGCTGCAGCACTGGGCGGCGGAGCCCTATGCCGAATGGAAGCGCGGCAGGCTGGTCGAGGCGCTTGCCCGCGCCGGCTTCCCCGATGCCCCGGTTGCCCCGCTGGTGACGACGCCACGGAATTCCCGGCAGCGCGCCGATCTCGGGCTGGAGCGGCTACCCGACGGCAGGGTGCAGATCGGCTTCCACCAGCGCGGCACCACGGCGCTGGTGCCGATGCTGGAATGCCATGTGCTGCAACCCGGGCTGGTCGCGCTGCTCGGGCCGCTGGCCGAGACGCTCCGCCATATCGAGGGCCTGCGCCGCCTCGGCTCGGCCGTGATCAACATGCTGGCCAGCGGGCCGGACATTCTGCTCCGTACCGATGCGCCGCTCTCCATGCCGGATCGCCGCCTGCTGGCCGCTTTCGCCACGGCGCAACGCATCCCGCGCATCGCCTGGGGTGGCAAGGGCGGGCCGGCGGAAGTGGCGGCCCAGCTCGGGCCGGTGCGGCACCTGCTGTCCGGCGCGCAGGTGGTGCCGGCGCCGGGTGCCTTCCTACAGGCGAGCCCGGAGGGTGAGGCGGCCATCATTGCCGCGTTGCTGGAGGGGCTGCCGCGCAAGCTCCCCGGGCGCGCGGCCATCGCCGATCTCTATGCCGGACTCGGTACGCTGAGCCTCCCGCTCGCCGCGCGCGCCCGGGTCACCGCCTTCGAGGCGGTGCCGGAGGCGGTCGCGGCCCTCGGCACGGCGGCGGGCAAGGCCGGGCTGCGGGTGAAGGCCGTGCGGCGCGACCTCGACCGGCAGCCGCTGGCGGGGCCGGAACTGCGCGAATTCGCCGCTGCGGTGCTGGATCCGCCTTATGCCGGCGCGGCCGAGCAGACGGCGCTGCTGGCCCGCGCCGGAGTGCCCTCCATCCTCTATGTCTCCTGCAACCCGGTCGCCCTGGCGCGCGATGCGAAGCCGCTGAAGGCTGCCGGCTACCGCGTCTCCATGGCGGTGCCGGTGGACCAGTTCCTTTGGTCGCCGCATTTGGAGGCAGTAGTCGCCTTCACGCGCTGATCGAGGTGCGGAATGGCTTGATCCCGGATGGTCCCTCCCCACCAATAGGCGGCGCGACATTCGCAGGAGAGAGTCATGACCGACACCACCAGCCGCCGCCTAGCGCTCGGCGGCTTTGCTGCCGGGCTGGCCGCCCCGGCCCTGCTGCGGAGCGCCGCGGCGCAGACCGCGCCGGCGGCCCCAGCCCCAGCTCAGGTGTCGCAGGCGCCCGGCTTCTACCGCTTCAAGGTCGGCAGCTTCACCGTCACCACGGTGCATGACGGCTTTTTCGTGCGGCCGCTGGAGGGCTTCATCCGCAACGCGCCGCTTGCCGAGGTGCAGAAGGTGCTGGCGGAGAGCTTCCTGCCGACCGACAGCTTCCGCATCCCCTTCACCGTCACCTTCCTCGACACCGGCAGCCGGCTGGTGGTCTTCGACAGCGGCAACGGCGTGCTGCCCGCGACCGCGACCCAGGGGAAGATGATCCAGAACATGGCCGCGGCCGGCATCGACCCGGCCAAGGTCGATCTGGTGGTGATGAGCCATTTCCACGGCGACCATGTGAACGGGTTGCTGAACGGCGCCGGCGCTGCCGCCTTCCCCAATGCCGAGGTCGTCGTCCCCGCTGCCGAATGGGCCTGGTGGAGCGACACCGGCAACGAGACGCGTAGCCCGGAGGGCCAACGCGGCAATTTCGCCAACAGCGCCCGCCGCTTCGCACCCTACCAGAGCAAGATCCGCCAAGTGGCGGCGGGGGCGGAGGTGATCCCGGGCATCCAGGCGGTCGCCGCCCACGGCCATACGCCGGGCCATACCTGCTACCTCATCGCCGACGGCAGCGCCCAGGCGATGTTCGTCGCCGATACCAGCAACCGGCCGGAGTTGCTGGCGCGGCGGCCGGAATTCCACGCCATCTTCGATTTCGACGCGCAGATGGCCGAGGCAGCACGGCGCAAGATCTACGACCAGGTGGCGGCCGACCGGATCCGCATCACCGGCTACCACTTCCCCTTCCCGGCGAATGGCTATCTCGCCAAGGACGGCAACGGCTACCGCTTCGTCCCGGCGGAGTGGTCGAGCAGCGTCTGAGGCGCGGCGGCCATGATGCGGCGCCGGCCGCGCCATGGCCGCCCGGATGCCGCCGGCGATCGGGACCGGCCGCGTGGAATGGGCTGCGCGGATATCACCCAGCCGTCGCATCGGCGACATTGCAGCGTCACGGAACGCGGGCTATCCGCTGACCCTTATGGAAGCCGTGGCCCGCGACCCGATCGAAGCCCTTCGCCCCCGCCGCCTGCGGCGGAAGAAGCCCCTGCGGTTCAAGAGCAGCCTGCCCGGCGGCCGGTTGTTCGACGTCTTCGAGGACCGGCCGCTCGGCGGCCGCGTCCGGGCAGTGCGGCGCATCGCCTCGGTGCTGCTCTGGACGGTGATCTCCATCCCCATCCAGGCGGTGCTGCTGCTGCTCCCGGGACGGCCGAAGGTGGTCTTCGCCAGGGTCTATCACGCGGTGCTCTGCCGGCTGATCGGGCTGCGGGTGCAGGTGATTGGCAAGGCGGCGCAGGGCAAGCCGGTCCTCTTCCTCGCCAATCACAGCTCCTGGCTCGATATCCTGGTGCTGGGCGGCACGCTGGAGGGCTGCTTCGTCTCCAAGGCAGAGGTGGGCACCTGGCCGCTGATCCGCACCGTGGCGCGGCTCGGCCGCACCGTCTTCGTCAGCCGCAGCCGTGGCCGTACGGGCTCGGAAGCGGAGGCGATGAAGGGGCGGCTCACCGCCGGCGACAGCCTGATCCTCTTCCCCGAGGGCACCAGCAGCGACGGCACGCGGGTGCTGCCCTTCCGCAGCGCCTTCCTGGCGACGGCAGGCTCGGCACGGCAGGTGCAGCCGGTCTCGCTGGTCTATGACCGGCTGGGCGGGCTACCGGCCTGCCGGCGCGACCGGCCGCTCTTCGCCTGGTATGGCGACATGTCGATCGCCAGCCATTTCTGGCGGCTGGCACGGCGTAGCGGGGCGCGGGCGACGGTGGTGCTGCACGAGCCCTTCAGCCCTTCGGCCATGCCCGACCGCAAGGCGATGGCGGCGGCGAGCTGGACCACCGTCTCCACCGGCGCAGCGCTGCTGCGGCAGAACCGGCCGGCCGCGCCCCTGGCGACGGTGTGACCAGAGCAGGCTTGACCCGGACTGCCGCGAAGCCCGACGCTTCCCTCACCATGCGATTCTCGCCCTCCTCCGGGGCGATGCCCCGGCCCTTCGCCGCTTGACCGCGGCCTCCTGCCTGCGCATGTGCGCAAGCAGCCTCGGCGCCGCCGCGCCGATGGGGTGGAGTGGGCTTTGGGCATGACGGGTACCGACGCAGCGACACGGAAGCGGCTTTTCCTCCGCACCTGGGGCTGCCAGATGAATGTCTATGACAGCGCCCGCATGGCGGATGTGCTCGCGCCCCTCGGCTATGCGCCGGTGGAGGCGCCGGAGGGGGCCGACATGGTCATCCTCAACACCTGCCACATCCGCGAGAAGGCGAGCGAGAAGCTGTTCTCCGAGCTCGGTCGCCTGCGCGACCTGAAGCGGGAGCGCGAGGCGACAGGCCAGGGGATGGTGCTGGCGGTCGCCGGCTGCGTGGCACAGGCGGAGGGGGCCGAAATCACCCGACGCGCGCCCTGGGTCGATATCGTGCTCGGGCCGCAGACCTATCATCGACTGCCGGAGATGGTGGCGCGGGCTAGCCGTGCCGCCGGTGCCGTGATCGAGACGGAGATGCCGGTCGAGCAGAAATTCGACCACCTGCCGGAGCAGGTGGCGAGTCAAGGCATCACCGCTTTCCTCACCGTGCAGGAGGGCTGCGACAAATTCTGCTCGTTCTGTGTGGTCCCCTACACGCGTGGGGCCGAGTACTCCCGCCCGACGGCGGCGGTGGTGGCCGAGGCGCGGCGGCTGGTCGCGGCCGGGGCGCGGGAGATCACGCTGCTCGGCCAGAACGTCAACGCCTATCACGGCGAGGGGCCCGGCGGCCGGGCCTGGAGCCTCGGGCGGCTGATCCGCGAGTTGGCGGAGATCCCCGGCCTGCTCAGGCTGCGCTACACCACCAGCCATCCGCGCGACATGGATGACGACCTGATCGCGGCCCATCGCGAGGTGCCGGCGCTCATGCCCTATCTGCACCTGCCGGTGCAGTCCGGCAGCGACCGGGTGCTGGCGGCGATGAACCGGGGGCACACCGCGGCTGAGTTCCTCGCCGTCGTCGACCGCCTGCGGGAGGCGCGGCCGGACCTCGCCCTCTCCTCGGACTTCATCGCCGGACATCCAGGCGAGACGTCAGAGGATTTCGCACAGACGATGGCGCTGGTGGAGCGGGTCGGCTTTGCCATGGCCTACAGCTTTAAATATTCGCCCCGGCCCGGAACGCCGGCGGCGGGGGCGCCCTTCCAGGTGCCGGAGGTCGAGAAGGACGCGCGGCTACAGGCCCTTCAGGCCTTGCTGCGGCAACAACAGGACGAATTCAACCGCTCCCGCGTCGGGCTGGTCGTGCGGGTGCTGCTGACCGGACCGGGCCGGCATCCGGGACAGGTCGCCGGCCGCTCCCCCTGGTTGCAGCCGGTGCATCTCGCGGCGCCGCTTGAGCTGGTCGGGCAGGAGGTGCCGGTGCGCATCCTGGCGGCCCATCCGAATTCCCTTTCCGGCCTGTTGGCGGCCGGGGAGGGCATCCCCGCAAGCCTGTCCGCAGAGGAGCCTGCCCCCGCTTGAACACCGCCCCCATCGTCTTCCGTGCCGGGGAGGCCCGCGGCGCACGGCCCGCTTCCCCTCCCCCCGCATCGCCGGAGCAGCGCAGCGTCACGCTGCAATTCGACGATAATGCCCTGCTCCCCCTTCTCTACGGGGAACATGACCGCCATCTGGCGCGCATCGAGCAGCGCTTGGGGGTCAGGCTCGGCTCGCGGGGCAACCGATTGACCATTGCCGGCGGGACGGCCCGAACCGAAGTGGCGGAAGTGGCGCTGAAGGCGCTATGGCGGCGGCTCGAGAAGGGCCAGCCTGTAGGAACGGCAGAAGTGGAAGCAGCCTTGCGCATGGCCGAAGGAGATGCCGAGGGCGATCCGCGCCTGCCCTTGCAGGACAGGCCGGAAATCCGCACCCGGAAGGGGGCGATCGCGCCCCGCACGCCCGCGCAGGCGGCCTATATCGATCTGCTGGCGCGGCAGGAGATGGTCTTCGGGATCGGCCCGGCCGGCACCGGCAAGACCTACCTGGCCGTGGCGCAGGGCGTCGCCCTGCTCCAGGCCGGGCGGGTGGACCGCATCGTGCTCAGCCGCCCGGCGGTGGAGGCAGGGGAGCGGCTCGGCTTCCTGCCCGGCGATCTGAAGGAGAAGGTGGACCCTTATCTCCGCCCGCTCTATGACGCGCTGCACGATATGCTGCCAGCGGAACAAGTGGCGCGGCGGATCGCCTCGGGTGAGATCGAGATCGCGCCTCTGGCCTTCATGCGCGGCCGGACGCTGGCACATTGCTACGCGATCCTGGACGAGGCGCAGAACACCACGCCAGCGCAGATCAAGATGTTCCTCACCCGCATGGGCGATGGAACGCGTATGGTGATCACCGGCGATCCGACCCAGGTCGATCTGCCGAGTGGTCAAAGAAGCGGGCTGATCGATGCCTTGAACATCCTCGACGGGGTGGAAGGCATTGGTGTCGCCCGCTTCGACGAACGCGATGTGGTGCGGCACCCGCTGGTGGCGCGCATCGTCGCGGCTTATGGGCGGGCCGACAGCCAGGTGGGACAGCCTGGCCGGGGGCCGAAGAAGGAACGTGATGGAACCGGACAGTTGCCGTCCTGACGACGAGACCCTGGAGGATCCCCTCCAACCGGCACTCCCTGGAGTGCAGGTCGACGTGATGGTGGAGGATCCCACTTGGCGGCGCTTCCTGCCGCGGGCCGAAGCGCTGGCGCGCCGCGCCGTGGCCGCGGCGCTGGCCGGGAGCGAGGCGTCGGGCCTCGTCACCGTGCTGCTGGCCGATGACCGCATGCTGCGCCGGCTGAACGGCGAGCATCGCGGCAAGGACAAGCCGACTAATGTGCTGAGCTTTCCAGCAGGGGCGCCGGGCCATCTCGGCGACATTGCCCTCGCCCTCGGCGTGGTGCGGCGGGAGGCGGAGGCGGGGGGCAAGGCCCTGGCCGCGCATTTCGCCCATCTCGTTGCCCATGGGACACTGCACCTAATCGGCCATGACCATATGGCCGCCGGCGAGGCGCGGCGGATGGAGCGGGCCGAGGCGCGGGCGATGCATCGCATGCGGTTGCCCAACCCCTGGAGGCATGCGGCATGAGCGCCTCGAACGGGAATGGTCATCCGGCTCGGGATGGGCTGCTATGGCGGCTGCAAGGACTGCTGCGGCGGCGCGAGGCCGAGAGCGTCCGCGATCGCATGGAGGAGTTGATCGAGGAGCCGCATCTGCCGCAGGGCGCGGCGGAGCCTGGCCAGCGCGGCGCCGACCTCGATGCGCAGGAACGGGCACTGCTCGGCAACGTGCTGAAGCTGCGTGACAAGACCGCGGGCGATGTCATGCTGCCGCGGGCCGACATCATGGCGATGCCGGAGGACTATACGCTGGAGCAGGCCATCCGCCTCATCCAACGCGACGGGCACAGCCGCTACCCGGTCTTCCGCAAGCAACTCGACGACATCGTCGGCATGGTCCACATCAAAGACGTCTTCGCCAGCGTCGGCAACGACGCGTCCTTCGACATGAAGGCGATCCTCCGCAAGCCGCTCTTCGTCGTACCCTCCGTCCCCGTGCTCGACCTGCTGCTGCAGATGCGCCAGGCGCGCATTCACATGGCGCTCGTCGTCGACGAATATGGCGGCATCGATGGGCTGGTGACGATCGAGGACCTGGTCGAGACCATCACCGGCGACATCGCCGACGAGCATGATGAACCCGGCCCGCCGCAGCTGGTCGAGAAGCCGGACGGTACGATCGAGCTCGATGCGCGGACACCGGTCGAGGTCTTCGAGGCGATGCTCGGCCCGGTGCTGACGGATGAGGAGCGCGCCTCCGACATCGACACCATGGGCGGCCTCGTCTTCAACATCGCCGGGCGGGTGCCAGCCAAGGGCGAGTTGGTCTCGCACTCCTCGGGCCTCGAATTCCGCGTGCTGGAGGCCGACCCGCGGCGTATCCGCCGGCTGCGGGTGCGCCGGCCCGGGGCGCAGCAGAAGCAGGCAGCGGAGTAGGGCGGGAGGGCCATGGCCATGGCGTTCAAGGGCAAGCCGCCGGGCAGCGGGTCGGGCGAGATGTCCCGCACCACCCAGGCGCTCCGCCCCTCCATCGCGCTGAGCGAAGCCGAGGCGCGGCGTGCCCGGGCGCTGCGTCGCCAGGGCGAGGCGCCACCGGTGATCGCCGAACGGCTCGGCCTGCCGCTCGAGGAAGTGGAGAAGGCGCTCCTGCAGATGCGCAACCCCCGGCCGGAGACGACACGGGGTACGCTGAACGTGACGCTCGCCGCGCATCGCTTCGTCATGAGCGAACGGCAAGGCGACGAGCCGCTCTGGCAGACCATGGACCGGCTGGTGGACGAGTTGATTCGCCGCCGGGCGGAGACCGCACGACGCAATGCCTCGCGTCGCGGCGGACCGGCAGCGGATGACTGGCTGCCCGGCCTCGACGCACCGACGCCCGAGCGGCCGGGCTAATTGGGGAACCCTACCCACTACGATACGTTTCAGATGGATAGGCTCGCGCCGGGTCTGCCTGGGCCGGGCTCGATCACTACGGCAGCCTCCCCTTCGGGCGACACGCCGGCCGCATGGGAGACAAGATGACCGCGCAGCCTGAAACCGCCGATGGCGACCCGCCGCGCGTCTCGACCGGCAGCACCGGCCTCGACCATATCCTCGGCGGCGGCTTCGACGCCAACCGCCTCTACCTCTGCGAAGGCCGGCCGGGCACCGGTAAGACTACCCTTGCCCTGCAGTTCCTGCTGGATGGCGTGCGGCGCGGCGAGCGGGTGCTCTACATCTCCCTCTCCGAGACGGAGCGCGAGCTGAGCCTGGTCGCCAAGCGGCATGGCTGGTCGCTGGAGGGCATCACTGTCTTCGAGCTGGTGCCCGCCGAGGCAAGCCTCGACCCGAGCCGCGAGCTGACCGTCTTCCATCCCGCCGAGATCGAGCTGAACGAGACGACGCAGCTCGTCTTCGACCGGGTGCAGGCGCTGAACCCGGCGCGCATCGTCTTCGACAGCCTCTCGGAGCTGCGGCTGCTGGCGCAGAATTCGCTGCGCTACCGACGGCAGATCCTGGCGCTGAAGCACTTCTTCACCGGCCGCGACTGCACGGTGCTGATGCTGGACGACATGTCTTCCAAGGCGGACGACCTACAGCTCCATTCCATCGCGCACGGTGTGGTCTTCCTGGAGCAGATCGCCATCGACTACGGCTCCGAGCGGCGGCGGATCCGCGTCGTCAAGATGCGCGGCATGCCCTTCCGAGGCGGCTACCACGATTTCGCCATCCGGCGTGGCGGGCTCGAGATCTATCCGCGACTGGTGGCGGCGGAACATCGTGGGCCGCCAGCGACAGGGCTGGTCGGCAGCGGCAAGACGGGCCTCGATACCATGCTCGGCGGCGGGCTGGACCGTGGCACCAGCATGTTGCTGCTTGGCCCGGCTGGTGTCGGCAAGTCCGCGCTGTCGCTGACCTATGCGCTCGCTGCGGCAGAGCGGGGCGAGCATGCGGTGGTCTATGCCTTCGACGAGGGCCGCTCCACCATCCTCACCCGGGCCGCGGCGCTCAACATTCCGCTGGAGCCGGCGATCGAGGCCGGGCTGATCCGCATTCAGCAGATCGATCCGGCGGAGCTTTCGCCCGGCGAATTCGCCCATCTCGTCCGCAGCACCGTGGAGGAGGACGGGGCACGGGTCATCGTCATCGACAGCCTCAACGGCTATCTCAGCGCCATGCCGGACGAGCGCTTCCTCATCCTGCAGATGCACGAGCTGCTGAGCTATCTGGGCCAGACCGGTGTGTTGACCATCCTCGTGCTGGCGCAGCACGGGCTGGTCGGGCCTATGCAGACACCGGTCGATATCAGCTATCTCAGCGATGCCGTGCTCATGCTGCGCTACTTCGAGTTCGAGGGGGTGGTGCGCCGGGCGCTCTCGGTAGTGAAAAAGCGGAGCGGGCCGCATGAGCGCTCCATCCGGGAGTTCCGGATCGGTCGCGGCGGCATCTCCGTCGGGCCTTCGCTTCAAAACTTCAGCGGCATCTTCACCGGCGCCCCGCAATACAGCGGCACCGGCGCTCCCTTGCTGGCCGATGATGAACCAATCTAGCGCTGATCTCGCCAGTCCGCGCGTTCTAGTCCTCGCCCCGACCGGGCGGGATGGTACGGCCTCTGCCGAATTGCTGCGGCGGGGGGGGATGTCGGCCGAGGTCTGCATCGATATCGCCGGTCTCCTTGAAGGGCTGGAGCTTGGAGCGGATGCCGTCTTCATCGCCGAGGAGGCGCTGATCGGCCGTCCGATCGAGGCGCTGCTCGGTTGGGTGGATCGGCAGCCGCCCTGGTCGGACATGCCCTTCGTCGTCCTCACCAGTCACCGGCAGACGCCGCAGGCAGTGGCGGGACGGGCACGGCTGGTGGCGGCGCTACGCAACGTCTCCCTGCTGGAGCGGCCAGTGCAGGCGATCACCCTGACCAGCAGCCTGCAGGCGGCGGTCCGGGCACGGCGGCGGCAATATGAGGTGCGTGCGCACCTCGCCGAGCGGGAACGGGCGGCGCGCGGGCTGGAGGCACTGGTCGCGGCACGGACGCAGGAGCTCGAGGCGGCCAACCAGGCGCTTCGTGCCCAGATCGCCGAGCGCGAGCGGGTGGAGGAGACCCTTCGCCACGCCCAGAAGATGGAGGCGATCGGCCAGCTCACCGGCGGTGTGGCGCATGATTTCAACAACCTACTGATGGTGATCTCGGGCGGACTCGACATGCTCGGCCGGCAGCGGGATCAGGCACGGCAGAAGCTGCTGATGGACGGCATGCGCCAAGCGGCCGGGCGCGGTGCGGCGCTGACGCGGCAGCTCCTCGCCTTCTCGCGCCGGCAGGCGCTGAGTTCGCAGGCTGTAGATCTCGCCAGGCAGATCGGCGGCATGCGGGAATTGCTGGACCGCAGCCTCCGCGGTGATGTGCATGTGGCGCTAGACTTCGCTGAGGGGCTCTGGCCGGTGGAGGTCGATCCCGGCGAGTTGGAGCTTGTGGTGCTGAACCTCGCGGTGAATGCCCGGGACGCGATGCCGGACGGTGGCACCATCGTCATTCGCGGCGAGAACCGGCCGGGGCTCGATTCGGATGGACTGCGCGGCGATTTCGTCGCGCTGTCCGTCGTCGATACCGGAACCGGCATGCCGCCCGAAGTGCTGGCACGGGTCTTCGAACCGTTCTTCACCACCAAGGATATCGGCAAGGGCTCCGGCCTCGGCTTGGCGCAGGTTTATGGCTTCGCGCAGCAGTCGGGCGGCACGGTGCGGATCGACACCGCACTCGGGCAGGGCACGACGATCCTGCTGCTGCTGCCGCGTTCCGTCCGTGCCCCGGTCGTGCCGGAGCGGCACCTGATCGACCTGCGTCTGGAGCGGCCGTCGGAGGTGCCGATCGGCCATGTGCTGCTGGTCGAGGACGATGACGAGGTGGCGGCGCTGGTCGGCGAGATGCTGACGACGCTCGGATTCGAGGCGACACGGGCGGCGAGCGCCACGGCGGCGCTCGGCGCGCTGGCGGATGGGCGGGACATCGACCTCGTCTTCTCCGATGTGATGATGCCGGGCGGGATGAACGGCGTCGACTTGGCACGCGAGGTCAAGCGGCGGCGGCCAGGCCTGCCCGTGGTGCTGACCACCGCCTACGCCGAGGCGGCAAAGCGCGATGCCGAGGCGGAAGGAATCGCGCTGCTGCCCAAGCCCTATCGCCTGGAGGAGTTGGCGATGGCGACGCGGACCGCGCTCGGCCGGCCGTGACCATCGCGCTCCTGCCGCGTTGAGGTGGAATGGCGGACGCGGCAGGCAAGGATCCCTTTGATATCGATCTCGTCTTCCGGCTGCTGCGGGAAGCGGTCGCGAAGCTGCCCAAGGCGGCGATGTTCGAGCTGCGCGATCGTGGTCATGCCTCGCCTTTCGAGCAGCTGGTCGCGGCATTGATCTCGGCCAGGACGCGGGACGAGGTGAGCCTGCCGGTCTCCGAGCGCCTCTTCGCCATCGCCAATACGCCGGCGGCGATGGCGGCGCTCGACGAGGCGCGACTGATCGACCTGTTGCATGGCGCGACCTTCCCGGAACCCAAGGCGCGGGACATCCTGGCCTTATCACGACAGATCGCGGCGGCGGGGGCAGTGCCGGACACGCTCGAGGGGCTGATGGCGCTGCGTGGCGTCGGGCCGAAGATCGCTGCGCTGACCCTCGGGGTCGCCTTCGGCAAGCCCGCCATCTCGGTCGACATCCATGTGCACCGAATCGTCAATCGCTGGGGCTACGTGGCAGCGACGACACCGGAGCGGACGATGCGCGCGCTGGAGATGGTGCTGCCGGAGCGCTATTGGATCGAGATCAACGAGCGGCTGGTGCCCTTCGGCAAGGCCATCTGCACGGGAGAACGGCCGCGTTGCGAGGGGTGTTTGCTGATCCGGCAATGCCGGCAGGTCGGAGTGGTGCCTACTCGTCCCGGCGTGGGCGGGCCAGGAGCTGCGCCATCGCCTCGGCGACGGTCACCTCGCCCGCCAGCAGCGCCGTGACGGCGGCGCAGATCGGCAGTTCGACTCCAGCGGTCGTGGCGCGAGTGAGCAAGGCGGGGGCGGTGCTGGCGCCTTCCGCCACGCTCGCCTTGCCTGCCAGGGCTTCGGCCAGGGTAAGGCCACGGCCGAGGGCAAGGCCGAGCGCGGTATTGCGGCTGGAGGGTCCGGTCGCGGTCAGTAGCAGGTCGCCGAGGCCGGACAGACCGGAGGCTGTCTCGGCCTTGCCGCCAAGGGCGACGACCAGGCGCGAGAGTTCGGCGAGGCCGCGGGTAATGAGGGCCGCGCGGGCATTCTCGCCGAGCCCGGCGCCGATCACCGCCCCGGCGGCAATGGCGATGACATTCTTCGCCGCCCCGCCGATCTGCACGCCAAGCGGATCGTCACTGCCATAGAGACGGAAGCCAGGGGTGGCGAGCAGGGCCGTAGCGGCCTCGCGCAGCGCCGGGTCCCGGCAGGCGAGGACGGCGGCCGTGGGAAGGCCGACAGCGACTTCATGGGCGAAATTCGGACCGGAGAGGATGCCGGCAGGCAGGTCGGGGCGGAGCTGCTCTGCCAATTCGAATGGCAAGAGAAGACTCCCCTGCTCTACCCCCTTGGCTGCGAGAATGAGGGGCGGCAGCGCCGCTGGCAGCCGCGCCAGCAGGGCCCGCAGATGCTGGGTGGGGACGGCGAGGATGGCGGCGTCCGCCGCTGCTAGCGCGGTCGGGTCGGCGGTGACGTCGATGCCTGAATCGAGCGTGATACCGGGGAGATGGCGGGCGTTCTCCCGCGCGCCATCGATGGCGGCGGCACGCTCCGGGTCGCGGGCCCAGAGCGTCACCTCGCAACCGGCCCGCACCCCCTGCACCGCGAGCGCCGTGCCCCAGGCGCCGGCACCGATGACGGCGAGGCGTGCCATCGTCCCTATTCCTTGGCGATGCGGGTGACGGCCCAGCCTTCGCCCTGCTCCCGCATGCCGAGGCGGTCCAGCAGGGCGGCGAGGATGTCGCCTGCCGTTTCCTCGAACCGCCATGGCGGGTTGGCGACGAGCAGGCCACAGCCGTTCAGCCGCTGTGGGTCGGTCGGCTCGCGTAGCCAGAGTTCGACGGCAACGAGGTCGCGGACGCCACTCTCCTGCAAAGCGGTGTGGAAGGCGCGGACCGGGGCGCGGTGCTTGATCGGGTACCAGCAGGCCTGGATGGCGGCGCGGAAGCGGTGGGCGACGAGGGCAATGCCGGCCGCCATGCGCTCGAACTCGCCCTCCTGCTCGAAAGGCGGGTCGACCAACACGAGGCCGCGCCGCTCCGGGAAGGGCGTCAGGGCACGGAGGGCTTCCCACCCATCGCGCAGATGCACGGCAACCTGCGGGTCGCGCCGGAAGCGGGCGCGCAGCACCGCGTGGTCCTCGGGATGCAACTCGCAGGCGAGGAGGTGATCCTGCGGCCGCAACAGGGCACGGATCAGGGCGGGGGAACCGGGATATTGCGCGGGGGCACCGACGGCGCGAACAAGGTCGAGATAGTCCGCAAGCGGGCCGTCCTCGATATCGAGCAGGCGGAGGATACCGTGCTCCGCCTCGCCGGTGCGGCCGGCCTCCGGCGCGGCAAGGTCGTAGGCCCCGAGGCCCGCATGGGTGTCGAGCACGCGGAAGGGTGCCGGCTTGGCGGCAATCGCCCGCAGCAGCGCGACCAGCAGGGCGTGCTTCATGCAGTCGGCGAAATTGCCGGCATGGAAGGCGTGGCGGTAATTCACGCTGCGAGTGCGACGCTCGCCCCGTGCCGGGTCTCCCCCGGCAGGCAGAGCGCCGCGATGGCAGGTGCCACATCAGCCGGCTGGCGCAGGCTGGCCGGGTTCTCGCCCGGCATGGCGACGGCGCGGAGGCGGGTAGCGACGGGTCCGGGATCGACCAGGTTGACGCGGAGCGGCGTGCTCTCCACCTCGGCCGCCCAGGACCGCGCCAGATGCGCCTGCCCCGCCTTGCCGAAGCCATAGAGGCCCCAATAGGCACGCGGCGCCTCGGCCACCGAATCGGTAAGGAAGACGGCCCGGCCGGCCGGCGCCGCGCGGAGCGGCGGGTCACAGGTGCGGATCAGCCGCCAGGTGGCGGTGAGGTTGAGGGCTACGCTCTGCTGCCAATCGGGCGGCATGATGTGGGCGACGGGCGTCAGCTTCGCCAGCAGCCCGGCGGCATGGACGAGGATGTCGAGCCGGCCGAAGCGATGCACGATCGAGGGGCCGAGCATGTCGATCTTCTCGGCATCCTTGGCGAGGTCGAGCGGAAAGAGCGTCGCCTGCCCGCCCTCGCCGCGGATGGCGTCGTCCAGCTCCTCCAGCGCGCCCTGGGTGCGAGCAGTGAGCACGCAATGTGCGCCCATCCGCGCCAGCTCCAGCGCCACCGCGGCGCCGATGCCGCGCGAGGCGCCGGTGACCAGGGCGACCGAACCCTCCAACGGCTTCGCCATCAGCCGACCTGCAGCAGGGAGAGCTGTGCGTCGCTGTTCGCCTGCGCATCGCTCAGCGGGATGGCATAGTCGCCGGTGAAGCAGGCATCGCAATAGGCCGGCTTCGCGGTGTCGCGGCCAGGCTTGCCGAGGGCGCGGTAGAGGCCGTCGAGGGAGATATAGGCGAGGCTATCGACGCCGATGATCTTCGCCATCTGCTCCAGGTCATGCGTCGCGGCGAGCAGCTTGCCGCGCTCCGGCGTGTCGATGCCGTAGTAGCAGCTATGGGTCGTGGGCGGGGAGGAGATGCGCATATGCACCTCGCTCGCGCCGGCGGCACGGACCATCTCCACGATCTTCTTGCTGGTCGTGCCGCGGACGATGCTGTCGTCGACGAGGATGACGCGCTTGCCCTCCAGCATCGGCCGGTTGGCGCTGTGCTTCAGCTTCACGCCGAGATTGCGGATCTGGTCGGTCGGCTCGATGAAGGTGCGGCCGACATAGTGGTTGCGGATGATGCCGAGCTCGAAGGGAATGCCGCTTTCCAGCGCATAGCCCATCGCGGCCGGCACACCGCTGTCGGGTACCGGGACGACGACATCGGCGGAGACGCCGCTCTCGCGGGCCAGCTCGGCGCCGATACGCTTGCGGGTCTCGTAGACCGGTGTGCCCTCGACCACCGAATCCGGTCGGGCGAAATAGATGTACTCGAAGATGCAGAAGCGGTCCGGTTGCTTGCCGAAGGGCTTGATGCTGTGGACGCCCTGGTCGTCGATGATGATGATCTCGCCAGCATCGATGTCGCGGACGAATTCCGCACCGACGATGTCGAGCGCGCAAGTCTCGCTGCACAGCACCCAAGACGTCGGCACACCGTCGCTGCCGCCCATTCGGCCGAGCACAAGCGGGCGGACGCCAAGCGGGTCCCGCGCGCCGATCAGCGCGCCGTCATGTAGGGCAACGAGGCTGTAGGCGCCTTGAACCTGGCGCAGCGCGTCGATCAGCCGGTCCACCACCGTCGAATAGAGGCTGATGGCGATGAGGTGAATGAAGACTTCGCTGTCCGTCGTGCTCTGGAACAGGCAGCCGCGGTTCACCAAGCTGCGCCGGAGCGCCAGCGCATTGGTAAGGTTGCCGTTATGCGCGACGGCGAAGCCGCCGAAGGCGAAGTCCGCATAAAGCGGCTGGACGTTGCGTAGCGCCGTCTCGCCGGTGGTGGCGTAGCGGTTGTGGCCGAGAGCGGCGCGGCCACGGAGCGATGCCATGATCTTCGCATCGGAAAAGGTGTCGCCGACCAGGCCACGGCCGCGATGGGCGTGGAAGATGCCGCCCTCGTCGAGGCTGACGATGCCGGCCGCCTCCTGTCCGCGATGCTGCAGCGCGTGCAGGCCAAGCGCCGTGAGCGCCGCCGCGTCGTTGGTGTTCCAGATGCCGAAGACGCCGCATTCCTCATGGAATTTGTCGTCGTCGGGGGCGGCGAGCCGCAGGGCCTCTTCGGTCATGGGATGGTCCTCACGTCCGGTTGCGGGCAGGCGGCCGCTCGAAGTCTTCCTGCGTCGGGATGGGGCGGGCCGGGGGAGAGGCCACGCGAGGGCGGTAATCGGCTGGGAGCTGCGCGACGAGCCATTGCGCGCCTTCGATCACCAGCGGCAGCGAACGGGCCTCCCGCACGGGTTCTGGCCAGCGCTCGGTCGCCGGCAGCACCATGCCGCCCAGGATATAGGCGAGGACGACCAGGAACGCACCCCGTGCGACGCCGAAAAGCATGCCCAGCGCACGGTCGGTGCCGCCAAGCACGGAGTTCTGCACGAGCCGGGCGATGGAGGCGATGATTACCTTCAGCACGATCAGCACCACGAGAAAGACGCCGCCGGCGGCCAGCGCATCGGCGAGCCAGGGCGGATCGACCGTGCCCTGGAGCAGGGGCGCGACGGAGGGGCGCAAGACAAGGGCGAGGGCGGCGGCGCCAATCCAGGCCCCCACCCCCAGCACCTCCTGCACCAGTCCGCGCAGGAAAGCGAGCACCGCCGAGACGGCCAGCACCGCCAGGACCACAGCATCGACCCAGGTCATCGTCCGCGGGATATAGCGATGGGGGGTGGGGGTGTCCACGCGCACCAACAGTAGGGCTGGGCAGCGCAGGGCACAGGTGTGGCGGAATTACCCAGCCTTCGCCGGCTCCTTCCGCACCGTCCGCCCGGCGAAGGGGGCAACGAGGTCGGCGAGGTGGCCGATCTCGGTGAGCCGGAGGCCATCCGGTGCGCTCGGCGTCCGCCCGCCCCGCGCAACCCGGCGGGGCAGAACGGAGGCGGCGAAGCCGAGTTTCTGCGCCTCACGGAGCCGCGCCTCGGCCTGGGCGACCTGGCGGACCTCGCCGGAGAGGCCGACCTCGCCGAAATAAACGGTCTCGGGGTCGGTCGGCCGGTCCGTCGCGGCGGAAACCAGGGCGGCGGCGACGGCGAGGTCGGCAGCCGGTTCGGCGATGCGGAGGCCGCCAGCTATGTTCAGATAAACGTCGTTCATGCCGAGAGTGAGGCCGCAGCGCGCCTCGAGCACCGCCATCAGCATGGCGAGCCGCCCGGAATCCCAGCCCACCACCTGCCTTCGCGGGCTGCCGCCCGCCGAAGGGGCGAGCAGAGCCTGCACCTCGACCAGGACCGGCCGCGTGCCTTCGATGCCGGCAAAAACGGCCGAGCCGGAGACATTGCCGCGCCGCTCGGCGAGGAAAAGGGCCGAGGGGTTCGGCACCTCGACCAGGCCGCGCTCCGTCATCTCGAAAACACCGATCTCGTCGGTCGCACCAAAGCGGTTTTTCACCGCACGGAGAATGCGGAACTGGTGGCCGCGATCGCCCTCGAAGTACAGCGTTGCATCGACCATGTGCTCCAGCACGCGCGGGCCGGCGAGCGTGCCTTCCTTGGTTACATGCCCAACGAGAATGAGGGCGAAGCCGCGGGTCTTGGCGAGGCGGATCAATTCGGCAGCGCAGGCGCGGACCTGAGCGACAGTGCCGGGAGCGGAATCGAGAGCATCGAGCCAGAGCGTCTGGATCGAGTCGATCACCACCAGGGCAGCTTCCTGCTCCTGTTCGAGGCTGGCGACGATGTCGCGGAGCGCGGTAGCGGCGGCGAGCGCCAACGGAGCCGTCTCGAGCCCGAGGCGGAGCGCGCGTAGCCGGACCTGCTCCACCGCCTCCTCTCCGCTGACATAGAGGGCGCGGTGGCCGGACGCAGCAATACGGGCCGCCGCCTGGAGCAGTATGGTCGACTTGCCGATGCCAGGATCGCCGCCGACCAGCACGGCGGAAGCGGGAACGATGCCGCCGCCGAGCACGCGATCGAGCTCTGGCAGGCCGGTCGGGATGCGCGGCGGCGGGGCGGAACTGCCTTGGAGGCCTACAAACTCTACGCGCCGCCCGCCCGCCACCTTGGCCGCCGGGCCAGGGCCGCGGGCGGCGGCCGGCGCTTCCTCCTGCAAGGTGTTCCATTCGCCGCAGGCATCGCAGCGGCCCTGCCATTTTGGGTGGACGGCGCCACAAGCCTGGCAGACGTAACGGGCGCGGTCCTTGGCCAAGCGGCCTTCCCCTCTTTCGGCACGAAACAGGAACATGGCGCGGCGCGGGGTCGCATGCAAGCCTGGACCGCATGGCGCGCAGGGCGCAGGCTAGGTGGCATGAGCAGCAGCCTTGTCCCCTTCCCAATCCATGTCTGCGGCATCGAAGAGCTGGGAGGCCATTGCGCCACGGGCGTCAGCCATGTGCTCTCGATTCTCGATCCTGACCGAGCGGAGCCGAAGGCCTTCGGCCAGTATGGCGAGCATGCCCGGCTGGAGTTGCGCTTCCATGACATCATCGAAGCACAGCCAGGCTCGGTGGCGCCCGAGCCGGAGCAGGTGGCGGCTATTCTCGACTTCGGCCGCGGCTTACTCGCCGAGCCGGCGGCGCGGCTGCTGGTGCATTGCCATGTCGGCATCTCCCGCTCGACAGCGGCGATGGGCCTGATCCTCGCCCAGGCCCGGCCGGAGGCAAGCGCGGATGAGGTGCTGCGCGGCGTCCTAGCCATTCGCGAGAAAACCTGGCCCAATCTCAGAATGCTGGAAATAGGCGATGCGATGCTCGGCCGCGGCGGGACGCTGCCGCGGGCGGCGGCGGCCATTTACCGGCACCAACTCGCCATCCGGCCGCATCTGGCGGAGGTCATGCGAAAGGCCGGGCGCGGGCGAGAGGTCGATGCTGCAGAGGCGTTGGCCTGATCATGCCAACAATGCGATCCGTACCGCTGCCAGAGGCTGCAAACGCCAAGCTTCTCCATGAACCATGCGCGGGCTGATGCCGAAATCATAGGCGGTCTTGGCATCGGCCAGTAGGACATGGCCCGTCAGAACCGCCTTCACAGCCCCGAGGATCATCGCCTCCTTATTGGGCCTCCCGATACAATCTGCCGAACTGGCTTTCATTCCCTGCACCGCGAGCGGGACAAATCAATGGCCGCTTACCAGGATGACTGGCAGCGGGAGGCTACGCCGGCGCAGAGCCTGGACCAGCGCCGCACCGCCCATCCCGCCAAGCATGCCGACATCGGCGATGACGCAGTAAGTGTCGGGTGGCAGTGCGGCGAGGTGCGGCTCGCCATGGATGCACGGCGCAGAGCGCCGCCCATCGCTCGTCGGGCTTTACCTGGATGGATGAATAAGGCGGAGGTCCATGGCCTCAACCTGTGCCTTGCTTCGAAGCGGATGCTCAGAGTCCGAAGGATGCCGGCAACCAATTTGTTCCAGCCGGACCTGATTAAGGTCCTAGATCCAGACAGCCCACAACCGCGCCTGCGCCGTTTGGCCCGGCTATCAGAAATCCGGATCCGAGTAGTGATCAGGTGGGGCGAGGCCGCTGATGCGATCCGCAAGGATGCCACGGAAGCAGGGCCGGGACTTCATCCGGGCATACCAGTCCCGTGCCGGCTCGCTCAGTTCCCACTTCACATCGCCAATGTAATCGAGCGACGAGAGCTGCGCGGCAGCCGCGAAATCGGCCAGGCTGATTTGCGAGCCGGCCAGCCAGGCGCGGTTCTCAGCCAAATCGCCAATGTATTCCATATGTATTTTCATGTTTTGGTAGCCGGCCCGCATGGCGGCGGCATCCGGGTTCCCGCGCCCCAGGAGGCGCTTCAGCTGCTTTTCGTAAAGCAGGTTGCGGGTGACTTCAGTGTGGAATTTATGATCGAACCAGGCGATCAGACGGCGCACCTCGGCCCGCTCGCCCAGCGTACGGCCGAACAGCGGCATGTCCGGATAGGCTTCGTCCAGATACTCGCAGATGGCGTAGCTGTCGGCGATGGTGAAGCCGTTTTCCTCCTGCAGCACGGGAACGGTACAGGCAGGGTTCATCGCCAGGAAATCCGGCCGCCTCTCCCAGACGCGCTCGATACGGAGTTCGAAAGGAATCCTTTTCTCCGCCAGGGCCAGGCGGACCTTGCGGGAAAAGGGCGAGAGCGGGATGTGATACAAGGTTCGCACGGCAGCGCCTTATGGCACCCGCGCCGCGGCAGCGAAAGGCGTTCCGCATCGGCTGGGAAGCCAAGTTGATTCGATGCTACAATGTTCTCGGTCAGGAGGACAGCCCAGATGACGCTGACTGTGTCGATCGCCGAAATAGCCGCCTTCCAGCGCTTGAGCCGGGCCAGCGGCGAGGTCGGGCCGGAGGATGCCCGCTTCGCCGGGCAGAGCGATATCGGCCCGGAGGATGTGGCATGTTTCCGTCAGGCGACGCGGCGGCTCGGGCTGCTGATCGTCATGCGTTGCCCGAAGCGGGGCGCCGTCGCCTTCCAGGGCGTCGTGCCGCCGAAGCGCTGGGCGGATGGGCATGACAGTGCGGGCCATACGGTGAAGTCGGGCGAGAGCGGCCTCGGCGTGCATCCCGAACGCGGCAACATCTTCGTCTCAGACTATGACATGATGAGCCTTTGGGCGCGGAAGCCGCAGGGCGGATACCGCAAGCTGTTCGCTTCTGCCCTAATCTCCGGCGCCGAGGGCGGCAAATGGGACAGGGATGCGATGGAGGCGGTGCGGCTGCTGAATGCTGGGCTGCAAAGCAAGCTGCAGCACGGAGCGCAGGACGATTTCACCCCACCGCATGGGCACCGACACCCTGGGGTGAAGGTGGATACCCGCTTCGCCGCCTTCCGCGAGGGCGAAGCGAGCTACCTACCCGATATGGCGGCCTGCAAAGCCTATTACGGCCAGTGGGGTCTCTACTGGCCGTACAACAACGAGGGGTGCTTCACCAAGGCGATGCGCCCGGGAGGCTGAGCCGGCGGGGCGGCCTACTCAGCCGCCACTGCCGCCTGATCCTGCATCGGCACCGGCAAGTACTTGGCGTATTCCTTCGGCACCACATGCCAGAAATGGCCCCTCTCCTGCTCCCAGGCATTTAGCAGGCGGGCAGCGAGGCGGGAGCCGGTCTCCGCCACATGCCGGCCGATCAGCACCTGGAGTTGCGCCTCCCAATGGTTGGAGGCGAGGCGGGACCAGAGCAGCGTATCCGGATTGACGCGCCGCTCGAAGCTGCCATCCGGGTCGTAGAGGAAGGCCATGCCGCCGGTGAAGCCGGCGCCAAAATTGTCGCCCACCGCACCGAGGATCACGACCGTCCCACCGGTCATGTATTCACAGCCATTGGCGCCGCAGCCTTCGACCACCGTCGTCGCTCCGCTGTTGCGTACGGCGAAACGCTCTCCCGCCTGGCCCGCAGCGAAAAGCTCGCCCGCCGTTGCGCCATACAGGCAAGTATTGCCGATGATGGTGTTCTCGTTCCAGACGAGGGCAGAGGAAGGCGCCGGGCGCACGACGATGCTGGCGCCGGAAAGACCCTTGCCGACATAGTCATTGGCATCGCCTAGCACCTCGAGCTTGAGGCCACGCACGGCGAAGGCACCGAGCGACTGCCCGGCGGTGCCGCGCAGCCGCACCGTCAGATGGCCCGACTGTAGGCCGGACATGCCGAATTTCCGCACGATCCTGCTGCTGATCTTGGTGCCGATCGCGCGGTGGGTGTTCCGGATATTATACTGAAGCTGCATCTTCTCGCCATGCTCGAACAGCGCAGCGGCATCGCGGATCATGTCTGCATCCAGCGTCTCCGGCACCTCGTTCCGGCCCTCAAGCGTACAATAGCTGGCATGTCCGCCGGCATCGGCCTGAACCAGCAACGGGTTCAGGTCGAGATCATCGAGATCCTCCGAGCCGCGGCTGACCTGCTTCAGCAGATCGGTGTGGCCGATAATGTCGGTCAGCTTGCGAATGCCGAGCGAGGCCAGGATCTCCCGCACCTCTTCCGCCACGAAGGAGAAGAGATTGATGACCTTCTCCGGCGTGCCCGTGAACTTCTTGCGCAGCGTCTCATCCTGAGTGCAGACGCCGACCGGGCAAGTGTTGCTGTGGCACTGGCGGACCATGATGCAGCCCATGGCGACGAGGCTTGCCGTGCCGATGCCGAATTCTTCTGCACCGAGCATGGCGGCGATGACAACGTCACGCCCGGTCTTGATGCCGCCATCGGTCCGAAGCTTCACCCTATGCCGCAGCCGGTTGAGCTGCAGCACCTGATGCGTCTCAGACAAGCCCATTTCCCAGGGCAGGCCGGCATATTTGATCGAGGAGACGGGCGAGGCGCCGGTGCCGCCGGAATGGCCGGAGACCAGGATCGCATCAGCCTTCGCCTTGGCGACGCCGGCCGCGATGGTGCCGATGCCGCTGCGCGACACCAGCTTCACCGTCACGGTCGCATCCGGGTTGATCTGCTTCAGGTCGTAGATGAGCTGAGCCAGATCCTCGATCGAATAGATGTCGTGATGCGGCGGCGGCGAGATCAGCGTGACGCCAGGCGTCGCATGCCGGAGCTTGGCGATGATGCCGCTGACCTTGAAGCCGGGCAACTGGCCACCCTCGCCGGGCTTGGCGCCCTGCGCCACCTTGATCTCGATCTCCTTGCAGGCGTTCAGGTACTCGGCGGTGACGCCGAAGCGGCCCGAGGCGATCTGCTTGATGGCGCTGTTGGCATTGTCGCCATTGGCACGCGGCCGGGCCCGCTCCGGGTCCTCGCCGCCCTCACCGCTATCGGACTTCGCGCCGATGCGGTTCATGGCGATGGACAGCGTCTCATGCGCCTCGGGGCTCAAGGCGCCGAGCGAGATGCCGGGTGCCACGAGGCGCTTCCGGATCTCGGTGATGCTCTCCACCTCCTCGATCGGGATCGCACAGCGGCCCTCGCTGCGGAAATCGAGCAGGTCACGCAGCGCCACGGGGGGCTGGCGGCGCACCGCTTCTGAATAGCGCTTGAACTTGGTGTAGCTGTCGGTCTCCACCGCCTCCTGCAAGGTGTGGATCAGCCCGCCGTCGAAGGCATGGCTCTCGCCACGTAGCCGCCTCTTGTAGAGGCCGCCGACCGGCAAGGTGATGACATCGGCATCCCAGGCGCGGCGGTGGAGCGCCAGCACACGGCGGGCGATACCCTGCAGGCCGATGCCGGAGATGCGGCTCGGCACGCCCGGGAAGAACTCCGCGACGAGCGCGCGAGAGAGGCCGATGGCCTCGAAATTCATGCCGCCGCGATAGCTGCTGATGACGGAAATGCCCATCTTGGACATCACCTTCAGCAGCCCCTTATCGACCGCCTTCTTGTAGTGGGCGACGCAATCTTCAAGCGAGACGTTGCCGAAGAGGCCGCGGCGGTGCCGGTCGGCAATGCTTTCCTGCGCCAAATAGGCGTTCACCGTCGTCGCGCCGGCGCCGATCAGCACGGCGACGTAATGCACGTCGAGGCATTCCGCCGAGCGGATGTTGAGGCTTGTGAAGGTCCGGAGCGAATGCTTGATGAGATGGGTGTGCACGCCACCCACCGCGAGGATCATCGGGATCGGCGCGCGCGCCGCCGATTGCCGCTCATCCGTCAGAATTACATGGGCGCAGCCGGAGCGGACGCCCTCCTCCGCCTCCCGCCTGATGCGGTCGATGGCGCGGCGGAGGCCGGCCTCGCCCTCATCGGCGGCGAAAGTACAATCGACCTCGCAGGCCGTGGCGCCCATGTATTGACGCATTGCGGCGAATTCGGCGTTCGACAGCACCGGACTGTCGAGCATCAACATGTCGCACTGCGTGGGGTCCTCGTCGAGGATATTCCCGAGATTGCCCAGCCGCGTCTTCAGCGTCATCACCCGCGTCTCGCGCAGGCTGTCGATGGGCGGGTTCGTCACCTGGCTGAAAGTCTGGCGGAAATAATGGTGCAGGCCGCGGTACTGGCCGGACAGCACGGCGATGGGGGTGTCGTCGCCCATCGAACCCACGGCTTCGGCGCTGTCCTCGACCATCGGGTGGAGGATGGTTTCCAGCTCCTCAAGGGTGTAGCCGACGGCGAGCTGGCGGCGGCGCAGCTCCTCGCCCTGGAGCTCCACCGGCTCGCCGGCGCCGGCGCGAACGATGCCGTCGATGCGGGTGGTGCGTTCGGTCCACTTGCCGAAGGGATGCCGGGCCGAGAGCAGGTCCTTCAGCTCGGCATCGCGGTAGAAGCGGCCCTCGGCGAGATCGACACCGATGCACTGCCCGGGCCCTACGCGGCCCTTGGCTACGATCGCGTCCTCGGAAACCTTCACCATGCCCGTCTCGGAACCGACGATCAGCAGCCCGTCCACGGTCTGGGTGTAGCGCAACGGGCGAAGGCCGTTGCGGTCGAGTCCAGCAATGACCCAGCGGCCGTCCGTCGCGGCGATGGCGGCCGGGCCATCCCAGGGCTCCATCACGGCGTTGCAGTAAAGGAAGAGGTCGCGGTGCGCCTCCGGCATGGTGGCGTTGTTGCTGATGCTCTCCGGAATCAGCATGGACTTCGCCATCGGCGCGTCGCGACCGCCGCGCACCAATAGCTCGAAGACGTTGTCGAGCGTCGCAGTGTCGGAGCCACCGGCCTGGACGACCGGCTTGATGTCCTCGAGATGCGCGTCCAGCAGCGGATGGGAGAGCCGCGTCTCGTGGCTCTTCATCCAGTTGATGTTGCCGTTCAGCGTGTTGATCTCGCCGTTATGGGCGAGCATGCGGAAGGGCTGCGCCAGCTTCCAGGTGGGGAAGGTATTGGTGCTGTAGCGCTGGTGGTAGATGGCGAAGCGCGATACGAAGCGCGCATCCGTCAGATCGGGGTAGAATTCCGTCAGGTGCTCGGCGAGAAACATGCCCTTGTAGATGAGCGAGCGGCAGGAGAGCGAGCAGAGATAGAGCTCCGCGATCTGTGCCGCGATGGCCTGCTTCTCAATCCGCCGGCGGATGACGTAGAGGTCGCGCTCGAAAATCGCCTCGTCGCGCAGCTCCGGATCGTAGATGAGGATCTGCTCGATCTCGGGGCGCGTCGCATTGGCCTTCTCGCCGATGCAGCCGATGCTGATCGGCACCTGGCGCCAGGAATATATGGCATAGCCAGCCGAGAGGATCTCGGTCTCGACGATCTGTCGGCAGCGCTCCTGCGCGCCGAGATCGGACTTCGGCAGGAAAACCATGCCGACGCCGATGCGGCCCGGGCGCAGCCTGTCGCCGCCGCGCTGCACGACCTCGGCGAAGAAGTCCTGCGGAATCTCGATATGAATGCCCGCGCCGTCACCGGTTTTGCCGTCGGCATCGACAGCGCCGCGGTGCCAGACCGCCTTCAGCGCATCGATGCCGGCCTGCACGACCTTGCGCGAGGGCTTGCCATCGAGCGCGGCGACGAGCCCTACGCCACAGGCATCATGCTCGGTGGTGTTGATATGTGCCGCATCGCGCAGGCGGGCAGCATTGGCCTGGAAGGCAAGGGCGAATTCGGTTCCGGTCTCGCTCATTGCTCTCACTCCGCCGCGGTGGCGAGCGTGCTCGCCTTCTGGGTGACATAGGCCTCTATCTGGTCCGCCGCGTCGCGCCCGTCGCGGATCGCCCAGACGACGAGGGAGGCGCCGCGCACGATGTCTCCGCCGGCGAAGACGCCGGGCAGCGCCGTCATCATCGTGCGATGGTCGACCTTGACCGTACCCCAGCGGGTGACGGCCAGCGCCGGCTCGTTGAACATCGCCGGCAGGTCTTCGGCATCGAAGCCGAGCGCCTTGATGGCGAGGTCGCAGGGTATAATGAACCCGCCGCCGGGGATCGCTGCCACCTGCTGGCGGCCGGTCGCATCCGGCAGGCCGAGATGCATGCGCATCGCCTGCACCGCCTCCACCTTGCCGGTACCGAGAAATGCATCGGGCGCGGCGAGCCAGGTGAACTCGACACCCTCCTCCTCCGCATTCTTCACCTCGCGCATGGAGCCCGGCATGTTCGCCTTGTCACGGCGATAGAGGCAGGTGACGGCCGAAGCGCCCTGGCGTATGGCGGTGCGGACGCAATCCATTGCCGTATCGCCGCCGCCGAGCACGACCACGCGCTTGCCCTTGGCGTTCAACGCACCGGAAGCGAAATCGGGGACGGCATCGCCCAGGTTGTCGCGGTTGGAGGCGGTCAGGTAGTCGAGCGCGGGGACGATACCGGCAAGGTCGCTGCCCGGCACCTCGATGTCGCGCGCCTTGTAGACGCCGGTCGCGATGAAGACGGCATCGTGCTTCGCCCGCAGCTCGTCCATGGTGATGTCGGCGCCGACCGCGACGTTCAGGTGGAAGTGAATGCCACCCGCCTCAAACTGCTTCCAACGCCGCAGCACCACCTCCTTCTCCAGCTTGAAGTTGGGGATGCCGTAGATCATCAGCCCGCCGACGCGGTCGTAGCGGTCGTAGACATGCACCTGCCAGCCGCGGCTGCGCAGCCGCTCGGCCGCGGCGAGGCCGGCCGGGCCGGCGCCGATGATGCCGATGCTGTGTGACTTCTCCTGGCGCGGGCTCGGCGGCTTGACCCAGCCATTCGCCCAGGCGGTGTCGTTGATGTATTTCTCGACGGCGCCGATGGTGACGCTTTCGAAGCCCTTCTCGATGACGCAGTTGCCCTCGCACAGCCGGTCCTGCGGGCAGATGCGGCCGCAGATCTCGGGGAAGGTATTGGTTGCGGAATTGACCTCGTGCGCCTCTTCCAGCCGCCCTTCCGCCGTCAGCTTCAGCCAATCGGGGATGTTCTGATTCAGCGGGCAGTGGATAGAGCAGAAAGGAACGCCGCACTGGCTGCACCGGCTGGCCTGGGCGGAAGCCGCTTCAGCGGCGAATTCGCGGTAAATTTCACCGAAGTCGGAACGGCGGGCGGCGATGTCGCGCTTCTCCGGCTGCGCCTGAGAAAGACGCACGAATTGCAGCATCCGTTCGGCCATGGCGGCGCCTCCGCTTTCTCGATCAGAGGCGGTACGGGCACGCGGCACCCCAGCCGCCTCGGCTGATGACAGGCGCAGCTTTACGACCCCACGCGCGGTGACGCGAGTCCTTTTTCGCCGTTAGGTCATAATATCTGACCTAATATTCAGGACTCAGTGGCGCGAGGAAAGCAATGTGCAAGCCTTCCTGCCGCAATAGTTCCGAATCGGTCCTTTCAGTTAGCCGGGAGCGGGCGCCGCCCACCGCCGGGGCGAAAGCGCCGCAAATAGCCCGGCACGACCGCCTCCACCGATTTCGGCGTGATGCCGAGCTCGGCCAAGCCAGGCACACCGGCCGTGGCGACATTGTCCCGCTGGAGCATGAGCAACTGGTCTTCAGTAAGCGGCGGGTTGGGCAGCAAACGCCCGAGCGCCACCTGGAGCTTCACCAGCCCGTCCGGCATGTCGATCAGCGGCCGGCGATGGCCGGTGGTGTCCAGGATGAAACGCAGCAGCTCGCGGAAGGAGAGAATGCGTGGCCCCGCCAACTCGTAGGTCCTGCCCAAGGCATCCTCGCGGCTGGCGGCGGCGATCACTGCATCGGCCACGTCGCCGACATAGACCGGTTGGAACCGCGCCTTGCCGGCGACCACCGGCATCACCGGCAACAGCCGGGCCATGCCCGCGAAGCGATTGAAAAACTGGTCCTCCGGCCCGAAGACGATGGAAGGGCGCAGGATAGTGGCATTCGGGAAGGCGGCGCGGACGGCCGCTTCGCCCTCGGCCTTGCTGCGACCGTAGCGGCTCGGGCTCTCCGGGTCGGCGCCGATCGCCGAGACATGGACCAGCCGCTCCACGCCGCCCGCCGCGGCCAGACGGGCGATCCGCCCAGCGCCTTCGGCCTGCACGCGCTGGAAATCGCCGGAGGCCCGCTCGGCGAGGATGCCGACGAGGTTGACGACCAGGTCCGCCCCGCCGATGGCACGGGCGAGTTGGCCCTCATCCGCGAGATCGGCGGCAAGCGGCACGATCTGCCCTACCATGCCCTGGGTTTGCAGGAAGCGCGCCCGCGCCGGGTCCCGCCCGGCCACCCGCACCACCCAGCCGCGCGCCGCCAGTCGTTGCACCACATAGCGGCCGATGAAGCCGGCCCCGCCGAAAACGGTGGCAACCTGACGAATTGTGGGCTGACGCATGCGGGAGCGCTCCGACTGAAAGCGAGCGGACCATAGGTCCGCCGCGATGCAACGCCAAGCGGGGCCGCAAAGCCGCTTGACGGCGGACGCAGGGCCTTATATTTGCGCGCTCCCGGCGGCGATCAACCGCCGGCTCCGCAGCCTGTGCCCAGGTGGTGGAATTGGTAGACGCGCTGGCTTCAGGTGCCAGTGACCGCAAGGTCGTGAAGGTTCGAGTCCTTTCCTGGGCACCACTCCCCGCTTCTGGGGACCGCGCATTGGGCACGACCCTCTTTTCCCCTTATCCGGCCGGCCGCGGCAACGCTGCCGCAAGGAGGCCCGCCGTGATCCGCCTGCACCGCCATGACCTGCCCGATGGGCTCGACTTCGGCAGCATGGTTGCCATCGACACCGAGACGATGGGACTCAACCCGCACCGCGACCGGCTTTGCCTGGTGCAGCTCTCGGCCGGCGACGGCAATGCGGAACTGGTGCAGATCATCCCCGAGAGCCTTGGCGGCCGCGGCGCGGATTGCCCGAACCTGAAGCGGCTCCTGGAGGACCCGGCGGTCGCCAAGCTGTTCCATTTCGCCCGCTTCGATTGCGCGGCGTTGCACCAGCATCTGGGCGTCACGGTGACGCCAGTGATCTGCACCAAGGTCGCCGCCAAGCTGGTCCGCACCTTCACCGACCGACACGGGCTGAAGGACCTGTGCAAAGAGTTGCTCGGGGTCGAGATTTCGAAGCAGCAGCAGAGCTCGGACTGGGGCGCGCCGGAACTGTCGTCGGAGCAGCTGGCCTATGCAGCCTCCGACGTACTGCATCTGCATGCACTCTGGGCCAAGCTCGAAGGGCTGCTGCGCCGCGAGGGGCGAATGGATCTGGCCGAAGCCTGCTTCCGCTTCTTGCCGACGCGCGGTGCGCTCGACCTGCTCGGCTATGCAGAGCCGGACATCTTCGCACACTGACACCGCAATGACATAGCGATTGTCAAGTACGTCTATCGCTTTTGGCACGCTTCTTGTCCGTTCGATACGCCATCCGTTGACCCTGGGGTCCGCCGAGCCCATAGAGAGGGTGTGCAGATGCGAACAGACACCCTTCGGCCGTGCCTTCCCAGGCAGCAGGCGGGCCTGTGAAGCGGGACCGGCCCTTGGACCAGCCATCCATGGCCCAGGCAACGATGGCGCGTGCGCCGTTGGCATCGGATCGCGCTATGATGCCACTCTCCCGCGAGCGCCGCGGCTTCAGCCAGCGCCAGATGGCGCGCCGGCGCTTCTTCGTCCGCTGGAGCAAGCGGCTGCTGCCGGCCCTCGCACTTGCTCTGTTGAGCCTGGTCGTGTTCTGGCCCGAGATCGAAGGCAATGAAGACCGATCCCGCGTCAGCTTCCGCCGCATGGTGATGCCGCGGGCGGAAGGGCTGCGAGTCGTCAACCCGCGTTACCAGGGAGTCGACGATCTGAACCGGCCCTTTACCGTCACCGCCCGTACCGGCCAGCAGCCAGGGGCGGAGCGGGTGCTCGACCTTGAGGAGCCACGGGCGGATATCCTGCTTTCGGACGGCGCCTGGGTTTATCTGCAGGCCCATACCGGCCGGTTTGACCGCGCCGCGAACCATCTCGACCTCAAGGGCGACGTGACGATCTACCACGACAGCGGCGTGATGATGCTAACTGAGACGGCAGCGGTGGAAACCGAGGCGGGCACCGCCAGCGGCGACTCTCCGGTGGCCGCCCAGGGCAGCTTCGGCACCATCACCTCTGACGGCTTCCGCATCCTCGAGCGTGGTGCGGTCGTCGTCTTCACCGGGAATGCCCATGCGGTGCTGGAAGGCGGCAGGCGATGAGGCGTTGGCTCCTCGCTGCCCTGCTGGCGCTGCCCCTGCATGCCATGGCGCAGGGCATCGACATGTCCCAGGGCGGGCCAGTGGATGTCACTGCCTCCGATGGCATTGAGTGGCGCCAGGCGGAGCAGGTGGTTATCGCCCGCGGCAATGCCCGCGCCATCCGCGGCAACGTCACCGTTTATGCCGATCGGCTGCTGGCCCGATACCGCTCCCAGGCGCGTCCGAGCGAGACGCAGGCCGGTGCAGTGCGCCCGGCCGCAGCGGCCGGCAGCCCGGACCAGGCGCTCGGCGGCGGCAGCAACGAAATCTGGCGGCTCGAGGCGGAGGGCAATGTTCGCATCGTCACCGAGACCGACACCGCCCGCGGCGACCGCGCCGTTTATGACATCGATCAGGCGGTACTGGTGTTGACCGGGCGAGGCGAGGTCTCGCTCACCACGCCGAGCCAAGTCATCACGGCCAAGGACAGTCTGGAATACTGGTCGGCGCGGAAGATGGCCGTCGCTCGCGGCAACGCCGTGGTGGTGGACAATGCCGAAGGCGGTCGGCGGATCGCTGCCGACACGCTTGTCTCCTACATGTTGGATGGCCCGGGCCAGGCCAATGCCACGCCCGCGCCTCCGCCCGTGGCGGCGAAGCCGGGTGAGAAGCCGGTGCCCGGCCAGGGCAAGGTCGACCGGGTCGAGGCCTTCGGCAATGTCGAGATTCGCACCGCGACCGATGTCGTGCGCGGCGACCGTGGCGTCTACAGCGCCCAGACCGGCATGGCGCGGCTGCTCGGCAACGTGCGGATTACCCGCACCGACAACCAGATCAACGGGCAGGAGGCGATCGTGAACCTCCGCACGAATGTGGCGCGGCTCGTCTCCGCGCCGGGCGCCCGCGTGCAAGGGCTCATCATGCCGAACCAGGACGCCGACCAGCCCGGCAGCGACCGGACGCCCAGCCGCGGCGCTTCGCCCCAACCCGCCACGCCGGAGCGTCGCAGCCGATGAACCAGACGACGCTGCCCATCGAAGCCGGCGGCCCGAAACTCCGCGCCATCGATGGCGAAGGTGGGCTGGTGGCAACCGGCCTTGGCAAGCGTTACCGCAAGCGGCCAGTGGTGCGGAATGTCTCGGTCAACCTGAAGCGCGGCGAGGCGGTCGGGCTGCTCGGCCCGAATGGCGCCGGCAAGACGACGACCTTCTACATGATCACTGGCCTCGTCCAGCCCGACGAGGGCAAGGTCGTCATGGACGGGCATGATGTGACGACCCTGCCGATGTATCGCCGCGCCCGGCTCGGCCTCGGCTACCTGCCGCAGGAGGCCTCGATCTTCCGTGGCCTCTCGGTCGAGGACAACATTCGCGCCGCGCTCGAAGTGGTCGAGCCGGTGCGCGACCGGCGGGAGCAGATGCTGGACGCGCTGCTGGCCGAATTCGGCATCGCCCATCTCCGCCGTGCCCCGGCCCTGGCACTCTCCGGCGGTGAGCGTCGGCGCTGCGAGATCGCCCGCGCCCTGGCCACCCACCCTGCCTATATCCTGCTGGACGAGCCGTTGGCCGGCATCGACCCGATCGCGGTCGGTGAAATCCGCGATCTGGTGAAGCACCTGAAGAACCGCGGCATCGGCGTGCTCATCACCGACCACAACGTACGCGAGACACTGGAGATCATCGACCGCGCCTACATCCTGCACGACGGCCAAGTGCTGATGGAGGGGCTGCCGCACGACATCGTCGCGCATGAGGGCGTCCGGCGAGTCTATCTCGGCGAGAAGTTCAGTCTGTAGGGCATGCTGAACCCTTTCGCCTCGCCTCGCTCTGCCGGACGGAGCGCCTGAGCATGTCGATGGCGCCACGCCTCGATCTGCGGCAATCGCAGTCGCTGGTGATGACGCCGCAACTGCGGCAGGCTATCAAGCTGCTGCAGTCCTCCAACCTCGAGGTCACCGCCTTCGTGGAGGAGGAGCTGGAGCGCAACCCGCTGCTGGAACGGGACGAGCGGGCGCCGCCCGGGCCGGATTCCGGACATCGGGTCGATACATCGCCCGTCGTGGCCGAAGGTGCCGACAGCCACGCCGCCGCGGTCTCCGACACCTTGCCGAGCGAGGCTGCCGGGCCGCTCGATGCCGAATGGGACAATGTCTATGACGCCGGTGGCGGCTACGAGTCGCCCTACGGCCGCGGGGGCCGGACGGATTTCGGCGAGGACCTCGCTGGAGTCGACGATCTGGCCGCCGGGGCGCGCAGTCTCCGCGACCATCTGGGCGAGCAGGTCCGCATCGCCTTCCACGGGCCGCGCGAGCGGCTGATCGCCGCCCAACTTTTGGCGCTCGTCGATCCGGCGGGCCGGCTAGCGGTCGAGGATGCGCAGATCGCCGCGGCACTGGGGTGCGAGGAGGCGGCGGTCGCCGCCGTGCGCAGCCGGATGCAGCGCTTCGACCCGGTCGGGATGTTCTGCCGCAACCTCGCCGAATGCCTCGCCGTGCAGCTCGCCGAGCGCAACCGGCTGGACCCGGCCATGCAGGCGCTGCTCGACAACCTTGACTTGGTGGCGCGGCGCGACCGGGCGGCGCTGATGTCCATCTGCGGCGTCGATGCCGAAGACCTGGCCGAGATGCTGGCCGAGCTCCGCCGCCTCGACCCCAAGCCGGGCGCCAGCTTCGACGCTACCCCCGCCCCTGCCCTCGTCCCCGATGTGCTGATGCGCCGCGCCCCCGATGGCGGCTGGCTGCTGGAGCTGAACCCTGACACACTGCCGCGGGTGCTGGTCAATCGCGGTTTCCATGCCCGTTGCCAGGTCGGCGCCCGCAACAAGGAGGAGAAGGCGTTCCTCGCCGAACGGCTGCAAAGCGCCAACTGGCTGCTGAAGAGCCTGGAGCAGCGGGCCAATACCATCCTCAAGGTCGCCAGCGAGATCGTCCGTCGGCAGGACGGCTTCTTCCGCCATGGCGTCGAGTATCTGCGGCCGCTGATTCTGCGCGACGTGGCGGAGGAGGTGCAGATGCACGAGAGCACCGTCTCCCGCGTCACCGCGAACAAGTACATCGCCACGCCCCGTGGCACCTTCGAGCTGAAATACTTCTTCACCACCGCCATCGCCGGCACGATGGGCGGCGAGAGCCACAGCGCCGAGGCGGTACGCCACCGCATCCGCGCCATGATCGAGGCGGAGGACCCGGAGGCGGTGCTCTCCGATGATGCGGTCGTCGAACGGCTTAGGCAGGAAGGCGTAGACATCGCCCGACGAACGGTGGCCAAATACCGTGAGGCGTTGCGTATCCCATCATCCGTGCAACGCAAGCGGGAGAAGGCCGTCCCGGCCTGATCCTGCCGCGGGGCGCATCCCGTGCCCCCGGCGCTGCGGCCGGGCCGCCCTTCCATCCAACGGAAGGAGGTTTGTCCACATGCATATCACCGTCGCAGGCAAGCAGGTCGAGACTGGAGAGGCGCTCAAGGCGCATGTCCGGGAGGGGCTGTCGGCCATTGCCCGCAAGTATTTCGACCATGCGCTGGAGGCGAATGTCACCTTCCGCCGCGACGCAAAAGGCCGGATGGGGGCCTTCTTCGCCTGCGACATCAACCTGAAGGCCGGACGCAACCTCTTCATGCGCGGCGAAGGCGAAGGAGTCGATGCGCACAAGGCCTTCGAGGTGGCGGCCGAGCATGTAGCCAAGCGCCTTCGCCGCTACCGGCGGCGGGTGAACGACCACGCCCGCAGCCTGGCCGAGGACCGGCCAGGGGAGGCAGCGACCCAATACGTATTGCAGGCCGAACCAGAAGAAGCCGAGGAGCCAGTCGAGCCGGTCGGTGACCACAGCCCGATCATTGCCGAGCAACCAGCAGATATCGCGCGGCTGACGGTGAGCGAGGCAGTGATGCGGCTCGACCTAACCCAGGCGCCGGTGCTGATGTTCCGCAACAGCGGCTCCGGCGCCCTGGCCGTGGTCTATCGCCGCCCGGATGGCTGCGTCGGCTGGATCGACACCCAGGCTGGATGAACAGGCCGGCGCCCCGGGCCGGCTGGTCCGGGGCTGCCGCGCTCAGTGAACGCGGACGGCGGCCAGCTCGTGCTGCTCGATCGCCGCGATGGCAAGTTCGGCGGTCGGCGCGGCACCGATCGGGGTGCCGTCGGCAGCATGGATCGACATCGCCGGCACGCCATTCACCACCACCGGGCGGATGTAGGCGATCTCCTGCACTCCAAAGCGCGCCCAATCCTGGCTGGAGAGCTGGCGGAGAGCGAGGGCAGCCTGAGGCACATCGCCCGAACCGTTGGAAAACTGGTCGTTCTTCATTGCACTCTCTCCTTTCGGCATGGCCCCTTCCGGGCATCCATGCACTACGGCGCCCGTGCCGGGGCTCAGCCCCGGCTGGCACGCCCCTCGACAACGGGCAGCGACGCCCCGTTGACCGTTCGTGTCTCAACGCTGCGGGAGGCCGGTGCGTTCGGCGCACTTCCCTGGGAAGCACCGGCCCGGGCCCCGTTGCCGTTGATCTGTATAGTCCTAACCCGCACTTCCGGCTGCGGCCGCTGCAGGTCGACATGCAGTAACCCGTTGTCCAGCCAAGCCCCCTCCACCTCGATTCCCTCGGCCAGGACGAAGGCACGCTGGAACTGCCGGGCGGCGATGCCGCGGTGGAGGAAAATTCGGCCCTCGGAATCGTCGCGTTGCCGGCCACGGATCACGAGCTGGTTGTCCTCCTGCGTGATCTGCAGGTCCTCCATCGCGAAGCCTGCGACGGCCAGTGTGATCCGCAGCCGGTTCTCGGCGGTCTGCTCGATATTGTAGGGGGGATAGCCGTCGGCATTCTTGGCGACACGGTCGAGCATCTGCTCGAGGTGGTCGAAGCCGAGAAAAAGCGGCGAGCCGAAAACCGATGGACGCGACAAAAGCAGAGCCTCCTCATCCGGAGCGGGGCAAGCGGCCGGACCCGAAGCACCCGGCCGCAACATGAATCTTGTCAATGGTCCGGCCGGTTGCAAGGGGGGATCGCGGAGGCTACATCGCCCCTCTCTCATGCCCACCGATCCAACCCTCCTGCCGATCCTGCTCGTCCCCGACCTCCGGCTGCGCGCCAAGGCCCGCCCGGTCGGCCAAGGCGATGCCGATGCGGTCCGCGCCCTCGCCCCGCGAATGCTCGCCTCCATGTACAAGGCGCCCGGCATCGGCCTCGCCGCCCCGCAGGTGGGAGAGCTGCTGCGGCTGGTCGTCGTCGACCTCCAGCCGGAGGACAAGCCGGCGCCGCTCGTGCTGGTCAACCCGGAGATCGTCGCCGCCAGCACCGAACTGGCGACGCGGGAGGAGGGTTGCCTCTCCCTCCCCGGCCAGTACGCCGATGTCACGCGGCCGGCGCGGGTGAAGCTGCGCTACCTCGACCTAGAAGGGGCGAAGCGCGAGATCGAGGCGGAGGGGCTGCTGGCGACCTGCCTCCAGCATGAGGTCGACCATCTGAACGGCGTCCTCTTCGTTGACCATATTTCTGCCTTGAAGCGGAACATGCTGCTGCGCAAATTAGCAAAGGAACTGAAGGCGCGGGGGTGGGAGTGAGGCTCGCCTTCATGGGCAGCCCGGATTTTGCCGTGCCGACGCTCCGGGCGCTGCATGGAAGCGGCCACGAGATCGCCGCCGTCTATTGCCAGCCGCCTCGTCCGGCCGGGCGCGGGCAAAAAGAGCAACCCTGCCCGGTTCACCGCGTGGCGCTGGAGCTTGGCCTTCCGGTGCGGACGCCGGCGCGGCTCAGGAAGGACGCTGCGGAGCATGCCGCGTTCGACGCGCTCGGGCTGGAGGCGGCTGTGGTCGCCGCTTATGGGCTGATCCTGCCGAAGCCGATGCTGGAGGCACCGCGGCGCGGTTGCCTCAATATCCACGCCTCGCTGCTGCCGCGCTGGCGCGGGGCGGCGCCGATCCATGCGGCCATCCTGGCCGGCGATGCCGAGAGCGGCGTCACCATCATGCAGATGGAGGAAGGCCTCGATACCGGTCCCATGCTACTGAAGGGCACGGTGTCGATCGGACCGCGCATGACGACGCCGGAGTTGCACGATGCCTTGGCGCCGATGGGGGCGCGGCTGGTGCTGGAGGCGCTCGATCATTCTCCGGCCGCCATCCCGCAGCCGGAGGCGGGCGCGACCTATGCGCCGAAGCTCAGCAAGGGGGATGCGCCGCTCGATTGGACTCTCCCGGCCGCAGCGCTGGACCGCCGGGTTCGGGCACTGAACCCCTGGCCGGGGACGGTCTTCGCCCTGGGTGGCGAGACGATCCGCGTGCTGGCAGCGGAACCTGCCGAGGGCGCTGGACCGCCCGGCACGGTGCTGGACGAGGCGGCGCTCATCGCCTGCGGCGAAGGAGCGCTACGCCTCACACGTCTGCAACGGCCCGGACGTGGGCCGCTCGCAGCGCACGACTTCCTTCGCGGCTTCCCGCTGTCGCCCGGCACGGTCCTCGGGTAGTGCCGCTTTACGCCCTGACGCTTGAATATGATGGCGGCCCCTTCGTCGGCTGGCAGCGCCAGGGCAGCGGCCTGTCCATCCAGCAGGTGTTGGAGGAAGCAGGCGCCGTGCTCGATGCTGGCGCCATGCCGCTCGCCATTGCCGCCGGGCGCACCGATGCCGGCGTCCACGCCGAGGGCCAGGTGGCACAGCTTGCCTTGATCCGGGAGATGGCGCCGGAGCGGCTGCGGGAAGCGCTCAATTTTCATATGAAGCCGCATCCGCTGGTGGTGGTGCGGGCCGCCTTAGCGCCGGAAGGCTGGAATGCCCGCTTCTCTGCCGTACAGCGGGGCTACCGCTACCGCATCCTCAACCGCCGTGCCCGGCCGGCGCTGGAGGCCGGCCGGGTATGGCACGTGCCGGTGCCGCTCGATGCGGCCGCGATGCATGCGGCGGCGCAAGGGCTGCTCGGACGGCATGACTTCTCCGCTTATCGCGCCGCCGCCTGCCAGGCGAAGACGCCGATGCGGACGCTGGAGCGGTTGGAGGTCATCCGCCAGGGCGAGGAGGTGGTGATCCTCGCCGAGGCTCGCAGCTTCCTGCATCATCAGATCCGCAACCTGGCGGGGACGCTGCTGGAGGTTGGCCTCGGCAAGCGCGGGGTGGAGTGGCCGAGGCGCGTGCTGGAAAGCCGGGACCGCACCAAGGCTGGACAAACGGCGCCGCCGGAGGGGCTATCCTTCCGCTTCGTCCGCTATGCCGAAGAGATCGCTTGGGCCTAACCCCCACTCAGCCGCCCGACGACCCCGCCGATAGTAAGCCCCAGCGCCAGATCGAGCACGACGAACGCCGTCGCCATGCCGCCCAGGATGCGCAGCGCGCTTCGTGCCACGAACCACTCGAGCCAGAGCGCATAACCGATCCCCGCCAGCCCCAGCCCATGCGCCAGCAGCGGCGGCAAGCCGAGCTCCGCCGGCACCGTCAGCGCCAGAATCACCAGGTACTGGACGACATTCGTCCAATTCCATGCGGCGATAAACCGCGGCCATTCCATCCTTCGCCCCGCCACTTCGGCCAGCGGCAGTGAGAGCAGGGCAAAGCCGACCCAGGCGCAGGCATAGCCGATCAGCTCAGTTACCAGCCCGCGTAACAGGCCGAGATCCGGCCCGCCATTCTCGGACCAGGCGAGAAAGCGCAGCGCGAGGAAGGCCGGCAGGCAGATCGCCGCCGCCCAGAAGCTGCGCCCGACGCCAGCGGAGGAGCCTTCTATCAGCAGCAGTCCGTCAGTGCGGCCGCGGGCGAGCAGCAGCGCGCTGCGCAGCCCGGCCTCGATCACCAAGCGGAGTGGGACGGGGCGAGGCGGGTCAGTCAGCCGAGGCTCTCCTCGAGCACGGCACGATAGAGCGCGGCTAGGCCGCGCAGCTCTTCGACCGGCACGCACTCATCGGCTTTGTGCATGGTGCTGCCGATGCCGCCCAATTCGGCGACAGGGCAGAAGCGGGCGAGGAAACGCGCATCGGAGGTGCCGCCTCCGGTATCCAGCGCGGGCGTCTCGCCGGTGCTGCGCTCGACGGCTCGCTTCAGCGCATCGACGAAGGGGCCGGGCTGCGTCAGAAAGCTCTCGCCGGAGCAGTCGATGCGCATCTCGTAGCGCGCCTCCTCCACCCGCAGCGCCGCATGCAAGTGCTCGGTAAGGCTGGCGCTGGTGTGTCGGTCGTTGAAGCGGATGTTGAGCATCGCCCGTGCCTCGCCGGGGATGACGTTGTTCGCCGTATTACCGACATCGAAGCCAGTGACCTGCAAGGTCGTCGGCTCGAAAAACTCGCTGCCGTGGTCGAGCGGCTCGGCGGTCAGCCGGTGCAGCACGCGGACCAGACGGTGGATCGGGTTGTCGGCTCGCTGCGGATATGCGCTGTGGCCCTGCGTGCCGAAGAGCGTGATCCAGGCTGTCATGCTGCCGCGCCGTCCGACCTTGACGATGTCGCCGAGCCGTGCCCGCGAGGTCGGCTCGCCGACCAGCGCCATGTCAGGGATCTCGCCGCGTGCCGCGAGCCAGTCGAGGACGCGGACGGTACCGTCCTTGGCCGGACCCTCCTCGTCGCCGGTGATGAGCAGGCTGATGCTGCCTGGCGGCTCGGGGTTGGCGGCGAGGTAGTCGGTGAGACCGGCGACGAAGGCGGCGATGCCGCCCTTCATGTCGCAGGCGCCGCGACCATAGAGCACACCGTCACGGACGGTCGCGGCGAAGGGGCCGTCGGTCCATCCCCCTGCGCCGGGCGGCACCACATCGGTATGCCCGGCATAGCAGAAATGCGGTCCTGCCGTGCCGCGGCGGGCGAAGAGGTTCTCCGTCTCGCCGAAGCGCATCCGGTGGCAGGTGAAGCCGAGCGGACGCAGCGCCGCCTCCAATACGCCGAGCGCGCCGGCATCGGCGGGCGTCACGCTCGGGCAGCGGATCAGTGCCTGGGCGAGCGGCAGCGGGTCGGTCGGAGCGTTGCGCACGGGATCAGTCGCGCAGCAGCTCGTTGATGCTGGTCTTGGCGCGCGTCTGCGCATCGACGCGCTTCACGATGACGGCGCAATAGAGGGAAGGGCCGGGCGAGCCGTCCGGCAGCGGCCTGCCGGGCAGGCTGCCGGGCACCACGACGGAATAGGCGGGGACGCGGCCGATATGCACTTCGCCCGTCGCACGGTCGATGATCTTGGTCGAGGCGCCAAGGAAGACGCCCATGGAAAGCACCGCGCCGCGCTCGACGATGACGCCCTCGGCCACCTCGGAACGAGCGCCGATGAAGCAGTCATCCTCGATGATGACGGGGTTGGCCTGCAACGGCTCCAGCACGCCGCCGATGCCGACGCCGCCCGAGAGATGGCAATTCTTGCCGATCTGCGCGCAGGAGCCGACGGTCGCCCAGGTATCGACCATGGTGTTGCGGTCCACATAGGCGCCGACATTGACGAAGCTCGGCATCAGCACGACGCCCGGCGCGATATAGGCCGACTTGCGGACCACGGCGCCCGGCACGGCGCGGAAGCCGGCCTCTTTGAAGCGATTTGGGCCCCAGTCGGCGAATTTAAGCGGCACCTTGTCGTAGGCGCCGGAGGCGGTGTCCATCGGCGCCGAGTCGGCAAGACGGAAGGAGAGCAGAACGGCCTGCTTCAGCCATTGGTTCACCTGCCAGCCACCCTGGCCATCCGGCTCGGCCACGCGCGCCTCGCCGCCATCGAGCGCCTCGAGCGCGGCCATGACCACGTCGCGGTCCTCGCCGCGCGTCGCCGAGGAGACGGTATCGCGGCGCTCCCAAAGGGATTCGATCGGGGCCTGGAGGGCGGAGAGGGTCATTGGCGGGGTCCCTGGCAGGAAGGCGGGCGGACCATGCCGATGCGGGCGCGTGAATGTCAACGCGGGCCGTCCTTAACCCCGCATTCAGCCGCAGCATGGCATCCTGCGTAGCATGGAATTGGCCGATCCCGCTCCTTCGTCCGCGCTCACCGGCTTGTCGGGCGCCCTGCTGGAATCCCGGCAGCGCTGGCAGGATTTCACCGGTCTCGCCGCCGATCTCGCCTTCGAGACGGATGCGTTGGGGCGGCTCTCCTTCCTCTGGCCGGATCGGCTTTTGGGGATGGATGCGGCTGCCCTGCTTGGCCAGCCGGCCCGCCGCCTCCTGCTGCATCCGGAACCGGACCCCTTCCTCGGCCGTCAGGCGACGCGCGGCCAGCAAGCCTGGTTCGGCCGCATGGAGGCGGAATCCGCCTGCTTCAGCCTTTCCCTGGTGCCGCTCGCGGATGCCGCCGGGCAATTTGCCGGCCTGCGCGGCATCGGCCGCAACATCACCGCGGACTTGCAGGAGATGGAGGCCCAGGCTGCCGCCCTCCGCCGCGGGAAGGCGCTGGAGACGCTGGTGCGCCGGGTGCGGCGTCAGGTTCTGGCTCCGCGCATGCTGACATCCACGCTGGAAACCCTGGGTCCTGCCCTTGGCTGCTCCAGCGCCGCTATGTTGGAGATCGGCGTGAACGGGCATGTCCGGGCCATCCACCGGCATGGCGCCGAACCCACGCCCCTTTTCGCTGCCCTCGCCCCGCTGCTGGAGACCGTAGCGCCGGCCTTCGGCACCGGTCCCGCAGGCGAACCATTGGCCCTTCTGCCACACCCGAATCGGATGATGCCGCGCTACGCGCTGCTCGCCTGGCGTCAGGCCGGGGCCCGGTCTTTCGACAAGGATGACGAGCACCTTCTGGCGGCGGCCGCGGACCTGCTCTTCGTCGCCCTCGGCAACCAGGTGCTGCAACAGGAACTGGAGTTTCAGGCGCGAACCGACGGGTTGACCGGGCTGCTGAACCGTCGTGCTTTCCTCGATGATCTCAACCGCCGGCTGGACCGGCAGGCCATGACGCCGGAGGCGGCCGAATGCGGCGCCCTACTCTTTCTTGACCTCGACAACTTCAAACCGTTGAATGATCGGATGGGCCATGAAGCGGGCGATGCCGCTCTTGTCGCAGCCGGCCGGCTGCTGCGCGACATCGTCCGCCCGACCGATCTGGTCGCCCGCCTCGGCGGCGACGAATTCGCCGCGTGGTTGGAGGGCGCCGACAGCGCCGCCGCCACGATGCGGGCGGAGGCGATCTGTCGCACGGCCCTCACCGTGCTGCCTGGGCTGATCCCCGGCTTCACCCTGCCGCTGACCTTCAGTATCGGCATCGCCATGCGGGCCACCGATGGTTGCGACACGCCGGACAGCCTGATCGCCCGCGCGGATACTGCCATGTATGCAGCCAAGCGGCATGGCAGGAACGGCTGGCGCATGGCGCCCAGGACGACGGGGAAGTAATGGCCAGCGAGTCATGCTTCGAGGCTTCCAAACGTCTCGCACGTGATGGAGCTGAGGCGGAGCGGATGGCTCTCGCCGCCCTGCCCGGCACGCAGCCGGAGCTACTGTACTACCTCGCCGGCGATGGCAGTCCTGCGGTGCGCGGCGCTGTCGCTGGCAATGCCGCGGCACCCGCCCAGACGGATCGGTTACTGGCCAAGGACGCCGACCCGGCGGTTCGGGCCGCGCTTGGGCGGAAGCTGGCATTTCGTGCAGCGTCTCTCTCCATCGCCGAGGACAGGCTGGGAGCGATCGCCTGGCAGGCGTTGTGCAGCCTCGCGGAAGATGCTGCGATCCATGTCCGCGCCGTCATCGCCGAGGAGCTAAAGGCGATGCCTGATGCACCACATGATCTCATCCTTCGCCTCGCAGCGGATGCGGCGATGGAGGTGGCGGAGCCCGTTATCCGTCTCTCCCCCATGCTGAGCGAAGAGGATTTGCTGGCGCTGGTCGCCGCACCGCCCGTGCCGAATACCTTGGCCGCCGTCGCTCGTCGCCCAGGGCTGACTGAACGTCTGTCGGATGCCATTACGGCATCGGCGGACGAGGAGGCAATCGGCGCCCTGCTTGCCAATCCTTCGGCTGCCATCCGCGAGCAGACGCTCGATGGGTTGATCGTCCAGGCGGCGACGCGCATTGGCTGGCAGGAGAGATTGGTGCGCCGCCCCGTCCTGCCGCCCCGGGCACAGCGGGCGCTCGCCCTTTGCATCGCCGGCCATCTGCTGGAGCGACTGGCCGGCCGGCCGGACCTCGCGCCCGATCTCGTCCAGCAGCTGCAGGAGCGGGTGGAGGCGCGGCTTGTGGAAGGCGCAGCGGAAGCGCCGGCCAGCGCACTCTTCGAGGCGGCGGCCTTGCGCGGCGATCATGCGGTGATGGCCCGGCTGCTCGCGCAGGAGGCCTCGGTCGCCGTTCAGGCAGTGGAGGAAGCGGTGCGGCTGCGCAGTGCCCGGGCCTTGATCAGCCTTTGCTGGCAGGCGGGCTTCAGCATGCGCTGCGCCCTGCTGGCGCAGAGCGTCCTCGGCCAGCTTGCGCCGGGCGTGGTCCTGCTGCCGGGACCAGACGATACCTGGCCACTCTCCAGCGCCGAGATGCTCTGGCAGATCGAACTCCTGGCCGAGCCTGCGGTCAGGGCTTTATGAGCGTCCCTGCCCCGCCATCGGTGAAGAGCTCGCGCAGCACCGCATGCGGCACCCGGCCATCGAGGATGACGGCGCCCTTCACCCCGCGCTCGATGGCATAGATGCAGGTCTCGACCTTCGGGATCATGCCGCCCGAGATCCAGCCGGCGGTGATGCCGGCCTGCACCTCGGACACTGTCATCTCGGGTATCAGCTGGCCATCCGGGCCGAGGACGCCTCGCACATCGGTCAGCATCAGCAGGCGTTCGGCGCCAAGCGCCCCGGCGATGGCGCCCGCTACGGTATCCGCGTTGATGTTGTAGGTCTGCCCGTCCTCGCCGACGCCGACCGGGGCGACGACAGGGACGATATCGGCGCCGATCAGCAGGCGCAACACCCGCGTATCCACCGAGGCGGGCTCGCCGACGAAGCCGAGATCGAGCACCTGCTCGATATGGGAGCCGGGGTCCTTCACCGTCCGCAGCAGTTTCCGCGCGGTGACCAGCCCACCATCCTTGCCGGAAATGCCGACCGCAAGTGCTCCGGCGCGGGTGATTGCCTCCGCCACCTGCTTATTGACCGGACCGGCGAGAACCATCTCGACCACGTCCAGCATCGCCTCATCGGTTACCCGAAGGCCCTGGACGAAGGTCGACTGCACGTTAAGCCGCTTCAGCATGGCGTTGATCTGCGGCCCGCCGCCATGCACCACGACCGGGTTGACACCCACCTGCTCCAATAAGGCGATGTCACGGCCGAAGCGGAGTGCCGTTTCCTCCTCGCCCATGGCGTGACCGCCATATTTCACGACGATGATCTGGTCGTCGTAGCGCTTGAGGAAGGGCAGGGCCCCGGCCAGGGTCTTCATCGGGTCGAAGGCGTCATCGGTCATCGGCCGGGGCTCCGGAACTGGCGCGCGGGCTGTAGGCGGCAGGCCGCAACCGGTCAAGCCGTGCGGGCGAGCGAGGCCATTTCGGCGCGCAATTCAGGAATTCCCTGCCCTGTCCGGCTGCTGGTGACGAGCACCAGCGGGTGGCCGGCCGTCTCGGCACGGGCCAGGGCTTCGGCCTCGGCGATGCGCTGCTTCAGCCACCAGGGCTTGGCATCGTCGGCCTTGGTGAGGATGATCTGGAAGGGCACGGCGGCCTCGGTCAGCAGGCTCATCGCCGCCCGGTCGCCGGCCTTGGTCTCGATCCGGGCATCGAGCAGGAGCAGGACGCGACGCAGCGTCGGCCGACCTCTGAGGAAGTCGAACATCAGCCCTTGCCAATCAGCCTTCACGCTTTTGGCCGCTTGAGCATATCCATAGCCGGGCATGTCGACGAGGGTCAACTGGTCACCGAGATTGAAGAAATTCAGCTGCTTGGTCCGCCCCGGCGTGTGCGAGACGCGAGCCAGGGCATTCTGGCCGGTCAGCGCATTCACCAGAGAGGACTTTCCGACATTGGACCTTCCGCAGAAGGCAATCTCCGCCCCCGCGGCGGGGGGGAGTTGGTCGATCTTCTGCGAGGCGTAGAAGAAGGTGCAGGGCTTGGCGAAAAGCACCCGCCCGGCCTCGATCAGCGTGGCCCGCTCCGCCTCGGTCTGCGCCTCGCTCAGTCCGCCAGCCAGGATGGCGGCATTAGCGGGCAGCCTGTGCTCGACCATCAGCCCTTCTTCGCCACGGCCGGCACCGCAAGGCCCGGCTTGCCGCCCGTTCGCTTCGCCTCCAGCGCCATGATGTAGCGCTGCTGCAGAATGGAAAGCAGGTTGTTCCAGGACCAGTAGATGACCAAGCCAGCCGGGAAACTCGCCAGCATGAAGGTGAAGATCACCGGCATCCACTGGAAGATCTTAGCCTGAATCGGATCCGGCGGCTGCGGGTTCAGCTTCTGCTGGAAGTACATGGTGGCGCCCATGATCAGCGCCCAGGCCGGCATGTGCAGGTAGTGCGTCAGCTGCATCGGGTCGTAAGGAATGAGCCCGAACAGGTTGAACAGGTTGGTCGGGTCGGGTGCCGAGAGGTCCTTGATCCAGCCGAAGAATGGCGCATGCCGCATCTCGATGGTGACGAAGAGCACCTTGTAGAGGGCGAAGAAGACCGGGATCTGGATCAGGATGGGCAGGCAGCCGGAGGCCGGGTTGATCTTCTCCGTCCGGTAAAGCGCCATCATCTCGGCCTGGGCCTTGGCCGGGTCTTCCTTATGCCGCTCGCGGATCTCCTGCATCTTCGGGCCGAGGATCTTCATCCGGCTCATCGACTTGTAGGCTTTGTTGGCCAGCGGGAAGAAGGCCGCCTTCAGCGCCAGGGTGAAAACCAGGATGGCGACGCCGAAATTCCCGAAGATGGTGAAGAGCCAATCCAGCGCGTAGAAGAACGGCTTGGTCAGGAAGTAGAACCAGCCGAAATCCACTGCCTTGTCGAAATCCGGGATGCCGAGCCGCTCGCCATAGCTGTCGAGCAACCGCACTTCCTTGGCGCCGGCGAAGAGGCGGATCCCGTTGGTGGCGGTGGCGCCAGCGGCGACGCTCTGCGGCGCGGCGGGGGCGAAATCGACCTGCCAGCGATCCTCCGGTCCGCGTGGGCCGGCCTCCGTCGTGTGACGATAGGCGGCGCGGTGGCGCTGCGCCGGGTCGACCGGCGAGAGTGCCGTCAGCCAGTACTTGTCGGTGATGCCGGCCCAGCCGGCGCCGGTCTCCTGTTCGAGGGAGGCACCGTTGCGCTTGGCCGCCTCGCTCTTGGCGTCGCTGTAGGTTTCTTCCCGCAGGCGGCCGTCGAGCACGCCGACGAAACCCTCATGCAGGATGTAGAAGCCCTGGGTTGGCGGCGTGCTCTCGCGGCGGATGCGCGACCAGGGCAGCATCTGCACCGGCTCGGCGCCGTTGTTGCGCACGCGCTGCTCGGCGGTGAGCATGTAGTTCTCGTCGAGCGAGAGCCCGATTTCGAAGACTTGGCCCTGCCCGTTGTCCCAGCGCAGCGTCACAGGCGAGCCGGGCGTCAGCGAGTTGCCTTCCGCGGTCCAGTCCGTGTCGTTGACCGGCACGCGGGTGCGACCATCGGCGGCTGTCCAGCCCCATTGCGCGTAGTAGGGCGCGCCACCCTCACGCGGCGCCAGCAGCCGGACGAGCGGCGAGTTCTGGTCGACCGTCTCGCGGTATCCGCGCAACACTAGGTCATCCAGCCGAGCGCCGCGGAGCGAGAGCGTACCCTGCACGCGCGGCCCTTCAACCGGCAAGCGCGCGGCGGGCGTGGTCGGCACGCCGGCAGCGGGCGAGGCATCGGTCGGGGCACGAAGCGGCCCGGCGGGGCCGGGCGCCGGGGCCGGCTGCTGCGCCTCGGCCGCCTGCTGCTGCTGGACCCGCTGCGCCTCCCGCGCCGGGCGGTTCAGGGCATCGAATGCCAGCAGGATGCCGATCGAGATGGCGATCGCCACGAAGAGGCGCTTCTGGTCCATGGAAAAGCTTCAGCCTTTCGGCAGGGTCTGGGGCGGCACCGGGTCGTAGCCGCCCGGATGCCAGGGGTTGCAGCGGAGGATGCGGCCCGTGGCCAGCCAGGCACCGCGCAACGCGCCATGGGTGCCTAGCGCCTCCAGCGCATAGTCGCTGCAGGAGGGGTTAAAGCGGCAGTTGCAGCCGAGCATTGGCCGCAGCGTCCATTGATAGGCGAGGACAGCGCCCCTCAATGCAGTGCCGGCGGCGCTCATTCGGGCGTCACGCCGGCTTGCCGAAGGGCACCGCGCAGATCAGCCAGCAGCTTGTCCCATGGGCGCGTGCCGGTGCCGTCGCGGGCGATAAGCACCAGGTCCCAGCCCTGCGGGGGAGCCTCGGCCAGGGTCAATCGTGCCGCCTCCCGCAACCGTCGCTTGGCGCGGTTGCGGATGACGGCATTGCCGATCTTCTTGGTGGCGGTGAAGCCGACACGCAGCGCGTCCTCCGGCTGCGGCAAAGCCTGCAGCACCAGGGAAGGGCGCGCGGCCTTCCGGCCCCGGCTGGCGACCCGGAGGAATTCGCGGCGCCTGGTCAGCCGGGGAAGGCGGCCCGGCATGCGGAATTCCCCCCGCAGCCCGTCAGGCGCTGAGCTTAGCGCGGCCCTTGGAGCGGCGGTTGGCCAACACTTTGCGGCCACCGACCGTCGCCATGCGGGCGCGGAAACCATGCCGGCGCTTCCGGACGAGCTTGGAGGGCTGGTAGGTACGCTTCACGGTCGATCTCCGAACAATCTGTGTCCGCCATTGCGCGAACGGCCGGCGACCCTAAGGCTGGGTCCCGGCGAAGGCGGGCAGATATAGGGAGGGGACGGGGGCGCCGTCAATCGCGGGCGATGCTCTGGCGCTGCGCCGCCGGCTGGCGTAACCCCCGCGCCGACACCTTATTACTCTGCTGGGCACGGGGATACGCATGCCGGATTTCGACGTGGTGGTCATCGGCGCCGGCGCGGCCGGGCTGTCGGTTGCGTCCATCTCGGCTGGGCTCGGCCTCAGGGTCGCGCTGGTCGAGCGCGGGCGGATGGGCGGCGATTGCCTCAATTATGGCTGCGTGCCCTCCAAGGCGCTGCTGGCCGCGGCCCATGCCGCCGCCTCGGCGCGGCAGGCGGCGCGCTTCGGCATCCGCCTGCCGCCGCCCGAGATCGATTGGGCCGGGGTGCGCGCCCATGTCCATGGCGCCATCGCCCGCATCGCGCCGAATGACAGCGCCGCCCGTTTCCGTGGCATGGGCGTCGAGGTGATCGAGGCCTCGGCGCATTTCATCGCCCCCGACGAGATCGAGGCCGGCGGGCGGCGCCTGACCTTCCGCCGCGCCGTCATCGCCGCCGGCAGCAGTGCAGTGGTGCCGGACCTGCCGGGACTCGATGGCGTGCCATGGCTGACCAACGAGACGCTGTTCGACCTGGAGGAGCCGCCGGGGCACCTCATCATCCTGGGCGGCGGGCCGATCGGCCTTGAGATGGCGCAGGCCCACGCCCGGCTCGGCTGCCTCGTCACCGTCATTGAGGCGGGGCCGCGCATTGCCGGACGCGAGGACCCGGAGCTGGCCGAGGGCCTCAAGGCCGCATTGCTGCGCGACGGCGTCGAGTTTCGCGAGGGGGCGAAGGTCGCCCGGGTCGAGCAGCTGGAGCCGGACAGCCTCGCCGCCCAAGCCGGCGTCGTCGCCGTGCTGGAGGATGGCAGCCGCATCGCGGGGACGCATCTGCTGCTCGCCGTCGGCCGGACGCCGCGGCTCGCCGGGCTCGACCTGGTGACGGCAGGCGTCGAAGCCGGGCCGCGCGGGATCGTGACCGGGCCGGACCTGCGCTCCGTTTCCAACAAGCGGGTCTGGGCGGTGGGCGACATCGCCGACCCGCAGGGGATCGGCCCGCGTGCCTTCACCCATGTGGCGAGCCAGCATGCCGGCATCCTGGTCCGCTCCATGCTGTTACGCCTGCCCTTCACCAAAGTGAGCTACGCCGCCCTGCCCCGCGTCACCTATGCCGACCCGGAGCTGGCCCAGATCGGCCTGACCGAGGCGGAGGCCCGCGAGGCCGGCCATGCCGGGCTTTCCATCCTGCGCTGGACAGTCGCCGAGAATGATCGCGCGGCCGCCGAGGGGCTGACCGATGGCCTCGTCAAGCTGGTGGTCGGCAAGGGCGGGCGGCTGCTCGGTGCCGGGGTGCTGGCGCCGCATGCCGGCGAGATGGCCGGGATGTTCGGGCTGATGATCGGCCGCAAGCTACCGCTCTCCGCGCTGGCCGGCATGGTCCTCCCCTACCCCACTCTGGCCGAGGCGGCGAAGCGCGCCGCCGGGGATTATTACGCGCCGAAGCTTCTCTCACCCTTCACGAAACGTCTCGTCAGCTTGCTGAAACATCTGCCTTAGGCATTCTGCCGCAACCGGGGTTAAAGGAGTTCAGACGTATGAATCAGGTTCTCGCGGGACGCACAGCGCTTGTCACCGGCAGCACCAGCGGCATCGGCCTCGGCATAGCCAAGATCTACGCTGAGGCCGGAGCGAGGGTAATGTTGAACGGCTTCGGCAAGCCGGAGGAGATCGCAAAGGCCCGGGCCGAGATCGGTGCCCTCCAGGGCGGCGGCGACGCCCCCTATTCGGCGGCCGACCTTTCCAAGCCCGAGGCGGTGCGGCAGATGGTCCATGAGGCCGAGGCGGCGCTCGGCAAGATCGACATCCTCGTCAACAATGCCGGCATCCAGTTCGTCGCCCCGGTCGACGAATTCCCGGACGACAAGTTCGACGCCATCATCGCCATCAACTTCGCCTCGAACTTCCATGCCATTAAGGCGGCACTGCCGGGAATGAAGGCGCGCAACTGGGGACGGATCGTCAATGTCGCCTCGGCGCACGGCCTCGTCGCCTCGCCGCACAAGGTCGCCTACGTCTCGGCCAAGCATGCGGTCGTCGGCATGACCAAAACCGTGGCGCTGGAAGTGGCGAAGCTGCCAATCACCTGCAACGCCATTTGCCCCGGCTTCGTCCGCACGCCACTGGCGGAAGCGCAGGTCGGCCCGCTCGCCAAGGAGCATGGCGTCTCGGAGCAGCAGGCACTCGAGGACTACCTGCTCGACAAGCAACCCTCCAAGCGCTGGATCGAGGTGGATGAGGTGGCGCAGATGGCGCTCTACCTGGTCGGCCCCGGCAGCGGCGGGGTGAACGGCGCGGCGCTGTCCATCGACGGGGGCTGGCTGGCGGCCTGATGGAGGGAGAGGCACCAGGAGCAGTACCGACGCCGGCGGTGGCGAAGCCGCCGGCTCCCAAGCGGATCAACCTCGCACTCCAGGGCGGCGGCACCCATGGCGCCTTTACCTGGGGCGTGCTGGAGCGGCTGCTGGAAGACGAGAGGCTGGCGATCGACGGCGTCTCCGGCGCCTCGGCCGGGGCGATCAATGCCGCGGTGCTGGTCCAGGGCCTGGCGGATGGCGGGCGGCGGGGGGCGATCGCTGCCCTCGACCGCATGTGGCGCGACGTGGCGGCGCGGCTCGCCGTCAGCCCGCTGCGCAACACCCCCTTCGAGAAGGCGCTCTGGGGCTTCGACCTGACCTATTCGTTTGCCTACCAGACCTTCGAGACGCTGACCCGCGTCTTCTCACCCTACCAGTTCAACCCATTCCCGATGGAGTTCAACCCGCTGCGGCAGGTGCTGGACGACAACTTGGATTGGCGGCGGCTGCGCACCGACCCGAAGGCGGTGCGCCTCTTCATCTCGGCAACCAATGTGCGGACGGGCAAGCCCCGCGTCTTCACCCGGGCCGAGATCAGCACGGATGTGGTGCTGGCCTCGGCCTGCCTGCCGAATGTCTTCCGCGCGGTCGAGATCGACGGCGAAGCCTTCTGGGACGGCGGCTATGTCGGCAACCCGGCGCTCTGGCCGCTCTACTACGAGCGGGGCGCGCCCGACATCGTGCTGGTGCAGATCAACGCCATCATGCGGGCCGAGCTGCCGACCAGCGCCACCGACATCATGAACCGGCTGAACGAGATCAACTTCAACGCCTCCCTGATGGCTGAGATGCGGGCGATCGACTTCGTGCAGCGTCTGCTGGATGCGGGACGGCTGGAGCAGCCTCGCTACCGCCGCATCTTCCTCCACGTCATCGAAGATGAAGAACGGATGCGGGAGTTCAAGCTCTCGACCAAGCTTAATGGCGACTGGGAATTCCTGCAGATCCTCCGCCGCTACGGGCGGGAGGCAGCGGACCGTTTCCTCGCGCAGCATTTCGACACGCTCGGCAAGGAGAGCACGCTCGACATCCAGCGCTACCTCTGAGGCTGGAGCATCACCAGCCGCACCGGCTGGCCGCGCCGCACCGCGACGATCGCCACCTGCCGGAAGCGCCGGCCAAGCACCGCGACGCGGCGCGGATCGCCGCCGATCAGCAGATGCCGCTCCTCCCAGCCCCCGGCGCCGCCATCACCCTCGGCCCGCGGCAGGCGATGCGCTGCCTCGCGCAGCCGACCGAGCATGCGGTCGTTCCAGCCACGCGGCATCCGCCGGCTGAAAGGGTTCCAGGCGGTGACGAAGGCCCCCTCCCGCGTGCCCAGGCGCCGCAGGAGCGCATCGACCGCGGCGCTGCGCCGACCAATGCGGGCGCGGGCGCCATCGGCCTCGTAGATGGTGCGGCAATAGGCGGCGATCAGGCCGGTGTTCATGTGAGTTGGAAGAGCATGGCTTTCAGGTAAGCGCTCTCGGGCAGCAAGGGATGCACCGGATGGTCCGGTCCCGCCCCGCCCTGAAACAGCAGCCGCCCCTCCCGCCGCGCACGGCCGATGCCCCAGATAACAGCATCGGCAAATTCGCCCGGTGCCACATGATGGCTGCAACTGGCGATGAACAGGAACCCGCCCGGCGCCACCAGCCCCGCCGCCAGCCGGGCCAGCTTGCCATAAGCCCGCAGCGCGGCCGGCTGGTCCTTACGGCTCTTGGCGAAGGCCGGCGGATCGGCGACCACCATGTCGTAGCGGGTGCCGGACTGGCCCATCCGCTCCAGCGCTTCCATCGCCTCGCCGCGCTCCGCCGAGACGCGCTCCGCCAGCCCATTCTCCGCCGCGCTCGCCATGGCGAGGTCGAGCGCATGGGCGCTGCGGTCGAGCAGCGTCACCCGCGTCGCACCCGCTGCGGCAGCGCTGAGGCCGAAGCCGCCGGTATGGCAGAAGGCATCCAGCATCGTGCCGCCGGCGGCGAGCCGGGCGACGCGAGCCCGGTGCTCGCGCTGGTCGAAGAACCAGCCAGTCTTCTGCCCGCCGAGCAAATCGACAGTGAAGCGCAGCCCGCCCTCCTCGGCATGCACCGGCCCAGGCTCGCCGAGCAGCAGCCGCGTTTCCTGCGGCAGGCCCTCGAGCCCGCGCACCGCAGCATCGTTGCGGGCGACGATGAGGCGAGGGCCGGCCAGCCCCTGCAAGGCTTCCACCAGGGCCGGCGTCAGCGCCTCCATCCCGGCGGTATTGGCCTGGAGTGCCAGCGCATCGCCGTAGCGGTCGATGACGAGGCCCGGCAGCCCATCCGCCTCGGCATGCGCCAGCCGGTAATGCGGCGCATCGAACAGCCGTTCCCGCAGCGCCAGGGCGGTACCCAGGCGGCCGCGCAGCCAGGCGACATCGATCGCTGCCTCCGGGTCCCGATCGAGTCGCCGGGCGGCGATGAGGCTGTGCGGGTTGAACAGCCAGGTGCCATGGCGCTGGCCGTCATCCCCCTCCAGCCGCACCACGGCGCCGGGCGGCAGCGCCTTGGCCGCAGGCGTCATGGTGATCTCGTTGGAGAAGGCCCAGGGGTGGCCGGCTTTCACCCGGCGGTCGCGGCCGGGCAGCAGGCGGATGAGTGGGTGCAGCATGAGGCGGCGGACCATGCCGCCGCCCTGCCCGCAAGTCCATGCGGTTTGTCGCAGGACTTCACCGGAAGGTGCGTTCGGCCAATGCTTCGCACATCACCGGCACAATCCGCCATCGGCATTGCATTACCGGCAGCGCTTACTGCCCTTCGCAGATGGCAGGGAGGAAATACAAGGCCGACACACCAAAAGGCCGGGCCCTTCCCGCCGAACAGGGAGGCAGCCATGGAAGTCTCAAATTTCGAATTGCTCCTGAAGCCCCAATCCCCTGCGGCCCCAAGCGGCTCGATGGCGGTGGACCGCGTCCTCCAAGGATATTTCCTCGAGATCACCAATCTCGAGCCCGTGCCGCTGCGATATGCGCTGGAGTTCGTCATCTTTCCGCCGCCAGCCGGCACACCGAACCAGGCCTTCCGCAGCCTGGCCGGCAATACGCTCTGCATCGTCGATACCGGCGGCACGGACAACCGCTTCGGCGTGCTGAACGGGTCGCTCGCATCCAGCGTATTCACGCCCCGCTTTCCGACGGTCAGCCCGTCCCCCTTCCCGGCTGCCGGCGATCGGTTGATCACGGTTCCAGCCGGCGGCACAGCCCTCGTCGCGGTGCTGCCGAGTGCCTTCGGCGTGATCGACCCGATCGAGCCGACGCCGCTCGTCATGCCGAATTTCGAGGTGCGCGGCTTCGTCCGCATTCGGCTGCCGCCGATCTTCCGCAGACCTTTCCCATTCTTCGGCCGGCAGCTCGACCGCCCCGCCAGGACATTGCTGACCCCGCAGAACCGCGCCACCTTCCTGACCGCCGCTGGCGCCATCTCGGACCAGACGCAGACTAGCTTGCCCCTGGCCAGCGGCAAGGCGCTCAACGAGATCGTGCCGGAAACGTTTACCTTCCTGCCCCTGGCGACAAGCCTCGGTGGCGAGGATAGGACCGTGCTCGCCGCCGAGTATCTCCAGAACATACCGCTGGAGATCCAGGCCGACCTCCTGGCCATGCTGCTGGCCAGATTGCCCGAGGATGCCGACCTGCCGGAATTCAACCGGGCGCTTGCGGCGCTCGACATCCCGCATACGGTCGAACGGCGCCGGAAGTCCGGGCAGGCGCGGTAGCCTGCTCTCGCCCAGGCTGCCGAGCTTCGGCTGCCCAGGCCCGCTTCCATGCGACCGACCGACGGAATAGCCTTGGGCATGCGCATCGCCCGAGACCTACCGAGCCTCCGCCATGCCCTCGACGGCATGGGCCCCGTCGCCTTGGTGCCGACCATGGGGGCACTGCATCCCGGCCACCTCTCGCTGCTGGCAGCCGCCCGGCGCGAGGTAGGCGAGGCCGGGACCCTCGTCGCCTCGATCTTCGTCAACCCGCTGCAATTCGGCCCGGGCGAGGATCTCGCCCGGTATCCACGGCAGGAGGAGGCCGACTTGGCCATGCTGCGCGAGGCCGGCTGCGACCTCGCCTGGCTGCCAAGTGTCGAGGCCATGTATCCGCCCGCCCGAGCAACGACGATTCAGGTGGAAGGCCCGGCCGAAGGCTGGGAAGGCGCCGCAAGGCCCGGCCATTTTCGCGGTGTCGCCACGGTCTGCGCCAAACTCTTTCTGCAGACCGGCGCACGGGTCGCCGCCTTCGGCGAAAAGGACTGGCAGCAGCTTCAGGTGATCCGCCGCATGGTGCGGGATCTCGACCTACCCGTCCGTATCCTTCCTTGCCCGACACTGCGTGAAGCGGATGGCCTCGCCATGTCCTCCCGCAACCGCTACCTCGACCCGGAGGCTCGCGCCCGCGCGGCGGCGCTGCCGGGCGCGATGCGGGCGGCGATCGAGGCGATGGCCCGGGGCACCTCGCCCGCCGCGGCGCTGGCGACGGCGCGGGCGGGGCTGGCGGCCGCCGGCTTCGCCCTCGACTACCTCGCCCTGGTGGAGCCGGAGAGCCTGCGCGAGGTCGAGGCGCCGCCCGGCCGGCTGATCGCCGCCGCCCGGCTCGGCGGCGTGCGGCTGCTCGACAACATGGCGGCCTGAGCATAGCCGACGGCGGTGAGGCCAAGCATGGCAAGGGCGATAGGTGCCTCGTTCAGCCGGATCGGGCCAAGCCGCGGCGCCAGCCAGGAAAACTCCGACTCGATGCCCCGTGCTCCCGGATAGGCGAAGGCCGAGAGCTGTGCGCCAAAGAACAGCGCCGGGCCAAGCGCCGCACCGTGCGCATCGCCCTGCCGCAGCGCATGCAGGCCAAGCCCGCCGAGCAGGAGGCCGAAGCTGATCGTCATCGCATCATGGAAGCGCGCGGGCGGCCAGCGCGGATTGAAGAGATGTGTGCGGTTCCAGTCATTAGCAGCCCGTTCACCGCCGTCGCCAAGTTGAGCATGGCGAGCAGGCGGCCGCCGCGCATCAACCGAGAAGCCAGCGCAGCGAGCGGCGCAGCGCCGTGGTGCCGTACTGCTCGAACCAGCGGCCATGGGCGAAGATCACCCGGTCCGGCTCCAGGGCCAGCAGCCGCTCGGCGGCCCGGCTTGCGGCCTGGCGTCGCCAGCGGATGACGGCGCGGAGATAGGGCGGCGGCATCCCATCCGGCGCCAAGCTGCCGAAGAGGCGGGCGACGGGCCGCAGCAGCGCGGGCAGGCGCGGCGCCTCGAGGTTCAGCACCAAGTCGGTCAGCACCAACGTCCGGCTCGGCTCATGGAACAGGGCGACCTCCTGGAAGCCCATCCCTCCGGGCACGGTGACCAGGGTGATGGCGCCGCCCCAGGCGGCCGGAGGGCTCGGGCGCAGATCGTAGTCGAGCCGCACCCGGCTGCGCCGTACCTGGCCGCGCTCGCGGAGGCCGGGCGCGGCCCAGGTCACCGCCTGCGGACAGGCGCCCTGCCAGGCTTCGAGGAAAGTCCAATGCGCAATATTTGGCGCGACCAAGTGCCGCACCGGGCCAAGGGCGGCGATCGCCTCACCGAGCGCGGGCGAGAAACGCGTTGGCGAATGCAGCAGCAAGCTGCCATCGGGTAGGCGCAGCACCGTCATCCGCACCGGCAGCTGCATGCCGAGCGGGCCGTCCATCAGGCTGTCGACGATATAAACGCCTTCCGCCACCGGCTTCGGCACGTCGAGCGGCGGGTAGCCGGGCGGCGCCTCGGTGCCGAGCAAGCGAGGGCCGCTCGCCGCCCGATCCTCGCTCAGCGCGACCACGGCCAGCTCGGTGAGGCCGAGGCCGATAAGCAGCGCCCGCGCCGCGCCCGGCTGTTGCCGCATGGCGAGCCCGGCGCCGACAAGCGCCGCACCGCCTAAGGCGTCCAGCCCCAAATGCTGCCGCAGGCTGAGGCGCGGTTGCAGCCCCATCTCGTAATCCGTCACCGCCGAATAGGCGGTGTGATAGGCGCCGGCCGCGCCGAGCAGACCCCGCACCGGCGGCGGCAGGCTGCGCGAGGCGGCGAGCCCGCCCAGCATCGCCGCCACGCCGTAGTCAATCAGGCCGTGCAGCCGGCTCGGGATCAGCATGGCGCGGTCATAAGAACCACTCGCCGGTTGCCTCGTAATTGGCCTGCACCTGGGCCGCGAGCGCGTACCAATCGATCGGTTCCTCGGCGACGGGCGCCGGGACAGGCTCGGCCGCGGGCGGCGGAGAGGCAACGGGCGGCGTGCCGCCGAGCGGCACGTAATCCACATCCGTCACCGTCAGCGTCGTGTCCGGGCTGTTGTTGAGCACGCCGATGACATTGTTCATTCCGCCATGGTCGTAGTCGCGCGGCACATATTCGCGGTCGATCGCGGTCACCTGGCCATCGACCAGCCAAGTCAGTTGCCCCGGTTCCCAGACGAGCTGGTAGGTGTGGAACACGCCGCCTTTGACGCCCTCGTGGAAATGCACGCGGATGGCGTCCTCGCCATTGTTGTTCCAGTGCAGCGTGGCGTATTGCCGCCCGCTTCCATCATTGGCGACCTCGGCGAGGTTGATCTCCTGCCCAGGCCAGTTGTTGTCGCCGGGCCAGAGGATGATGGCGGACCCAGGCATGGTGCCATCGAATTTCGCAGTCACCGTATAGGTGCCGTAGCCATGGCCCGAGGTGATCGCTTCCGCCGGCTCCATCATCCCGGCATTGCCGGTGAGCGTCACCTGGCCGGGGACGGAGTAATCGGCGCCCCAGTTGTCCGTCAGTGCCCCGTTGCGGTTGTCGAAGCTCTCATGGAAGGGCACATCGGTTTCGATATCAGTCGTTGCCATCATCATTGTCCCGGTCTGGCCGCTGCCGTCCTGGCTGGCGGCTTTCGCCTCCAACGCACGGCAACCGGAAGGGTGCCGGCACAGCACGCGGAACGACATCTGGAATGCGGATTGCAGAGCTTTGACGTGACACTTGGCGGAGCACCGCAATGCCGAAGCCGTACCACCTTGCCTGGCTCCTGTAAGGATCGAGCGTCCAGGCCTGGGGCGAGAGCTGAACCGGCCATATCGGCACCACTTGGATGCAGCCAACTCTCTTCCTCGACATGGCGCGCAGTCTCGAGCGGGCCTGCTTCGACTACATCCTGTTGGAGGACAGCTCCTATGTCGGGGAGAGCTTCAATGGCTCCGCCGAGGTCTATCTGAAGCATGGGCTTTCGGTGCCGCGGCAGGATCCTTCCGTAGTCTGATCGTGCCGGGCATCGTCGTCGCCATCGGCGTCTACTATGCCTATTCACGCTATGGGCGGGTCGGCTCGCCCCTCGGTCTGGTGCTCGCGCATAGCTGCCTGGCCGTGCCCTTCGTCGTCACCAGCGTCAGCGCCAGCCTCGCCGGGCTCGACCCACGGCTGGCGCAGGCCGCGGCGAGCCTCGGCGCGACGCCGCTCGGCACCTTGCGCCAAGTGACCCTGCCGCTGATCCGCCCCGGGGTGCTGGTCGGCGCGCTCTTCGCCTTCATCACCTCCTTCGATGAGCTGATCGTCCCGCTCTTCCTCTCCGGCTCTGGCGCCGTCACCTTGCCGCGGCGGATGTGGGACGACCTGCGCTACGCCATCGACCCGACCATCGCCGCCGTCTCCACCCTCACCGTCGTGCTGACCGCCCTGCTGATGGGTGTCGCGCACTGGCTGAAGCGGCGGGGCGAGCGGCTACATGCGCCGTAGCCAGACCTGCTCGATCGAGTGGTCGCGCCCCTTGCGCAGCACGAGACGTGCGCGGTGCCGCGTCGGCTGTATGTTCTGCTGCAGGTTCGGCAGGTTGATGCTGCGCCAGATGCCCCGCGCTACCTCCTTCGCCTCATCGAGCGGCAGGTCGCGGTAGTGATGGAAATAGCTGTCGGGGTTGGGAAAGGCGATTTTCTGCAGTAGCAGGAAGCGCTCGATGTACCAGGCCTCGATCTCGCCGATGGCGGCGTCCAGGTAGACCGAGAAGTCGAAATAGTCCGAAGCGACGACCGGCGCACCGGCCGCGTGCTGCAGCACGTTCAGCCCCTCGAAGATGACGATGTCGGGCCGGCGCAGCACCTGCATCTCGCCTGGGATGATATCGTATTTCAGGTGCGAATAAACCGGCGCCGCCACCTCCGGCTCGCCTGCCTTCAAAGCGTTGAGGAAGGCGAGCATGCGCTTCAGGTCGTAGCTCTCAGGGAAGCCCTTGCGCCGCATCAGCCCCCGCTCCTCCAGCACCTTGGTCGGGTGAAGGAAGCCGTCGGTCGTCACCAGTTCGACGCGCGGATGATCGGGCCAGCGCGCCAGGATGGCGCGCAGCACGCGGGCCAACGTGCTCTTCCCCACCGCCACGCTGCCGGCGATGCCGATGACATAGGGCGGCGGTGCCGCCTGGTGGCCGAGGAAGGCATCCTGCGCCATGGCCAGCCGCCGCGCCGCCCGGACCTGGAGATTCAGCAGGCGCGAGAGCGGCAGGTAGATCTCCTGCACGTCGGCGAGTGAGACCGTCTCGTTGAGGCCCTTGAGCGCGGCAATGTCGGCCCGTGTCAGGGAGAGCGGCGTGCTGGCGCGGAGCGCCGCCCAGGCAGCCCGATCGAAGACCCGGTAGGCGGGTTCGGCAAGGGGCGGGTCTTCGGGCGGCGGCGCGGCATCCATGGCCATCATCGTGTCATGTGTCGGCGAATCCGGCCAGGGCACGCGCCTCGGCGGGGCTCCGGCCTGCCTCCCGCAGGGCGCGGAGGCTCGGCGCCCCGTCCCGCTTGGCGAGGCGCCGCCCCGTGGCATCGGTCAGCAGCCGGTGATGGGCATAACGCGGCTCAGGCCATCCCAGCAGCACCTGCAGCAGACGATGCAGGTGGGTTGCCGGCTTCAGGTCCTCGGCACGGGTGACGAGGGTCACGCCCTGGAATGCGTCATCATGGGTCACGCAGAGGTGGTAGCTGGCCGGCACCTCCTTCCGCGCCAGCACTGCATCGCCAAATTGCACCGGGTCGCAGCCGATCCGTCCCTCACCAGCCTCCTCGAAGGAGAGATTTGCCGGCGCAAGCGCCATCGCCGCCGCCATGTCGAGGCGGAGGGCATAGGGCTCGCCGGATGCCATCCGGGCCTCCCGAGATGCCCGGGCCAGGCGGCGGCAGGTGCCGGGGTAGAGCGGCCCATCCGGCCCGTGCGGCGCCGCGCCGGCGGCCGCGACCTCCCGGGCGATATCGGCCCGGGTACAGAAGCAGGGATAGAGCAGCCCTCGTGCCGCGAGCTGGTCGAGCGCCGCCCGGTACTCGGCCATATGGCGCGACTGCACCCGCACCTCTCCTGCCCAATCGAGACCGAGCCAAGCTAGGTCCTCGAGGATGGCGGCCGTGAATTCTGGTCGGCAGCGCGTGCCATCGATATCCTCGATCCGCAGCAGGAACCGCCCGCCAGCCCAGCGCGCTGCGCTCCAGGCCGTGAGGGCGGCGTGGGCATGGCCGAGATGCAGCAGCCCGGTCGGGCTCGGTGCGAAGCGGGTGATGACAGGCATAGCCCGCCGGGGTAGCGGGTCGGGCGGCAAGGGAGCAAGCGGCGATGGCAGGCCTCGACGGACCCCGATTCGGCGCCAAGCCGGGCCAGGCACGGCAGCTGGTGGTGGTGCTGCATGGCCTCGGTGCCGATGGGCAGGACCTGATCCAGCTGGCGCCCGACTGGGCAGAGGCGTTGCCCAAAGCCGCCTTCATCGCGCCGGACGCTCCCCAACCCTGCGACATGGCCCCATACGGCAGACAATGGTTCAGCGTGCAAGATCGAAGCCCGGCCGTAATGACCACCGGCGTCCGGAGCGCCGCCGCCATCCTCGGCCCGCTGATAGAGGCCGAACTCGCCCGCTTCGGCCTGCCACCCGAGGCGCTGGCCCTCGCCGGCTTCAGCCAGGGAGCGATGATGGCGCTCCAGCTCGGCCTCCGCCGCTGCCCGACCCCGGCCGCCATCCTCGCCTATTCCGGCGCGCTGCTGGCACCCGAGTCGCTGGCAGCCGAGCTCACCGGCAGGCCCCCGGTGCTGCTGGTCCATGGTGAGGCGGACGATATCGTCCCCGTCGCCGCCAGCCGTGCGGCGGAGGCGGCGCTGCGTGAGGCGGGCGTCCCAGTCGAGGCGATCTACCGCCCTGCCCTGCCCCATGCCATCGACCCGACCGGGATCGAGGCCGGCGCCCGGGCGCTCGCCCGGGCCTTCGGCATGACAACGGGATGAAAGAAAACCGCCAGCCTGTTGCACCGCGGCAACCGGACTGGCAAGAATGCGCCTGTAGATCGGCGGCGCCACAGAATATGGGGCCTCTCCGCCGTGGCAGGCCCCATGGCTTGTTGGCACCGCACCGAACAGGGAGCGGCGCTTGCCTGACGGCGATGGCTATCTCACCGGGGTGATCCCTCAGGCCCCTTTCCGCAAGGCGGGACGGCCCGGATGACCCATGTGTCGAATCTCCAGACCCTGGTGCTGAACGCGGATATGCAGCCGCTCAGCTGGGGCCCCCTCTCCGTCTGGTCCTGGCAGGATGCGCTGGTCGCCGTGCTGCAGGACCGGGTGAACCGCATCGTCGACTACGAGTTCGAGGCACATTCGGCGAGCCAATCTTTCGCCATTCCCTCGGTCGTGGCGCTGAAGCGCTTCCACAAGCGGCGGAAGGTCGCCTTCACCCGCTACCACGTCTTCCTGCGTGACCGCTTCAGCTGTCAGTACTGCGGCGAGACGCTGCCGGCGAAGGAGCTGACCTTCGACCATGTGGTGCCTCGCAGCAAAGGCGGCGTCTCTTCCTGGACCAACGTCGTCACCTGCTGCCAGCGGGACAACCTGTTCAAGGGCAGCCGCTCGTTGCGGGAGAGCGGGCTGAAGCTGCTTTGCACGCCGATCGAGCCGACGCCCCATCAGATCGACGAGGCGGCCAAGCGCCAGGCCCCGCGCGAGAAGCTGCACCGGACCTGGCAGGACTTCCTCTACTGGGATGCGAGCCTGGAAGCCTAGCCCCGACCCATATCCGGCCCATGCGGGTCATGCGCAATCCGCCGCAGCCGCCAGCCGAGGCCGAGCAGCACCGCCCCGGTCGCCACCGCCTGGATGGCAACGAGCCAGATCAGCGCCAGCAGCCCCGCGCCCGGTGCCGCGATCATCCAAGCGCCGATGAAGACCGAGATCGCTCCGAACAGCCCCATCAGCACGCTGCCGAGACGGAAGGCCATCACCAGCCGCACCACGCCAGTAACCACCGACCAGGCCGCCACCAGGAAGACCAGCCCGATCGCCGAGGCCACCGGCGCCAGCAGCAGCGCTGCCGCGGCGATGAGGGAAAGGATGCCGTCGATCCAGAACCAGGCGCCATGCCGCTCCGGTGGCCCCTTCACCGCCTGATAGAGCGTCCCGGCCCCGTCCAGCGCCATCCAGGCCGCAAGGCACCCAAGGATGACCGCGAGACCGAGCCCCGGCACCAGGAAGGCGAGCAGTCCGAAGAGGATGGCGAAGACGCCGCGCAGCAGGAACATCCACCAGCCGCGTGCCATCATTCGCACCAGCGGGAAGCGGCCAGTGAGTGTCATCGGTCCGGGCTGGGTATCGGTCAGGGCCATGGCGGGTTCCCTTTGAAGGCGATGCCGCATCTGACGCGCGAGGGGAGAGAACGGCCAAGCCTGTTCCGGTGACAAATCCGTAGGGGATGGGCGAATGCCGTGCTGCCGGGTAGATGAGGGCGCAACGGGGGAAGCCGAATCCCCCGAGCCGGCAGGAGCCCGCCCGAGAATGAGCACTACCCTTCCGCCCGAAATCCCGCCGGGCGCGCTCGACGACCAGACCGCCGCCCGCGTCGAGGCATTGATCGAGGAAGAAGAGGGCGCGCAGAACCGCTTCTCCGGCTGGCTCGGCTGGGTCGGCACCGGGGTGGCGCTGGCGATGGCGCTCTTCCACCTCTGGGCCGCCTGGGACATTGTGCCGACGACGACGCTTCGCTTCGTCCATGTCGGCTTCGCCATGGCGCTCGGCTTCCTGCTTTTTCCTGTTGCGCGGCGCTTCCGCCACCGCTTCATGCCCTGGGACTGGCTGCTGCTCGCGGCCGGGGTCTACGTCACCTACTACCTCATCGCCGGCGGCGACGACCTGTTGGACCGCTACGTCTTCCCGGAACCCATGGACCTCGTCATCGGCTGGATCCTGGTGGTGCTGGTGCTGGAGGTGACGCGGCGGGCCACCGGCTGGGTGATGCCGGTCGTCGCCGGGCTCTTCATGCTCTACGCCTTCTTCGGCAACCTACTGCCGCCGCCCTGGCGGCACCAGGGCTACGGGACGGAGCGTCTGATCCCGCACCTCACCATCACCCTCGACGGCATCTTCGGCACGGCGGTTGATGTCTCGGCCAGCCTCATCATCCTCTTCACCATCTATGGCGCCATCCTTCAGCTCAGCGGCGCCGGCAAGTTCTTCGTCGACTTCTCCTTCTCCGCGACCGGCGGCAAGGCGACCTCGGCAGGACGGACGGTGGTGCTTTCATCCTTCCTACTCGGCGGCCCCTCAGGCTCCGGCGTCGCCACCACCGTGACGCTTGGCACCGTGGCCTGGCCGATGATGCGACGTGTCGGTTACCGGCCCGATGATGCCGGCGGGCTGCTGGCGGCCGGCGGGCTGGGGGCCATCATCTCGCCGCCTGTCCTCGGCGCCGCCGCCTTCCTGATCGCCGAGTACCTCAAGATCGGCTATCTCGAAGTGCTTCGCATGGCCATCGTGCCGACCGTGCTCTACTACGCCTCGCTCCTCTTCATGGTGGAGCTCGACCAGCGCCGCATCGGCGCGAAGCACGCCGCGGCCGGTACCGAGCGGGAGGTCATCTCGGTCGAGAGCCCCTGGGCGCTGACGAAGAAGTACGGCTTTCACTTCTCTTCGCTGCTGGCGATCGTCGTCTTCATGGTGCTCGGCTACTCGCCGACGCTCTCCGTGCTCTACGCCATGGGCGTCGCCGTGCTGCTCTCCTTCCTTCGGCGGGAGAGCGCGCTCTGGCCCCGCAAGCTGGCAGAGGCGCTGGCCTCCGGCGCCGTGCAATCGGTCGGCATCGCCGCGACCTGCGCCTGCGCCGGCATCATCGTCGGCGTCATTACCCTGACCGGGCTCGGGCTGAAATTCTCCGAGATCGCCATCCAGGCCGCCGGCGGCAACCTCGTCATCACGGCGCTCTACACCGCGTTGATCGTCTGGATCGTTGGCCTCGCCGTGCCGGTGACGGCCAGCTACATCATCTGCGCCGTGGTTGCCGCGCCAGCGCTGATCAAGCTCGGCGTGCCGGACTATGCGGCCCATATGTTCGTCTTCTACTACGCTGTGCTGTCGGAGGTCTCACCGCCGACCGCCCTCTCACCCTTCGCCGCGGCGGCGATCACCGGCGCCGGGCCCTACCGGACGACGCTGCAGGCCTGGAAATACACCCTGCCCGCCTTCGTCCTGCCCTTCGTCTTCGTTACCGACCCGGACGGCGTCGGCCTGCTGCTCGCCTTCAAGCCAGGCATGGGCTGGGGCGATGTGGTGCTGCAGGTCTTCCTGGCCGCAGCCGGGCTGGCCGCGCTCTCGGCGGCCTGCCAAGGCTTCGCGCGGCGGGCAATGGCGGGGTGGGAGCGGGCAGGCCTCGCCATCGCCGGACTACTGATGATCTTCCCGGCGCTGGTAGAGGCAGCCTTCGGCAATGCGGTGCCGGCGCCGCATTGGATCGGCGTGGCGCTCGGCGCGGTGCTGCTGGCCTTGCAATGGCGCGGCACGTCGCGGGCGGCGGCCGCCTGATACGAGAGGGGGCTTCGCCCCTCTCGCTCTCCCTACCAAAGGCCGGGAGGCTTCTGGAAAACAGAGTTAAAGGGTGCGGTAAGCGATGTCGCGGCGGCAGAAGCCTTCCGGCCAGTCGATCGCGGCGACTGCGCGGTAGGCTGCGTCCCGCGCGGCCCGCACCGTCTCGCCGACCGCCGTCACGCCGAGCACCCGGCCGCCATTCGCCAGCACTGTCCCTTCCGGCCCCGCCGCCGTGCCGGCATGGAAGACCTGCACGCCCGGCACAGCCGCCGCGCGGTCGAGCCCGTGGATCGGCGTCCCCTTGCGGTAGGCGCCCGGATACCCCTCCGCCGCCATCACCACGCAGAGGCTCGGCCGCGTATCCCACGCCAGCGCCACCTCGCCCAGCCGCCCCTCGGCCGCCGCCAGCAGCGCCGCCAGCAGGTCGGAGCGCAGCCGCACCATCAGCGCCTGGCATTCCGGGTCGCCGAAGCGGACGTTGAACTCGATCAGCTTCGGCCCCGCCGCCGTCAGCATCAGCCCGGCGAAGAGCACGCCGCGGAAGGGCGTGCCCCGCCGCGCCATTTCGGCGAGGCTCGGGCGGACGATGCGCTCCATCACCTCCGCCTCCAGCGCCGGCGTGAAGGCGGGCGGCGGCGAATAGGCGCCCATCCCGCCCGTATTCGGCCCGGTATCGCCGTCGCCGACGCGCTTGTGGTCCTGCGCCGCGCCGAGCGCAACGGCCCGCTCCCCGTCGCAGAGGGCGAAGAAGGAGACCTCCTCTCCGATCAGGCATTCCTCGATGACAACGCTCGCCCCGGCCGCGCCATGGATGCGGCTCTCCATGATGTCGGCGATGGCCGCCTCCGCCTCCCCGACGGTCGCCGCGACAACGACGCCCTTGCCGGCCGCCAGCCCATCCGCCTTGACGACGATCGGCGCGCCGCGCTCCCGTACATAGGCCTTGGCCGCCGCCGCATCCTCGAATCGCGTCCAGGCCGCGGTCGGCACTCGGGCGGCATCCGCCACCTGCTTGGTGAAGGTCTTCGACCCCTCCAGTGCCGCGGCCGCCCGGCTCGGCCCGAAGACCTTGATCCCCGCCGCCGCCAGGGCATCCGCCAGCCCGAGCGTCAGCGGCGCCTCGGGTCCGACCACCACGAGGTCGACCGCCTCGGCCCTGGCGAAGGCGAGCAGGCCAGCGACATCCTCAGCCGCGAGCGGCACGCACTCCGCCACCGCCGCAACCCCGGCATTGCCCGGCGCGCACCACAGCTTCGTCAGCAGCGGCGAGTGGACGATGGCCCAGCACAGCGCATGTTCCCGCCCGCCGCCGCCGACCACCAGCACCTTCATCGCCGCACCCTCCAAACCACGGCGGCTCTAGCATAAGCTGAGGCGATGGACACATCCGCGCCGCGCGCCAACATCCCCGAATTCGCCGTCTCCGAGATCGCGGGGGCCATCAAGCGGACCCTGGAAGAGAGCTTCGGCCGGGTCCGCGTGCGCGGCGAGATCACCGAGCTCAAGCGTTACCCCTCCGGGCATGTCTACCTCTCGCTGAAGGACGAGCAGGCGAAGCTGGAATCGGTCATCTGGAAGACCTCGGTCGGCCGCCTTGCGGTGAAGCCGGAGAACGGCATCGAGGTCATCGCCACCGGCCGCATCGGCACCTATGCCGACCGCTCAAAATATCAGCTCGTCATCGACCGGCTGGAATTCGCGGGCGAAGGCGCCCTTCTCGCCCGCATCGAGATGTTGCGGAAGCGGCTGCTGGAGGAGGGCCTGTTCGATGCCGAGCGCAAGCGCCGCCTGCCGATGCTGCCAGCCACCATCGGCGTGGTGACGAGCGAGCGCGGCGCCGTCATCCAGGATATCCGCACCACCATCGCCCGGCGCTTCCCCCGCCGCATCCTGCTCTGGCCGGTCGCCGTCCAGGGCGGGGGCGCCGCCGAGCAGATCGCCGCCGCCATCCGCGGCTTCGGCCGGCTGGAGGGGGCGATGCGGCCGGATGTTATCATCGTCGCCCGCGGCGGCGGCAGCCTCGAGGACCTGATGGCCTTCAATGAGGAGATCGTCGTCCGCGCCGCAGCCGAGAGCCCGATCCCCCTCATCAGCGCAGTCGGCCACGAAACCGACACCACGCTGATCGACTTCGCCTCCGACCGCCGCGCCCCGACGCCCACTGCCGCGGCCGAGATGGCGATCCCTGCCCGCACCGACCTCCTGGCCGACCTGGCGCAGACCGAGGCCCGGCTGCTCCAGCTCGGCCGTACCCTGGTCGAGCGGGCACGCCGCCGCCTGATGCTGGCCGAGCGCGGCCTGCCCGACCTGCCCAACATTCTCGGTGCCATGCGCCAGCGGCTGGAGGACCGTGGCGAGCGCCTCACCCTCGCCCTTCCTGGCCTCGTCCAGCGCAAGCGCGGCGAGCTTGGCCGCCTCGCCCCCCGCCTGCCGCACCCACGCGAAGGCATCGCTGGCCATCGGGCAATGCTCGCCCTGCTTCAAGCTCGCGGCCGCGCCGCATGGGGCCGGATTGAGGCCCGGAGCCGCACCGCCCCGCCTCTCGCCCGGTTCAGCGCCGGCCCCGTCGAGTCGCTGCTACGGGAGAAACGGCTGCGACTGGAGGGGCTGGCGGCGCGGTTGGAGGGCGGCTCCTTCCAATCCGTTCTCTCCCGTGGCTTCGCCCTGATACGCGATGCCGAGGGCGCGCCCATCACCAGCGCGACCGACGTCCCGCCCGGCGCGCGACTTGTCCTCACCTTCGCCGACGGCGAGGCGCAAGCGACGGCCGATGGGGTCAAGGCTGGGCCAAAGCGCCGAACGCGCGCCAAGCCGGCGCAGGAGACCCTGCTGTGATCCGCCGCCGTACCGCCTTCGCCCTCCCTGGCCTGCTGCTTGCCCGGTCGGCCTTCGCCGTGCCGGCCGCGGGCTTGGTCCAGGGCGGCTTGGTCCGCGGCCGCTTCGCGCCGGGGACGCGGCTGGCGCTGGATGGAAAGCCCATCCGCGTCGGACCGGGCGGCGAGTACGCCTTCGGCTTCGGCCGGGACCATTCCGCGGAGGCGACCCTCACCGTCACCCCGCCCGGCGGGCGGCCGGAGGCGCAGCGCCTCGCCATCGCCCGGCGTGAATGGCCAATGCAGCGCATCTCCGGCTTGCCTCCCGCCCAGGTGACGCCCGACCCCGACGCCCTCCGCCGCATCAATGCCGAGCGCGAGCGCCTAGCCGCCGCCCGCGCCGTCGACAGCGCCCGTACCGATTTCATCGCCGACTTCCTGCTGCCGGCGCATGGCCGGATCAGCGGCGTCTTCGGCAGCCAGCGCATCCTGAACGGCGAGCCCCGCCAGCCGCATTATGGCTTCGACATCGCCGCCCCCACCGGCACGCCGATCCTGGCCATCGCCGCCGGGCAGGTGGTGCTGGCGGCCGAATTCTTTTTCTTCGGCCAACTCACTGTCATCGACCACGGGCATGGAGTGAACAGCCTCTATGCGCATCAATCGGCCCAGCATGTGGCGGAGGGCGAGCGCGTCGGCGCCGGCCAACGAATCGGCGCGGTTGGCGCCACCGGCCGCGTCACTGGGCCGCATCTGCATTTCGGACTGTCCTGGTACGCGACCTGGCTGGACGCCCAGCCCGTCCTGCCACCCGTTACCGGGTGAAACCACGGCCCGGATCGGCGGTTCAGGCCGCGATACCTACAAGGAGCGCCCCTGCATGAGCGGCACCGAAGCCTTTGCCCAATATCCCAGCCTCAAGGGCCGGGTGGTGCTGATCACCGGCGGCGCCAGCGGCATCGGCGCCAGCATGGTCGAGCATTTCGCAGCCCAGGGCGCGCGCGTCGCTTTCCTCGATTTCGATCGGGAGAATGGGCCGAAGGTCGCCGAGCGGACCGGCGCCCTCTTCCTCCCCTGCGACCTGCGCGACATCGCCGCCCTCCGGGCCGCCATCGGCGAGATCAAGGCGAAGCTCGGCTTGGTTACTGTGCTGGTGAACAACGCCGCCCGCGACGATCGGCATGGGTGGGAGACCGTCGAGCCGGACTACTGGGACGAGCGGATGCAGACCAATCTTCGCCATCAGTTCTTCTGCGCCCAGGCTGTGGCGCCGATGATGATCGAGGCCGGCGGCGGCTCCATCGTCAACCTTGGCAGCGTCTCCTGGATGAAGTCGCAAGGCGGCATGCCGGCCTACACCACGGCCAAAGCCGCCATCCGCGGCCTGACCCGCGGCCTCGCCCGCGACCTCGGCCCCAGCAAAATTCGGGTGAACGAGGTGGTCCCCGGCTGGATCTTCACCGAGCGCCAGCTGGAGAAATGGGCGACGCCGGAGGGCGAGGCCGAGAACATGGCCCGGCAATGCTTGAAGGAGCGGCTCTATCCGCCGGATATCGCCCGCATGGTGCTCTGGCTGGCGGCCGATGACAGCCGGATGGTGACGGCGCAACATCTCGTCGTGGATGGCGGCACGGTCTGAAGCAGGGCCGCACCTGCCAGAACGCCGCCAGCACCCTCGCCGCCGCGGATCGCCTTCATGCCCATCTCGCGGGATGCGCGCGGTGGGCACATGGACATGCTCTTCTTCCCAGACTGTGTTAACCCATTCGGGCAAAACCGGTACAGCTACCTGGGGTGTAGCTTCGGTGGAGCCTGCGTGACGCATCTTTTCGAGCGGCCGCAGCGGATCATGTCTCAGGGGGAAGGGCATGGATCGCCTCGACGGCTTCATTGTGCGGAATACCATCTCCGGACAGGATATTTCCTTTTTCGTTCAGGACTCTAACGACGTTATCCAACGGCATCATGCCGAAGGACAATTCTATGAAGTAGAAGAACTCCAGATCATTGCGGAATTCTTCAAGCCGGGCGGCGTCTTTGTTGATGTTGGCTCCAACATTGGCAACCACTCGGTCTATGTTGGACGGTACCTGCACCCCAGACAGATCATCGCCATAGAGCCAAATCCGCCTGCGATGGCGATGCTTCAGGTCAATCTCAGGCTCAATGGCCTTCAGCACCTAGCCGACCTTACCCATCTCGGGCTCGGGCTGTCCGATGTGGCAAGCCGGGCCCATGCCTGGGTGCCAACCAACAACCTGGGCGGCACCAGGCTCGACACCGGCATCACCGATGGCGCCCTGGTTCTGGTTCGGGGTGACGACATCCTGGCCCGGCGGGCAGTTGACTTCCTCAAGGTCGATGTCGAAGGCATGGAGATGAGGGTTCTGGCCGGCCTTCAGGCCACGATTGCAACATGGCGTCCATCAATGTTCATCGAGATCGAGAACTCCAACATCGAGGAGTTCCTTGCCTGGACTGAAGCGCATCATTACAGGGTTTTGCGCAGCTTCCGGCGCTATGACGTCAACGAGAACTATATGGTGGTGCCAGCGGAAAGGGTTGGATAGTGAACCCTGCCGACCAGCCATTGCCGGGACCCTCCCAAGCTGGGCTGTCCGAAGCCTCCGACCCGAACAAGCCGGTGATTTTGCTTCGTACCGATACCACGAACCAAGCTCAGCACCACCTCGTGGAAGCCCTGCACCGTTCGACAGGCCTTGCAGTCTGGCTGGTTGCGGACGAGACGGCGCGGTTCGTCGAGCTTGGCCCGGCTACGGGCAAGGTCTCACTGACGCCCCAGCGCTTTCAGGAGCTGGGCCTTTTCACCGGGCCGGATACCATGTGGCGGTGCGGCGACTACGCTTTGTACGCCGCCGCATCTGTCCTCTCGGAGACGTATTTCTGGCTAATTGAGCCGGATGTACGCATTCACATGCCCGATCCCGGCGAATTCTTTGCCTTCTTCGCAGGGCAGCAACATGTCGACTTCCTAGCTTGTCGCCTTTGGGAGACGAATTCAGGCTGGAGCTGGTACTCCAGCATGCGGCCCCATGCCGACCGGGTATTCAGTTGTCTCTTTCCGATCACCCGCTTGTCGCGGCGTGCTATTGAGTATTTGCTCATGCGGCGGCGGGTTTTGACGACGCTCCATCAAGCCTGCCTTGCCGGCGGCGAGGCGAGGGAGTGGCCGAATGACGAGGTCTTCTGCGCGACGGAGCTGTCGAATGCCAACTACCGCTGCATGGACATAAACGCGTTCGGGCGGAGTTTCTATACCCGGGAGTCATTCGGCTTTCTCGATGCCGTTGCGCTCAGCCGGCTTGCGCAGACGCCCCATGACGGCTTGATCTACCACCCGGTACTCAGCGGCGAGCCTTTCGACCGCAAGCTGCGGCAACGCCTCTACCACGACGGCCAAGACAAGCTTTCGCAAGGCCAATTGCTGATGCGGTACGGGGCGTCCGTCATGGAGGACCTTGCAAGGGAGTGCGGCGAGGCAGCAGCCAGGCAGTTTGCCGATGACCTCGCCAAAGCTGTCAGCAGCGCCCCGGCGGATGCGCCGCCGGGGTGACGCGTGACGCGGAGGCGAACGCCCTTACCCGCTGACCCGCACCGGCGTCAGGTCCTGGAACCAGGACCGCGCCTGCACGAAGCCTTGCACCCGCCGGTTCATCGCCCGCGGGTTCAGGTCATGCGCGACGAAGAGGAAGAGCGCGTCGTCCACGATCTTCGCATGCAGCTCGGCGACCAGCCTGGTCTGCGCTGCCGGATCGAATTCGGCGAGAATCCGGCCGATGAGTGCATCATAGTCCGGGTTGGCGAAGCCGCCCCAGTTGTTCCCCGCCGGTGGCGTCAGGTCGGAGCGGAGGAAGCGGATCATTGCCGTGAAGGGATCGATCGCGGTGAAGGAGATGTTGATCCCGGTGATGCCGCGGTTGGAAGGCGCCTTCCAGCCGTCACGCCAAATGGTCAGAAGCGTGTTCCACTCGAAGACCTCGAACTCGATCTCGATGCCGATCTCCTTCAGCATCTGCTGCACGGCCTCGTTCATCGCCATCGGCTGCATCTGGCCGGAGCCGCTGGTGGAGATGCCGATCTTCGTCTTCAGCGGGTTGCGTGGCGAGAAGCCGGCCTCCGTCATCAGCTTCTTCGCCGCCGGCAGGTCATAGGCCCATTTGAACCTCGGGACGCTGTTCCACGGGTCGCCGAGCGGCAGCAGCCCGGCGCCCTCATCCATCAGCCCGCCGAGCATGTCCTTCATTGCCGCCCGGTCGATGGCGAGGTTGGCCGCACGCCGCACCCGCACGTCGCGCCAGGGCGAGCCTTCGGCGGTCGCCAGCTGCCAGGTCCAGTTGTGCGGATACTGGTTGGTGACGATGGTGAAGCCCGCCTGCTTCAAGCTCGGCACCGTATCCGCCGGCGGCGCCTCGATCCAGTCCACCTGGTTGGAGCGCAGCGCGGCGACGCGGGTATTGGGCTCGGCCAGCGGTAGCAGCACCAGACGCTCGCATTTCGGCACCCGCTTCGCGTCCCAGTAATCCGCATTGCGGGTGAGGACGGCGCGCTCGCGGATGTTGAAGCTCTCGAGCTTCCACGGCCCGGTGCCGACGGCCTTCGCCATATAGGCATCCCAATTGCGGCCCGCGGCCTCCCAGGCGACCTGATGGACGATGCCGATCCAGCTCACGCCATAGGGCAGCGTGCTGTCCACGGTCCGGGTCTCGATGGCGATGGTCCGCTCGTCCACCGCCTCCCAGGCGACGACGGTCGGCACGCGGACCCGGCCGAAGGCGGCGGCGCGCTGGTCGAAATGTGGCGCATCCGTCTTGAGCACGCGATCGAAGGAGAAGACCACATCCTGGGCGGTCAGCGGCTTGCCGTCATGGAATTTCACGCCCTGACGCAGGGTGAAGGTCCAGCGCTTCGGGTTGGCTGGGTCGACCTTCCACTCGGTGGCGAGGCCCGGGACCAGCACCGCCGGCGCATCGGCCTTGGAAAGGTCCCAATGCACCAGCTGGTCGTAGAGGGTGACGCCCATGAAGCGATGCCCCTCGGCGCCCTGGTCCGGCACGCCATTGGTCAGCGGCACCGCCGCGGCGGTCATGCCGACGCGGAGAGTGCCGCTGGCGGCCTGCGCCTGGGCGAGATCAAAAGGCAACGCGCCCGCAGCAAGTAGCGTACCGGCGCCACGAAGCAGCCCGCGGCGCCTGAGTTTCATGTCCATGGTGATCCTTCGCTCCCGGGAATCGGATGCGGGCCACCATGCAAATTCGCGACCAGACTAACCGGTGGCGCTGGGGGGACCGATCCACGGTCCTGGGGAGCAGCCGGCAAAATGCGCAGAACACGGAGTTTCGATCTGGTCATCCTGCGCATTACGCGCATATAGCGGCACCGGTAACGGCACAGCCCGACGATGCAGTCCATTATTGCGCAATTTGCGCAAATCCGGAGTTCCGATGCAGATTCCGATCAAGCAAGCCATCGAACGCGTCCCCGGTGGCATGATGGTGGTACCCCTCGCTTTCGGCGCCCTGTTGGCCACCTTCGCTCCGGACACGCCGAAATTCTTCGGCTCCTTCACCGGCGCCCTGTTCAGCGGCGCGCTGACCATCCTCGCCGTCTTCTATGTCTGCATGGGCGCGAGCATCGACGTGCGCGCCACCCCCTACATCCTGAAGAAGGGCGGCGCGCTGTTCGGGGTGAAGATCGCCGTCGCCATCCTGCTCGGCATCCTCTTCGGCCATTGGCTGGGCGAGGCGCCGATCGGCTCCGGCCTCTTCGCCGGCCTCTCGACACTCGCCGTGGTGGCAGCGATGAACGACACCAATGGCGGCCTCTACATGGCGCTGATGGGCCAGTATGGCGAGCCGCGCGATGTCGGCGCCTACAGCATCATGTCGCTGGAATCCGGCCCCTTCCTCACCATGGTGACGCTCGGCGTCGCCGGGCTTTCGGCCTTTCCCTGGCCGACGCTGGTCGGCTCCATCCTGCCGCTGCTCTTCGGCATGCTGCTCGGCAATCTGGACCGCGAGATGCGCACCTTCCTCTCCCGTGCCGTGCCAGTGATGATCCCCTTCTTCGCCTTCGCCCTCGGTAGCGGGCTCGACCTGGCGAAGGTCTGGCAGGCCGGGCTGCTCGGCCTCGGCCTCGGCCTGGCGGTAGTGGTGCTGACCGGCATCCCGCTCTTCCTTGCCGACCGCGCGACGGGCGGGACGGGCGTGGCCGGCGTCGCCGCGGCCTCGACCGCCGGCAATGCCGCGGCGGTACCGGCGATTGTCGCCGCGGCCAACCCGGCCTATAGCGAGGCCGCCGCGCATGCGACGATCCTCGTCGCCGCCGCGGTCATCGTCACGACCGTGCTGGTGCCGCTCGCCACCGCCTGGACGGCGCGCCTCGTCGGCGCCCGGCCTGCCCCCGCACCAGCGGAGTAGGGCGGCGATGGCGCTTCGCTGGCTAATCCTGGCCGATGACCTCACCGGCGCCGCGGATTGCGGCATCGCCTTCGCCCGCCGCGGCCAGGCCGCCGTGGTCGGCTGGGGCGAGGCGCCCGCGCATCCGGACGCCGCCGTGCTCGCCATCGATGCTGACAGCCGGCGCCTCGGCCCGGCGAAGGCCGCGGCGCGCCACCAGACCCTGCTGGAGGCCAAGCTCGCGCCGGGCCTTCGGCTCATCAAGAAGATCGACAGCACCCTTCGTGGCCAGCCGGTGGCGGAATTGCGAGCCACCATCGCGACGCTGCAGGCCGGGGGCCAGGGCGCGATGGCGCTGGTCGCGCCGGCCTTTCCGGCGACCGGCCGCACCACCGAGAGCGGGTGCATCCGCCTGCAAGGCGCGCCCTTGGAGGCGACGCCACTCTGGGCGCGCGACCACAGCTACCCGAGCGCCGACCTCGTTGCGGAGCTGACAGCGGCAGGGCTCCGTACAGGACTTCTGCCGCTCGACGCGGTACGTGGCGATGCGGCCGGGGGAATTGCCCAGGCGCTGGCGCAAGGCCTCGACGCCCTGGTCTGCGATGCCGTGCTGCCCGAGGATCTGGACACCATCGCCAGGGCCAGCCTGCCTTACGCGGACCGGTTGTTCTGGACGGGCTCGGGCGGCATCGCCGCGGCGCTCGCCGCCGAAGAGCCGGCAGAGGCGCCCATGCCAGCCCTTCCCGCAGCCAACCGGGGCGGCATCCTCATCGTGGTCGGCAGCATCGCCGAGGTCTCTCGCGCCGCCGCAGCTCGCCTGGTCGAGGCAGGCGCCGTGCGATCCTTCAGCCTGCCGCCTGCCCTGCTGCTCGACCAGGTCGAGGCCAACCGTGCCGGCACGGCGATCGCATCGGTGCTCGCGTCCGGCGAGGATGTGCTGGTGGATATCGGTGCCGAGGCGGAGGCCGACCTTTCCCGCGGTGCGTTGCTTGCCGAGCGCCTGTCCGCCCTTCTCGCCCCGGCGGCGCCGCATGTCGCTGGCCTCTTCGCCACCGGCGGCGAGACCGCCTGTGCCCTGCTGTCCCGCCTCGGCGTCACCGGCATCCGGTTGCTGGAGGAGGTGGAGCCGGGCGTGCCGCTCGGCGTCACGCTGGGCGCTCATGCCATCCCCGTCATGACCAAGGCCGGCGCCTTCGGCACGGCCGACACCATCGTCCGCAGCCTCGACCGGCTGCACAGCCTTCTCGAACGAGGTCCCGCCATGTCAGCAGCCCAGGCCAATGCTCCGGCCAGCCGTCCGATCGTCGCCATCACCATGGGGGATGCCTCCGGCATCGGACCCGAGATCATCATGAAGGCCCTGGCACGCGAGGATGTTTACGCCATCTGCCGCCCGCTGGTGGTCGGCGATGCGGGGCGCCTGCGCGAGGCCGGCGCGATCACCGGCGGCGGCCTTGAGGTCGCGGCACTACAGGAGCCGTCCGGCGCGCGATACCACCGAGGCACGGTCGACTGCATCGATATCGGCCTGATCCCGCCTGGCCATCCCTTCGGCAAGCTCTCCCCCCTCTCCGGCGAGGGCGCCTATCGCTACATCGAGCGCGCGACGCAGTTGGTGCAAGCCGGCGAGGCGGATGCCATATGCACCGCGCCGCTGTCGAAGGAGGCGCTGCACGCCGCCGGCCACAAATATCCCGGCCATACCGAGCTGCTGGCGCATCTGACCGGCACGCCGGAGGTCTCGATGATGCTGGTCGCGCCGAAGCTGCGCGTGATCCACGTCACCACGCATATCGGCCTGATCGACGCGATCAACCGGATCGAGCCGGGACTGGTGGGGCGGGTCATCGCCCGCGGCCATGCGACGCTGGTGAAGTCTGGCATCGCCGACCCGCGCATCGGTGTCTGCGGCATCAACCCGCATGCTGGCGAGAACGGCCTCTTCGGCCATGGCGAGGAGGAGCACAAGATCATCCCCGCCGTCGAGGCCTGCCGCGCGAAGGGCTGGAAGGTCGATGGCCCGCTGCCGGCCGACACGCTGTTCTTCCGCGCCGCCCGCGGCGATTTCGACCTCGTCGTCGCCATGTATCATGACCAGGGCCATGGCCCGGTGAAGGTGATGGGGCTGGAAGCCGGGGTGAACATCACCGTCGGCCTGCCCGTGATCCGCACCTCAGTCGACCACGGCACCGCCTTCGACATCGCCGGCAAGGGCATCGCCGACGAAGGCAGCCTGATCGAGGCGTTGCGCCAGGCGGTGGACCTCGCACCGCGCCGCCTGCCCGCCTGAGCCGGCCCATGCGGCGCAACGGTGCGCGGCGGGACGCCATCCTCGCCGCGCTCGCCGCGGGGGAGACGGATGTGGACGGGCTGGCGGCGCGCTTCGGCGTCTCGCCCTCTACCATCCGGCGCGATCTGCAGCATCTCTCGGCCCGCCGTGCCATCGCCCGGACCTATGGCGGCGCCATCCTCGCCCCGGCCGCCGAGGAGCAGAGTCTCCTCGCGCGGGAAGGGATCCAACGCACCGCCAAGGCAGCGATCGCCGCTGCGGCGCTCGCGCTGGTGGAGGAGGGCGAGACGCTGATCCTCGACGGCGGCTCCACTGTCGAAGCCTTCGGCCGGCTATTGCGCGGGCGGCGGCATCGCGTCATCACCAACAACCTGGCGCTCATCCCAGTGCTGGCGGATGCGCCGGGGATCGAACTGGTGGTGCTGGGCGGCGCGGTTCGGCCGATCAGCATGAGCACCGCCGGGCCGCTGGCCGAGGCGGCGCTGCGCTGCCTGACCGCCGACCGGCTGCTGACCAGCGCGGATGGGCTGGCACCCGGCCTCGGCCTCTGCGAGGCGACGCTGGAACAGGTCTCGCTGAAATCACTGATGATGCAGCGCGCGGCATCGGTGACGGTCCTGGCGGATGCCTCGAAGCTCGGCCGCGCCAGCCAGCCTTGTTGGGCGCCGCTGCCGGCCCGCTGGACGCTGGTGACGGAAGCACCAGAGGCGGCGGCCGCGGCCTTCGTCGCGGAAGGCGCCGCGCTGGTGGCGGCCCGCCCATCGCCTGCCATGTAGCGCTTAATTCGCCGGGATTCCGGTGCCTAGCGCATGCGCCGCGAGGCCGGCGATGAAGCAATCCACATAGAGGGCGAAGGACTCGTCCATCGGCGCCTCGACGCCATTCTGCCAGCGCAAGATGAAGGCGCGGTTGGCGAGGTGCGGCAGCTCGCGGGCGAGGATGGGGTGGGTCCGGGGATCGGCGCGGGTGAGATGCTCCCGCATCCCCGCCTGCCAGCCCGGCAGGTCCTCGCCCGGCATCTGGGCCAGCTCCTGGGTGGTGAAGCCGACCAGAGCGGCATGGGTCGCGTTGTAGGCGCGGCAAAGCGCGGCGCCGGTGAAACCCGCCTCGGCCAGCGCCTCCAGCAGCGCCTCAGCCAAGCGGAAATCGGAGCGGACATTGGAGACGATCTCCGCTCCGATCAACGGCGCGACATTGGGATGGCGCCGCACCGCCTCCCGCGAGCGCGCGAAGATCTGCCGCAGCCGGTCCTGCCAGCCCTGGTGCGGCGGGCGGGCGGGTACCAGGTCGCCCTGCACGGCATTCACCACCTCGGCCAGCACCATGTTGCGGTTGCCCAGATGCCAGACGACCACGGTCGGGTTCACGCCAAGCCGCCGCGCCAAGCCACGGATGCTGAACCCCGGCAGGCCGGTCGCATCGATTTCCTCCAGCGCGGCGGCGATGACGGCCTCGCGCGTCAGCCCCACCGCGCGGGGCGCGGCCCGTTCCGGCTTCTGCCGCTTGACCCTCGGTACTGCCATCTGCCCCCGCCGGCGCCGCATGCCGTGCCGAACCTGCCGCATCGGCACTGCATGACATAGGCTGCGAAGGGCTCTTGTCCACCGCTCAAGAACCGGCCAGCATGGCGCATCCTTCGCGGAGACCAGGCCATGACAGCCCGATTGACCCGCCGTGCCGCACTTGGGGCCGCCGCGGCGCTCGCGGTGCCGAGCCTGTCGCAGGCCCAGCGTGGCGGCGATCCGCGGGTGCTGCGCTTCGTGCCGCAAGCTGCGCTGACCAATCTCGACCCCATCGCCTCGCTGGCCGGCGTCGCGGTCAACCACGGCTTCTACGTCTTCGACACGCTCTACGGCATCGATGCCAGGATGCGCCCACAGCCGCAGATGGCGGAAGGCCACAGCATCTCCGAGGACGGCCTCGCCTGGACGATCCGGCTGCGCGAGGGCCTGATCTTTCATGATGGCGAGCCGGTGCGCTCGCGCGACTGCGCCGCCAGCCTCAGGCGCTGGGGCGGCCGCGACACTTTCGGCCGCACCCTGGCCGCGGTGGTGCGCGACTACGAGACGCCCGACGACCGCACCCTGGTCATCCGCCTCGCCAAGCCCTTTCCCCTGCTGCTGGACGCCATCGCCAAGGCCGGCACCGCCCCGGCCTTTATCATGCCGGAACGCCTCGCCGCCACCGACCCGGTGCGGCCGGTGCCGGAGATGATTGGCTCCGGCCCCTACCGCTTCCTGGCCGACGAGTTCGTCGCCGGCAGCCGCGCCGCCTATGCGCGCTTCGACCGCTACCGGCCGCGCACCGAGGCACCGGAATGGACCGCCGGCGGCAAGGTGGCGCATTTCGAGCGCGTCGAGTGGCACATGATGCCCGACGCCGCGACCGCCGCCGCCGCGCTGCAGGCCGGTGAGGTGGATTGGTGGGAGCAGGTCGCCGCCGACCTCATCCCTGTGCTGCGCCGGTCGCGCGACATCGCCATCGCGAATGGCGACCCGGCCGGCTATATGGGCGTCCTGCGCTTCAACCATCTGCAACCGCCCTTCGACAAGCCGGCGGTGCGCCGCGCCGTGCTCGCCGCCGTCAACCAGCCGGATTTCATGGCGGCGGTGACGAACAGCGACCCGAGCGCCTTCAATGTCTGCCACTCCTTCTTCCCCTGCACGACGCCCTATGGCCGCCCGCCGGCGCAGGACCCGATGGCCTCGCCCGGCCTCGACCGCGCCCGGGCCTTGCTGCGCGAGAGCGGCTATGCCGGCGAGCGGGTGGTGATGCTGAACCCGGCGGATTTCACCTCCATCGCGCCCCTCGGCCTGATCGGTCAGGATTTACTGACGCGCATCGGCTTCAACGTGGAGTTCGTCACCACCGACTGGGGCACGGTGTTGAGCCGCACCCTCAACCGCAACCCGCCCGCCCAGGGTGGCTGGAACATCTATCCGGTCTGGTGGAGCGGCATGGGCATCGTCACGCCCACGCAGAACGCGCTGATTCGCGGCCAGGGCACCGGCGGCTGGAACGGCTGGTACGAGAGCGCCGAGATGGAGGCGCTGAACGCCGAATGGCTCAGCGCTCCGGACGAGGCGGGGCGACTCGCCATCGGCATGCGGATGCAGGATCTCGCCTTCCGCGACGTCCCCAGCGTGCCGCTCGGGCAGTTCTTCATCCGCACCGCCTATCGCCGCTCGTTGACCGGCCTGCTCGAAGGGCCACGCCCAGTGCCCTGGAATCTGAGGCGCGCATGACGCAGGCCACTCCGCCCGTCGCGGGCTACCTCGACCGCCCCTCGCGCCGCCCGGGCGAGCGCTTCACCGCGCATGTCAGCCTGCGCCAACCGGCCCCCTGCCGCGTGCGCATCCTCCGCGTGGTGAGCGGCGACCCCAACCCGGACGGGCCGGGCCTCGACCTGCGGCCGGTGCCCGGCCTGCCGGAGATGCAATTCGACGGGACGCATCAGCCGGTGCCGATCGGCTCCCATGCGCTGATCCCGCACGGTCCGCGCTTCGGAGCGGAGGAGCCGCGCTGCTGGTCGGTGCTGGTCTGGATGCGCGACGAGCAGACGGCCGCGACGGTGCTCTCGGCCGAAGGCCCCGGCTTCTCCCTCGTGCTCCGCGCCGGCACGGCGGGTGCCGAGGCCGAGGTAACGCTCGGCGGCACAAGCTGCCCTCTCGCCACGGAGGTGGGGCTGGCGCCGCGCGCCTGGCATCGCCTCTGGCTCTCGCATGACCCCGCCACGGGGCGCATCCTCCTTGGCCAACGCGGTGCGGAGGGCGCCGTGACGGCCGAGGCGGCCCTGCCGGGCGGCCCGGCTCCGGACGTGACGGGGGTCGTCATCGCGGCACGCGGCCTCGATGCGCCGCGCGACCATTTCACCGGCAAGCTCGAAGCGCCGATGGCCACAGCAGCCTTCCTTACCGATTGGGCGGAGCCGCTGGCGATTCCGGCGGAGGCCGCGGCGGCCATCCGGGCGCGGTGGGACTTTTCCCGCGCTATCGGCACCGACCGGGTGGAGGATGCCGGCCCGGACGGCCTCCATGGCGTCCTGGTCAACGCGCCGACGCAGGCGGTGGTGGGCGCGCATTGGAGCGGCGCGGAAAGCTGCTGGCGCCACGCGCCCGGCGACTACGCCGCCATCCATTTCCATGCCGACGATCTCGAGGATTGCCGCTGGGCGCCGTCCTTCCAGTTCGACGTGCCGCAGGGGATGGCGAGCGGCTGCTACGCCTTTCACATCGTCACCGAGACCGGCGAGGACTGGCTGCCCTTCTATGTGCTCCCGCCGCTCGGCCAGGCGACGGCCCAGGTGGTGTTCCTCGCCTCCACCTTTACATACCAGGCCTATGCCAACCACGCGCGTGGCAATGCCGACGAGGCCTATTGGGCGCGCGTTGCGGCCTGGGGTGCTTATCCGCACAATCCGGACCAATACGGCGCCTACGGATACTCGACCTACAACCGCCATCCGGATGGCAGCGGCGTCGCGCTATCCTCCCGCCTGCGGCCGGTGCTGACGATGCGGCCCGGCTTCCTTACCTTCAACGATGCGCGCGGCTCCGGCCTGCGGCACTACCCGGCCGATACTCACCTGCTGGCTTGGCTCGAGGCGCAGGGCATCGCCTTCGACGTCGTCACCGACGAAGATCTCGACGACGAGGGCGCGGCGCTGATCGCTCCCTACCGCGTGCTGCTGACCGGTACGCATCCCGAATACCATACCGGCCGAATGCTCGATGCGCTGACCACCTATCGCGACAATGGCGGCAAGCTGGTCTATCTTGGTGGTAACGGCTTCTACTGGCGCATCGCACGCGACCCTGCCCGTCCGCATCTCATCGAGGTGCGCCGCGCCGAGGGCGGCATCCGCGCCTGGGATGCAGAGCCGAGCGAGTATTACCATCAGCTCGATGGCCAGCTCGGCGGCCTGTGGCGGCGGAATCGCCGCCCGCCGCAGCAGCTCGTCGGCGTCGGCTTCTCGGCACAGGGCCTGTTCGAGGGCACCCATTTCCGGTGCCTTCCGGCGGCGCAGGCACCGGAGCATGGCTGGATCATGGATGGCGTGCCCGAGGTATTCGGCGATTCGGGCCTGTCCGGTGGCGGGGCGGCCGGCTTCGAACTGGACCGCGCCGATATCCGCCTCGGCACGCCGCCCAATGCCGCGATCCTGGCTCGATCCGGCCCGCCACCGGCCTCCTTCGTCACCGTACCGGAGGAATTGTTGTCCCACGTGAACACCGTCACCGGTGAGCGGCCACGGGACCTGCAACGCGGCGAGATTGTCTACTTCACCGTGCCGGGCGGCGGCGCGGTCTTCTCCGTCGGCTCTATCACCTTCTGCGGCAGTTTGTGGAACGGCACCGCCTTCGCCGGGCCGGTCTCGCGCCTGCTCGGGAATGTCGTGCGAGGCTTCCTGGCCGGCAGACCCTGAACCCCCCGCATGGACCCGGCACCAAAGTCCTCCTAACCTTCCTCCTGCCAGGACAACTGGCCGAGAAAGGGAGGACGCAATGCATCTCGAACGACGTCGAGCCATCGCAGGCGGCATGGCCTCGCTGGCGCTGCTCGCAAACCTGCCAGCCACCGCGCAATCCGCTGACGAGCAGGCCGTTGCACGAGCAGTCGAGGCGCTGGTCCAGGCCATGCTCGAGCCGGATCGCGCGAAGCTTGAGCCGCTTTGCGCCAACGCGCTGAGCTACGGGCATTCGGCCGGCCGGATCGAGACCAAGGAAGAGTTCATCGCCGATCTCCTGGCGAAGACAGCTGCCTTCCGCAGCATCAAGCTCAGCGGTCAGACCATCAAGCTGTCGGGCAACGAAGCCATCGTCCGGCATGTCATGGATGGCGAAACCGAAAGCCAGGGCAAAGTGTCCCCAGTGCATATCGGCGTCCTGCAGGTCTGGCAGCGGCAGGATGGACATTGGCGCTTGCTGGCGAGGCAGGCCTTCCGCCTTTGACGGAAGAGGCGGCTGCCGCCCAGCGTGGCAGCCGCCTGACTATTTCGAATGCTGGGCGGCGGTCGGCCGTGGCGGCCTGCGGCCTCGCTCCAGGACGATGAGCGCCTTGCGGCCGGCTTCCCAGGCCTCCTGAGCGCTGCTGTAGCGATTCTTGGCGATATACAGGTGCTTCGGCTGACCCTCGACATGGATCGACCAGAGCCAGGGTGCCGGCGGGCGAGCCAGGCGTTGGACTTTCACTTCCAGCCTCGGGCGTGGCTCAATGAACCCGTTGGGATAGATCAGGCTCGTGCTCATGACCGTCCAATACCCCCCGGGACGGCGCCGCAACAGCCTGATTCCGCTCAAGTTTGGCGGCGAAGCGCAATTCTTTTAGTCTCAGGCGGCATCTCCGAGGCTGGTTGGAAATTGGCGCTGCCCCGCCTTTCCCATATGCGCCCAATCTCAGTTCGCTTCCGTTCGCGCCGCCTCGCCGCCGGCGGCCAGACCGCAGGCTCTACGCGAGCCTCATTCCCACTCAATCGTCCCCGGCGGCTTCGAGGTGATGTCGTAGGTCACTCGGTTGATGCCGCGCACCTCGTTGACGATGCGGCTGGCGACGCGGGTAAGAAAGCCCATGTCGAAGGGATAGACATCCGCCGTCATCCCATCCGTGCTGGTGACTGCACGCAATGCGCAGACGCTCTCATAGGTACGGCCATCGCCCATCACGCCGACACTTTTCACCGGCAGCAGCACGGTGAAGGCTTGCCAGATGGCGTCGTAGAGGCCGGCGAGGCGGATCTCCTCAAGGAAGATGGTGTCGGCCTGGCGGAGGATGTCCGCGCGCTCCCGCGTCACCTCGCCGGGGATGCGGATGGCGAGGCCCGGCCCCGGGAAGGGGTGGCGGCCAATGATTGCCTCCGGCATGCCGAGTTCGCGGCCGAGCGCCCGCACCTCATCCTTGAACAGCTCGCGTAGCGGCTCGACCAGCTTCATCCGCATATGGGCGGGCAGGCCACCGACATTGTGGTGGCTTTTGATTGTGACGGAGGGGCCGCCGGTCGCCGAGACGCTCTCGATCACGTCCGGGTAGAGCGTGCCCTGTGCCAGGAAGTCGGCGCCGCCTATCTTGTGCTGCTCCTCCTCGAAGACCTCGATGAAGAGGCGGCCGATAATCTTCCGCTTCTGCTCCGGGTCGGTGACGCCGGCGAGCTGGGCAAGGAAGAGGTCGGAAGCGTCGCGGTGGACCAGCTTGATGTTGAAGCGGTCGCGGAAGGTACTCACCACCTGCTCCGACTCACCGGCGCGCATCAGCCCGTGGTCGACATAGATGCAGGTGAGCTGGTCGCCGACCGCCTCGTGCAGCAGCACCGCGGCGACGCTGGAATCGACGCCGCCGGAGAGGCCGCAGATCACCCTCCCCTCGCCCACCTGGGCACGGATGCGGGCGATGGCCTCGGCGCGGAAGGCGCCCATGGTCCAGTCGCCATGGCAACCGCAGACAAGGTTGGTGAAGTTCTTCAGCAGCGCGGCGCCATGCGGAGTGTGCACGACCTCCGGATGGAACATGGTGCCATAGAAATGGCGCTGGTCATTGGCGATCAGGGCGAAGGGGGCACCCTCGCTCGCGGCGACGACGCGGAAGCCCTCCGGCAAGCGGGTGATGCGGTCGCCGTGGCTCATCCAGACCTGCTCGCGCGAGCCCTTGGCCCAGAGCCCTTGAGTGATGGCGCATTCCGCCGTCACCTCGATGAAGGCTCGGCCGAATTCGCGGTGATGACCGCTCTCCACCATGCCGCCGAGCTGATGTGCCATCGCCTGCTGGCCGTAGCAGATGCCCATCACCGGCAAGCCCATCTCGAACACGGCCTGGGGAGCGCGCGGGCTCTCGCCCTCGGTCACGCTGGCCGGGCCGCCGGAGAGAATGATGCCGCGCGGGGCGAATTCACGGATGCGCGCTTCCTCGGCGGTGAAAGGCCAGATCTCGCAATAGACCCCGGCCTCTCGCAGGCGGCGCGCGATGAGCTGCGTCACCTGGCTGCCGAAATCGAGGATGAGGATGCGGTCGTGCCGGGCCGCGGCGGCGAGGGGCTCGTTCATGGCGCCTCACAGCATAATGCACCGGCAAGGGCAAGTCCGCGCTACACCTCCGGCGCGGGGGCCGTCGCCAACAGCAGTGCCTCGATCGGGTCCCAGGCGAAAGCGAGCTGTTCCAGCCCCTGCCCCGCGAAGCGGATCGCCTCGCGCGCGATCAGCCGGCCGCCGAGACGCCCGTAAAACCAGCGCGTCGGATTGTCCTTCAGCACCCAAAGCATGGCGGAGCGGCAGCCGATGGCGGCCAGATGCGCCGCCATGGCGCGCACCAGCCGGCGGCCGACGCCGCGGTCGCGGTAGTCGTCCAGCAGGTAGAGCGTCTCGATCTCGCCATCGCCGAGTTGCGGCCGGCGTGAGCGGCCGCCGGAGACGAAGCCGATGACGGTGCCGCCCTCCGCCCCCTCCTGCCCCGCCGGAGCATCCGCTCCCATGGCGACGGCGACGAAAATGGCGTGACCATGGCGCCGGTCGCCGATTGCGGCCTCGTAACCGGCGGCATGGCGAAGCGTGGACATGCTGGCGAGGTAGCCATCCGGCAGCACGCCCGGGTAGACCGTGCGCCAGGTGGCAACGTGGACGGTACCGATGGCAGCGGCATCGGAAGGCCGGGCGCGGCGGATACAAATCATGGGGCGCGCTTTCCTCCCCCCGGAAAGGCCCGAAGCCGACCCCCTGTCGGCTACCCCTCGGGCTGGCGTTGCAGGACCGCGGCAAAGAAGCCGTCGGTGCCGTGCCGGGCGGGCGAGGTGACGAGATAGAGGCCCTCGGCCGGCGGCGCCCCGGTACCGCCCGAATCGGCCCAGGCCTCGGCCAGGGGGAGAAGGGCGAAATCAGGGTGGCGGCCGAGGAAGGCTTCTATCTGTGCCTCATCCTCTTCGGGCAGCAGCGAACATGTAGCGTAGACCAGACGCCCGCCGGGCCGCACCAGATCTGCGGCCCCGGCGAGAATTTCGGCCTGCTTTGTACACAACTCTGCGAGATCATTTTGGTTTGTACGCAAGCGTGCATCCGGATTGCGGCGCCATGTGCCGGTCCCGGTACAAGGCGCATCGACCAGGACACGGTCGAATTGGCCGGCGCGGCGCTTGGCCCAGCGGTCTCCAGGCGCGAGCAGGTGCCGCTCCACATTGTCGGCGCCGGCGCGGCGCAGGCGCTTCACCGCTCCTTCTAGCCGCGGGGCCGAGACGTCGCAGGCGGTGATGCGGCCGCGATTCCGCATGGCTCCGGCCAGCGCCAGGGTCTTGCCCGCGGCGCCGGCGCAGAGATCGACGACGCGCATCCCAGGCCTTGCGTCAGTGAGCAGAGCGATGAGCTGGCTGCCCTCGTCCTGCACCTCGACCAGGCCCTCGGTAAAGGCACGGGTCTGGGTGACGGGGCGCCGCTGCGGCAGGCGGAGGCCCCAGGGCGAGAAAGGGGTCGGCCGGGTCTCGATGCCCTCGGCAGCGAGGGCGGCGGCGGCTTCCTCCCGCGTCGTCTTCAGCAGGTTGGCGCGGAGGTCGAGGGGAGCCTCCCCTTCCATCGCCGCCGCTTCCTCCGCCAGCCGCTCGCCGAAGCGGGCGCGGAAGCCGGGCAGCACCCAATCGGGCAGGTCGAGGCGGATGGCCTCCGGCATCTCGGGATGGACCAGGCCTTCGATTCCGCCACGGCTCGATTCGAGCTGACGCAGCAGGCGCTCCTCCAGGGTGGCGAGCGGCTCGGCGGCGTATTGCCCGCCCGGGAAGGAGGCGAGGACCTGCGGCAGGTCGAGGCCCCCATCCAGCAGCAGCGCCGCCGCGACCAGCATGCGGGCGGTCGGTCGGCAGCGGATGCGCGCCAGCCACCAGTCGAGGCGCAGACGCTGGCGGACGACGCCCCAGGCCAGTTCGTTGATCGCGCGGCGGTCGCCGCCGCCGATATAGCGTCGGGCGCGGAAGAAATCATTGGCCGTGGCATCGGCCGGGCGGCGGGGTTGGGCCTCCAGCGCATCGAGCAGATCGATGGCGGCGGCGAGGCGTGCGGCAGGGGTCATGAGGCGCAGGACCCTAGCCCCTCTGGCCTCCAGCCGCCACGCCGCGCAGACTGCCCGGACGTGAATGGGAGGAAACACATATGCGCAACCCGATGGAGCTCACCGGGCGGACGATCATCGTCACCGGGGCCGGCCAGGGCATCGGCCGGGCGATCAGCGAGCTGGTGCTCGATCTTGGCGGCAATGTGGTGCTGGTCGAGCGGAATGCCGAGACGCTGGCGGCGACGGCGGCGGCGCTGCCTGCCGACCGCATCCTAGCCGTTCACGGCAATGTCGCCGAGGAAGGCTTCGGCGAGGACTGTGTCGCCCAGTCGGTGGCGCGGTTCGGCGCGGTGCATGGGTTGGTGAACAATGCCGGCATCACCCGCCCGGCGATGATCGAGAAGATGACCTTCCAGCAGTGGCAGGCGGTGATCGACGTGAACCTGACCGGTTGCTACCTCATGCTCCAGGCGGTTGGCCGGCACATGTGCAACCGCGCACGGGAAGCGATGCCGGAGCCGAGCGGCACCACGGGCGCCATCGTCAACATCTCCTCTACCGCCGGGAAGCGGGGCAGCATCGGGCAGGTCAACTACTCCGCCGCCAAGGCGGGCCTGTTCGGCATGACGATGACGGCGGCACGGGAATGGGCGCGCTACGGGGTGCGCTGCAACTCGGTCGGCTTCGGCACGGTGGAGACGCCGATGACGGAAGTGATCCGCAGCGACCGCTTCCGCGAGCAGACACTCTCGCGCATCCCGCTCGGCCGGGTGGCACAGCCGGCAGAGGTGGCGCCGCTGATCTGCTTCCTGCTGTCCAACGGCGCCGTCTACATCAGCGGCGAGAACATGACGGTCTCGGGCGGCAGCCACATGCAGCCCTGACCATTGGCGAGGTTTGGGGGCGGAGCCCCCGCCCCTACCCTTCCAGTCGGTAGTTCGGCGCCTCCCGCGTGATCGCCACGTCATGGACGTGGCTTTCGCGCAGCCCCGCCCCGGTGATGCGGCGGAAGCGGGCGTTGGACTGCATCTCGGCGACGGTGGCGTTGCCGGTATAGCCCATGGCGGCCTTGAGGCCGCCGACCAGCTGGTGGATCACTGTGCCGACCGGTCCCTTGTAGCCGACGCGCCCCTCGACCCCTTCGGGGACGAGCTTCAGGCTGTCCTGCACGTCCTGCTGGAAGTAGCGGTCGGCCGAGCCCCGCGCCATCGCCCCGATCGAGCCCATGCCGCGATAGGATTTGTAGGAGCGGCCCTGATAGAGGAAGACCTCGCCCGGCGCCTCGTCGGTGCCGGCGAAAAGGCCGCCCATCATCACGCAATCGGCGCCGGCGGCGACGGCCTTGGCGATGTCGCCCGAGGTGCGGATGCCGCCATCGGCGATGGCCGGTATGCCCCGCTCCTTCGCCGCCGCGGCGCATTCCATCACCGCGGTAAGCTGCGGCACGCCGACGCCGGCCACGACGCGGGTGGTGCAGATGGAGCCTGGCCCGATGCCGATCTTCACCGCATCGGCGCCAGCCTGGATGAGCGCCTCGACGCCCTCCGGCGTGGCGACGTTGCCGGCGACCACCTGGACGGTGTTGGACAGGCGCTTGATACGCTCGATCGCAGCCAGGACGCCGCCGGAATGGCCGTGGGCGGTGTCGACGACGACGACATCGACCTCGGCGGCGATCAATGCCTCGACGCGGCGGAAGCCGTCTTCGCCGACGCCCGTCGCAGCCGCCGTACGGAGTCGGCCGAGCGCGTCCTTCACTGCATTCGGGTTAGCCTGGGCCTTGTCCATGTCCTTGACGGTGATGAGGCCGACGCAACGCCCGCCCTCGTCCACCACCAGCAGCTTCTCGATGCGGTGGCGGTGCAGCAGGGCACGGGCCTGCTCGGGCGAGATGTCGCCATTGGCGATCACCAGATTGTCCCGCGTCATCAGCTCGTAAACCCGGGTGCCCGGGTCGGTGGCGAAGCGGACGTCGCGGTTGGTGATGATGCCGACCAGGCGACCCGAGCCGCGCTCCACCACCGGGATGCCGCTAATGCGGTACTGTTCCTGCAACGCGCGGACATCGGCCAGGGTCTGGTCCGGATGGATGGTGACAGGGTTCACCACCATGCCGCTCTCGAATTTCTTCACCCGGCGAACCTGGGCCGCCTGTTCCTCGGCCGTCATGTTCTTGTGGATGACGCCGATGCCGCCGGCCTGGGCCATGGCGATGGCCATCGGCGCCTCGGTCACGGTGTCCATCGCCGCGGCGACGAGGGGGATGTTAAGCGCGATCTCCCGCGTCAACCGGGTGCGCGTGTCGGTCTGGTGCGGCAGGACGGTGGAATAGGCCGGCACCAGCAGCACGTCGTCGAAGGCATAGGCCTCGGCGATGGTGATCGGCGAACGCGGCTGGCTGCGGGTGGAGCCGGCATCAGGGGAAGACTCGGGGGCCATAGGGGGACCTTTCGCGCGAGATTCGTCGCGGGGGCGGGCGATCCGCTACCTTGGCGGCCCCCTTTACCCCCAGGGCGGCAGCCGCGTCCAGCGTCGGTGCCGGTCCGAGCGTTGCAATGCGGTGATATCCGCCCTGCGTCTCAGGGGGCGTCCTCGCCCGCCGGCAGCGCATGGTTCATGGCGAGCGCCGGCACCGCTTCCCCGCACCAGCCTACGATCCGGGCGGGAACGCCGGCGACGGTGGCGCAGGGCGGCACATCCCGCAGCACCACGCTGCCGGCACCGACCTTGGCACCACGCCCGATGACGACATTGCCGAGTACCTTCGCCCCGGCGCCGAGCAGCACGCCGTCTCGCACCTTGGGGTGGCGGTCGCCCGTTTCCTTGCCCGTGCCGCCGAGGGTCACGCCCTGAAGGATGGAGACGTCGTTGCCGACAACCGCTGTCTCGCCGACGACGACGCCGGTGCCATGGTCGATGAAAACGCCATGACCGAAGCGGGCCGCCGGGTGGATGTCGATGGCGAGCACCCGGGCGATGCGAGCCTGGAAGAAGCCGGCCAGCGCCACCCTCCCCCTAGTCCAGAGCCAATGGGCGATCCGATGTGCCTCGAGCGCGTGGAAGCCCTTGTAGTGCAGGAAGGGTCCAAGCAAGCCGGAAGCGGCCGCCGGATCCCGCGCGCCAATGGCGCGGAGGTCGGCCCGGGCGGCCTCGGCGATGCCCGGCTCGGCTGCCAGAGCCTCGGCGACCAGGGCAGCGAGCCGGTCGGCGCCGAGGAAGGGATCGGCCAGGCGCTCCGCCAGCACCGCCCCCAGTGCCTCGGCGAAGCTGCTTCGACTGAGCAGCATGGCATGGAGCAGGGCGCCGAGCAGCGGCTCCGCGGCGGCCGTCCGCTCCGCCTCCTCCATTAGGAAGGGCCAGGGATCGAGCGCCGCCTCGGCGGCAGGCAAGCTAGGCGGCATGGGCGATATCCTCCACCCGGCATATCGGTGCGCGGGCGGGCCGAGGGAAGGGTCAGCCGGGCCGGAAGCCCGTCGCCACGACGTAAAGCTCCGCGCTGTCCTTGCGGCTTGCCGGCGGCTTGCCGTGCTTCACGCTGGCGAAATGGCGCTTGAGCAGGTCGAGCAGCGCCTTCTCCGTGCCACCCTGGAAGACCTTGGCGACGAAGCTGCCGCCTGGGGCCAGCACCTTCAGCGTGAAATCGAGGGCGAGCTCCGCGAGCGCGATGATGCGCAGGTGGTCGGTCGCGCCATGTCCAGTGGTGTTGGGTGCCATGTCGGACAGAACAAGGTCGGCGGGGCCATCGAGGGCGGCGAGCACGGCCTGTTCCACCGCCTCATCCTGAAAATCGCCCTGGAGCATAGTGACGCCAGGCAACGGATCCATCGGCAGCAGGTCGAGGGCGACGATGCGAGCGCTGCCCTTCTGCGCCACCACCTGAGTCCAGCCGCCCGGCGCGGCGCCGAGATCGACCACGCGCATCCCGGGCTTCAGCAGGTGGAACCGCTCATCCAGCTCGATCAGCTTGAAGGCGGCTCGGGAGCGCAAGCCCTGCTGCTGCGCGGCCCGCACATAGGGGTCGTTCAGCTGCCTCTCCAGCCAGCGCTGGCTGCCGATGGTGCGCTTCTTGGCGGTCTTCAGCCGGGTAGTGAGCCCCCGCCCGCCGGATGCCGGGCCTTTCAGGTGACGGTCCGCCTGTTGCCTGCCGCCCGCGCCCCTGGCCAACGATCCGCCCGCATCATCCTCAGCAACATCCCCTCCCGAAGGCCACGATCAGCGACAGTCAGCGCCGGCAACGGCCAGACATGGCGGATGGCAGCATAGACCGCGCAGCCCGGCAGGACGAAATCCACCCGGTCCGGTCCGACGCAGGGATGCGCCGCAAGCCCCGCCCGGCCGAGGGCGAAGAGGTCGCCAAGTGCCTGATCGGCCATGCCCATGTCGAGGGTGCGGCCATCAACTAGCGGGCGGCGGTAGCGCGGCAAGGCCAGCGCCACGCCGGCCAGGGTGGTGACGGTGCCGCTGGTACCGATCAGCCGCACGCCGCCGGCCCTGATTTCCTGGCCGATACAATGGACGCGGTCGAAGGCCAGGAGATGGGTCGCAACCTCCTCAACTACCGAGTGAAAACCCTCCTCGGTGAAGCAGGAGGCGCCGGCACGCTCAGCCAATGTCACGACCCCGAGAGGAAGCGAAATATAACCGATCAGCTCCGCCGTCGGCGCGCCGGATGGGCGACCGCCGCGAGGCGGTACGCGAATCCAGGCGATCTCGGTGCTGCCGCCGCCGATATCGAAGAGCAGGGCGCGACGATCCGTCTCCTCCAGCAGCGGGGCGCAGGATTCCATCGCCAGTTCCGCCTCCTCCCGCGCCGAGATGATACGCGGGCGCAGTCCGGTTTCCGCTTCGACCCGGGCGAGGAAGGCGGCGCCGTTGCCGGCACGGCGGCAGGCTTCAGTGGCGACGGCCTGGAACTGGCGGATCGGGCGGCGGGAGAGTTTCTCGGCACAGGCGGCCAGCGCGGCGACGGCACGATCCATGGCCGGCTCGGCAAGGTCGCCGGTGCTGGCGAGCCCCTCCCCTAGCCGGACGATGCGGCTGAAGCTGTCCACCACGCGGAAACCGCTCGTGGTGGGCGAGCCGATCAACAATCGGCAGTTATTGGTACCAAGATCGAGGGCGGCATAGGCCGGAGCGGGCGGCACGGCGAACCGGGCATGAAGCGGGGCCGGCCGCTCCGGCAAAGCCGGGTTGGGTGGCGAGGGCTCTGTCAGCCGAAGGGGTTGTACGTCATCCGGCATCGTCTTGGGCCAAGGGGGTTCCCCGGGGAAAGCTGCTCCGCACCTTCCCGAACAGCATGATCCGGGGATGCGGCCCCGGGGGCAAGCGCTTTCCGCAAGGTGCGGGTTGCAGGCCGCAAAGGGAAATGGTAGGTGCGGCGCCCTGCGAGGTGGTGACGCTTCGCAGGCCAGCCCACCCCGCCAATCGGCGGGGGCGTTGGGGGATAGTTTAACGGTAGAACTCCCGACTCTGACTCGGGCAGTCTTGGTTCGAATCCAGGTCCCCCAGCCACTCTCGCGCAACAAGCTGACATCCTTGGTCTCTTGAGGCCCCGGCCCGCTCCGGAGGCCGCTGGTGCTTGTTCTGTGTCCACAGGGTGTCCACATCACGCGACGGAGAGGTGTCTACCACTACCGCCGGCGCCTGCCCGGCCGGGCACGTGGCGAGGTGATGCTCTCCCTCCGGACCCGCCGCTATCGGGAAGCCGAGCATCGGGCGGGACTGGTGGACGAGGCTTTCGGCTCGGCTTGGGAACGTGCGGTGGCGGCTGGCATGAGTGACGCGGACATCAAGCGGGTCCTGCGGCAATACCTTCAGGACGCCCTTGCCGAGGACATGCGGGAGCGACTGGCGACCTCGCCCGGCCGTCCAGTTTACCCGAGTGGCTGGGACGGCGAAGTGGAGCCGGCCCACCACGACAGGGAGATGATCACCGAGGGCATGGCGCTGGCCGAGGAAGCCCTTGCGGAACGCGACTTCGCTAGGGTGGCAGACACGGTGGGCGCCTTGATGGCCACGCACGATCTGCGCGAGGAAGTGCGGCCCCTGCTCTCGCTCGGGGTCCTGCAAGCGAACGTCCAGATGTACCGTGAGCTTGAGAAGCGGATCACCGGCAGAGCCTTGGAGTTGGTGGAATCCGAGCCCCCGGCGCCGCTGCCCCCTCCCCTGGCCCCGGCCGAACCATTGGCTGCGCCTGAAGCCGCCGTGCCCGCGAAGCCGAAGGTGTCCGAGTTGGTGGAGCCCTACTTCAACCGCCGTGAGACCTTGGACCGGACCACGCATCAGGTGATGAACCAAGAACGCGGGACCGTCACGCGCTTCATGGAGGTGTGCGGGGATCGTCCGGTAGATGCCTACCACCGGGGCGACATCAGCAGCTTCCTCGATACCCTGCGCCGGCTGCCGGCCACCTACGGCAAGAGCCCGAAGGACAAGGACCGGAGCCTCGTGGACATCATTGCGGAAGCCCATGCAAAGGGAGCAGAACGCCTGACGGACAAGACGGTGAAGCGCCATCTGTCCGCACTGTCGCAGTTCTTCCAGTTCGCGGTTGACCTTGGCCACCTCGCCAATAGCGCCAAGGGCGATCTGGTGGAGAATCACAGGTTCCGCGTGGACCGAAGCGCCCGCAAGCAGCGGGACGCCTGGACTTCGGAGGAACTGGCCCGGCTGTTCACCTCGCCCGTGTGGACAGGTTGCCATCCCGTGAGGCGGGCAGAGGCAGGACCGGAGATCATCCGCGATGCCCGGTTCTGGCTGCCCTTGTTGGCGCTGTTCCACGGCGCGCGCCTTGAGGAGTTTGCGGACCTCTACCGCCGGGACATCGGCTGTGATGAGGGGGTGTGGTTCGTCCGCATCACCGAAACCGAGGGCCGGCGCCTCAAGACCGCCAATGCGGAACGGGTGGTGCCATTGCATCCCGAGGTGATCCGGCTGGGCTTCCTCGATCACGTCCGCACCACCGCGCCGAACCCCGGTGATCCGCTCTTCCCGGACCTTGAGCCTCAAGGGAAGGATCGCAAGCGCGGTCCACGCATCACCCGCTGGTTCGTGGAGTATCGGAAGGCCATCGGCATTTACCGCGAAGGCGTTGGGATGCACGCCTTCCGTCACACCGTTCGCACTCGTCTGAGCAACCGCATCCGGGATGTGCAGCAGGAGCGCCACGTTGACTTCATGCTGGGCCACGGGCGCGGAGGCAGCGAAGGCCGGGAGCGGTATGACAAGGGACCTGGGTTGAAGGCCACAGCGGAGACGCTGGCCTTGCTCCAGTACCCGGAGCTTGATCTGGCGCACCTCTACACCCGGCAGCGGGAGGGCGTGGCCGCCTGATGCCTGCTTGGACCCGGCGCCGATCCCTCATATGCCCCGTGTGGGCGCGCCCTTTCCGCATCCGATGGAGGCCGAGCCGCCTCCCCTGCGCTCCGGTGCTTCACCCCATCGCCCAACATGCCCCGCAGAGCCCCGCAGATGGCCGCAGGAGTCAACAGCGGGAGCGGGCGCAAGGTTGTAGCGGACAGCCCCACCGAGCCTTTCACGGCTTTCCTGGCGCGTTCTGCGGGCGTGCCGCTGGCAGACATTCGGCCGGCGGTTCGGCCAGAGGATCGCAAGGGACTCGACCGCCCCAGCTCTTTTCTCACGTATTGATGCCGATTGTTGCATCATTCAACAATCACCCCGCCGGGCGGGCAGGCGTGGCTAGGGTAGGGCTTTAGGCCGGGTCTGCACACTATTGTTACGGGTGCGTTAGGCGTTTTGGCCCAACCCTTTGATTTCAGGCTTTCTGCTTACTTAAGAGGTAGCGCCGGACCAGTGCCCCGCTGAGGCTTCCCGCCAGACTATGGATGGCGCCGGCCCGCACCGGGTCTGGCTGCCCATTAGTGCCACACCAAGAGAGAACCCGCGACCGACGCACCGCCCATCGCCGCCAGCGACGGCAGGCGGATGACCTGTGCTGTCACGACAGCGATGACATCAGGCCGATGGCGAAGGTCCACCAGCCATGGAGACCGATGCCATGCCAACGAGCGATCACGCCGCTCCGTGCCCGCCCGCCACCACCACGGACCCGTCTCCTGGCGCACCCCGGTCCGCACGGCGGCCGACCATCACCACGACCGAGGATCGGCGCGAGGACCGGGAGGCGAAGGCCATTGCCGCAGCACTCGCCGCGAGGCCGAGGCGCCGATGCCGCCTCTTGTACCCCGACGAATGATGCCCGCCACCAACCGGCCAATGTGGATCGGGCGTGACCGTCGGAAGGCCGGAAGACCTAGCCCGCGACCAACGAGAAGCCCTGAAGGAGACCGCAATGAGGATGGACGACCATGGAGAGATCACCCATAGCCAGCATGAGCCAGCCAGCTACACCCAGGTTGCCTTCGCTGACCCAGGCACATGGATCGCTACAGGATCACTGGCTGACGCTGGCTGTGATCCCTCAATCAATCACCATAACCAGACACCGGCATACATCTGTCCTGCACAGGTAGGGGCGCCGGCATCCGAGGGCATTATCCATAACGATAAGGCGGACGAGGACAAGGATGACGGGTGGCACCACGTCTCGAATAGCCGCCCGGTGCGCTGGAAGACCCGCCCCCGCAGCCCGCAGGCGCACGCCCTGGTCAAGCGGATCACCGAAGCGGTCCGGGCGACCTACCGGCGCGCCCCCAAGGCCGGCGTTGACCTGGAGGGCACGGCTGCTGGCTTCGTCGGCTCCCTGTTCGTCAATGCGATGCAGGGCCGGTGGAGCAGCCATCCCACCAATCCGAACGCCTTCACCGCCACCGGCATTAGCTACCGGGTGTTCACCAAGGTCCGCGAAGCCATGGAGACCCAGGGCTGGATCGAAGTGAAGCCGGGGTTCGCCCGCCTTGTCGCTGGCTGGCGGGAGGACGGTGGCGCCGGCGTCCTCGACTACGAGGCCACCCGCTTCCGTCCGACCTCGCGCCTGCTGGCGATGGCCGAAGCCGACTACGGCATCCGCGCTTGTCGTGCGCTGGCCCATTTCCAGCCGGAGCGTCTGGACATTGCCGAGGCCGATCTTGTCCAGTGGAGGCGCCCGTCGCGCGTCGCCACGGACCTCCACGGCAAGCGGGTGAGGATCGGCGGGGAGCGGGTGGAGATCGACCCGGACAGCCTCAGCGACATGGACCGGCGCCATCTCGCGTGGCTCCGGAGCAAGGTCGTGATGATGAACCGCGTGGCCGACCAGCACCGGATCACCCACGGCCCGGCCGACGATCCCGTGACCCTGCGCCCCGAGTGGTATCGGGTGTTCACCTACGGGCACGGGTTCGACCTCCACGGCCGCTGGTATGCCGCTGGCGGCGACTACCAGAGCCTCAAGCGGAGGGACCGGGAATGGGGGCGCCCGTCCCTGCGGATTGATGGGGAGCCATTGGCCGAGGTTGACGCCCGCGCCTCCCAACTGTGCCTGCTCGCCGGCATCGCTGGTGAGTCATTGGACCCCGGCGCTGATCCCTACGCGCTCCAAGGCTTCGACCGGGCGGTGGTCAAGGCATACATCGCTGCGACCATCGGCAATGGCGGCCCACCGTGCGTCTGGACCCGCAAGGCCTGGAAGGACGCAGCGGAGGCCGGAGTGACGCTCCCGCGCTCCGTGCGTGATGTGCGCGCGGCTGTGCTGGGACGTTACCCGTTCCTCGCCCGCCTACCGGAACTTCTGGGATGCCCCGGCGAGCCGCGCTTGTGTGGGCATGTCCTCATGGGGGTGGAGAGCCGGGCCTTAACCATCGCCATGCTCAGGATGGCGGACCAAGGCATCCTTGCCCTCCCCTTGCACGATGCCCTGTTGGTCCGGGTGAGCCACGCCGAGGAAGCGAAGGAGGCGCTGGAGTGTGCCTACGAAGCCGCCGGGGATGGTGCGCGTGTGCGTGTGCGCGTGAAGCCGATGCTGGGACTTGATGACGACGACCGAGGGCGTCCCGGCATGAGAGGAGCCCACGCGCATGACCACCACTACCAAAGCGGCCATAAAGGTCCCGCTGCGGTCCGCCAGCGACCTCGACCGCATCCTTGAGCAGGCGAAGGTTTCCCAACGGTGCATCGCCCGTGACCGGCGGGGGCGGCTTGCGCTGCATCCGCGCGCCGCTGGCGAAATCGCCCGGCGTCTGGAGCACTATCGCAGGCCGGACAGCCTGTTGCGGCGCTTGGGGGAAGCGGCGGATCGGTGGAGGCGGATGGGGCATGCAGGCGCCCGCTGCCGTCCGTCCTCCGGCGCTCCCCTGTGCTCGCCTGATGAGCATCCCGTGCCCCCGGTGACTGCCCTGGCGTGGCGAATCCGCCTCTGTCAGAATCCAGCCCATGCCCAGCACCCGAACCCCCGTCACCCCGAAGAACCGCACCCGCGACCGCGTGTGGATGATTCTCGCCAGCGACGGGCGGCATGTTCTTCTCGGCCGCCACTCGGACCCCACCGAGGAGGAGCTATAGCAGGCCGGCGCCGCCATCGCAGCCCAGGGCGTCACGGCTTGGCTGGCGGTGCGGGAGGGGGATTACTACAGCAAGGGGGCGCAGGTGACGCTGCTCAGGGTGCGTTCGGTGACGCCGGAAGAGGGCGATTGGGAGGCTGCTGTCAAAGCATTTGAGGGGAGCCGCGTGCGTTATCTGGAGGGCAACACGGGCTGAACCACGATGGGCCGGAAGCCGTTTGATGACGTTGACCCAGCCCGCCGCCGGGTCATGGCAGCTATTCGTAGCAAGAACACCCGGCCGGAGCGCCTAGTGCGCTCGGCACTTCACGCTGTTGGCTATAGGTTTAGAGTACATGTCAGTGGGCTACCCGGGCGCCCCGACATCGTGTTCCCGCAGCGCAAAGTCGCCATCTTCGTCCATGGCTGCTTTTGGCATCAGCATCCTGGATGTTCTTTGGCACGCCTTCCGAGGGTGCGCTTGGACTATTGGGGTCCTAAGTTACGCCGAAACATGGAGAGAGACGCCGCAAACATTGGCAAGCTTCTAGACCTCGGCTGGCGTGTACACACTGTTTGGGAGTGCAGCTTAAGAGGAAATCTCTGGATGAGTAACTTGCGCGATGTTCTTGGGCCTCAACGCATGGTCCGCCCCGCCAGCTTCCCTGAACCATCAGAGTTCGCCCAGATTACGTTTTGATTGCGTAGCTACCTCCCGATGCCGCGTGATGCTGCATGGACGAATCGAGCGGGAACGCGGTATGCGCGATGCAGAGGTGATAGCACGCGATGAACTTTGTCCCCCCAGGCCTCCCCACCGGGCGTGAGCGCAGGCTTTCTCTCCCAATAGATCTCTTCGTGCGGCAACGCCTGCTGGACGTTGAAGCGCCGAGGTTCACAGTCCTTGATCTATTTGCCGGCGCTGGGGGATTCAGCCTCGGTTTTCAGGCTGCTGGAGCGAAGCTCGTCGGAGCGGTGGAAATAGATGATTGGGCGGTGGAGACACTCGAAGCTAACCACCCCCATTGTAGTAAGGTTGTGAAGGCTGACCTGAGGGCAGTTTCCGACAACGACCTCAAAGAGTGGTTTGGCAAACCATCTGTCATCATAGGTGGCCCGCCATGTCAGGGTTTCTCGCACGCGAACAATGCTGCGCGTGGGTCGAACAAGGACCCCAGAAACTCGCTATTCCGTGAGTTTATTCGTGTTGCTGATGTTCTTCAGCCCGACGCCATCCTCATGGAGAACGTCCCGGGTTTGTTGAAGCGGACAGCGGACGACCACCAATCGGTGATTTCGATTATTGAAGCTGAGTTTAAGCGCATCGGCTTCCATGCCTACGTTCAGGTTCTGAAGGCTCAGGACTATGGCATTCCGCAGATAAGGCCGCGCCTCTTCGTCCTTGGCCTTCGTGCGGGGACAACCAAACCCTTCCCCATGCCGACACATTTTCCGGATGCAAGCCCCGGGCTCTTCGGGACCGAGTTACTGCCGCTACTCTCCCTGTGGGACGCGATTTCCGATCTGCCTCACGTTGAACCGCGTGGTGGCGCGGAGGATCTGGAGCAAGCTGGCGAAGCCCAAAATGACTATCAGAGAATGTTGCGCGCCGGCAGCACACGCGTTTTCAACCATACGTCGATGAGGCATTCACAGCGCCTAATTGAAAGGTTTTCCAAGCTCAAGTGGGGTGAGTCTAGTGCTGACGCGCCAGAGGAGCACGCAGCCTTCCGTCGCGGAGCACCAGGAACCCTATCCGAAAAGCAGTACGATCAAAACAATCGTAGGCTTTTCCCTGACCGGCCCTGCCACACTTTGCCAGCGAGTTTTTACGCAAACTTCGTTCATCCCTTCCTCCACCGGAACTTCACTCCGAGAGAGGGAGCGCGCATTCAGTCATTCCCAGATTGGTATCGTTTTTCAGGGAAGCCCACGGTTGTGAGTACTCGCTTGCTGTCTAGGGAGGGAAGGTCAGAAGAGTTACATCTCTGCCAGTACAACCAAATCGGTAATGCGGTGCCTCCACTCCTTGCCTACCACCTTGCAACGCATCTCCGTGAGATGCTGGGAACCTGAAATGAGTGACGATCTACTGCCGCCTCAAGACGATTTACCGCTGAACCAAGAGGAGGCACGGGACCCCCTTGCTGTTGGGATGGACACCCCAGGCGTTCTGGCGCATGGAGCGAACATTACCCAAAAAGAAAACCATAGGACTAAGTACCGCGATCGGCAGAGTCGCCAGTTTATCGCGGAAATCCGAGCAAAATATGATGTTTGGCACCAGCAAAACATACAGCTGAAAGGGCCTGGCAAGACGCCGGATCAGAATGACAAGGAGATTATCCGCAAGCGGGTCAAGTTGTTTTCTGATTACAAAGATTTTATTGACTTAAGAAGGTACGCAGAGTGCTTCGACAGCAGATCGAACCTGCATAGCTCAGTGCTAGAAGAGTTTATTTACTACTTGTTTCGGGACATGATCGACGATTTTAGAGGCGTGCCTCTGGTTGGAAAAAGTTCTACCTTTAAGGATCTTTTTTTCATGCCGGGCAACTACGCTCAGATGCTGACTAATCCATCTGTCCGTATCGAACGGAAGAACCACGATTTTGTGATTGGCGCGACTTACAATATGGAACTTGCTCCGAAAGGGGTTCGATCTGTTGAGAAACACGCATTAGAAGTTCCCGCAGTGGCGATTGAATGCAAGACTTATCTCGATAAAACGATGCTGGAAGGTAGTTCCGGTGCGGCCGATCAGCTGAAAGCTCGCAATCCAAATGCGCTCTACATTGTAGTAATGGAATGGCTGAAGCTCACTGACGCAATCAATATAAAGAAATATCGGGTCGACCAAATCTATGTATTTCGAAAGCAAAAAAACACAGACCGGGAGTTTCGCTATGAGGAAAGCTATGTGAAGAACCCAATCGACCCAGATGTCGTCTTTCATTTGTATGAATATGTTCGCAATCACCTGACGCGCCCTTGGGGCGGCGGCGTTGAGACTGGCCTTCAGCGTGGCTATCTCTTGTAGGTTAGCATCACGTGCTACCTTGCAAGATTGTTCAATGCTAAGAGAACTGTCACGGTAAGGTTCTACCCCCTACGTGTGGCAGCTAAAGCTTTGGCCAAGCAGATGAGTCAGCGGTGGTTACGACCACGCCGCAGCTAAGGCGGTGACCGTACCGAAAAACCAGCTCGCAGCACCCTTAAAAAAGCCCGCAAAATCAACGGCCCAGTTCCTTACTTCGAGTGTACCGCAAAACACTTGATTTTGGGTACATTCTGGGCGAGAATCGATTCCGGAACGGACGGTGATGGGGGCCGGGATCATGGGCAAGCGGGCGGCGCTTTACCTTCGGGTGAGTACGGACGGCCAGACCACCGAGAACCAGCGCATGGTCCTGGCCGAGGTAGCGGAGCGGCGCGGGTGGTGGGTGGTGGCGGTCTATGAGGACGCGGGCATCAGCGGCGCCAAGGGTCGGGACAAGCGCCCGGCCTTTGATCGCATGCTGAAGGACGCCACCCGCCGCCGGTTCGATGTGCTGATGGTAGCCGCCATCGACCGCCTTGGCCGTTCCACCGCTGCCGTTGCTCCTGCGCTGGCCGAGTTGGTTGAGGCCGGGGTTGAGCCCTACAGCCACCGAGAAGCCATCGACGGCACCACGGCCCACGGCCGGGCCATGCTCCAGATGTCCGCAGTGTTCGCGGAGCTTGAGCGGGAGATGATCCGGGATCGGGTGAAGGCCGGGATCGCCCGTGTGAAGGCCCAAGGAAAGCGCCTGGGCCGTCCGCCGCTGGCCGATGCGGTGCGGGAGCGGGTGCGGTCCCTACGGGCTGCTGGGGTCTCCCTGCGGAAGATCGCCGCCGAGTGCGGGATTGCCCTGTCCACCGTCCAAGATGTCCTTGCAGAAGTGGGCGCCTACCCACTCAGCCCTCGCTCGGACGAGCCATCAAGCAGCTCTTCCCGGATCTGACCAAGCTCCGTTTGCGAGGTTCACCTTGAGACAGACCGATCGACAGACCGCTGGGCAGACGGAAGCGAACGTCAGTCGCCTGGATGCGTGGATCGAGGGCTGGAAGGCTGCCAAGCAGAGGAAGGCTCGCGTCGTCCCAGTGAGCTATGCCCCCTCCGCTGCCAGGGCATGGCTACAGGGCTACGATGATCGGACGGAGGAAGCCCCTAAGTCGGACTGAGCCGCTTGTGCGGGTGGCCGGCTCTCGCCTCCTGGGGCTTCAGCATCATGCTGGGGTGTCCTGGGGGCCTTTTCAGGACGGCTTCGCAAAAACCGCTAAAGCCTGAACGCCCTGTTGTTGTTCGGCCTTCGTCAGCAGAGGCCGCCGCCACAGAAACCGAACATCGTTCTCCCCCCCCCCCGGCCAGATCGCTTCTTCTTCCATCAGAACGGGGGTGTCGTTTGCGGACACAAGGGAACCCTCGATGGGGGCCGGCGCCCAGCCCCTTGCTACCATTCGCCGGGCCCGCAATGATGATGCCCACAACGTGTCCACTCCCACCTGTCCGGGGCACAGGTAGCCGAGGTAGTCGGTAGTTTCGCTGGGTGGCTGCGAGGGTCCAGGTCCCCCAGCCACTCCCTACTTCTCAATAGCTTAGCTGCCGAATCAGGCCTTGGTGGGAGTCTGTTCCACAGGCCTGTTCCACAACCCTGCTTCATGGGGCTCGGATGGGCAGCAACCTGCGTCGACGCTGCGGCACCTATTGGTTCCGGCGCCGAGTTCCCGATGCGCTCAGAACGCGTATCGGACGCACAGAAATTAATCGCAGCTTGCATACAGTCTGCCCTAGGAAAGCAGCCGGACGTGCCAGGTTGGCCTGGCTAGCGACGGAGGCCGTGTTCAAAGCTGTGTCCAAAATCCCTACCCTGACCGCGCGCCACGCCAAGGTGCTCATCGACCAGCTTCTCGATGAGCCGCACCTGGCCTCGCCCACGGCTGATGGGCTGGTGGCTGCCCTCCTCCGAGGCGAGGGTGCTCTCGCAGGCCTGCTGTTTAACCGAGAGGCTGTCGACCTGGTGATGGCGCTGCCGGATGATCAGCGTCGTCACCTCGCCCAGCACATGGCGCTAATCGCCGAGCGTATGGAGGCCGGAACGGCCCGCATGGCACAAGCGGCGGCATTGGATCGCGTTGGGCTAGCGGAACATCGGAAGATTCGCGAGCAGGCACGTGCCGACGAGGCGGAGGTAACCCTGGCTCGGACGCAGAGGGCAGCGGAGGTGAACTCCGCAGTCAGCGCCCGGCTCGCCGAGATCGCGGCCAGTGCATCGCAAGCTACAAAGCCCGAACTGCTCGCCGGGACGAAGCCCACACCAGAGGCGGCTGTTGGAGCCGCTGCGCCAGCCGCAAACGTGCCACCATTAACACCCGCAGCAGGAGAGGCTACCCTTTCGTATCGTACGGGCGAGCCGCCGCTGCTTTCCGAACTCGTAGGAAGGTTCTTCAAAGCCAAACAATACCCAGCGCATACGGAGCACCAGAGTCGCGCAACGATCCGGATGTGGATGGAGGTCGTCGGCGATAAGCGCACAAACCGGTACACGGAGGACGATGCGTTCCGGTTCCAGGATGCGCTCCGGCAACTACCCGCCAGCCACGGGAAAAGCCGCCGCCCGATATCGGTCCCGGCTGCTATCGCGGATAGCAAAGACAAAGCGATTCCGCGGCTGAGCGAGAAGACGATCGAACGGCATTTTTCGCTGCTGCGGCAGCTATGGAAGCATCTTACCGAGCGGATCGCTGACCAATCCATCTTCGATGGCATCGAACACAAGGTCGTCGCTGGCGAGCGGCTCCCCTGGTCGGTCGAGGCTCTCGATCGTCTTCTGCGGGCCCGTTGGAATCCCAAAAACCGAAAGGGAGTCCGCGTTTCCGAGGAAACTCATGCTTGGCTCGTTGCCATCGGAGCTTACACGGGCGCCAGAGTTGAGGAAATCGCCCGTCTCCGACCGCAGGACGTGGTGGAAGTCGAGGGTGACTGGTTCTTCATCATCCAGACACAGAAGGCAGAGAAGGACAAAGGCAGGCCTGCCTGGACAACGAAGAGCCCTGCGGGAAGGCGCGCTGTGGCGATCCATCCGACGCTGCTCGAGGCAGGGATCTTGAGAATGGTGGAAGCACGCCGGGTCGCAGGGGCGGAGCGCCTCTTCGAACTCACCGCTAGTGGTCCCAATGGCAATCTTGCCGCCGAGTACAGCCGCGAGTTCAGCAGACACAAGACCGCAATCGGGACGCCTGGCAGCATGGTCTTCCACAGCTTCCGGCACAATGTTGAGACCATCCTCGGCAGCGAGACCGTAAAGCAGAACTGGATCGACACGATGCTCGGCCACAAGCATGAGCGTCCGGGAGATGCTCCGAAGTCGGTAGGGCTCAAAGTGTATTTTCATGGGTTAACGGCCGAGGCACTCAGGCAAGTTGCCGATGCCGTGACCTATCCAGACGACGTGTGCCCAACGCTCCTGCTAAGGCGCGTGCGCGGTGAGGTGCCCTGGTAGTCCTCGGCTCCTCCGTCGCTTGGTCGATTACGGTGAACGCTCGGGATCACCAAACGAACCATGTCGCTTCAATCCCGCCGCCAGCCAAGCCTCAACCAAGTCAAGCGGCAAGAGACGCCTGCCGTTCGGGATGGCAATGACGGCACCTTGTGCCTCCTGATCAATCTTAGACCGGCGCACCGTGAACCGCAGGCCCTCAGGCACCCGCTCCAGATCCTCAAGGCGCAGCGCGACGAGCTCCAACCGGCGGAGCGCTCCCGCCATCCCCAAGACGATGAGCGCGAGGTCGCAATGGTCGCGCAGCCGGTTCCCACAGATGGCACCGAGCACCTGCCAACAGTCGTCGACGTCGGCCGCTCCCTTTCGGATCGGCGGAGAGATGCTGGTGCGCAGGGCTCTGCACGCTGCTGGCCTGCGCTACGTGCTGTACGACAAGCGGCTACCCGGGCGGCCCAACATCGTGCTGCCGAGCCGGGGCTGCATCGTCGAGGTTCGCGGCTGCTTCTGGCACCGGCATCTCGCCCCACGCTGCCCCCCGACACGAATGCCGAAGAGCAGGCTGGAATTTTAAGAACGCAAGTTCGTGGAAAAAGTCGCCCGCGACCAGCGCAACCACTCCGCCCTGCGCGAGATGGGTTGGCACCTGATCGTCGCTTGTGAGTGCGAGCTCCTCCGGGATGGACCGCAACCGGTCGTCGAGGTCCTTGCCCTGCCACCGGTGAGCAGGCCTCCCCGCCGCCCAAAACCACCGGCACAGCGACACAAGGGCAATCGAACACCGAAGGCTTCCCGTAAAGCGTTGACATAGATCGCTTTTCAGGCTTTTATTTTGCCGCGAAATGGAGCCCCTCATGCGTCCCCGCGCCCCGCTCAGCATAGGCATTCGCCAGCGCAGGTAGCTCCCCGCCTCCTGCGCGCACACCGGTTATCTGGTGACCCGAGAGCAGCAGCAGGAGCGCCAATGTTCGAGAAGCAGACGTCCCGTACGCGCAAGCGCATCCACAACGACGACGAGGCCAACGCACGCTATCTCCGTGTCCGCGACCGGCACCGGCAAGCGGCCCGGAAGGGCCGCCACCTCCCGACCGTCCGCGAACTCATCGCCGGGAGCCCATACTTCGAAGACAGCGCGCTGAACGACATCCGCGGCTGGTGCCAGCGAGTGCTCCGGCGTCTGAAATTGGAAGCGGACATCGACCTGTTCGTGCAGATGGCTGTGCAGGGGCTCGAGCATTCCCCCGATGCCAGGTCCTGCCTCGCGGCTGCCGACCTGCTGCACCAAGCTGTCGGCAACCGGGGTTACAGCGGCCCCGACGCGCGGGATTGCGCCAACCGCGCCACCCTCTACGCGGCCATCCTCGGTGACACCGATGCCTGCGTGCAGATTGCCCAGCTTGCCTCTCGGCTCGCTCTGGACGACGACATGTCGCCCGCCGAGAGCGCGGCGTTGACCGAGCGGGCGATGGGCTGGATTGCCATCTCCGCCGACGCCAAGCCGGTCGGCATCAGCAGGGACCAACTGGGGCGCTGGGACGACCTCCGCGACAAGGCGGGGGTAGCCGGGCATGCCCACGTGCAGGTGCTGCTAGCATACCACGACAGTATGGCCCGGAGGGCGGAAGAGGCGGCAGCCCCTGCGGCCGCCGCTCCTTTCGTGCAAGTGGACAGCGAGCCACGCCGCAGCACGGGCGCGATGAAGCGGGTGCTCGACTACACGGTTCCCGAGGATCTCGATGCCATCTTCGCCGAGGTCCTGAGTGACGAGGGCGGGGCGGCCGTTGGTGTGCCGAGCGTCGTCCTCGTCCGCGAGGTCGGCACCGGCGGCAAAGAGGCCAAGGAGGCGATGGCGCCCTGGCAGGAAATCGTCGGCAGGGCCTTGCCGCTCCCGACGCTGGACGTCGACGCAGTGCCGCGCAGCCTCCGGCGCCTGATCCACGAGTTCCCGCACGCGGAGGGCGTGGCGGAGGCCATCCTGCGCGACCTCCAGGGACGCGGCACGGTCCACCTGAAGCCAACAATCCTGGTTGGAGAGCCAGGATGCGGCAAGTCGGCATTCGCGCGCCGCCTGCTCGAGCTCCTGGGCGTGCGCCACCAGATCTATCCTTGCGGCGGTGCATCCGACTCCTCAATCGCGGGCACGCCGAGGCGCTGGCACTCGGGCGAGCCGAGCATGCCCGTGGCCTTGGCCCGACGCTTCCGGACGGCTGCCCCCGGCATCATCCTCGACGAGCTTGAGAAGGTCGGCACGGGCAAGCACAACGGCAACCTGCTCGACGCCCTGCTCGGCATGTTGGAGCCGGAGAGCGCATGCCGCTGGCTCGACCCGTTCCTCCAAGGGCCTGTGGACCTGAGCCACGTCATCTGGCTCAGCACCGCGAATTCGCTGGAGGGCATCCCCGCACCTATGCGCGACCGCTGCCGGATCATCCGGTTCCCGTCCCCCTCCGTCGAGCATGCCGAGGCTCTCGCCAACCACATCATCAAGCGGACGATCGACGACATCGGCTGGCACCAGTCCTGGGGGGCACCGGTGGACGGGGTCGAGCTCGCCGCCATCCAGCAGGCGTGGCGTGGCGGCTCGCTCCGGGTTCTGCGGCGCCTGGTCGAGGGGGTGCTTGCGGCGCGCGATCAGGGGATGGCGCGCGCATGAGTGGGCCGCCACAGGATTGGGAGGCGGCACAGGCCGAGGAGGCTGACGACGCCTTCTCACTAACCGTGGGCGAGGAGGAAATGCGAGACCGCTTTCTGGCCCTTTGCCGGGACACCCGGGACGCGCTCGCCGCCGCTGGGGAGCGGGTGTCGCGGATGACCACTTGGCGTCCGCAGCCGCACTCCGCATTCAGCTTCCTGCTTCAACGCTGGCTGCACGACAAGGTGCCGCCGGAGCTCGTCGCGCGATGGCGGGATTGGAAGCGGGATTACAAGGGGATCGTTTCCCGAAACCCGACACTCGAGCTTGCCGATGCACTGGCCTGGATTTCGGAGAGCCACGACGCGAGCTCGTTTCCCTTCGGCTACGAAGACCGGTTGCGCGAATGGGTCAATAGCGACCAGCGGGAGCCGCTGCCGGTTCACGACAGCCTCGGGGTGGTGACGCCCGAGTTCTTCGAGCGCCTCCGGCACCTCGCGCGGACCACCGACGGCTGGCTGTACTGGGACGAGACAGCCAGCCGCGTGGTATTCAGGGGGTGACAACACGGCTGCTTCAGCCCGCCCCCAACAAAGTTGACAGATTTTCGCGCCCAACGCCGCCGTCCAGATGGTCGAGCAGCGCACCAACGACCGAGGCCTACCAGTCTCGATGACGGCTGTCGGCGCCGCGGCTCCAGAAGCTGTCGAGCTCTTCGACGGACGGGATGGCGGGCGCCACCTTGCGTGCCTCATCGAAGGTCGCCGCCATCGCCTTAAGCAGATTGCCAAGGTAGCCCTCCTTCGATGCCTGCCATCGAGTAGGAGCCAGGGACAAGCGGGACGCCGCAAGTCGCCGCCAGCGCGCGCGAAGGTGGTCTTGCCAGTCCCTGATGGACCGGCGAGCAGGCAACCGCGGTCAATATCCACCCAGGATAGCCGCCCGGCGCTGTAGGTCTCCAGGACGCGCGCCAGGTCGTGTCCCCAAGCTACCGCAGCATCCATGCCAGGGAGATCGTCCAGCGAAAGCGCGGCCGCGGCGCTCCCGAATCTGCGCGAGCCACGATCCCTTCGGCACGCCGCAGGAAGTTCTCCGCCGACTGCCCCGGCCGTCGCGCTAGCTTTAGAACAATCGGCGACACGGCGGCGCAGACCTCGGGAGCGAGCATCAAGTTCGTGGTGTCGGACGTGACCGACTGGGCCACGCTCCTCAGGTCCTCGGCGTCCAGGGGCCGCAGGACGAGTCTCAGGTCGGCGGCTCGAATCAGGTCCGGCGGCAGGAGCCGGTCGGGCGCTTGGGACACCCCCAAGACGCTCTGGCCCTGCCAAAGGCTCTCCGAGATCTGCTCGTTTTCGTATTTGGGCCGGTGGCGCGATCCTGATCCATCGCCATCGAACACCATCCACGCGCCCGGCCGGACCTCGATGTCGCCTGTCCTGCTAGTGGACGTCCGCTTGCTGGGCACCTTGGCGATGTCCCGCCAAGCCAAGCTGACGGGCGACACCCAATCCGGGCTTAACACCTCGATGACAACGGCGCCCGTCAGGGTATCGACGTTGATCCCCTGCTCGGCCAGGGCGCGTTGGATCGCGAGTCGGACGGCGACCTGGGCTGGGTCTACGGCCCGAGGCAACCAGAGATCCGGCTCACTATCCGGAAGGTCGCTATCGCCTGATAAGCTGTCGTCTACGGCATCGTGGTCTGCGGACATGCTGGAACCTCATTTGCAAGCATGCGGAACGGCGACACGGCAAGGCCGGTCGGTATTCGCAGCCGCACGGGTTCAGGCTGTCTCGGCTCCACAAGGCTCTCCGGCTCAGGGAAAAGAACGTTAAGAGAACATTTGGCCCTCGGCAACTGTCAGCGCTCGACTGGCTTCTGACGAGGTTGGGAGGCCCTCAGTCGGCGCCCCAGGAGACGGACATGTTCAACCCATGGACTACGAGGAATCCGCTAATGAGCATGATGCTCAGCGGCGCGAATGCCTGGGCCGGAGCAGCCCGGGGCGTCATGCTCGGCCAGGCCAAGCGCCATCAGACGGCCGCGATGCGGCAGGGCACCAAACAGGTCATCGATCCCTGGGCGGCTGCATTGACCAACGCCGCGCCCAAGAAGCGGGTGAGGAAGAAGCGCACCTGAGGCTGACCCATGTGCAATCTCTACAGCGTGACCAGTAACCAGCGCGCGATCATGGGGCTCACCCGGGCCACACGCGACAGCACCGGCAACCTGCCGCCGCTGCCCGCCATCTATCCCGACAGCATGGCCCCTGTGGTGCGGCAAGCTGAGGACGGCGAGCGTGAGCTCACCATGATGCGCTGGGGCATGCCGGGGCCGGAGCAGTATGGCGGGCACCCTGTGACCAACATCCGCAACACTCGCAGCCCGCATTGGCGCCGCTGGCTCGGACCGGCGCATCGTTGCCTGGTGCCGGTCACCTCCTTCAGCGAGTGGGAGGACACCAAGCCCAAGAAGACGCCGGTCTGGTTCGGGCTGTCGGAAGAGAGGCCGCTGTTCGCCTTCGCGGGGATTTGGACCACCTGGACCGGGGTTCGCGGCACCAAGGCTGATCCAGTTGAGGGGGAGCACGAGCTCTACGGCTTCCTGACCTGCGACCCGAACGAGACAGTGGGCGCCATTCATCCGAAAGCTATGCCGGTGCTGCTGACGACGCCCGACGAGATGGACACCTGGTTGGAGGCGCCCTGGGAGGTTGCTAGGGAGCTACAGCGTCCCTTGCCGGATGCCGACATGCTCATCGTGTCGAGGGGCAACCGGAAGGATCCAGCCTGAGCCTGGATGTCAAACCCTGCTTGGTGGCGCCATAAAACTCATCGGCGCAAATCAGCTTTCCGCCGCTCTCGACCAGACCAGACCCGGACGGCCACCGACGAAGCGGGTAGGGTCGACACCTTGCGTGGCGAGCGCCGCCGCAAGGTCTGCCAACGGACGGCCGACCCCCTCATCGGTGAGCTTGAAGGTGCCCCAGTGGTAACCCAGGGCCTGCTGCGCCCCGAGCAGCTTGAAGCCTTGAACCGCGTCCGCCGGGTTCATGTGCTGGCCCGCCATGAACCACCGGGGTTCGTAGGCACCGATTGGCAGCAGTGCGAGCCCGAGTAGCCCGTGCCGCTCGGCAATGCGCCGGAACGGGCGGCCCTCGTCGAATCCCGTGTCGCCCGCGAAGAAGACGCCGTCGCTGAGGCCACGCAGCACGAAGCCGCACCACAGAGCGCGGTTGCGGTCCAGCAGGCCCCGCGCCGTCCAATGGTGGACCTGCTCCAGCACAACCTTGACGCCACGGCCCAGCGGCACCACGCCGCCCCAATCGGCGGTGGTGACCTCGATGGCCAGGTCACGCCCCCGGATGGTGGCATCGTTGCCGAGTGGCGCGATAATTCGGGGTCGGTCACGCTGCCAGAGGCGTGCGAGAGTTTCGAGGTCCAGGTGGTCGTAATGGCCATGCGACACCAGCACGACATCAATCGGCGGCAGGTTGTCGAAGGCAATCCCCGGCGGATTCACCCGCCTGGGGCCGACAAAGGAAAACGGGCTGGCGCGCTCCGACCAGACTGGGTCGGTCAGGATGTTCAGCCCCGCTCCCTGGATCAGGAAGGTCGCGTGCCCCACAAAGCTCACGCGCAGCGCCTTCCCCTCGACGCGACGGGGCGGCCGATCCGGCGGGAACGGGCTCGGAAAGGAGTCCGGCCAGCCCTCGTTGTTCCCGCCCAGCTTCCAGCGTGCCAGATCAAGGAAGCCACGCGGACTGGCTCCGCCCGGGTTAAAGAACCGCTCGCCGTTGAAGTGATCGCTTACTGGGCCCCCATAGGCTGCGATGCTGTTGCCGGAACAGCCACCGATCCAGGGCAGTGCCCCCAGCACCGGAACGGCGCCGAGCAGGGCAACGAGGCGGCGCCGGGTGAGGCTGCGAGCGGGTCGGGATGGGGCATCTGTCACGGGGCATCCTGAGCACTGGAGGGGCAGGCAGCATAGTGAGGAAGATTGCCGGGCCCTCCGGCCGAGACGTTGCCACCTCGCCTGCCATGCGGCCCACACGGATCCAAGCATCGGGCGGGAGACACTGTTGGCATCTCCCGTCCTGCCTTGGTCCTAGAAGCAGTTCGGCCAGCGGACGGCGATCTAACGGCTATGCCGCCCCTCGATCAGGGGCCAGGGCCCGGACTATGCGGCACTCGGCCACGGTCCCATGGCAGCACTGGCCGATGAGGTCCCGCAGTTCGTGCCGGAGTGCTTTGAGGTCAGCGATCTTGCGTTCAACCTGCTCCAGGTGCTCGCGGGCGACGCGGTCCACGGCGTCGCAAGACTGGTTGCGATCGTCGGCGAGTTGGAGCAGGTCACGCACCTGGTCGAGCGAGAACCCGAGGTCTCGGGCGCGCCGAACGAAGCTGAGCCGTTCCAGATGCTCCGATCCGTAGGCCCGATAGTTGCCTGAGGTCCGGGCGGGGGCCGCGAGAACCCCAACCCGCTCGTACCAGCGGCTGGTCTCGACCTTGGTGTCAGTTGCCCTCGCCAGGTCGCCGATGCTGAGTGAGGTCTCCGATGGCATGCTCTTGACCCTGTAGCGGCCATAGGGTCCATATGAGGTGCCATGCACCCCCGGCGCAAGCTAGCGGCGATCCAAGGACGGGATGGGTAGTTATGGCTGACGGAGGACTGGCTGAAGCGGGTGAGCACTCCCGGGCGGCCCTGAGATACCGGGTCGAGGGCATGGATTGCCCAAGTTGCGCCTCGAAGATCGAGACCGCCGTCGGCCGCGTTCGAGGTGCCAGAGACATTCGGGTCAACTACGGCACCCAGATCCTGGCCTTCCGATTGGACGAGGCCGCCACGCCGCGAACGGCGGTTGAGGAGCAGGTCCGCAGGCTTGGCTACGGCATCGCGCCGGTCGAAGCGCCACGGGTGGTCGCGGGTGAACCGGGCACTGCCGGGTCCGAGGTCCGCAGTCCTGTCCGTCGGCCCTGGTGGCGGGGCACCAAGGCCCGCCTGGCGGCTATCCTCGCCGTCCTGATCGCAGCCGGGTTCGCCGTCTCCCTCGCCGTGCCCTCGCTGGATCACTGGGCCTACCTGCCAGCCACCCTGCTCGGCCTTGCCTTCTTTGGCCAAAAGGCTGCCGCCGCGACGCGTGCAGGGTCGCCTTTCTCCATCGAGATGCTGATGTCGATAGCGACTGTCGGCGCAATCGCCATCGGCGCGACCTCCGAGGCGGCTACCGTCGTCTTCCTGTTCACCAAAGGCGAACTGCTGGAGGGCGTCGCCGCCAGCCGGGCGCGGTCAGGTATCGAGGCGCTCGGTGCCCTGGTGCCGCGGACGGCGCTGCTCGTCGAGGGCGGGACGGCGCGGGAGGTGCCCGCCGCCAGTCTCAAGGTCGGCGATCTCGTCCTGGTTCGCCCTGGCGACCGCGTCTCAGCCGATGGCGAGGTGGTCGAGGGCGCGTCCGAGGTCGATGAGAGCCCCGTCACCGGCGAGTCCGTGCCGGTGCCGAAGACTGAGGGCGGCTCCGTCTTCGCGGGCAGCATCAACGCCTCTGGCACGCTCCAGGTCCGGGTGACCAAGCCCGCCTCCGACAACACCATCGCCCGCATCATCCGCCTGGTGGATGAGGCCCAAGAGGCCAAGGCGCCGACCGCGCGCTTCATCGAGCGGTTCTCGGCCATCTACACGCCGATCGCAGTCGTCGTCGCGGCCCTGGTCGCCGTGGCGCCGCCGCTTCTGCTCGGTGCTGACTGGGACGTTTGGGTTTACCGCGGACTGGCGCTGCTTCTGGTGGCGTGTCCCTGCGCGCTCGTCCTCTCGACACCCGCCGCCATCGCTTCCGGCCTCGCGGTCGGCACCAGGCGAGGCCTGCTGGTCAAGGGCGGCGGCGCCCTGGAGACCATTGGCCGCGTCCGCACGGTCGCCTTCGACAAGACCGGCACCTTGACCGAGGGGCGCCCGCGCGTGACGGACGTCTTGGCACTGACCGGCTCCGAGCGGACAATGCTCGGCTTCGCTGCGACGGTGGAGAGCGGGTCCAGCCACCCGCTCGGCCGCGCCATCCTGGAGCGGGCGGCGGCCGACGGCATCCCGCTGCGCCCAGCCAAGGACTTTCGGGCCATCCCGGGCAAGGCTGTCGAGGCGGTCGTCACCGGCAAAAGGGTCAGTGTCGGCTCGCCCAGCTACGCTAGCGAGCAGGCGCCTCTCCCGGTTGATGCGGAGCGGGCGGTTGCAGAATGGGAGGGCGAAGGAAAGACGGTGGTTGTCGTCTCTGTGGACGGCGCGTCCACCGGCCTCATTGCCGTCCGCGACGAGCCGCGGGCGGACGCCGCCGCAGGCATTCGCGCACTGCGTGACCTTGGGGTTCGCGCGGTCATGCTGACCGGCGACAACCCGCGGACCGGCAAGGCCATTGCCTCCGCGCTCGGGCTCGACGTGCAGGCAGGCCTGCTGCCCGAGGGCAAGCTGCGCGAGATCGGCGGCCTCAAGGCGAAGGCGCCGGTGGCCATGGTCGGCGACGGCATCAACGACGCGCCCGCGCTGGCCGCCGCCTCGGTCGGCATCGCCATGGGCGGCGGGACCGATGTGGCGTTGGAAACCGCCGACGCAGCACTGCTGAACAGCCGCGTCGTGGACGTCGCCGCCCTGGTCGGGCTGTCGCGCGCGACGCTGGCCAACATCCACCAGAACGTCGCCATCGCCCTCGGCCTGAAGGCGGTCTTTCTGGTGACAACGGTGGTTGGCATCACCGGCCTCTGGCCCGCAGTGCTGGCAGATACCGGTGCCACGGTGTTGGTGACCTTGAACGCCCTGCGGCTGCTGGGATACCGGTTCCAGGTGGCGACGCATGGCTGATGATCTGCCGACACAACAAGGCGTTCAGCGCAGTGTCGGTCACTGCCGCCGAGGGCTGCCTCGGCATCACTGAAGGCGGTCTGGCTTCAGTTCCAGCACCAGAGGCATGCCCCCATGCGGAACTCGAGCCCCGCCACGACGCCCATCTCGATTTCCGCCTCCGCTCCCCCAGTGTCGCGGACGTGTCCGCTTCTGGCCCGCTCGTACAACCCGACGAAGGCAAGTTCTGCCGCCCTGCGTGGCGCGGCCGTCGGGTCGGTGATCTCAAAAGGACCCTCCGCCAACTCGATCGGCTCGTTCTGGAGCCGCCGCGGGTATGGCGGCGGATAGGAGCAATAACAGTAGCAGCGCCATAAGAGAGTTAACGGGCGGCAGGCGGTAGGACATTACGGCTTCCAGCGGCAAAGATGCTGGCGGCGCAGCAGGCTCGTCCGTTGCCGCAGAAGCTAAGCCGGGCCTGTGCCGGTCTTTCTAGCCACGTCAAAGCTCGCCAAGGCGGCTGCGAACCGGAGCCGGGCTTCCTGGCCAGTGATCCACAAAGATATGAAGATATCGTACCGAATATTGCGCGCTGTCCTCGGCATTTTTCCAAGTATTGTTCCGCATCCGTGCATTGGGGGCATCTGTATTGCTCCTGGGTCCAAACGGCCCGGGAGACAACCATGGCACACGACACCTACGTCCAAGATGGCAAGCTGCTCTACTCGACTGATCTCAACGCCCTGAACAACTCAGGCGTCGATGGTCGGGTGGTGATGCTCGTCGATCAGAACACCCAGACCCTGACCGTCGACATCCAGGCCAGCGGCCTGGAGCCAGGGCCGATGCACATTCAGCATATCCATGGCTTCGCTGACGATACCGATTCCAAGTCGCCCACCATCGCCCAGGACACGGACGGCGACGGCTTCGTCGAGCTCGCCGAGGGTTTGGCAACCTATGGTCCGATCCAGCTTAACCTGACGCTGAACCCCGAGAACGCCGCTCATGATCACGGCACTGAGGGCCATGACCACACCGACGAGGCGGTATTCCCGACCGTCGGCGAGGACGGGAAGCTGAGCTACCACGAGGTGTTCACCTTCTCGGCGGACGATCCGAATGCCCAGGCCATCTTCGACGGCATCACGCCGCTCGAGGCCAAGGAGATCGTCATCCATGGCATGACGACCAATGCCAACCAGGGTGTGGGCACCGAGGGTGAGGTTGACGGCACCGCTGGCTTCAAGCTGGTGCTGCCAGTCGCCTCCGGCGAACTGACAGGGGTTGCACCTGCCGCCGACGTGCTCCAGGCGGTCAGCGACCTCGGACTGAACCCGAACGACGTCGTCGACTGGAATGCCATCGCGTCCGAGGCTACGGCAAACTTCGAGGCTACTGGGCAGTGGTTCATCTGAGCACCGCCTTGGTTTGACGGCCAGAACCAACGGATCGCCGGTTGCGGTCCGTTGGACTTCAGAACCGCAGCAGGCTAACTGGTTTGGTTGTCCTAGCGGCGGTGGCCGCGGCCACCATGATGGCCGTAGCCACCAAAGTGCCGATGACCACGAAAGTGATGGCGGCCCCCGAAGTGACGGTGGCCGAAGCCGCCCCCGAAGAAGCCGAAGGACACGGCGGGACCACCGACATAGGGACCGTAGCCGTAGTAGGGTGCGCCCCAATAGGACGGAGTGCCGTAAGGGGCATAGTAGCTGCTCGGCGCGTAGGAGTAAGACGGGACCGCAGCATAGGTTGGCTGCCTGTTACCGCTCGCGGTCATGCACTGGAGGTAGGCCGTGTCGTAACGCTGCTGGAGGCTGCCCGCCGACGTCTGCGCGTTACCGGCACCGACAGCCGAGCCCGCCAGCAGGCCGCCTCCCGCGCCAATCGCGGCGCCTGCCCCGGGATTGCCACCCGCCGCCCCGAGCAGGGCGCCTGCACCCGCACCGAGCGCCGTGCCTACGGCCGCGCTGCCGACCGCGCTCTGGTTCGCCGCCTGCTGGGGCGAGCCACCGCCGATCTGCTGCTGTGCGTAGCCTCGGCAGGCCGTGTCCTCTTGCCCGAACTGGGCGAGGTCCTTCCCCTCTGCCGGAAACACTAAGACGTTGGGCCCGGTCGGTGGTGCAACGGTGCAGGCGCCGAGGGCGAGGCCCCCGGCGAGTGCGGCAAAAGCCCTGAAGCCCGGCATGACGGCGTTTCTCCTGCCCGCTTCGCGGCTCACCAGCCGGGCGGGCTTGCAGACGAAACGTCCACGTCGAGTTTTGGTTCGGCACAGCACGATCCTGCCACCCGGATCTCTCGGCTGGGAGCCGCTTGACCAGCATCCACTCCGCGCCTGTCGAGGCCATCAGGTTCGTCTCGACGGAGCCTGTTCCCTAAGGTCCTACGGCTAATACCAAGTCCCAGTGAGCCCAACCTATTGGCGGCGGCGGGGCGCCCCGCAGCAGCACGCTCCGTCCTTAACCCGGCCGCTTTACTGTATGG